>NZ_JBHJYK010000001.1:0-278559 GCF_042269865.1 Streptomyces sp. NPDC055966
GGCCCCGGCTCCGGCGCCCGCCCCGGTCGCCGCCGCTCCGGCCCCCGCGCCGGCCGCTCCGGCTCCGGTCGCCCCGGCCCCCGCCGCTCCCGCTCCGGCCGCCGCCCAGGCGACGGACGAGGGCGCGTACGTCACCCCGCTGGTGCGCAAGCTCGCCGCCGAGAACGGTGTCGACCTGGGCGCCGTCAAGGGCACCGGCGTCGGCGGCCGTATCCGCAAGCAGGACGTCATCGCCGCCGCCGAGGCCGCGAAGGCCGCCGCCGCTGCCCCGGCCCCCGTGGCCGCCGCCGCTGTGACTGCCGCAGGCCATGCCGCCAAGAAGGCCCCGGCGCTGGAGGTCTCCCCCCTGCGTGGCCAGACCGTCAAGATGACCCGCATCCGCAAGGTCATCGGCGACAACATGGTCAAGGCGCTGCGCGAGCAGGCCCAGCTGTCCTCGGTCGTCGAGGTCGACGTGACCCGCCTGATGCGCCTGCGCACCCAGGCCAAGGACTCGTTCGCGGCCCGCGAGGGCGTCAAGCTCTCCCCGATGCCGTTCTTCGTCAAGGCCGCCGCCCAGGCGCTGAAGGCCCACCCGGTCATCAACGCCCGGATCAACGAGGCCGAGGGCACCATCACCTACTTCGACACCGAGAACATCGGTATCGCGGTGGACTCCGAGAAGGGCCTGATGACCCCGGTCATCAAGGGCGCCGGTGACCTCAACATCGCCGGTATCTCCAAGGCCACGGCCGACCTGGCCGGCAAGGTCCGCGCCAACAAGATCACCCCGGACGAGCTGTCCGGCGCGACCTTCACCATCTCCAACACCGGCTCGCGCGGCGCGCTGTTCGACACGATCATCGTGCCGCCGAACCAGGTCGCGATCCTCGGCATCGGTGCCACGGTCAAGCGTCCGGCCGTCATCGAGACCGAGGAGGGCACGGTCATCGGCGTCCGCGACATGACCTACCTGACCCTCTCCTACGACCACCGTCTGGTGGACGGCGCCGACGCGGCCCGTTACCTGACGGCCGTCAAGGCGATCCTGGAGGCGGGCGAGTTCGAGGTCGAACTGGGCCTGTGACCCTCCTGGCCTGATCGGGCAGTACGGCACCCCGTCCGGAGCTTTCCGGGCGGGGTGTTCGTGTTTGTCGGCGCGCGTTGCGTGTAAGCCTCGTCTCACCTGCGCAAAAGCCCCCCACACGTCCCGCCGACGAAGCGAACCCGCCGTATTGTCTAAACGTCAGCCCTCCCTAAGGAGCCCTCCATGACCGCGCCCGTCGTCCACTCGCTGCGCGAACAGATCCGCGAGCACATCGTGGAGGGAATCGTGAGCGGTCGCTGGCAGCCGGGCGAGCGCATCGTGGAGCGCCGTATCGCCACCGAGCTGGAGGTCAGCCAGACCCCGGTCCGCGAGGCCCTGCGCGAGCTGGAGTCGCTGCGGCTGATCGAGTCGGCGCCGAACAAGGGCGTCCGGGTCCGCAATCTGACCGCGGCCGACCTGGAGGAGAGCTACCCGGTCCGGGCCGGACTGGAGGCCATCGCGGCGGAGCTGGCGGCCGACCGCCTGGCCGCGGACTGCTCGGCCCTGGAGCCGCACGTCCTGGCCCTGTACGAGGCCGACCGCGACGCCGACGGCACCGCGCAGGTCCGGCACACGGTCGGCTTCCACCGCGAACTGGTCCGCGCGGCGGCCAACTCGGTGCTGCTGCACACCTGGGAGGGTCTCGGCATCGAGGTCTTCACGGCGCTGTCCATCCGCTGGCTGGGCACGGTCCAGCAGTCGTACGCCGAGGAGCACGAGGAGCTGGTGCAGGCCTTCAAGCGCCGGGATCCGCAGATCGCGGAGCTGGTGAAGGCCCACGTCCTCGGCTGCGCCCCCGCGCCCGTGGCGCGCCCGTAGCCTGCCCCGGCACCGTCGAGCAGAGCCCCGCTCAAACGTGGCTCCACCTGCGAAAACATGGCTCTGAACCGACACTCGGTGCCCTGATCGAAGGCACCGCGTGCCGACTTTCTCGCAATCGAGAAGTTTTGCCCCTCAACCCTTTGATCGATCATCGATCAAGGAGTTATTGTCGCCGACGGACACGCGACGGAGTCGCAAATCGACACTGTCACCGAAGTCCTCGCCCTGTCCTGCCAGACCTAGGGCAACCCGAACCCTTACCGACGAGGGAACCCCCTTCGACTGAGGAAGGCGGCGACATGACCGACCCCAACGCCATCCAGCCGAGCGCGCTCGACCAGCTCCCCGACCGCGATCCGGAGGAGACCGCCGAGTGGCAGGCCTCCCTGGACGCCGTCGCCCAGCAGGCCGGGCCGCACCGCGCCGCGTACCTGATGCGCCGGACGCTGGAGCGTGCCGAGGCGGGCGGCATCGCGCTGCCGAAGCTCCTCGAGACGGACTACGTCAACACCATCCCCACCTCCGCCGAGCCGGGCCTGCCCGGCGACCCGGAGATGGAGGCCCGGATCACCGCCTGGAACCGCTGGAACGCGGCCGCCATGGTGACCCGGGGCGCCAAGCACGGCGTGGGCGGCCACATCGCCACCTTCGCGTCGGCCGCGTGGCTGTACGAGACCGGCTTCAACCACTTCTTCAAGGGCAAGGAGGGCGACGGCTCCGGCGACCAGCTGTACATCCAGGGCCACGCCTCCCCCGGCATCTACGCCCGCGCCTTCCTCGACGGCCGCCTGACCGAGGCGCACCTCGACAACTTCCGCCAGGAGGCTGGCGGCAACGGCCTGCCGTCGTACCCGCACCCGCGCCGGCTGCCCTGGCTGTGGGAGTTCCCGACGGTGTCGATGGGCCTCGGCCCGCTCTCCGCCATCTACCAGGCGCGCTTCAACCGCTACCTGACCAACCGCGGCATCAAGGACGTCTCCGCCTCGCACGTGTGGGCGTTCCTCGGCGACGGCGAGATGGACGAGCCGGAGTCGACGGCCGCGCTCGCGCTCGCCTCCCGCGAGGGCCTGGACAACCTGACCTTCGTCATCAACTGCAACCTGCAGCGCCTCGACGGCCCGGTCCGCGCCAACTTCAAGATCGTGCAGGAGCTGGAGGCCCAGTTCCGCGGCGCCGGCTGGAACGTCGTCAAGACGCTGTGGGGTTCGGCCTGGGACGAGCTGTTCGCCCTCGACACGACGGGCGCGCTGGTACGCCGCCTGCGCGAGGTACCGGACGCGCAGGTCCAGACGTACCAGACCCGCGACGCCGCCTACATCCGCCAGGACTTCTTCGGCAAGGACCCGGCGCTCGTCGAGCTGGCGAAGCTGCTGAGCGACGACAAGATCCTTGAGTGTTTCCACCTCTCCCGTGGTGGTCACGAGGCCCGCAAGGTCTACGCCGCGTACAAGGCCGCCGTCGGGCACAAGGGCGCGCCGACCGTGATCCTGGCCCAGACGGTCAAGGGCCACACCCTCGGCGAGGGCTTCGCGTCGAAGAACGCCAACCACCAGATGAAGAAGCTCTCGGTGGACGAGTTCAAGACGATGCGCGATCTTCTCGAACTGCCCATCAAGGACAGCGACTTCGTCGACGGCGTGGTCCCCTACGGCCACCCGGGCGCCGACTCCCCCGAGGTCCGCTACCTCCAGGAGCGCCGCGCGGCCCTCGGCGGCCCGGCCCCGGCCCGCCGCACGCACGCCCTGGCCCCGCTGCCCGCCCCCGCCGAGAAGGCCTTCGCCTCCTTCGACAAGGGCTCCGGCTCCCAGAACGTGGCCACCACGATGGCCTTCGTCCGCCTGGTCAAGGACCTGGTCCGCGACAAGGAGACGGGCAGGCGCTGGGTGCCGATCGTCCCCGACGAGGCGCGCACCTTCGGCATGGAGTCCCTGTTCCCCTCGCTGGGCATCTACTCCCCCAAGGGCCAGACGTACGAGCCGGTCGACCGCGACCAGCTGATGTACTACAAGGAGGCCAAGAACGGCCAGATCCTCAACGAGGGGATCACCGAGGCCGGTTCGATGGCCGACTTCATCGCCGCTTCGTCGTCGTACGCGACGCACGGCGAGGCGATGATCCCCTTCTACATCTTCTACTCGATGTTCGGCTGGCAGCGCACGGCCGACCAGATGTGGCAGCTCGGCGACCAGCTCGGCCGCGGCTTCCTCGTGGGCGCCACGGCGGGCCGTACGACCCTGACGGGCGAGGGCCTCCAGCACGCCGACGGCCACTCGCCGGTGATCGCGGCGACGAACCCCGCGGCCCTCTCCTACGACCCGGCCTTCGCCTACGAGATCGCGGTGATCGTCCGCGAGGGTCTGCGCCGGATGTACGGCGAGGCCAAGCCGGGCGAGGACCAGAACGTCTTCTTCTACCTGACGGTCTACAACGAGCCGCTGCCGCAGCCCGCGAAGCCGCAGGGCCTCGGCATCGACGAGGGCATCGTCAAGGGTCTGTACCGCTTCAGCACGGCGGAGTCCGCGGGTCTGTCCCCGGCCGCCAACGCCGCGCGCATCCAGCTGCTGGGTTCGGGTACGGCGATCCACTGGGCCGTGGAGGCGCAGCGGCTGCTCGCCGAGGAGTGGGGTGTCGCGGCCGACGTCTGGTCCGCGACCTCCTGGACGGAGCTGCGCCGGGACGCGATGGAGGCCGACGCGGCCCTCCTGCGCGGCGAGGAGCGCGTGCCGTACGTCCGCCAGGCGCTGCAGGGCGCCGAGGGTCCGGTGCTCGCCGTCTCCGACTACATGCGCCAGGTCCCGGACCAGATCGCGCAGTGGGTGGAGCAGGACTACTCCTCGCTGGGCGCCGACGGCTTCGGCCTGTCGGACACGCGTGACGCCGCCCGCCGCCACTTCGGCGTCGACGCCGAGTCGATCGTCGTCGCGGCCCTGGCCCAGCTCGCCCGCCGCGGCGAGGTCAAGGCCACGGCGGTCAAGGAGGCACGGGAGAAGTACGGGCTGTAGGAACGGGCTGTGAGAGCCGGCCGACGAGGCCCCCGCCGCGGACACCGCGGCGGGGGCCTCGTTGCATGATGGCCGTATGCGCGCCGCCCGGCTCATCAAAATGGTGCTCCTCCTCCAGTCCCGGCCCGTCATGACCGCCGCCGAGCTGGCGCAGGAGCTGGAGGTGTCGGAGCGGACGGTCACGCGGGACGCGCAGGCGCTGTCGGAGGCGGGGGTGCCGGTGTACGCCGACCGGGGGCGGGCCGGCGGCTACCGGCTGGTCGGCGGGTACCGCACGCGGCTGACGGGGCTGGCCAGGAGCGAGGCCGAGGCGCTGTTCCTGAGCGGGGTGCCGGGGGCGCTGCGGGAGATGGGCCTTGAGGACGCCGCCTCCGCCGCCCGGCTGAAGGTGTCGGCCGCCCTGCTGCCCTCGCTGCGGGACGCCCCGGACAGCGCGGCCCAGCGCTTCCACCTGGACGCGCCGGCCTGGTTCCGCGAGCCGGAGACGCCCGCGCCGCTGCCGGTGCTGGCCGAGGCGGTGTGGGCCGACCGACGGGTCCGCGCGCTCTACCGGCGCGGGGAGACCACGGTCGAGCGTGAGCTGGAGCCGTACGGGCTCGTACTGAAGGCGGGGGTCTGGTACCTGTGCGCACGGGTCGCCGGCGCCGATGCCGGAGCGGGTGCCTTCCGGACGTACCGGCTCGACCGGTTCGGCGCCGTGGAGGTCCTGGCCGAGTGCTTCGACCGGGACTCCGGCTTCGATCTGCCCGTGTACTGGGCCGGGCAGGCCGAGCGGTTCGCGCGCTCGATCCTGCGCGCCGAGGTCGTCGTACGGCTGTCCCCGGAGGGGGTGCGGCGGCTGCGGCACGCCGTCGATCCGCCGGCCGCGCGTGCGGCGCTCGGCGCCGGGGGCGAGCCGGACGGCGAGGGCTGGGTGACGGTGACGGTCCCGGTGGAGTCCGAGGAGGTGGCCCACGCGCAGCTGACGGCGCTCGGCGCGGAGGCGGAGGTACTGGCGCCGGCGACCCTGCGGGAGCGGTTCGCGGCGGACGCGGCCCGGCTCGCCGCGCGGTACGGGCGCGGGGGCGCCTGATAACGATCCGCCGTACTCCCGGGCACTCCGCGTGCGTCGCACGGGCCGAGGCCCGATGCTGGTGCCGTGATGGACGAGACGGAGTTCTGGGAGCTGATCGACACCAGCCGCGAGGCCGCCGAGGGGGACGCCGAGGAACAGGCCGACCTGCTCGTGGACCGGCTGCTCCAGCTGGAGCCGGACCTGGTGCTGGACTTCGCCCGTCACTTCGAGGCCCGCTACAACCGCGCCTACCGCTGGGATCTGTGGGGCGCCGCGTGGGTGCTGCTGGACGGGGCCAGCGACGACGCGTTCGACTTCTTCCGGTGCTGGCTGATCGGCCAGGGCCGGGAGGTCTTCGAGGGCGCTCTGCACGACCCGGACGCGCTGGCCGACCTGCTGGGCGAGTTCGACGAGGAGATCGACGGCGACGGCGAGGAGCTGGGCTACGCCGCGGACGAGGCGTACGAGCAGCTGACCGGCACGGTCGCTCCCGAGCTGGGCATCGCCCCGGCGCCCGCCGAGCCCGAGGGCGCCTCGATCGACTTCGAGAACGAAGCCGTCCTGGCGGAGCGTTACCCCAGACTCTGGGATCGCTTCAAGGGCTGATTCCCCGGCGATGCCCGAACTCCCTTGTCATGCAAGGGACTTGGGGATCTCACGGGCCGGGGTGTGCAGGGGCGGCGCGGCGTTGGCCCGGTCGAGCGCGGAGGCCGTGCCGGCCGCCGGCCCGACCACGACCGCGGCGATGACACAGACCACGGTCCAGGGGCCGCGCACCGCCCGGCCCCACACGGATTCCGGTGCGGACCGCCGATGGTTCTCGGCGTGCTGTTCCTGCTGTCGCGTACGACCGCTCATCGTCAACCCCACCTCCGGTCGGCCTGTCTCGGCCTGCTGTCGTGGCCGACCGTAGGAGGCGGGGCTCGGAGAAGCCTGCGCGGCGCCTATGGCGTCGCTGTGGACGGCGTACGGGACGCGGCGGGCGTACGGGCCGCGGTGGGCGCGTGCGCCGGGGCGGGTGTGTGAGCCGGGGCGGGCCGGTGCGCCGGGGCGGGGACGTGCACCGGGGTCGCGGTGCGGGGCGGGATCGGCGGGGCGACGGGGCGGCCCTGGAGGCGGGCGGCCTGTCGGCGGATCTCGGGGAGACGCGCGCTGAGCGCGGCGCCGGGGCAACTGGTCATGTAGCCGGCGTCGTGGCCGGCCAGGACGGGCAGGGTGGCGGTGGTGCCGGCCCGGTAGCGGCTGTGGCTGCTGCTGGAGAGCAGCCGGATGGTGGCGCGCGGGTCGATCCCGGCGAGGCCGAGCTTCCAGGCGGCCAGGGCGGCGATCGCGTCGGTCATGGCCCGGGGCACCGGGACGCCGGCGGTGAAGGTGCCGAGGGCGGCGATGCCGGCGGTGCGGTGGTTGAAGCCCAGGGTGTGGGCGCCGGTGACGGGCCGGTCGACGCCTCCGGCGCGGCCCTCGTAGATGGTGCCGCAGCGGTCGACGACGAAGTTGTAGCCGAGGTCGTCCCAGTTGCGGTCGCTGCGCTGGCCGGCGTACAGGTGCCGGATGATGGCGGGCGCGTCCGCGCAGTCGTAGTTGCTCGGCGAGTCGGTGTGGTGCAGGAAGACGGCGACCACCTTGTCGTCGTAGCGCGGGGGCGGCTGCTGGGCGGCGCCGGGGCCCAGCCAGACCGACCGCGGCACGATGGCCGGCCGGGCGGCGCGGTAGGCCGTCGCGGCCGACCCCGCCCCGTGCCGCTCGACGCGCACGGTGGCGGGTCCGCCGACCCCGCGGACGAACAGTACGAGCGCCAGCAGGGCGCAGACGCCGGGCAGACACCCGAGCAGCACCAGCACCGGTCCGGAGACCCGCGTGCCCGGTCCCCACCGCCGTACCCCGTCCGGCTCAGCGGGCCGGGTCGGCCGGCCCGGCGGCTCCGGCGGCCCGTACACCCCCTGCGCCCGCGGTGTTCCCGGTCCTATCGGCGATCTTCTGAACGATCTCGCCAGCGGCCTTTTCGGCGACCTTCTCGACGACCTTCGCAGCGACCGGCTCAGCGGTCTTCGGACAACGCGCATGATCCCACTCTCACGGCGATGCGCCGCGCCCGCGATGTGCGCTGTGCCACCCGGTGGAACCATCGTCCTGGTCCGGGACGTTTCTGCGGGTACACACATACGTGGCCGGTTCGCCGCGCGGCGGCCGTTCAGGTGTGGGTGACTGATCACCGGGCCCGTCCCGTCCGTACGTAGGGGTCCGAGAGAAAGGCGGCTCCGTGGACCTGCTCGACCTGGTGCTTGTGCTGGTGATCATCGTCTACGCGGTGTCCGGATACCGGCGTGGTCTGGTGGCCGGCTGCGTCTCGCTGGCGGGGTTCGTCGGCGGCGCCGTCGTCGGCGTGTGGGTGCTGCCGTGGGTCGCGGGCCTGGTGGCGCGCGGTACGGCGGAGGCGACGGTCCTCGCGGTGATGACGGTGCTGGTGCCGGCGGTGGTGGGGCACGAGCTGGCGGGCCGGCTGGCGCTGCGGCTGCGCGGGGAGCTGGACCGCGGCCCGCTGCGGGTGGCGGACGGGATAGGCGGTGCCGCGGCCAACTCGGTCGCGGTGCTGATCGTGGCCTGGGTGGCGGCGAGCGTGCTGGGCGCGGCCCCGTCACAGGCGCTGACGACGGCGATACGGAACTCGACGCTGCTCGGCGCGGTGCAGGAGGCGATGCCGCAGACGACGCCGGCGTGGTTCTCGCGGGCGACGTCGGCGCTGACCGAGGCGGGTTTCCCGCAGGTCTTCAACCCGTTCGAGAACGAGTCGACGGCCCAGGTGGCCCGGCCCTCCGGCGACAGCGTGACCCCGGCCGCGACCAGCGCGGCGAGGCTGAGCACCGTGAAGATCGAGGGTGTCTCGGGCAACGAGGGCCGGGAGGGCAGCGGCTTCGTCTACGCCACGGAGCGGGTGATGACCAACGCGCACGTGGTGGCGGGCATCGACCACCCGAGCGTGCGGATCGGCGGGGTCGGGCGGTCGTACGACGCCCGGGTGGTGCTCTTCGACCCCGACCGGGACGTGGCCGTGCTGTACGTGCCGGGTCTGCGGGCGCCGGTGCTGCGCTTCGACACGAGCGCGGCGCGCGGGGACTCGGCGGTGGTCGCGGGCTATCCGCAGGACGGCAGCCTGAACCTCCAGGCGGCGACGGTGGCGAGCCGGGTGAACGCGACCGGGCAGAACATCTACAACGACCGCACGGTCACCCGGGACATCTACTCGATCCGCTCCACGGTCCGCCCGGGCAACTCCGGCGGTCCGCTGCTGACCACGGACGGCAGGGTGTTCGGCGTGGTCTTCGCCCGCTCCACCTCGGACGCCGAGACGGGGTACGCGCTGACGGCGGCCGAGGTGGCGGACGCCGCCCGGCGCGCGGCCACGGCGACGACCCCGGTGGGCACGGGCCACCTGGTCAGCTCCTAGAAGGTGCCCGTCACAGGGTGCGGCCCATGAGCACGTCGTCGACGTAGACGCCGTCGAGGAGGAACTCCTGGGGCTGCACGCCCTCGACGGCGAACCCCTCTGACGCGTACAGCGCGCGGGCGGGGGCGTTGTGCCCGAGCACGCGCAGGCTCAGCCGGCGCGCCCCGCGGCGGCGTGCCTCCGCGACGGCGGCCCGGATCAGCGCCCGCCCGAGGCCCTGCCCGCGCGCCTCGTCGGCGACGGCGAGGCCCTGGATCGACAGGACATGCGCGTTGGAGGCGAGCGGCGTCGCGCGGGCCAGGCGGATGTAGCCGACGATGCGCCCGTCAGCCTCGGCGACCAGGTGGTCCTGCGGGAGATGGCGCTCGTCGAAGAACGGCGGCTCGGGCGGGGGCGAGACGGCGTGCAGGGTGGACCAGGTGGCGCGGTCGAGGAGCGCGAGGCCCTCCTCGTCACCGGCCACGGCGATGCGTATGTTCGGCTGCTTGTACGGCTCCGGCATGACGATCACCCTACGGCGGGCGGCCGGAAGCGCCCCAGGGGGTTTTCGCGCGGGCATGCTGGGTCCATGGAGGCGAAGGAACGTATGCGGATCGCGGTGGCGGGTGCGTCCGGGCTCATCGGCAGCGCCCTGGCCCGGTCCCTGACGGCGGACGGGCACGAGGTCGTCCGGCTGGTGCGCCGGGCGGCGGCGGGGCCGGACGAGGTCTGCTGGGACCCCGAGGGACAGTATGTGGACGCCGCGGGGCTGACCGGCTGTACGGCCGTGGTCAATCTGGCGGGGGCCGGGATCGGCGACCGGCGCTGGACGCCGCAGTACAAGCGGCTGCTGCGGGACAGCCGGGTGCTGGGCACGGCCGCGCTGGCGGAGGCGGTGGCCGCGCTGCCCGAGCCGCCGCGGGTCTTCGTCAGCGGCAGCGCGATCGGCATCTACGGCGACACCGGCGACCGGGCGGTGGACGAGGAGGCGCCGCCGGGCGACGGGTTCCTGCCCGGGCTGTGCGTGGAGTGGGAGGAGGCGGCGGCGCCCGCGCAGGAGGCGGGGGTGCGGACGGTGTTCGCGCGGACGGGACTGGTGGTGGCGCGCGGCGGCGGGGCCTGGGGGCGGCTGTTCCCGCTGTTCCGGGCGGGGCTCGGCGGGCGGCTGGGCGACGGGCGGCAGTACTGGTCGTACATCGCGCTGCACGACGAGGTCGCGGCGATCCGGCATCTCATCGACCACGAGGGCCTGTCCGGGCCGTTCAACCTGACCGCGCCCGAGCCGCTGACGAACCGTGAGATCACGGCCGCGATGTCCCGTGTCCTGCGCCGTCCGGCCCCGTTCGCGGTTCCGGCGCCGGTGCTGCGGGTGGTGCTGGGTGAGCTGGCCGGGGATGTGCTGGGCAGTCAACGGGTGGTGCCGAAGCGGCTGTTGGCGTCGGGGTTCCGGTTCGCGTTCCCCGGTGCCGAGGAGGCGATCCGCGCGGCGGACTGAACCGGCCGTGGGAGACCGGCGAACGCATGTGACCGTATGCGACCTCCATGCGACCGTGCCCTGTCCATGCGCGACTGTTTACGACCGATCACGGCCCTAACCTCGACCCGAACTCGGGTATCCCCGGAGCCTGTTGGGGGCATGACGTCTCCACCGGCCGCGCAACCACAGGAGGGGCCTCGTGCTTGAGCCCGCGTACCAGGTGGACGTCGTCATCGTGGGAGCCGGAATCGCCGGTCTCTCGGCGGCTCATCGGCTCACCAGCGCAGGAGTAACCACCGCAGTCCTGGAGGCCGCCCCTTACGTGGGCGGCCGCATGTCGACCGAGAAGGTCGACGGCTTCCGGCTCGACCGCATCGGACAACTGCTGTCCACGTCCTATCCCGAACTCCGCACGACCCCGGGCCTGGACTCCCTGGTCCTGCGCACCTTCGCGCCCGGCGTCCTGCTGCACCGCGACGGCCGCACCCAGCGCGCGGGCGCACCAGCGGCCGGAGGGAGCGCGAGGGGCGCACTCCATGCCGTACGCGCCCTGGCGAGCGCCCCCAGGGGTGCGGCGGCCGCCCCCGGCCGGACCGGCGCGCCGGTGGGCGGCGCGGTGGACCAGGCCCGGCTGGGCGTCGCCCTCGGCCGGATCGCCACCACCCCCGTCGAGCGCATCCTGGCCCGCCCCGAGATGCCCGCCGCCCAGGCCCTCGCCCGGCGCGGGGTCCCGGCGCGCACCGTCGAGGGCTTTCTGCGCCCCCTGCTGGCCACGCTCCTGTGCGACCCCGGGCTGACCACGTCCAGCCGGTGCGCCGACCTCGCGCTGCGCGCCTTCGCGAGCGGGCGGCTGTGTGTGCCGGAGGGGGGCGCGGACGTGCTGCCGGAACTGCTGGCACGCGCGCTGCCGCCCGGCACCGTGCACACCGGGGTGCGGGTGACCTCGGTGTGCACCACGTCGGTGACCACGGCCGAGCACGGGGAGATCCGCTGCCGGGCGGTGCTGCTGGCGACGGACGCGCGGGCGGCGGCGGAGCTGCTGCCGGGCCTGCGGGTGCCGGACTTCCATCCGGTCACCGTCGTCCACCACACCACCGACGACGCGGCGGCCGCCTTCGCCACCGGCACCTCGCTCCTGCTGGACGCCGACCGGGGCGGGCCGGTGGCGCACACGGCGGTGCTCAGCAACGTGGACCCGAGCCGGGCACCGGTCGGCCGCGCCCTGATCTCCTCGACGGTCCTCGGCCGCCCGCCGGAGGGCGTGGACACCGCCGTGCGCATCCACCTCTCCCGGCTCTACGGCACCTCGACGCGCCGCTGGGAGACGCTGGCCGTGCACCACACGCCGGAGGCGGTCCCGGCGATGCGCCCGCCCCACGACCTGCGCCGCCCGGTGCGCCTCCTGGCGGGCCTGTACGTCTGCGGCGACCACCGCGACACCAGCACGGTCCAGGGCGCGCTGCACTCGGCCCACCGGGCGGCGGGGGCGATCCTGGCGGACCTGGGGGCGGCGGGTTCGATGCACAGCGCGGACCCGGCGCCGACGTTGCCGAAGGCGGCGTAGCCGGGAAGCCCTCAGCCCAGTGCGGCCACCTTCTCCCGGTACCCCCTCGCGGGCGCCGCGTCGCGGTACGGCTCCAACCGCCGCTCGAAGTCCCGCACGTACTCGATCGCGCGAGCGGACCTCATCTCGGCGGCCGCGCCGGCGGCCTCCGCGGCCAGCGTGCACGCCTGGTCGAGCTCGCCGAGGCCCAGGCGGGCCGTGGCGAGCACGATGCGGCAGAACAGCCGGCTGCGGGCGAAGGAGGGCGCGCGCAGCTGGAGGGAGCGTTCGGCGTGCTGGGCGGCGGCCCGGAACTGCTGAAGGTCCCGGTGGCAGTGCCCGAACTCGTCCGCGAGCTGGGCCTCGTCGAAGAACTTGGCCCAGTACGGCACGTCGTCCCCGGGCCGGGCCGCCTCCAGGGCGCGCTCGGCCCGGACCAGCGCCGCGGTGCACGCCCGCACCTCGCCCAGCACGCCGTGCGCCCGCGCCTCGGAGGCGTGCAGCAGCGCCTGCACGACCGGCGGTGCGCCGGTGCCGACCCCCTGCTGGGCCACCCGGGCCAGCTGCACGGCCTCCCTGCCGTGCCCGAGGTAGACGGCCTGGCGGCTCATGGTGACCAGCACGTAGGAGCCGTAGGCCCGGTCGCCGGCCGCCTGCGCGAGCCGCAGTGCCTGTACGAAGTAGCGCTGGGCGAGGCCGTGCGCCGCGATGTCGTACGACGTCCAGCCCGCGAGGCGGGTCAGGTCGGCGGCGGCGCCGAACAGCCGGCGGCCGGTCTGCTCGTCGTAGGTGCCGCGGAGCATCGGCTCGCACTCGTGCTCCAGATAGCGCACGAGGGCCTGACGGGCGTGGCCGCCGCCGAAGCGGTCGTCGAGGGTGCGGAACAGCTCGCCCACCGAGCGGAGCGCGGCGATGTCACCGCCGCTGACCTTGTGCCCGGGGACGCGCTCGGCGTGCCCGCGGGAGCGGGGCGGGGCGAGCGGCTGGGGCTTGGCGAGGCCCGCCCGGGCCTGCGCGGGCACCCGGGGCGCGGGCTCCCGGGCCACCTTGTCGTCGGCCTTGCCGATCAGCCAGTCCCGGCTGGGCACGACGAGCCCGGCCGGGGTGAAGGCGATCTTGCGCAGTTCGGCGTGGCTGCCGGAGTCCTTGCGCCACAGCCCGCTGACGATGTCGACGGCCTCTTCCGGGGTGGCCGCGAACTCCAGCCCGGCGTACACCGGGGCGCACGCGTCCAGGCCGAGGTCCTGGGCTGTGAGCCGGCGTCCGAGCCGACGCGTGAACACCTCGGCGATCAGGGCGGGGGTGGTGCCCCTGGGCTGCTGTCCGCGCAGCCAGCGGGTGACCGAGGTCTTGTCGTATCTGAGGTCCAGCCCGTGCTCCAGGCCGAGCTGATCGACGCGACGGGCCAGCCCCGCGTTGGAGAACCCCGCTTCTGCGATGAGCGCGGCGAGTTGGCGGTTGGGGGTGCGCTGCGCGGGTCGGTCCGTCATCTGCGGTGCGGTCTCCTGCCTTCCGGGCTGACGCAGTGCCCGGATTGCCGTTGAGCAGCCCTTATGGCCTCGTGAACGGCGCGAATGTAGCGGAGAGTGAGGGCGCGATCACACATTCCGCCACCCATTCATCCGATCGTGTGAGAAACACCCGTAGGGCTGACGTACTCCGGTCGGACGTACAGTGGCGTGGGCGCGTTACGTGCCTGTCACACCGATTGCCCGGTCGATGGCCCGGTCACCGAGGGAGGCGCTTGCCGTGAGTGAGTTGCGGTTCGTCCGCAAGGGGTTCGGCGCGGACGCCGTCGAATACCAGGAGGCCTGGGACGAGCAGCGCCGGGTGCACGCGGCCCGGTTCGCCGACGAGGTCCCGGACACCGTCCTCCTCCTCGAACACCCTCCCGTGTACACGGCGGGCCGCCGCACCGCGCCCGAGGAGCGTCCGCTGGACGGCACCCCCGTGATCGACGTGGACCGCGGCGGCAAGATCACCTGGCACGGACCGGGCCAGCTGGTGGGCTACCCGATCCAGAAGCTGCCCCGCCCGGTGGACGTGGTCGCGCATCTGCGCCGCCTGGAGGACGCGATGATCGCGGTGTGCGCCGAGTTCGGCGTCGAGACCTCCCGCGTCGAGGGCCGCGCCGGCGTGTGGGTGCTCGGCGACCCGGTCGAGCAGCGCCCCGGGTTCGGCGGACTCACCCTCGACTTCGACCCGCGCGCAGCCGACCCCGAGTTCGACCCCCGGCTCAACGGCCCCGAGTACGCGCCCTCGAACGCGGGCCAGCGCCGCGAGGACCGCAAGATCTGCGCCATGGGCATCCGCGTCGCCAAGGGCGTCACGATGCACGGCTTCGCCCTGAACGTGAACCCGGACACCTCGAACTTCGACAAGATCATCCCGTGCGGCATCCGCGACGCGGGCGTGACCTCCCTCTCGTACGAACTCGGCCGCGAGGTGACCATCGACGAGGTGCTGCCGATCGCCGAGAAGCATCTGCGGGACGTCCTCGGAAACGCGGAACTGCGCCCCCGGGTGGTCGAGAAGGCCTCCGCCTGACCCGTTCCGCCGGGAATGCGCCCTGCGGCAGCGGGGTTGGCTCCAGCGGCAGGGCGCATTTTGCACGGGCGTACTCTGGTGTGCGCCGAGGAATCAAAGCTTAGGGAGCCGGTCGTGTCCGCAGTCGCACCCGACGGACGCAAGATGCTGCGCCTGGAGGTCCGCAACAGCCAGACCCCCATCGAGCGCAAGCCCGAGTGGATCAAGACCCGGGCGAAAATGGGTCCCGAGTACACGAAGATGCAGCACCTCGTGAAGAGCGAGGGCCTGCACACGGTCTGCCAGGAAGCCGGCTGCCCGAACATCTACGAGTGCTGGGAAGACCGCGAGGCGACCTTCCTCATCGGCGGCGACCAGTGCACCCGGCGCTGCGACTTCTGCCAGATCGACACCGGCAAGCCGGAGGCGCTCGACCGCGACGAGCCGCGCCGCGTCGGCGAGTCCGTGGTCACGATGGACCTGAACTACGCCACCATCACCGGCGTCGCCCGCGACGACCTGGAGGACGGCGGCGCCTGGCTGTACGCCGAGACCGTGCGCCAGATCCACCGCCAGACGGCGGACCGCGAGGCCGGCCGCACCAAGGTCGAGCTGCTGGCCCCCGACTTCAACGCGGTCCCGGAGCAGCTGGCCGAGGTCTTCGACTCCCGCCCCGAGGTCTTCGCGCACAACGTCGAGACGGTGCCGCGGATCTTCAAGCGGATCCGCCCCGGCTTCCGCTACGAGCGCTCCCTGAAGGTCATCACCGAGGCCCGCGACTTCGGCCTGGTCACCAAGTCGAACCTGATCCTCGGCATGGGCGAGACCCGCGAGGAGATCAGCGAGGCGCTGCGGCAGCTGCACGACGCGGGTTGCGAGCTGGTCACCATCACGCAGTACCTGCGCCCCTCCGTCCGGCACCACCCGGTCGAGCGCTGGGTCAAGCCGCAGGAGTTCGTGGAGCTGAAGGAGGAGGCCGAGCAGATCGGCTTCTCCGGGGTGATGTCGGGTCCGCTGGTGCGCTCCTCGTACCGGGCCGGGCGGCTGTACCAGATGGCCGTCGAGAAGCGTGGGAGTTACATCGCCTCCCAGGCTGTGTGAATTCACGCACAAGCAATTACCGGCCAGTAATGGCCGAGTCGACGCGGCCCTGACCGTCCTCGCTGATGAGGGCGCTCATCAGGGCCGCGTCAGCTTTTGGGTGTACCGCATCAAGGTTTCATTGGCGTTTGACCGGTCGGACACGCCCTGGTAACACCAAACAGTGACTCTGCTATCACGCCCCGTACACCACCCGCCGCTCCGAGGGGGGACCTCGAACATGCAGGCCGCGCCCGTACGCGCCACCGCCATCCCGTCCTTCACCGATGCTCTCCGCGCCGTCGAGCACCTGCTCATGAGCGGCGGTCAGCGCACCGCCCGCCGCAATGCCTGGACCTCCGTGCTGGAGGACCGCCGCCGCGCCAAGGACCGCGTGGAGGCACAGCGCGTCCTGGAGCAGGCCGCGGACCGCTCCTGACCGCTCCTTCCCCGGGCACTGCCGTCGTCGGCACTCCACGGGCCACGTAGACTTCGTGCCATGGCGAGGAAGGAAACCGCGGCGGACGCCGCGAACGCAGGGCGACTGAAACAGATCGCTCTCACGTACAAGATGACCCGTAAGGCCGACAAGAAGATCGGTCTTGTGCTCGGGGCCGTCGGAATCGGCATTTTCGCCGTCTTCCTCGCGATCGGCTTCCTGCTCGGCCATCCCGTCTACCTGGGCATCTTCGGCCTGCTGATCGCTCTGCTGGCGGCCGCGATCGTGTTCGGCCGCCGGGCCGAGCGTGCCGCCTTCGGCCAGATGGAGGGCCAGCCGGGCGCCGCGGCCGCCGTGCTGGACAACGTCGGCCGGGGCTGGACGACGACCCCGGCGGTGGCGATGAACCGCAGCCAGGACGTGGTGCACCGGGCGGTCGGCAAGGCCGGCATCGTGCTGGTCGCCGAGGGCAACCCGAACCGGGTGAAGACCCTGCTGGCCGCCGAGAAGAAGAAGATGAACCGCATCGTGGCCGACGTGCCCGTGCACGACGTCATTGTCGGCAACGGCGAGGGCCTGGTCGAGCTGAAGAAGCTGCGGACGACCATGCTGAAGTTCCCGCGCGTGCTGACCGGCGCCCAGGTGACGGCCACCAACGACCGGCTGCGCGCCATGGGCGACCTGATGAGCAACATGCCGGTGCCGAAGGGCCCCATGCCCAAGGGCATGCGCATGCCGAAGGGCCGCTGAGCCCCCTCACACGCTAGTTCAGCGAGCGGAACTCCCGCTCGCAGTACACCATCGGCGACCCCTCGCCCAGCCGCACTCCCGTTACCCGGCCGATCAGGATCGTGTGATCCCCGGCCGGGTAACGCGCGTATGCGGCGCAGTCCAGCTGTACGGGCGCCTGGTACACCGTCGGCAGCCCGGTGGGGCTCGGCTTGAGCACCGGGTCGGCGAACTTGTCCGCCCCCTTGGTGGCGAAGCGCAGCGCCAGATGCTGGTGCTCCGGGGCCAGCACGCTCACCGCGAAGTGCTCGCAGCCCGCGAAGACCAGCGCCGAGTCGGCCGTGTCCGACAGACACACCAGGACCAGCGGGGGCTCCAGGGAGACCGAGCAGAAGGAGCTGGCCGTGAAGCCGCGGGGGGTGCCGTCCTCGCAGTGGGCGGTCACCACCACCACGCCCGACGGAAAGCGGGCCATGGCGTCCCGGAAGTCCTCGGGGGTCACCTCGGCCGCCATCACATCCTGGCCATCGGTCATTGCGTGCACCACCTGTCCCGCGACGTCGGTCCGACGACCGTCCGTGTCCGGGCGGTCACGACCACGGTCACGACTATGCCGCCGGGCAGGGGGCGGGGCAACCGGATCACGGCCGGGTGCGCGTGGGGCGCCCGGCGACGCTCAGATCCGTACTTCGACCGTCTTCGCCAGCCGGTCGTGCAGGCCGCGGCCGTCGCGGTCCCAGACCAGGGCCGGGATCGCGAGACACAGCAGGATCGTGCGGACCAGGGCGCGGACCGGGTTGACCGTGCCGGTCTCCAGGGCCACGACGCGGATGCCGAACAGGCGCTTGCCCGGGGTGAAGCCGACCGTGCCGACGGTCAGGACGCTCAGGACGAAGAAGACACCGAGGGCCCAGTTGCCGGTCGCCTGCCTGTAGCCGTTGGTGATCAGGCCGTATGCGATCAGGACGCTCATCGCCCAGTCCACGGCGAGGGCGCCCAGGCGCCGGCCGGGCCGGGCGATCGAGTTCGGCCCGTCCTGCGGGAGACCGAGCTGTTCACCCCGGTAGCCGAAGTCCGCGCCGGCGTCTTCCATGGCCTCGCGGGGCCCGGAGAGCCATGATCCGATGGCCTGCCTGTTGTCCACCCGTCAACGGTACTGCGCCCGGCCGCGAGCCCTGTGCCGAGGGGTGTGTCGGGGCTACGGTGGACAGGTGGCCGGTTAACTTCTGCGAAACAAATGGGTCACGCCCGAGAAATCACCCGTCCCTAGGGTCGAGACCAGCGTGTGCCACCGCACTGGCCGCACGAACGATCTACCACCCCGGCGAGGACGGTCGGGAGTAGGAGGAGCTGGATGTTCCAGAACGCCGACGAGGCCAAGAAGTTCATCGCGGACGAGGACGTCAAGTTCGTCGACGTCCGCTTCTGCGACCTGCCGGGCGTCATGCAGCACTTCACGGTGCCCGTCGAGGCGTTCGACCCCGACGAGGAGCTGGCCTTCGACGGATCGTCGATCCGTGGTTTCCAGGCCATCCACGAGTCCGACATGGCGCTGCGCGCCGACCTGTCCACGGCCCGGATCGACCCGTTCCGCCGGGACAAGACCCTCAACGTCAACTTCTTCATCCACGACCCGATCACGGGCGAGCAGTACTCCCGTGACCCGCGCAACGTGGCGAAGAAGGCCGAGGCCTACCTCGCGTCGACCGGCATCGCGGACACCGCGTACTTTGGTCCCGAGGCCGAGTTCTACGTCTTCGACAGCGTGCGCTTCGCCACCTCGGCGAACGAGTCCTTCTACCACATCGACTCCGAGGCGGGCGCCTGGAACACCGGCGCCGTCGAGAACAACCGCGGCTACAAGGTCCGCTACAAGGGCGGCTACTTCCCGGTCCCGCCGGTCGACCACTTCGCCGACCTGCGCGCCGAGATCTCCCTGGAGCTGGACCGGCAGGGCCTGAAGGTCGAGCGCCAGCACCACGAGGTGGGCACCGCCGGCCAGGCCGAGATCAACTACAAGTTCAACACGCTGCTCGCCGCCGCCGACGACCTCCAGCTCTTCAAGTACATCGTGAAGAACGTGGCCTGGCGCAACGGCAAGACCGCGACCTTCATGCCGAAGCCGATCTTCGGCGACAACGGCTCGGGCATGCACGTGCACCAGTCGCTGTGGAGCAACGGCGACCCGCTGTTCTACGACGAGGCCGGTTACGCGGGCCTGTCGGACACCGCCCGCTACTACATCGGCGGCATCCTCAAGCACGCCCCGTCGCTGCTGGCCTTCACCAACCCGACGGTGAACTCGTACCACCGTCTGGTGCCGGGCTTCGAGGCGCCGATCAACCTGGTGTACTCGCAGCGCAACCGCTCCGCGGCCATGCGCATCCCGATCACGGGCTCCAACCCGAAGGCCAAGCGCGTCGAGTTCCGCGCGCCCGACTCCTCCGGCAACCCGTACCTCGCCTTCTCGGCCCTGCTCCTCGCGGGTCTGGACGGCATCAAGAACAAGATCGAGCCGGCCGAGCCGATCGACAAGGACCTGTACGAGCTGGCTCCCGAGGAGCACGCGAACGTCGCCCAGGTCCCGACCTCCCTCCCGGCCGTCCTCGACTCGCTGGAGGCCGACCACGAGTTCCTCCTCCAGGGTGACGTCTTCACGCCGGACCTGATCGAGACGTGGATCGACCTCAAGCGCACCAACGAGATCGCGCCGCTCCAGCTGCGTCCGCACCCGCACGAGTTCGAGCTGTACTTCGACGTGTGACAGAGGGATCCCCCGGGATCAGCAGGCCCCTCGGCTCGTGCCGGGGGGCCTCGCTCATGTCCGGCCCGTGTGCCGGAAGCGGTTGCGGTACTCCGTCGGGGTCGTGTCCAGGCGGCGGCGGAACGCGCGGACGAGGGTGTCGACCGTCTGGAAGCCGCAGGCCGAGGCCACCCGGTCGAGGGTGTCGTCGGTGGACTCCAGGCGGCCCCGGGCCACCTGGACACGGGCGGACTCGATGTAGGCGGCCGGGGTCGTGTCCAGCTCGGACTTGAACAGCCGGGTCAGCTGGCGCTCGCTGACGTGCGCGTGGGCGGCGAGGTCGGCGACCGTGAGCCGGCCGGTGGCGTGCCGGTCGACGTACCGGCGCAGGTCGTCCATGCGGCGCGTGGTCGAGACGGGCTCGATCGGCACGCTGAACTGGCTCTGGCCGCCCGGCCGCTTCAGGTACATCACCAGTTGCCGGGCCACGCGCAGCGCGACGGCCTCGCCGAAGTCCTCGGCGACCAGCGCGAGGGTCAGATCGAGGCAGGCGGTGATGCCCGCGCCGGTCCACACCGTGCCGTCGCGCAGGAAGATCGGGTCGGCGTCGACCCGTACGGCCGGATGCTCGTCGGCCAGTTGCCGCGCGGTCGACCAGTGGGTCGTGGCCCGTCGGCCGTCGAGCAGTCCGGCGGCGGCGAGCAGATGCGCGCCCACGCAGACGGAGGCGACGCGCCGGGAGCGGCCGGCGAGCGTCCGTACCCAGCGGACCACGTTCTCGTCGGTCAGGGCCCGCACCCGGCGTCCCCCGTCGACCTCGACCGCGCCGGGCACCAGCAGGGTGTCGATGGTGCGCCGCGCGGCCTCCTCGCACGTGACGTCGGGCAGCACCCGCACCCCGGCCGACGTGGTGACCGGGTCCAGGGTCTCGGCGGCGAGGACGACCCGGCAGCCGGCCGCCTCGTCCGTCTCGCGGCGCAACAGCGCGAACACCTCCGGCGGGCCGGTGACGTCGAGCAGGTCGACGCCGTCGAAGAGCAGCACGACGATGACCCGCTCGACACCACCCATGCGGTCCCCCGCTCCCCTTCGACGCCAGCGATGTCCGAATCTGCAAGTTACCTGACATTGCCGCCATCCGGGAGCCGCTCATAGCGTGAGGGTCATGACTTCGACGACACTGCGTGACCTCAACGGCTTCGATCAGACCCCGGCCTCGCTCGCCGGTGCGACGCTGATCCTCATCGACTACCAGAACACGTACACCCGGGGCGTCATGGAGCTGGCGGGCTGGGAGGCCGCCCTCGACGCCGGGGCCGAACTGCTGGCGCGGGCCCGCTCGGCCGGGGCGAGGGTCGTGCACGTCGTCAACGACGGCGGCCCGGGGACGCCGTACGACATCCGGGCCGAGATCGGCGCGATCCATCCGCGGGTCGCGCCGGCCGAGGGCGAGCCGGTGGTGGTCAAGAAGACGCCGGACGCGTTCCGGGACACCGAGCTGGGCGCGCACGTGGACGCCGCCGGGCACCAGGACGTGATCCTCGCGGGCTTCATGACCCACATGTGCGTCGCCTTCACCGCCCAGGGCGCCTTCCTGCGCGGCAACCGCCCCACGGTCGTCGCCGACGCCTGTGCCACCCGCCCGCTCACCACCCCGGTCGCCGGGGTCGGGGCCGCCCAGCTCCACCACAGCGCGCTCGCCACGGTCGCGGACCTCTACGGCGTCGTCGTGCCGTCGGCCGCGTCGCTGGCCTGAGCGCAACCTTTTCCGCTTCCCAGGCTTCCTCCTTTCGGGGGATCATCCCTCCTGACCCTGACGGACGAGAGAGGTTGAACGGGGATGTCGCAACAGGACGACTGGGAGCGGGAGTTCGATCACCGGTGGGCGGAGTCCGCCGAGCACAAGGAGCCCTCGGCCCGGGCGCGGATGCTCGCCGCCCGCTGGAAGGAGAACCCGCCGGACCCGGCGCCCTTCCGCGCCGACCCGGACGGGGCGCCGCGCCGGGCGTCGTGGGCGTCGACGGCCGTGGTGGTCGGCTGTGTGGTCGTGGTGATGGCGTTGCTCGCGCTCGTGCAGTTCAGCTCCTCCTCGTAGGGGCAGAGCTCACTGCGCGTACCGGGAGGGGCGCTCACAGGTAGCCTTTGCCGCGCCTAGGGCCGTTCGGGACCGCTTCATGGCATTCGGCAGGTGCACACTGGACTGCGGGACGAGTGCGTGACTGCGGGGTGATGCAAGATGCAGAGCCGGTTCCGGAGCGACCGACGGCTGACCGTGCGCATGGGACTCACGATGTTCCTGCTCGGGCTGCTGTACGTGGGCTTCGTCGCGGCATTGATCGTGCTGCTGAGGTCCTGGGTGCTGGTCGTCGTCGTGGTCGGGGCGATGTTCGTGGCCCAGTTCTGGTTCTCCGACAAGATCGCCATGTTCGCGATGCGCGGTCGGGTCGTGGAGCGCGAGGAGTATCCCGAGTTGCACGCGGTCGTGGACCGGCTGTGCGCGATCGCGGACATGCCCAAGCCGGTCGTCGCCGTGTCCGAGATGGACATGCCGAACGCGTTCGCGACCGGGCGGAACCCCGATCACGCGGTGGTCTGCGTGACGACGGGCCTGCTGCGGCGGCTGGAGCCCGCCGAGCTGGAGGGCGTGCTGGCGCACGAGCTGTCGCACGTGGCGCACAAGGACGTCGCCGTGATCACGATCGCGTCCTTCCTCGGCGTGCTGGCCGGCCTGATCGTCCGGTTCGCCCTCTACTCGGGCCTCTTCGGCGGCCGCCGGGACCAGAACACGGCGGCCGTCATGGGCGCCGTGCTGGCCGTCTCGGTGGCGGTGTACGCGATCAGCTTCATGCTGATCCGGGCCCTGTCGCGGTACCGGGAACTGGCGGCGGACCGCGCGGCCGCGCATCTCACCGGCCGCCCCTCGGCCCTCGCCTCGGCGCTGACCAAGGTCTCCGGGGACATCGCCCGGATCCCGACCAAGGACCTGCGCACGGCCCAGGCGTTCAACGCGTTCTTCTTCACCCCGGCCAAGGGCAAGGAGCCGGGTCTGGAGCGGTTCTTCTCCACCCACCCGACCCTGGAGCAGCGCCTGGAGCAGCTGGGCCGGATCTCGGCGGAGCTGGGCGAGGCCACCACTCCCGGGAAGGCGGGCTGAGCATTGGGGCTGCTGGACATCCTGCTGGGCCGTACGAAACCGGTCGCGCCCGATCTGGATCAGCTCTTCGCGCTGCCCTCGGCGGCCGTGACCCTTGAGGCCGCGGCCGGTTTCACACCCACCGGGGGCGGGGCGGTGTGCTTCGCCACGGTGGAGGGGGCGGCCTTCGAGCAGACCCACCGGGAGGTGCAGGCGCTGCTGGACGCGGACACCGACCGCACGGGCCCGCCGGTGAAGCTGGAGCGGGACACGTACGGCTACTCGTGGCTGGTGTCCGAGCGGACCCCGGACCAGCTGGTGCAGCTGGTCAACGATCTGCACGCGGTGAACAGCGCGATGGAGGTCAACGGCTTCGGCCCGCAGCTGCTGTGCTCGCTGGCCGCGTTCCGGGACGACGCCGGCCGCACACTGGCGCTGGTCTACCTCTACAAGCGGGGCACGTTCTACCCCTTCGCTCCCGTCCCCGGCGGCGGGGAGCGGCGGGACAGCGCGCTGGAACTCCAGGTGAAGGCGGCCCTCGCGAACGACCTGCGTATCGAGCAGGATCTGAGCCGCTGGTTCCCGGTGTGGGGCGCCCCCGGCCTGTGACCGGGGGCGCCTGCGCTCACCTGCTCTTCTGCTTCTCCTGCCGGCGGGTCTCGAAGGGCCGCTCCCGGCGGTAGCGCCGCTCCCACCTGGCCTGCCGGTCCCGGCGGTCGCGGTAAGCGCGGTAGCTGTCGGGCGGGGTGCCCGTGCCGGTGGGCGGGGGCGGTCCGGGCGAACCGCGTCCTTGTCTCGCGAGTGCCGCGTACAGGTAGAGCAGCGCGACGGCGGCCAGCCACCAGAGATGGTTTCCGAATCCGAGGATCACCAGGACGAGGGTCCCGGTCGCGATGACGCCACGCATGACAGACCTCCGTGGGGTGAGTGTGGCGGGGGTGGGGTGTGTCGGCTTCGCGCCGTTTGTTCAGGGTAGGGAGCCCACGACCGTGCCCGCACCCCGTTTTCCGCCGCCGCGCGCCGGCACCCCCGGGCGGGCCACGGCGGTGCTGTTGCACGGTGCGGGAAACGGCAGCAAGGAGCGGCTCCTGCCGCTGCCCGACGCGTTCACGGGGCACGGCTGCCACGCCCTGGCCTTCGGCTTCCCGGGCCACGGCGACAGCACGGGCGCGCTCGCCGAGCTGAGCCTGCGGCGGCGGTCCGAGCAGGCGGTGGCGGTGCTCGACGCGCACGCTCCGGCGGACGACCCCTTGGTGCTGGTCGGGGTCGGCATGAGCGGCGAGGCGGTCGCCGATCTCGTACGGCACGACGGGCCGCGGGTGAGGGCCGTCGGCCTGTGCTCGCCCGCTGTCTACGCGCCCGAGGCCCGGGAGGTGCCGTTCGGGAACCGCCAGGGACGGTTCAGCGAGATCATCCGCGCGCCGGACAGCCGGCGGCGGTCGCGGGCGCTGGAGACGTACCGGGCGACGACGCGGTCGTCCCGCCGGCCGTGACCGAGGCCCTTCAGGACGCGCTGTCGGCACGCGCCCGCTGCTCCCGCTTCGAACTCCCGGACGCGGAGCACCGGTTGGGCCTGTGGTTCCGGGAGCATCCCGCGCGCTGGCGGGCGTTCGTGGAGCGGCTGCCGGCCGCGCCGGCGTCAGCGCGGACCGGGTGCCCGGCGATGGCGCGGGCACCCGGTGCGCGGTCGGGTACGGCCGGTCTCAGCGGTTGTAGCGCATGAACGCCCGGACCATGTGGCAGGTCGTGTCGGACGGCGGGCGCATGCCGATGTCCTCCGCCGTGGTGCGGATCGCGGCGTCGGAGGCCTGGGACGGGAGGTAGACGCCGGAGTCGAGCAGGGCTATGGCGAGGCGCATGGCCTTCAGCCGGCGGTTGTGCGTGACGTACCACTGGCGCGGCCGTCCGGCCGGCAGCGGGCGCTTCGTCACGGGCTGGACGGGCGAGTCGAACAGCACGGGGTGCTGGGCGGTGGACTGGGTCCGGGACGGCTTCGGCCTCAGGGCGGCAGCGGGCACAGGCATCCTCCTGTCGCGGTCAGGGCGCCTGCCGGACAGCCCGGCGGCACCCTCGAACACTGCCTCCAGTTTACTGCCGGGCACTGACATCGAGGGAGCCCGCGGAGCCCGGCAAACATCCAGGTGAACAAGGGAATTGTCGTTGTGTCACCCACGGTCTTCACGATGCATGTGGGGCGGCAGAAATTCGAACAGAGGGGGGATGGCATGAACGATCCGCACACCGCTCCGCCCGCGCCACGGCCCGTGGACATCCGCCCCCTGCGCCAGCACAAGCGCGCCTGGGCCGGCAGCGCCACCGGCAGCACCGGGACCTGCTCGATCGTCTCCGCCGCAGGCAACCGCTACGCGGCGGGCGAGTTCTGCCGCAACAGCGACCACGGGGCCGCGACGACCGACGCGAGCGGTACGCCCGTCACGTGCTCCCCCAGTGGCAGCCGCTGGCGCTGGACCGACCCCTGACCCGGGGCGCGTACCGTGTCCCCCATGGAAATCTGGACCAATCCGGCCTGCTCCAAGTGCCGCAGCGCCATCAGCCTGCTCGACGCCGAGGGGGCCGAGTACACCGTCCGGCGATACCTGGAGGACGTGCCCGGCACGGACGAGATCAGGGCCGTGCTCGACCGGCTGAACCTCGAACCGTGGGACATCACCCGCACCCAGGAGGCCGACGCCAAGGAACTGGGGCTCAAGGACTGGGCGAAGGACGCGAGCACGCGCGAGCGGTGGATCACCGCCCTCGCCGAGCACCCCCGGCTCATCCAGCGCCCGATCATCACCGCCGACGACGGAACGGCCCTGGTGGCCCGCACCGAGGACGCCGTACGCGAGGCCCTCTCCCACAGCAAGGGCTGAGCCGGGAGCAAGTCCCGTGTGGCGCAGGTCACTTCAGCGGCTCCCGTGGTCGCTGAGTCACCTCGTTCGGTATCTCGTACATAGCGACGTACGCTCCCCTACCTCTTACAGGAGGCGCGCATGTCGCGCAGGCGAACTCTCGGTCCGAAGAAGACGATCGCGCTGCTCGTCGGTGCCGCGGCGGTGGCGGGCGGTGGGGCCTTCGCGCTCGCCACCACGTCCAACGCCGCCCAGCCCGCGCAGAACGCGAAGACCCTGTCCGCCGGGAACTCGACCGTCTGCCAGGGGCTCGCCACGGCCCTCGGCAACAACGAACGGTTCATCGCCGGGCAGCAGGCCGCCCCGGACGCCCAGTCGGCGGCCCGGATCGCCAACCGGCAGGCGGTCATCGCGCAGATCAAGGTCCAGCAGAAGGCGGCCGGTTGCACCGTTGGGGAGTCGGCTCAGGGCTCCCAGTCGGCGCAGCAGGGCGCGGGTCAGCAGGGTGCGGGGCAGCAGGGCGCGGGTCAGCAGGGCGCGGGTCAGCAGGGTGCGGGTCAGCAGGGTGCGGGGCAGCAGTCCGGCGGTGCCCAGCCGAGCGCACAGCCCTCGCAGTCCGCCGCCGGCAGTGCCGGTGGTGCCGCCGCCTCCGGTCAGCAGGTCTGCAACGGCTCCACCGTCACGCTCTCCGGCGAGGGCGGCGCCCCGGCCGCGTCCAGCGACCGGTTCCCGGCGGGGACGACCCTGAAGGTCACCAACCTGGACAACAACAAGTCCACGACGGTGAAGGTCACCTCGGTCTCCGGCAGTTGTGTCCTGCTGAACAACGCGGCCTTCGAACAGGTCCGGGAATCGGGCAAGTTCCTCATCCGTCACGCGCTGATCGAGAAGGTGGGGTGAGGCCGGGGAGCATCAGTCGGCGGACAGGAACGCGGTGATACGGCCCGCCAGGCCGCCCGGCGCCGACTGGGGCAGCGCGTGATGGGAGACGCCCGGCAGGACCGCCGTCTCCACGCGCGGCAGCAGCTCGGCGGCCCCGGCCGCCACCTCGCGGGGGATGGGGGTCCCCCCGCTCAAGCGAAGTCGAGAGCGGGGGAGGGTCCTGCTGTTCGCGGCCACGAGCAGCAGGACCGGCGTCCTGAGCGCGCGCAGCGCGTCCGGCGCCGGGCGCGGCCCCGTGACCGGCCTGCGGGCCGGGAAGCCCGCACCCGCCTCCTGGAGGGCGAGCCAGTCCGGGTCGGGCGGCGCCCCCGCTCCGGTCTCCCACTCCAGGAAGGCCCGGACCCGGCGGGGTGAGGGCCGCAGCAGCATCGGCAGGGCGTGCAGCAGGTACGCCGCCTTGAACCCGGCGAAACACTGGGTCGGGTCCAGGAGGAACAGGCGGCGTACCCGGCCGGGCGCCCGCAGGGTGTGGTGCAGGGCGATCCAGCCGCCGTACGAGTGCGCGCCCAGGTCGGCCTCGTCGGCGCCCAGGCCGTCGAGCAGGGCGTCCAGCCAGGCGGACAGGTCGGCGACCGTACGGGGGTGACGGTCGGCGGCCGGGACGCTCAGGCCGGGGGCACCGATCAGGTCGGCGGCGTACACCCGGCGGACGCGGGCGAGGGCTGCGGCCTGGCCGTACCAGGAGACGGAGGTGGCCGCCCCGCCGCCCGGGAGCAGGAGCAGCGGGGGTGCGTCGCGCGGGCCGCAGGCGTTGACGCGGGTGTCCCCGAAGGGGGTGCGGACGGTCAGCGCCTCGCGGTCGGCGGGCCACTTGGCCAGCACCCTGTCGTACGCGTCCCGGAAGTCCACCGCCGCACGGTAGCGCCTCACCGCGTGAGACGCACCACAGAAACATCAGGTAACACGGGGTTCACACAAGGGCAACGGACGAGAAATCGCCTGTTGCGAGGCTGCCCGCCAGATCGACGCGGCGCCCCGGTGCCGTGGCGCCGCAGCAACCCGCAGCACCGCAGCACCGCAGCACCCGCGACAAGTGCGCCCGACCCACCCGAAGGAAGTGGCCCCGTGACCTTCAAGGCCGAGTACATCTGGATCGACGGCACCGCCCCGACGGCGAAGCTCCGTTCCAAGACGAAGATCATCGCGGGTTCTCCGGCCGGTCTCGACGCGCTGCCGATCTGGGGCTTCGACGGCTCCTCCACCAACCAGGCCGAGGGCCACGCCTCGGACCGCGTGCTCAAGCCGGTCTTCACCTGCCCGGACCCGATCCGCGGCGGCGAGGACATCCTGGTGCTGTGCGAGGTCCTCGACACCGACATGACGCCGCACGTGTCCAACACCCGTGCCGCGCTCACCGAGGTCTCCGAGCGGTTCGCCGCGCAGGAGCCGGTCTTCGGCATCGAGCAGGAGTACACCTTCTTCGACGGCACCCGCCCGCTCGGCTTCCCCGAGAACGGCTTTCCGGCCCCGCAGGGCGGCTACTACTGCGGCGTCGGCGCCGACGAGATCTTCGGCCGCGACGTCGTCGAGGCCCACCTGGAGAACTGCCTGAAGGCCGGTCTCGGCATCTCCGGCATCAACGCCGAGGTCATGCCGGGCCAGTGGGAGTTCCAGGTCGGCCCGCTCGCCCCGCTGGAGGTGTCCGACCAGCTGTGGGTGGCCCGCTGGCTGCTGTACCGCACCGCCGAGGACTTCGGCGTCTCCGCGACCCTCGACCCGAAGCCGGTCAAGGGCGACTGGAACGGCGCGGGCGCGCACACCAACTTCTCCACGAAGGCGATGCGTGAGGGATACGACGCGATCATCACCGCGTGCGAGTCGCTCGGCGAGGGCTCCAAGCCGCTGGACCACGTCAAGAACTACGGCGCCGGCATCGACGAGCGCCTGACCGGCCTGCACGAGACCGCCCCGTGGGACGAGTACTCGTACGGCGTCTCCGACCGCGGCGCCTCGGTCCGTATCCCGTGGCAGGTCGAGAAGGACGGCAAGGGCTACATCGAGGACCGCCGCCCGAACGCCAACGTCGACCCGTACGTGGTGACCCGCCTGCTCGTGGACACCTGCTGCTCCGCCCTGGAGAAGGCCGGCCAGGTCTGATCCCTCCCTCCACGCACCCAGGGGCGCCCGCCATTCCGGCGGGCGCCCCTGCGGCGTATCACGCACGGGCCGGCGTCAACTTCCCGCCAAGGAAGCGTCCAAGCAGTGAGAGGAGGGTCCTCGTCGGCGGCCGCGTCTGCTTCAATGGGCGCATGGCCAGTTCCCAGAAGTGCACCGCGACAGGTCGCCATGACCTTGAGCCCTTCTGGCCTTCCCGTCAGCACCACGACTTCGACCGGGTGTGTTGTCGCGCGACCGACGCGCGGGCCCTGTAGAGCCGTAACCCCCGGCCTTCCGGCCAGCGCGAAACGACGTACGTCCCGCCGGCGCGCCCGACCACGAATCGCGGCCGTCGCCCTTCCCGACGAACCTCTCGCGCGAAAGAGCTGACCTCTCATGGCGACCACTCGTTCCCTCTCGTCCGCCACCTCCCTCACCGCTCCCGCCCGGCACCGGCTGCGCGCCGTCGACCGGGACGAGGTGATCGAGGTCCCGGACTTCCTGCCGCCCGGCGCCACCTGGCTGCCCGCGCCGCAGCACACCCTGCCCACCCTGCCCGGCCAGCCGCCGATGGTCGGGTACCTGGTGCTGGTCCCGGCCGACCAGCGGCCGCCGTTCCTGCCGGTCGCGCTGCCGGAGCAGCCGGCCGAGACCGAGCAAGCCGAGGCCGGACGCGGCGAGACCGGGCCCGGCGCCGAGCAGGTGGTGCGGATCGACCCCGTGCAGCGCACCGCCGACGTCGCGGGCCGCGAACTCGACCTGACCTACCTAGAGTTCGAGCTGCTGGCCCACCTGGTGGCCCACCCGCACCGGGTACACACCCGCGACCAGCTGGTCACCACGGTGTGGGGCTACGGCCACGTCGGCGACGGCCGCACCGTCGACGTGCACATCGCCCGGCTGCGCCGCAAGCTGGGCGCGCAGTACCGGCAGACGATCCAGACGGTGCGCCGGGTCGGCTACAAGTACACCCCGCCGACCGGCCACTGACTCTCCCCCGGCTCTGCCCTCGGCAGAGTCCCGTACCGCCGCCCGCCCGGAGCGGGCACGATCAGCGGCATGAGACTTCTGGTGCTGGGCGGTACGGAGTTCGTGGGACGGGCGGTGGCCGAGGCCGCCGTGGCGCGCGGCTGGGAGGTGACCGTCTTCCACCGGGGACGGCACGAACCGCCGTCCGGGGTGCGGTCGTTGCACGGCGACCGCACCGCTCCCGACGGCCTCGCGGCCCTCGCCGCCGAACCGGGCGGCTGGGACGCGGTCGTCGACACCTGGTCGGCGCAGCCGCGTGCCGTGCTCACGGCGGCACGACTGCTGCGGGGCCGTGCCGCGCGGTACGCGTACGTCTCCAGCCGGTCGGTGTACGCCTGGCCCTGGCCCACCACGGGCGGGCCCGGCGCGGCGGTGGTCGAGGGCGCCACCGCCGACGCGGGGCCGACGGACTACGCCCGGGACAAGCGGGGCGGCGAGCTGGCCGCCGCCGAGGCCTTCGGCGCGGACGCCTCGCTGCTGGTGCGGGCCGGGCTGATCCTCGGCCCGTACGAGAACGTCGGCCGGCTGCCCTGGTGGCTGAACCGGATCGCGCGCGGCGGCCCCGTCCTGGCCCCCGGCCCGCGCGAGCTGCCGGTGCAGTTCATCGACGCCCGCGACCTGGCCGGCTGGCTCCTCGCCGCGCTCCGGCAGGGGTTGAGCGGGCCGTACGACCTGATCGGCCCGCCGGGGCACACCACCATGGGCGAGCTGCTCGACAGCTGTGTCCGGGTCACGGGCGCGGACGCCGAGCTGCGCTGGACCGACCCGGAGACGATCCTGGCCGCCGGGATCGAGCCCTGGACCCAGCTGCCGGTGTGGGTGCCGCCGGAGAGCGAGCTGTACGCCGCCGCCCACCGCACGGACGTCTCCCGGGCGCTGGCCACCGGTCTCGTCTGCCGGCCGGCCGCCGAGACCGTCGCCGACACCTGGCGGTGGCTGACGGCGATCGGCGGCGTGGCGCCGGTCCGGCCGGACCGCACGGGCAACGGCCTCGATCCGCAGACGGAGGCGAAGGTGCTGGCCGCGGCCGGGGGTGTACCTGGCACCACCCCCGAGGAGGGGACTTCGGGCGACTGACTGAGGCAGGGGTCTCGGCGACACTGGTGCCATGAACACCGACATCAGTCACGGCACGTTCCGGGAGCGGACACGCGGGGTCCTGCTGGCCGCCGTTCAGGGCCTGACGCTGGCCGTGACCGTGCTGCCCCTCGGTGTGGCGTTCCTCGTCCTGACGCTCCTCTCCGTCGCCTTCGTCCCGCTCGGCATCGGGCTGTTCACGACTCCCGTGGTCCTGACCGGGGTGCGCGCGCTGGCGGACGTGCACCGCAGGCTCGCGGAGCAGTGGTGCGGGATACTGGTCCCGGCCGTCTACCGGCCCGTCCCGGCCGGGACCCGGCCGTGGACCCGCACCTTCCGGCTGCTGGCCGACCCGCAGGTCCGGCGCGACGTGCTGTGGCTGCCGGTGCTCTTCACGGCGGGCTTCGTCACCGCGCTGCTGCCGGCCCTGCTGGTGTTCTACCCGGTCGAGGGGCTCCTGCTGCCGGCCGGGCTGTGGCGGGCGTACGTGCCGGCCGACGGGACCCCCTACTGGTACGCCTTCGTGCCGGTCACCGGCCTGACCAGCGCGTTCGGCGCGGCCGTACTCGCCGCCCTGCTCCTCGTCGCCGCCTACCGGTACACCCCGCGCACGCTGACGGCCCACTTCCGGCTGGCCCGGGCGGTGCTCGGCGGCGACGCCGAACTCGCCGAGCGGGTACGGGTGTTGACCGAGACGCGGCGGGACGCCGTGGACACCTCCGCCGCCGAGCTGCGCCGCATCGAGCGCGACCTGCACGACGGCGCCCAGGCCCGGCTGGTCGCCATGGGCATGGACCTCGGCACGATCGAGATGCTGGTGGAGCACGACCCGGCGCAGGCCAAGCAGTTGCTCGCGCAGGCCCGCAGGAACTCCGCCGAGGCCCTGGAGGAGCTGCGCGACCTGGTGCGCGGCATCCATCCGCCGGTCCTCGCCGAGCGCGGACTCGGCGACGCGGTACGGGCGCTGGCGCTGCGGCTGCCGCTGCCGGCCGAGGTGGCCGTGGAGCTGCCGGGCCGCGCGGACGCCCCGGTGGAGTCGGCGGCCTACTTCGCGGTGAGCGAGGTGCTCACCAACGCCGTCAAGCACTCCGGCGCCGACCGGATCTGGGCCGACCTGCACCACACCGACGGCCGGCTGCGGATCACGGTCACCGACAACGGCCGGGGCGGGGCGGCGATCGGCGCCGGTTCGGGGCTCGCCGGGGTCGAGCGCAGGCTCGGTACATTCGACGGCGTCCTGGCCGTCAGCAGCCCCGCCGGCGGCCCCACCATGGTGACCATGGAGATCCCGTGCGTGTTGTCCTAGCCGAAGACCTCTTCCTGCTGCGCGACGGGCTCGTCCGGATGCTGACGGCCTTCGGCTTCGAGATCGCGGCCGCCGTCGAGACCGGCCCCGAACTCACCCGCGCGCTGGCCGAGTCGGAGCCGGACATCGCCGTGGTCGACGTCCGGCTGCCGCCCACGCACACCGACGAGGGGCTCCAGTGCGCGCTCGCCGCCCGCAGGGCGCGGCCCGGGCTGCCGGTGCTGGTGCTCTCCCAGCACGTGGAGCAGCTGTACGCGCGTGAGCTGCTCGCGGACGGCACCGGCGGGATCGGCTATCTGCTGAAGGACCGGGTGTTCGACGCCGAGCAGTTCATCGACGCGGTACGCCGGGTCGCGGCCGGCGGTACGGCGATGGACCCGCAGGTGATCCAGCAGCTGCTGGCCCGCCGCTCCGCCGAGGACCGGCCGCTCGCCCGGCTCACCCCGCGCGAGCGGGAGGTGCTGGAGCTGATGGCGCAGGGCCGGTCGAACGCGGGCATCGCCGCCCAGCTCGTGGTGACGGAACGGGCCATCGCCAAACACACCTCCAACATCTTCGCCAAACTGGGACTTGAGGTGTCGGACGACGACAACCGGCGCGTGCTGGCGGTGCTCGCCCACCTCGACCAGGACCGCTGACGCGACCGGAGCCGACGTCTGCGACCTGCCAACTCACCTGTTTCTACGAGGAATTTGTGAGACCGGTGAACACCTCTGGGGCGGCGTCCGTACACAAGGGCGCCGCTTCACTCCTGTCGGGCGCCTCGATGCTGCCCCGCAAGGAAGTCAGAGGAGTTCCATGGGACGCAACATACGAAAACGCCGTACGCCGCTGGCCACCAAGGCCCTTGCCGGGGCGGCGGCCCTAGCGCTCGGTGGGGGCGGGCTGATCTGGGCGAACTTCTATGCCTCCGCGCATGAGTCGAACAACCAGACATGGGGAGGCAACCAGACGAAGGCCGCGACGGCGCAGGTCGCGACCATCTCCTGCCCGGACGTCGGCCAGAAGCTGACGAACGTGCCCTGGCGGGCCCGTCAGGGCGTGGCGACCGAGCTGGCCACCCTCGACAAGCAGATCACCGAGGCGTACAACCGGCTCGCCTCCACCCGGCAGGCGCAGACGAACGACCCGAGCTTCGTGCAGAACGCGATCGTCGGTCCGCTCAAGGACAAGCGCGCGGCGACGATCGACCGGATCCGGATCGACATCCAGCGGGTCGGCGGGCAGTTCAACACCGCGCTGTCCCAGCTCGCCGCCTGCACGACGCAGTCCGCCAACCAGACCGACGCCGGCGGCCAGAACAACGGCCAGACCGGCGGTCAGCAGAACAACGGCGGACAGCAGAACAACAACGGCGGCCAACAGCAGGGCGGTCAGCAGCAGGGCGGCCAACAGCAGGGCAACAACGGCGGGCAGGGCGGTGACGGCCCGGCCGCGGCGGACTTCGTGGACATCACGAAGGTGGCGCCCAACGTCCAGGGCAAGCCGGCCAAGCTGCAGAACGCCTCGACGGGCACGTTCATCACGCGCTGCGGCGTGAACGCGAACCAGAACCACAACAGCGACAACGTGATCGTCGCGCCCGGTGTGACCAACGGCGCCCACCACGTGCACGACTACGTGGGCAACCAGAAGGTCAACGCGTTCTCCAGCAACCAGACCTTCCTGCAGGGCGGCACCAGCTGCCAGAACCGCAACGACCTGTCGGCGTACTACTGGCCGGTCATCCGCGAGCAGGACGGCACGCAGGAGAAGGACGCGAACGCCGACGGCGGCGGCAAGGACCTCAACGTCGGCAAGATCCTGGTCGCCCAGCAGGCGCAGATCAAGTACGTCGGCTCGCCGGCGAGCAAGGTCGTCGCGATGCCGCAGTTCCTGCGGATCATCACCGGTGACGCCAAGGCCTTCGTCAACGGCCCGGCCAACGCCAACGCGCACTGGAGCTGCACCGGCTTCGAGAACAAGGTGCAGCTGACGGACAAGTACCCGATCTGTCCGCAGGGCAGCCAGGTGGTGCGCTCGTTCGCCTTCCAGAGCTGCTGGGACGGCCAGAACATCGACAGCGCCAACCACCGCACGCACGTGGCCTTCGCCGATCCCGCGAGCGGGGTCTGCCCGAACGGCTTCAAGGCGATCCCGCAGCTGACGATGCGCCTGGTCTACAACGTGCCGCAGCCGGTCATCCAGGCGAACGGCACGGTGAAGAACGCCTACGCGGTCGACGGCTTCCCGGAGGAGCTGCACAAGGCGATCACCGACCACGACGACTTCATCAGCGTCACGACCGGCGGTCTGGCCAACAAGATCGCCAACTGCCTCAACAGCGGCCGGAACTGCGCGTGATGCCGCACGTGAAACCCTGACACGGGCCACACGACGAGGCCGGTGACGGAGCCCCCCTCCCGTCACCGGCCTTTCCGTGTCCCCAGCGGTGCTCAGCGTGCTCAGCACTCAGCCGCCGTGCCCGGAGGAGTGCGCGGAGTGGTTCGCGCCGACCTCCACGTCCCCGCCGAGCGTGCCGCGCAGCGCCGTGACGGTGTCATCGGCACCGACGGCGACCCACTTGCGGCCGACGAGGTAGAAACCGCCGTAGTCCTCGGCGGTGTTGATCCACTCGCGCTGGCCGCGGTCGGTGGAGAAGGTGGCGAGGATGAACTTCCCGTCGGTGTTCGTGCAGATGGCCTGCCGGATCGTGTCGGCGTCGGTCTGCATGTCCGGCTTGCACCTCACCTCGGCGGCCAGGCTCTCCAGGCTGCCGGTCGCGGTGGGCGGGACCGCCTTGGTCTCCCCGCCCGCGCCGCAGCCCGCCAGCGCCAGCACGGCGCTCGCACCCAGCAGCAGTCGTGTCACCCTCATCAGTTCCTCCGGTCCTCGCGGCCCCAGCATGGCTCGACTCCTTCGGATACGGACCCCGGCCGCCGTACGCTCAAATGCGATAATCACCCATCCGGTGGTGACCGACCGCCGCCCCGCTCGTTCTCCATGGCGTGCAGTCACAGGATGTAGCCCAGCGTCACGCAGCCTCCTCCGCCGGGGAATCCGGCCCGGTCGACGTCGAGCAGGCCGAGGCCGCGCTCGTCGAGCACTATCCACGGCTGGTCCGGATCGCCTATCTGGTGCTGCCGCCGAACCTCGGCCGCAGCCGCCGGGTGCTGACCGCGCACGCCCTCGTCCAGCGCGCCCTGCCCCGGGGCCGCAAGCAGCAGTCGGCCACGATCCCGGCCCAGACCTCGGGCCGGCCGGACGACCCCGGGTACGCGTTCCTGCGCGAGCGCGTCCTGCGTACGGCCCTGGAGGCGGCCGCCCCCCGCAAGGGCCTGCCCCGGCTCACCCAACTGCCGCCGCTGCTGCCCCAGGTCTGGGGCCTGAGGCTGTTCCCGCGCTCGGGCGGCGCCGACGAACTCGCCCTGGACCAGCGGCTGTCCGCCCTGTCCGGCCCGGCCCGCGCCGCCTATGTGCTGCGCGGCCTTGAGCAGCTCTCGGACGCCGACGTGCGCAGGCTGCTGTCCGCCGCCGGTGTCGAGGACCCGGGCGGCGCGCTGGCCTCGGCGAACGGCGTGCCCCTGCAGCCCGCGCTGCTCGCCTCGGCCGAGTTCGACGCGTGCTCGCTCCAGGCCCGGCCCACCGACCTGATGCGCCGCCGCCAGCACACCAAGGCCGTCCTCGCCGCGGCCGCCGCGCTCGCGGTGTGCGGGGCACTGGTCACCCTGCCGGGCGACGGCTGGGGCCCGGACGGCGCCGCCGCGCCCGTCTACGCCGAGAACCCGGCCGCCCAGGCCGCCCTCGATCCGGCCCGGCTCACCCATGTCCCGCCCACCGCCTGGGAGACCTCCGCACGCAGCGACTTCTCCGTGTGGCCCGCGCGCGGCCCGCTCACCGGCGACCAGGGCCTGCTGCGCCGCGCCCTCGCCGTCTGGGCCCGCCCCGGCAGCGCGGTCCGCGTCTCGGCGACCCCCGGCACCCAGACCGGCGGCCCGGCCGGCCCGCCCCAGCTGCTGTACGCGGGCCAGGTCGACAACGCCCGGGTGGTGATCCTCTACGACGGCCTGCGCATCGTCCGCTACGCCGAGCCGGTGAGCGGCACCGAGGGCGCCGCCCTCGACCTCGCGCGCGCCGACGGCGCGACCGGCGCCGAGGCGAGCGCGCTGCTGCTCGGCCGCTCCGACGGCAACGTGCGGTACCTGACCGCGCCCTGGGTGAAGAAGGCGGCGGCGCGGAACCTGATGAAGCCGGCCGCGGCCGCGACCCCGCTGACCCTCACCGGCGGTGTCACCGCACCGCTGACCAGCCCGGCGCTCCAGCCCGGCCGCTGCACCTCGTGGACCGTGCTGCAGCTGACCGGCGCCCCGGGCACCGCGCTCTCCACCGACCTCGGCGAGCTGGTCCCGGCCCGGCTGACCGCGGGCCCGCCCGGTGCGCCCGAGGACGCGTCCGGTACCGCGGGGCTGCGCGCCTGGGCGCCGTTCGCCTGCTCGCTCGCGGCCGAGCGCTCGGCGGGCGTCCGGAGCGTGAACGCCTGGCAGTTCGCGGAGCAGCCACTGCCCGACGGCACCGGCGCCGCGGACTGGGTGTGCACCCGGGCCGAGACCTGGCGCGGCGACGGCACGGCGGCGCTGGCCCAGTTCCGCACGCCGGGCCGGCCGGTCGGCGCGGTGGTCGCCAAGGGCACGGACGTACGGGGCTGCGGGCCGCTCGATCCCCATGTGCTGGCCGGGGTGCTGTGGAAGTCCGCAGCCGGGCACTGGTTCCTGCTGGCGGCGGGCAGCAAGGACACCGCGACGATCAGTGCCGTGGGCGGGATCACCGCGTCCGGCCAGGGTCCGCTGCTCATGGCCCGGGCCACGCAGGGGGCGCAGGCCACGCTGAAGGGCACTCTGGCGAACGGCCGGGCGATCAGCGGACTGCACTGATCCCGGTTGCTGACACCGGCGTAAACAAGATGCGTCACGGGGGTTCTCAGCGGCCTTACCCATCAGTACATTGACGCCATGTCTAACACGCAGGCCCGGGTGCCGCTCAAGGCACGCAAAGTGTCCTTCTCCTGGGACGGCACGCCGTTGCACTGGGTGCCGGGCGATCCCTTCACCACGCACACCATCAACGTGCTGCATCTGCTGCTGCCCGCCGGTGAGCGGTGGTTCGTGCACGTGTACAAGCAGGTACTGCCGTACATCCGGGACGAGCGGCTCCGTGCGGACGTCATCGGGTTCATCGGCCAGGAGGCGATGCACTCCCAGGCGCACGACGAGGTGCTGCCGCACCTGCGCGAGCAGGGCCTCGACCCGACGCCGTACACCGCGCAGGTCGACTGGTTCTTCGAGAAGCTGCTCGGCGACCGCACACTGCCGCCGGGGCGGCCACGCAGGTGGTGGCTGATGGAACGGGTCGCGCTCATCGCGGCCATCGAGCACTACACCGCGTTCCTCGGCGACTGGGTGCTCAACGCCGGGGAACTGGACCGGCAGGGCGCCGATCCCACCATGCTGGACCTGCTCCGCTGGCACGGCGCGGAGGAGGTCGAACACCGTTCGGTGGCCTTCGAGTTGTTCATGCACGTCGACGGCAGCTACCGGCGGCGCGCACGGACCTGGGCGACGGCCTTCACGGCACTGGTGTTCCTGTGGCAGCGCGGGACGCGGTTCTTCATGGAGAACGACCCGACCCTCGTCGACGGCAGGGCGTCCTTCAAGGAGTTCTACGTCCGCGGCCGGCGGGGCCTGCTCCCCTCGGCCGGGGACATGGTCCGGTCCATCCCCCGCTATCTGAGCCGTGACTACCACCCCTCGCAGGAGGGCGACACCGCACAGGCCGTCGCCTACCTCGCGTCCTCCCCGGCGGCCACGGCGGCGGAGAAGGGGGCCGCGTGATGCCGAAGCTGCGTACCGTCGCGCTCCTCGCGGGCGCCGTGCTGGTGACCCGGGGTGCCCTGCGCCGCCGGATCCAGGTCTCGCCGCTGTGGCCGCTGCCCGCCCTGGAGGAGCCCACCTCGGGCCGGCCGCGCTCGCGGGCGCTGCGGCTGCTGGTCGCCGCGCACGAGACGGTGGCGGACGGCGTCGTACAACTGCGGCTGGAGGGAACGGACCTGCCGCGCTGGGAGCCCGGCGCGCATCTCGACCTCGTGCTGCCCTCGGGGCTGGTCCGGCAGTACTCGCTGTGCGGCGACCCCGAGGACACCTCGTCGTACACCGTCGCGACCCGGCTCGTCGAGAACGGGCGGGGCGGTTCGCGCGAGGTGCACGAGCAGGTGACGGAGGGCATGGAGCTGGAGGTGCGGGGGCCGCGGAACCGCTTCCCGCTGGTCGAGGCGGAGTCGTACGTCTTCGTCGCCGGCGGGATCGGGATCACCCCGCTGCTGCCGATGCTGCGCTCGCTCCCGGACGGCACCCCCTGGCGGCTGCTGTACGCGGGGCGCGACCGTGCCTCGATGCCGTTCCTGGAGGAGGTCGAGAAGCTGGGCCGCGACCGGGTGACCGTGGTCGAGGGCGTGCCCGATCTCGACGCGCTGGAGGCCGATGAGGGGGCCGTCGTCTACTGCTGCGGTCCCGAGGGGCTCATGGCGGCGGTCGCGGAGCGTTTCCCGGACGTTCGTCTCGAACGGTTCGCGCCACGTACGTCGTCCGACGGGAACACGGAGTTCGAGGTCGAACTCCGGCGCAGCGGGCGCACGTTGACCGTCCCGGCCGACTCCACCGCGCTGGCCGCGATCCGCCGGGAGCTGCCGGACACCGCGTACTCCTGCGAGCAGGGATTCTGCGGGACCTGCCAACAGCGGGTGCTGGAAGGGGAGATCGACCACCGGGACGAGCTGCTGACGGACACGGAGCGTGCCGACTCGATGCTGATCTGTGTGTCGCGGGCCCGAAGCGGTCGGTTGGTGATCGACATGTGAACACCTGCGGCCGGATTCGATCGGTAAGGTGTTCGCATGAGTACCGGGGTTCGCCGCAGGATGGGCGTCGAGGAGCGGCGGCAGCAGCTGATCGGCGTCGCGCTCGACCTGTTCAGCCGACGCTCGCCCGACGAGGTCTCGATCGACGAGATAGCGACGGCCGCGGGCATCTCGCGGCCGCTCGTGTACCACTACTTCCCCGGCAAACTCAGCCTGTACGAGGCCGCGTTGAAGCGCGCCTCGGAGGAGCTCGCGGCCCGCTTCGCCGAGCCGCACGAGGGTCCGCTCGGCGCCCGGCTGCTGCGCGTGATGGGCCGCTACTTCGACTTCGTGGACGAACACGGACCCGGCTTCTCGGCGCTGATGCGCGGCGGCCCGGCCGTCTCCGCCGACGGGATCGGCACCAAGGACCACGTCTCCACGACCAACGCGCTCATCGACTCCGTGCGCCAGGCCGCCTACGAGCAGATCCTCGCGCACCTCGGCGTCACGGACGCCTCCCCGCGCCTGGAGCTCGTCGTCCGGTCCTGGATCTCGCTCGCCGAGTCGACGGCGCTGCTGTGGCTGGACGGCCGCCGCGTCCCGCGCGCCGAGCTGGAGCTCCAGCTCGTGCACGACTTCGCCGCGCTGGTCGCGGTCAGCGCGGCCTACGACGCGGACATGGCGACCCTGCTCAAGCAGATGGTGAAGGACGAGCCGGCCGACGGCACCTTCGCGGAGCTGGTCGGCCGGCTCATCACCCTCGCGCCCTGAGCGGCGGCCGCTACCGGTCGAACTTGCGGTAGGACGCGTCGAGTTCGCGGACCTCGACGGAGGCGTGCAGGGCGATACCCGCGTCCGCCACGTGCCCGCGGAGCAGTTCCAGGGCCGTCTCCGTGAGCCTCGCCTTCGTCTCGTCGCTGCGTCCGGCGAGGAGCCCGATCGTCACGTGCACGATCGCGTGCCCGCGCGCCCCGGGGTCCTCGTACCCGAACACCGTGTACGCGCTCGGCCGGAACTGCGTCTTGCAGGCCTCCGGCTTCGCCGCCGCGATCGCCACGGTCGCCTCGTGCAGCTCCCGGGCGAAGCCCTCACGGTCGAAGGCGTCCGCCAGGAGGTCCGAGTAGTCGATGGTGATCTGCGGCATGGGCGTTCCTGTTCTACGACGGTTTTCCACGACGGTTTTCTACGACCGTTCCGGGACGAGAGCCCGACCCTACTTCCCTGCCCGGGTGAACACCGCCACCGTCCGCGCCGGGACGGAGAACGTGCCCGACCCGGCCGCGTAGGCCGAGGTCTTCACCACCGCGTCCGCACCGGAGGCCTGCACCGGATGCAGCCGGTACGGCGTCCCGGCCAGGGCCGCGACGGTCTGCTCCTGCCGCTGCGGGGTGGCGTTGAAGACGACCACCAGGTCGCCGAGGCGCAGGGTGATCACCCCGGGCGTCTCGTCCGTCCCGGACAGCGGGAAGGAGAGCGCGTCCTGCACCTGCGCGGCCGTACCGAGGGAGAACGCCGGCTCGGTCGTGCGGATCCTCAGCAGGTCCCGGTAGGCGGCCGAGGCGCCGGTGATGTCCGGGCAGCCGACCCTGACCTGGCTCAGCAGCGGCTTGGCGTACGGCCACTTGGCCTGGTTGTCGGCCGCCATCGGCAGCCCGCGCCCGAAGCCGTTGCCGTCGGCGCAGTTCCAGTGGATGGCGTTGAACCAGTCGCCGCTGTCGAAGGAGTTGCGGTCCAGGGACTTCGAGCGCAGCAGGTCGGTGCCCGCCTGGGAGAGGGACGGGCCCTGCGAGAGGGCGGCGGTCGCCATCGCCAGGACCTGCATCCGGGCCCGGTCGGCGGCGCTCGTCCGCGCGGGCAGCTTGTAGGTCAGCGCGTCGAACAGCGACTCGTTGTCGTGCGCGTCGACGTAGGCGAGGGCGTCGCCGGGCGCGTCCGCGTAACCGGCGGGCGAGCCGTTGTAGTCGATCTCCGCTCCGGTGACCGCCTTGCCGTCGGTGTCCGTGAACCGGTACTTCGCGAGGTTGCCGCTGAGCCCGACCTTGATCAGGTCCTGGTAGTGCAGCAGCCGGGCCTTCTGCTCGGCCGGGGTGCCGTTGGCGGACGAGGAGTTGGGGTCGGTGTAGAGGCCGGAGGCGAAGCCCTGGACGCCGGGATCGGCGTCGAAGGGGCTGCCGCCGCGTACGGCGTCCCGGGCGCGGTCGGAGAAGGTGGCGATGCCGGTGCCGGCCATGTTCGCCTGCGTGGCCTGCACGAACCGGGCGTCGTTCGCGACCTCGCCGAAGTTCCAGCCCTCGCCGTACAGGATGATCTTCCTGCCGTCGACGCCGTCCTTGGCGGGGGTCAGCGCGTCGAGGGCCTTGCGGACGGCCAGGATGTTGGCCTTCGGGTGGTGGCCCATGAGGTCGAAGCGGAAGCCGTCGACCTTGTACTCCTTGGCCCAGGTGACGATCGAGTCCACGACCAGCTTGCCCATCATCGCGTTCTCGGGCGCGGTGTTGGAGCAGCAGGTGCTGTTGGCCACCGAGCCGTCGGCCAGGAGCCGCTGGTAGTAGCCGGGCACGACCTTGTCGAGCACGGAGGTGTCCGCCTGGCCGCTCGCCGCGGTGTGGTTGTAGACGACGTCCATGACGACCCTGAGACCGTCCTGGTTGAGGGACTGGACCATCTGCCGGAACTGGACCGTGCGGGCGGTGCCGTCCGGGTCGGTGGCGTACGAGCCCTCGGGGACCGTGAAGTGGTACGGGTCGTAGCCCCAGTTGTAGGCGTCCTTCGCGGCGGTCTTCGCCACGCACGCCTGCTGCTGGTCAGAGTCGGCCGGGTAGGAGGCGAGGTCACAGGCCGGGCTCTGCTGGTCGGCCTTCGTCTCCGGGACGGAGGTGAAGTCGAAGGCGGGCAGCAGGTGCACGTACGACGTTCCGGCCTTCGCCAGCTCCCGCAGATGCCTCGACCCGTCGCTGTTCTTGTCGGTGAAGGCCAGATAGGTGCCCCGGTCCTTCGCCGGGACGGTCCTGTCGGCGACGGAGAAGTCCCGGACGTGCAGCTCCTGGATCTGCGCGTCCCTCATCGGCACGGCCCTGGGCTTGTGCAGGCCCGCCCAGCCGCTCGGGGCGAGGGACCTGTCGTTCAGGTCGACGACGAGGCTGCGCGCGGAGTTCGCGGTGAGCGCGACCGAGTACGGGTCGGTGACCTTGTTGACGACCAGCTTGCGGACGCTGGGCGCCCAGACCTTCACGACGTACCGGTAGGGCTTGCCCTTCCAGGAGGCGGGCCCGGTGACGGACCAGACGCCGGTCGTGTCGTCGCGGTGCATGGCCCTGACCGAGCCGTCCAGTTCCAGTGCGACGCTCTGTGCGGTCGGCGCCCAGACGGAGAGGGTGGGCCTGCCGTCGTGGAAGACCGGCCCGAGCGCGGCCTTGGTGGCACCCGGGTAGAGGTCGTCGAGCACGCCCGCGATCTGCACGCCGGTCGCGGCCAGGACGGCGCCGTTCGCGGCCCGCTGCGAGGCCACGAGCTGACCGGTCAGCGCCGTACGCACCCGATCCCGGTCACGCGGATCGACGGACCATGCCGTGTAGTCCTTCAGATACGGGAACTTCGCCTTCTGGGCGTCGGTGAGCGTGGTCTTCTCCAGCCGGATCCAGCGCTCGTCGTCGCTGGTCAGCGCCCCGTCCTTGACGGTGATCGAGCCGTCGTGGGAGGAGAGCAGCTGGGTGGAGGCGGCCCCGTCGGCGCCGTCCCAGGCGACCGTGTCCCGGTCGATCCAGACCGCCTTGGACGTGGTCAGGTCGAGCGCGGCCGCGCTGCCCGCCGGCTGCGGGAGCAGGTACTTCTCCTGGCCGTTCAACAGCCACACCTCGTAGCCGTTCGCCTTGAGGTCGAGTGACTGGTCGGCGGCGAGGTCCTTCTCGTCGCCCTTGTGGATGATGTAGCTGAGGCTGGTGGCACCCGCGCCGAGCGGCACCTCGAAGACCGCGCCATAGGCATCAGTCTTGACCGGCTGGAGCGGTTTCGACCAGTCGGTGGGGTTCGCGGCACCCGTCCAGACGTGCAGGCCCCAGCCGTCGTAGTTCCCGTCGGCGCGGTGGTAGTGGAGGACGGCCTTGGCGGTGTCCTGTGCGGGATATCCGGCGGGCCGCTGGGTGAGGACGTCGGCCTTGCCCTGCTCGACCCAGACCTCACCGGTCCTGGTGACGTCGATGCTCCGGTCGGCGGAGACGTCCTTGTCGCCGTTCTTGTCGACGACCAGGAAGCCGACGTTCGAGGCGCCCGGCCTGACCTTGACGTAGGCGAAGGCGCCCCAGGCGTCCCGGCCGGTGAAGGGGTGCCCGGCCGGCCAGGTGGTGGACTCGCCGTCGGCGAGGTCGCCCCAGGCGTACAGGCCCCAGTTGCCGTAGTCGCCGTCGGCGCGCTTGTAGTGGACGATCACGTAGTCCCGCGAGGAGGCCGTGGGGACGGGCGTCACGGGCGGGGTGCCGCTGGTGCTGCTCGCCGTGGCGCTCGCGGTGTGCCCGGCCGAGTCGATCACGACGGCCTTGTAGCGCAGGGCGGTTCCGGCGGGTACGGCCTTGCCGAGGGTCTGGGTGACCTTGTACGGGGCGTGGTCGGCGGAGCCGAGCACCTGCCACGGGGCGTCTCCGACCTGGGCGGCGAAGACGACCCGGTCGAGCTGTCCCCCGTCGACGTCGGCCGCGAGGTCCACGGTCCCGGTGGCTCCGGCGGCCGGGGCGGTCAGGGTGACCGCCGGCTTGGCGGCGGGCCCGGCGAGATGGCCGGCGGCCCGGTAGACGACGGCGGACTCGGCCGGGACGGTGACGGTGAGTTCACGGTTCCCGCCGGTCCGCACCGAGCCGTCCACGCCGTAGATCCCCCGGTACGCCATGTCCGCCGACCCCGTCGCGAAGGTGGCCGTCTTCGCGCTGTCCGCGTTGTTGAGGGCGACGACGTACTCGGCGCCCGTCCTGGCGTCCGTCCGGGTGAAGGCATAGATCCCGGCGCCGTCGGCCGCGTACCGCTCCGTCTGCACGCCGTCGGTCAGGGCCGGGTTGGCCTTGCGGAGCCTGGAGAGGGCGGCGATGTCGCGGTAGAGCGGGGCGCTCGTGTCGTAGGAGTCGCTCGCGTGGGTGCGGGTGGTGCCGATCTCGGGGTCTTTGAGGTAGTCGGCGACCTGGGAGGCGAACATGGTCTGGCGGGCGTCCTTGTCGCCGCCGGAGCCGGTGAAGCCCTGCTCGTCGCCGTAGTAGACGACCGGGTTGCCGCGGCTGAGGAACATCACCTCGTTGGCGAGCCTGTCCTTCTTCAGGATCTCGGCGTCGGTCGCCTTCGGGTTGTCCTGCTTCAGGAAGTGGCCGATGCGGCCCATGTCGTGGTTGCCGAGGAAGGTGACCTGCTCGTAGGCGTTGGCCTTGTCGGTCGTGTACTTCCAGTCGTCGCCGAGGACGCTCGCGAGCTTCTGGGCGCTGCCGCCCTGGGAGGCGTAGGCGCGGGCCGCGTCCTGGAAGGGGAAGTCGAGGGTGGCGTCGAGGCGGCCCTGGGTGACGTACGGCGAGGTCACCGAGGTGTCGCTGTCGTACGTCTCGCCGAACATGAAGAAGTTCTTCCGCCCGTGCGCGGCCGCGTACGTGTCCAGCGCGGTGGCCCACTGGGTCCAGAACTCCATGTTCACGTTCTTGACCGTGTCGATGCGGAAGCCGTCGACGGCGAAGTCCCTCACCCAGCGCTCGTAGATCTGCTCCATGCCGTGGACGACCTCGGGACGCTCGGTCCACAGGTCGTCGAGGCCGGAGAAGTCGCCGTAGGTCGCGGACTCGCCGGCGAAGGTCGAGTCGCCCCGGTTGTGGTACATCGTCGGGTCGTTGAGCCAGGCCGGGACCTTGCTGTCGCTCGTGACCCGCGGGGTGTACGGGAAGGAGGCGCCGGAGACGGCCGGGAACTTCCTGCTTCCGTCCGCGTAGGCGGCGTCGTCGAAGGGCTTCCCGTCCTTGGTCAGGTACGGGAAGGCGCCCTTGGAGAGGTAGCCGGAGGAGTTCTCCTTGTAGGTGACGACGTCGGCGGTGTGGTTGGTGATGACGTCGAAGAAGACCTTCATGCCCTTGGCGTGGGCCTTGGCGATGAGGGCCTTCAGGTCCTGGTTGGTGCCGAAGTGCGGGTCGACCTGGGTGAAGTCGGTGATCCAGTAGCCGTGGTATCCGGCGGAGGCGCCCGCCCCGGTGCCCTGGACCGGCTTGTTCTTGAAGATCGGGGCCATCCAGATGGCGGTGGTGCCGAGGCCCTTGATGTAGTCCAGCTTGCTGGTCAGGCCCTTGAGGTCGCCGCCCTGGTAGAAGCCCTTGTCGGTGGGGTCGTAGCCGGTGGCGAGGCGCGAGCCGGTGAGGCCGCCCCTGTCGTTGGCCTTGTCGCCGTTGGAGAAGCGGTCCGGCATGACGAAATAGAACTGCTCGCGGGTGTCGTCGTGCCGGGCGGGCTGGGCGGCGAGCGCCGCGTCCGACGGGGGTGCGGGCGGGGTGGCTGCGTGGGCCGCCAGTGGCTGGATCAGGGCGGCGGCGAGGGCTGCGGCGGTGACGGCCGCGGCCCGTCTCGCTCTGGGTATCACGCGTAACTCCTAGCGAATGCGGCTCTCTTGGGTCCGACCCCGCGCGACCGTATCCCCAACGAAAGCTTTACAGCAAGAGGCTTGAAACTCACAGCAAGAAGTTTCAACGTCAACCTTGACGTGCCCTTCTCAACTGCCGCACGCTCACCGGTTGTCAAACCCCATCCTTTCTCGGAGCCGCAGATGACCGGAAACCGACACCGACCACCGGGTCCCGCGGGCGTCTTCCGCCGGACGGCCGGGGCCATGGCCGCCGGAGCGCTGGCGCTCGCGGGCGTGCTCGCCCTGCCGGCGACGCCCGCGCAGGCGAGGACGACCGCCAAGGGCGACGTGATCGCCAACCTGTGGGAGTGGAACTGGGACTCGATCGCCTCGGAGTGCACCGACGTGCTGGGCCCGGCGGGCTACGGCGCGGTCCAGGTGGCACCGCCGGAGGAGTCCCTGAAGCAGACGAACTACTACTGGTGGGACGTCTACCAGCCGTACTCCTACTCCCTGAACAGCCGCTTCGGCAGCCAGGCGAAGTTCAGCGCCATGATCACCGCGTGCCACAAGGCGGGCGTGAAGGTCTACACCGACGCGGTGATCAACCACACCGCCGCCCAGACCGGCACCGGCTACAACGGCACGACCATCACGAACAAGTACGCCACACCCAACTGGTCCCGCACCGACTACCACGACTCCAGCGAGTGCCCGACCTCGGACCTGACCATCCAGGACTACTCGAACCTGACCCAGGTCCAGAACTGCGAGCTGCTGGGCCTGCCCGACCTCAAGACCGAGTCGGACACCGTGCGCGCGGGCCTCGCGAACTACCTCAACTCCCAGCTCGCCCTGGGCGTCGACGGCTTCCGCATCGACGCCGCCAAGCACATCCCCGAGGCCGACATCGCGGCGATCGAGGGCAAGCTGACGAACACGGCGTCCGGGACGGCGCCGTACGTCTTCCAGGAGATCTACCCCGGCTCGACTCCGCAGCCGAGCGACTACTACGGCACCGGTGACGTCCTGGACTTCACCTACGCCAGCAAGATGAAGTCGGCCTTCCAGGGCAACGTGAGCGACCTGGCCTCACTGTCGTCGTCCGGCATCCTGCCCGCCGCCGACTCGGTGTCCTTCGTGACCAACCACGACACCGAACGCAACGGCCTGCACATGTCGTACAAGGACGGTGACACCTACAAGCTCGCCAACCTCTTCCAGCTCGCCTACCAGTGGTCGACCCCGACGGTGTACGCCAGCTGGGAGTGGACCCAGAGCGACCAGGCCCCGCCGAACTCGTCGGGCATGGTGACGGACACGGACTGCTCCAGCGGCGCCTGGTACTGCCTCGACCGTGACACCGCTGTGGTCGGCATGGTGGCCTGGCACAACGCGACCGACACGGCCGCGGTCTCCGACTGGCAGACCATGTCGTCCAACGTGATCGGCTTCGGCCGCGGCGGCAAGGGCTTCTTCGCCCTCAACAACGGCACGACGGCGGCGACCTACACGTTCACGACGGGCATGGCCGACGGCACGTACACCAACGTGATCGACGGCGGCAGGACGACCGTGACCGTCTCCGGCGGCAGCGCCTCGATCACCATCCCCGCGAAGGGCGCGGTCGCCTTCTTCAACTCCTCCTACACCTGCACGGTGGGCTGCGGGAACGCCGGCGGCGGCTCCGGCGACACGGTCAGCGCGACCTTCAACGAGTACGCCTCGACCACGTCCGGCACCAACGTCTACGTGGTCGGCTCCATCGCCGCCCTGGGCGGCTGGGACACCTCGAAGGCGGTGGCGCTCTCGTCGTCCGGCTACCCGGAGTGGTCCGGCGAGGTGAGCGTGCCGGTGAACACGTCCTTCACCTTCAAGTACATGAAGAAGGACAGCGCCGGCAACGTCACCTGGGAGTCGAACGCCAACAGGTCGGCGGCGACGGCGACTTCGGCCCTCACCCTGAACAACTCCTGGAACGTGGCGGACACGGACGCCACCGACGTCACCTTCCACGAGAACGCGACGACGGACTGGGGCACCAACGTCTACGTCTCCGGCTCCATCCCCTCGCTCGGCTCCTGGAACACGGCCGACGCCATCCCGCTGTCCTCGGCGTCGTACCCGGACTGGAACAAGCTCGCCATCGTCCCCAAGGGCACGACATTCGAGTACAAATTCCTGAAGAGGGACAGCTCCGGGAACGTGACCTGGGAGTCGGGAAGCAACCGCTCCTATACAACGGGCAGCTCATCGGGTTACACGACCAGTGACACCTGGCAGTAGCCGTAACAGCCCCGCCGAACGGGCTGTCACCGAATCACCATCGGTGACAGCCCGTTCTCTCTTCCGAGACCCGAAACCATGACCGATCGCCACGAGCGTCGTTGATCCGGTCGTATGAAAGCCGACACGGGACGCAAGTATCGCCTGTACCCCACCCACGGGCAGGAGGAGGTCCTGACCAAGTGGGGTCACACCGCACGAGCCTTGTGGAACTTAGCGCTGGAGCAACGACAGCACGTCTACAAGCAGCGCGGCGTGACACTGCGGGCCGTGGAGCAATGCCTGCATCTCACGGCAGCGAGAGCCGAAATCGACTGGCTCGCGGAGCTTCCCGCAGCCGCTGGCCAGCAGGTACTCCATCACCTGGACAGAGCGTTCGACAACTTCTTCAATCCCTCTCACCCGGCCAGGTATCCCCAGTTCAAGAAGCGTGGCCATCGGCTGACGGTGTCTCTCCCAGGACAGAATCTCACGGTGCGCAAACTCAGTCGCCACTGGGCGGAGGTACGACTACCCAAGATCGGCTGGGTGCGATTCCGTCTCTCCCGCGCACTGGGTGGGACTCTTCGCAACGCGACGGTCAGCAAGGACGGTACTGGCTGGCACGTCTCCTTCGGCGTGGCGACGGGGATCAAGCCGATGCCACGGCTCGACAAGCCGGGGTGTGGCGTGGATTTCGGCGTTGCAGCCTCCGCCTTCGTGTCCACGGAAGACCAGCCCAGGCGAATGCCGCAGACGCTCACCAAAGCGGAGAAGGCCCGACTCAAGCATCTGGAACAGAAGAAGGCCCGGCAGCTCACCTATGCGAAGAAGCACCAAGGACGCCGGTACAGCAACCGTCTGCGCCGGACAATCGAGCAGATCGCCAAGATCAAGTCCCGCCAGGCTAACCGGAGAAGAGACTTCACGCACAAGCTCACGACCGATCTCGCCAAGAACCACGGCTACGTCGGCATCGAAGACCTACGTGTGAAGAACATGACCAAGAGCGCCAACGGAAACGTTGAGCGTCCCGGCATAAACGTCAAGGCCAAGGCGGCCCTGAACCAGTCGATCCTGGACAACTGTCCTGGAGAGCGGCGTCGACAGCTTGAGTACAAGTGCAAGCTCCACGGCTCGGAACTTCGCGTGGTTCCTGCCTTTCACAGCTCCAACACCTGCGGAAATCCCAACTGCGGAAAGGTCGACCCGGAGTCACGTCCGGGATGTGGCCGGCTGTTCGTCTGCGTGCACTGTGGGCACGAGGACGACGCCGACCACAATGCCGCCGTCGAGATTCACGCCCGAGCCCGCCGGACGGGTGGCTCGGTCACCAACAGCACGCGCAGGCGCCCAACGGTGCCGAGTCCCGGGCAACCCCGGAGGCGGTTGCGTGAAGCCCAACCCGCCCTCCGGGGCGGACAACGGGAATCGCGGCCGGTGAACGGCAGCGAAATCGTCAATGCGACGTGCAGAACGACTAACTAACAGCCCGACTTCCCCGCATAGATCGCCAGCGCCGTATTGGCGCCCAAGGTGGCGGTGAACTGCCCACTGGAGTTCACCGCCACTGTCCTGCTGCTCTGCACATCGCAGTAGGTACCCGCCGCGAGTGAGGTCTGGTACATACGGGTCAGGGCGGAGGACTCGTGGTTGATGGCCACGTAGCCCTTGGCGCCCCGGCCGAACGCGATGGCGTTGTTGCCGTCGTCCCACCAGTTGGAGACGGCCTCGCCGCGGGTCGTGTTGCGGAAGGCGACCATGGACTTGATCTCGGGCCAGGCGTGCTGGCACTTCCAGCCGTCCTGCCAGCAGGCGTTGACCTGGCCGTCGTTGGGCGGTCCGGCGTCCGCGTTTGACCATTCGTAGCCGGAGTTGATGTCGGGGGCGTCGTAGGGCCAGGCGAGCATGAAGACGTTGGCCAGGGTGTAGGTGGCGCCGTCCTTGTAGTTGAGGGTGGAGCCGCCCCGTTCCGTGTCGTGGTTGTCCACGAAGACACCCGCCACGGAGCTGCTCAGGTAGCCCCAGCCCTCGCCGAAGTTGGTGAGGTAGGCCAGCTTCTCGGTGTTGAAGACGCGCTTGAGGTCGTAGGCGTAGCGGAACTCCTGGACGTCGCCGTTGCCGGTGTACTCGGAGGGCTGGACGGCCTCGTTCGCGCCGTAGATGACCTCCTGCTTCCAGTAGACGGAAGGGTTCGTCAGGCGGGACTTGATGTTGGCCAGGTCCTCGGCCGGGATGTGTTTGGCGGCGTCGATGCGGAAGCCGTCGGCGCCGAGTGAGAGCAGGTCGTTCATGTAGCCGGCGATCGTCTTGCGGACGTACTCCTCGCCGGTGTCCAGATCGGCCAGGCCCACGAGTTCGCAGTGCTGGACGTTCCAGCGGTCCTGGTAGTTGGTGACCGGGGAGGTGCAGTCGTCGAAGTCGGGGTACGAGTACAGGCCCGGGTAGTCGTACTTCGTGTACGACGAGCCGCCGGTGCCGGTGCCGCTGCCCGCCGACATGTGGTTGATGACGGTGTCGACCACGACCTTCACCCCGGCCGCGTGACAGGTGTCGATCATGTTCTTGAAGGTGGTCCGGTCACCGAGCCGGCCCGCGATCCTGTACGACACCGGCTGGTACGACGTCCACCACTGCGGGCCCTGTATGTGCTCGGCGGGCGGGGAGACCTGGACGTAGCCGTAGCCGGCGGGGCCGAGGGTGGTGGCGCACTCGCGGGCGACCGAGGCGTAGTTCCACTCGAAGAGGACGGCGGTGACGTCCTTGGTGCCGGGCGGGGAGGCCTCGGCGGTGGTCGGGTTCATGCCAACCGTGAGGCCGAAGGCGGCCATGGTGAGCGCGAGTGCCGTGGGGAGTGTTCTGCGTGCCATGTGGGGGTTCCTTCACCGTTGAAGGCTCTTGCTGAAAAATTTCAGCCAACTTGCGGTGACGGAGATGTTAAAGGCCCGCCGCCTGAAAAGGCAGCGGGCCGTGTGAAGTTGGTGCAAGAGATTTCAGTGACGGGTGGTGAACCACACCGTCGTGTCGGCCGGCACGGTCGCCTCGCCGTCGGTCGCGACCGGCTCACCGCTGGCCAGCAGGACCCGCCCGTAGGCCGGAACGGTCACCGCCTCCCCCGTAGTGTTGGCGACGCACACGAACGCGCCCCGGCGGAAGGCCAGGACGCCGTCCGGCGCCGGCAGCCACTCCACCGCGTCGCCCGCGCCGAGCGCTGGGTGTTCCCGACGCGCGGCGAGCGCGGCCCGGTACAGCTCCAGGGTGGAGCCGGCCACTCCGGTCTGCGCCTCGACACTCAGCTCGGCCCACTCGGCCGGCTGCGGCAGCCAGCTGCCCCCGTCGCCGAAACCGTACGACGGACCCGAGCGGGTCCACGGGATCGGCACCCGGCAGCCGTCACGGAAGCCGTCCTGGCCGGCGCCGCGGAAGTACGCCGGGTCCTGGCGGACCTCGTCAGGGAGGTCGACCACGTCGGGCAGGCCCAGTTCCTCGCCCTGGTAGACGTACGCCGAGCCGGGCAGCGCGAGCATGAGGAGGGTGGCGGCGCGGGCCCGGGTGAGGCCCAGTTCGCGGTCGCCCGCCGTGCGGATCTGGGTGCCGAGGCCGGGCGGGTTGGCGAAGCGGGTGGCGTGCCGGGTGACGTCGTGGTTGGACAGGACCCAGGTGGCGGGGGCGCCGACGGGGCGCATCGCCTCCAGGGTGCGGTCGATGACCGTGCGGAGTTCCTTCGCGTCCCACTCCGTCGACAGATACTGGAAGTTGAAGGCCTGGTGCAGCTCGTCCGGGCGGACGTAGTTCGCGGTGCGCTCGACGGTCGGCGTCCAGGCCTCGGCCACGAAGATTCGCCCGCCCGTCTCCCGCCACCGCCCTTCTGACGAAGGCCCTTCGGGCCCCCCGTTTTTGGAGTACTCGTCCAGGATCGTGCGCCACTGGCGGTAGATCGTGTGCACGCCGTCCTGGTCGAAGAACGGCATGACATCGTTGCCCAGCAGCTTGAGTTGGTCGTGCGCGCCCAGGTCGGGCAGACCGGCGGCCTTCACCAGGCCGTGGGCGACGTCGATGCGGAAGCCGTCGACGCCCATGTCCAGCCAGAAGCGCAGGATCGAGCGGAACTCGTCGCCGACCGCCGGGTGTTCCCAGTTGAAGTCGGGCTGCTCGGGCGCGAAGAGGTGGAGGTACCACTCTCCGGCCGAGCCGTCGGGTTCGGTGACCCGCGTCCAGGCCGGGCCGCCGAAGATGGACTCCCAGTCGTTGGGCGGGAGTTCGCCGTCCTTCCCCTTGCCGGGGCGGAAGTGGTAGCGGTCGCGCAGCGGCGAGCCCGGTCCCTCGGCGAGGGCGCGCTTGAACCACTCGTGCTGGTCGGAGGAATGGTTCGGAACGAGGTCGACGATGATGCGCAGGCCCAGCTCGTGCGCGTCGCGGATGAGCGCGTCGGCGTCGAGCAGGTTGCCGAACATCGGGTCGACGGCGCGGTAGTCGGCGACGTCGTAGCCGGCGTCGGCCTGCGGGGAGGCGTAGAAGGGGCTGAGCCACACGGCGTCGACGCCGAGGTCGCGCAGGTACGGCAGGCGGGCGCGGATGCCTGCCAGGTCGCCCATGCCGTCGCCGTCGCTGTCGGCGAAGCTGCGGGGGTAGACCTGGTAGATGACCGCGTCCCGCCACCAGTCGCGGCGGTCGGCGACGGCGGCTGCGGCGGAGTGGGGGGCCGGTGCGGCAGGGTGCTGCTGGCTCATGGCGTCCTTGATGGGTAAGGGAGTTCTGGTCATGGGCGCGTGGGTACGGCGACGGTTGCCGGGGACCGGGGGTGGTGTGCGAGGCGGCCGCGATCACAGCGGGGTCGGATGGGGACCGCGGCCGCCTACCCGCGCACGCCGTGCGCGGGAGCCTCTCTTCCTGAGGGCCGTCAGCCCTTCGTGCCGCCCGCGGTCAGGCCGGTGACGAGGTTCTTCTGCACGAGGTAGAAGAACGCGGACACGGGTATCGCGATCAGCACCGCGGTGGCGGCCATGTAGTTCCACTGGGCGTCGTGTTCGCTGACGAAGGTCTGCAGGCCCACGGCGAAGGTGTACTTCGAGTCGTCCAGCATGAAGGTCGTCGCGAAGGCGACCTCGCCGACGGCGGTGATGAAGTTGTAGAAGGCGGCCACGGCCAGGCCCGGGCGGGCCAGCGGCAGGATCAGCCGGAAGAAGGTGCCGAACGGGCTGAGCCCGTCGACGCGTCCGGCCTCGTCTATCTCGAAGGGGATGGTGTCGAAGTACCCCTTGAGCAGCCAGGCGCTGTACGGCACGGCCGTGGTGCAGTTGATGACGATCAGCGCCCAGTAGGTGTCGATGAGATCCAGCTCGCTGAAGATCTCGTACATCGGCACGATCAGGATGGCGATCGGGAAGGCCTGGGTCAGCAGCAGGACCCACATCAGCTGCTTGTAGCCGGGAAAGCGCATCCGGGAGACCGCGTAACCGGTGGTGGCGGCGACGAAGACGCCGATCAAGGTGGTGCCGCCGGCCACGATCATCGTCGACTTGAACCAGTCGAAGAAGCCGGTGTGCTGGAGCACGAAGCCGTAGTTGGAGAACGTGAGCTTGCCCAGGATCTTGCCCGGGTGCAGATAGTCGTCCTTCTCGGGCCCGAGGGACAGGAAGATCAGCCAGGCCACCGGGGCGAGCGCGATCAGGCTGGCGACGGCGAGACCGCCGTGCAGCAGGGCGGCGCCGAGCGGGCCGCGCTCGCCGCGCCGGCGCGCCCGGCGCGCGGGCCGGGCGGCGGGGGCCGGTGCGGCCACTGTCTCTTCGAGGGTCGTGGTGCTCATGGCGGCGGCTCCTGCGGCGTCAGACGGCGAGCTGGTCATTGCGCTTCAGCCAGCGGAAGTAGAAGGAGGTGAAGACGGTGATGATCGACAGCAGCAGTACGCCGTACGCGGCGGACTGGGCGAAGTCGCGCGGCTGTTGGCCGAAGCCCAGGAAGTAGGCCCAGGTGACGAGGATCTGTGCGTCCGGGGCGCTGGTCGGGCCGAACAGCAGGAAGATGATCGCGAACTGGTTGAAGGTCCAGATGATGCCGAGGAGTACGACGGTGGAGCTGACGGACCGCAGGCCCGGCAGGGTGACGTGCCGGAAGCGCTGCCAGGCGTTCGCGCCGTCCATCTCGGCCGCCTCGTAGAGGGAGGAGTCGATGGACTGCAGGCCGCCGAGCAGCGAGAGCATCATGAACGGCACACCGCACCAGGTGTTGACCATGATGGCGGCGAACCGCTGCCAGAAGGTGTCCTCCAGCCACTGCGGCTGGGGCAGGTGCAGGGAGTGCAGGACCTGGTTGATCACTCCGGAGTCGGAGAGCATGATCCGCCAGGAGAAGACGGTGACGAAGGTCGGCACGGCCCAGGGCACGACGAGCAGCACCCGGTAGAGGGTGCGTCCGCGCAGCTTCTCGTTGAGCATGAGCGCGAGGCCCAGGCCGAGGGTGTAGTGCAGGGCCACGCAGGCGGCGGTCCACACGACGGTCCACAGGAAGTGCGACCAGAAGCGGTCGTACGACAGCGGGCCGAACAGGATGTCCTTGTAGTTGCCGAGGCCGATGAACTTGTAGGTGGCCGCGATGTGGTTGACGCCGATCGTGCGCGCCGAGTTGAGGCTGTTGGCGTCGGTGAGGGTGAGGTAGACGCCGCGGATCAGCGGGTAGGCGACGATGCCGGCGAGCACGACGACCACCGGGGCGATCATCGCGTACGCGTACCAGTACTTCTGGTAGCCGTGTCTGATGCGCTGCCCCAGCCCGGGCCGAGGCGCGCGGTCACCGCGGCGCTTGCCGGTCGCGCGGTCGATGGCGACTGTCATGGTTCGACACCTTCAGAGATCAAGGAGAGTGGGCCGGGCACAGGGCGGTGGCCGCCGGGTCCTTCCCCCCTCGACGGAGGACCCGGCGGCCACGCGGGCTTACTTGCTGAAGTCGGGCACCAGCTTGGCGATGGCGACCTGCGCGTTGCTCAGGCCCTGGTCCAGCGACTCCTTGCCACCGGCGATCTTGGGCAGCTCGGTGTCGAGCGGACCCCACAGGGAGCTGTACTCGGGCAGCGCCGGGCGCGGCTGGGCGGCGGAGAGGACGCCCTGGTAACCGGCGATGCCGGGGTCGGACTTGACCTGGGCGGTGTAGGCGTCGGTGCGGGTGGGCAGGGTGGAGTTCTTCAGGGCGATGGTCTCCTGGGACTTCGCCGAGGTCATGAACTTCACGAACTTCAGGGCGGCGTCCTGGTGGGCCTTGTCGGAGCCGGCGTAGACCGAGAGGTTGTGGCCGCCGGTCGGGGCGCCCGCCTTGCCGGTGGAGCCGGCCGGGACGACGGCGATGCCGAGGTTGGACTTGTCCTTGAAGGCGCTGCCCTTGTAGAAGTTCGTGATCTCCCACGGACCCTGGAGGATCGCGGCGACCTTGCCGTTGACGAACGCGTCCGAGATGTGGGCGTAGGCGTCGGCGGTGGTGTCGGCCTTGTGCAGGCCCTTGCCGGAGAACAGGCCCAGCCAGGTGCCGTAGGCCTTCTTCGCGGCGGCCGAGTCGACGGTGATCTTCTTCGCGGCGGCGTCGACGGTGTCGGTGCCCTCGCCGTAGAGGAACGGCTCGCCGTAGTAGGCCTGGGTGGAGCCCCAGTAGCCGTCGGCGCCGGTCTTGTCCTTGACCTTGGCGGCGTCCGACTTCAGCTCGTCCCAGGTCTTGGGGGCCTCGGTGATGCCGGCCTTCTTGAACAGCGCCTTGTTGTAGACGAGCGCGAGGGTGTCGGTGACCAGCGGGACGCCGTAGGTCTTGCCCTCGTACTGCGCCTGCTTGATCAGGTTCGGCTCGAAGCTGCTCTGCTCGGAGAGGGCCTCGGTGCCGTCCAGCGGCAGGAAGTAGCCCTTCTTCGCGAAGGCGGGGGTCCAGCCGACCTCGGAGCGCAGGATGTCCGGGGCGCCCTTGGAGCCGGCCGCGGTGTCGAACTTGTTCTGCGCCTGGTCGAAGGGCACGTTGACGTACTTGACCTTGATGTTCTTGTTCTGGGCCTCGAACTGCTGGACCAGGGTCTGGTACGTCGGCGCCTCGTTCGTGGCGTTGGAGGTGTCCCACCAGGTGATGGTGACCGGCCCGCCGGCCTTGCCGCTGTCGCTGCTCCCGCCGCCGCAGGCCGTCGCCGCGAGGGCGAAGGACGCCACCAGCGCGGAGGCCGCTATGCCACGCCGCATGAGTTCTCCTTGAGGGTTGAGCCCGTGTGGTGCCGACTGCGCCGTTGCGGCCGCCGGGCGACTGGGAACGTAACAGCGTTGTAAGCGTTGCGAAAGACCTTGCAGAAAAAAAGTGCAAGGGAACACGATGGTTACTCTGTTGTGACCGCTCAGCAAAGGCATGTTGCTTGTGCAAGACTCTGCAAGCTCTTGCCACCACCAGGCCGACACAAGGACGAGGAGTGCCCATGGCACAGCAATCCGCACGGGGCCGGCAGGCCGCCCGGGCCCGGCGTCCGGCTGGTGGGCAAGGCGTCATACGACCGGTACAGTCCAGTGCCGTGACCACACGGCTTGCCGACATCGCTGCGCAGGCGGGGGTGAGCGAAGCGACCGTCAGCCGGGTCCTCAACGGGAAGCCGGGCGTCGCCGCCACCACCCGTCAGTCCGTGCTGGCCGCGCTGGACGTCCTCGGCTACGAGCGCCCGGTGCGGCTGCGGCAGCGCAGCGAGGGCCTGGTCGGCCTGATCACGCCGGAGCTGGAGAACCCGATATTCCCTGCCCTGGCCCAGGTCATCGGCCAGGCGCTGACCCGCCAGGGCTATACGCCGGTGCTCGCCACGCAGACGCCGGGCGGGTCGACCGAGGACGAGCTGACCGAGATGCTCGTGGACCGCGGGGTCGCCGGGATCATCTACGTCTCCGGGCTGCACGCGGACACCACCGCCGACATGCAGCGCTACGAGCGGCTGCGGGCGCAGGGCGTGCCGTTCGTGCTGGTGGACGGCTTCTCGCCGAAGGTGCAGGCGCCCTTCATCTCCCCCGACGACCGGGCCGCGATGACGCTCGCGGTGACCCACCTGGTGTCGCTGGGCCACACCCGGATCGGGCTGGCGCTCGGGCCGAAGCGGTTCGTGCCCGTGCAGCGCAAGATCGAGGGCTTCGTGCGGGCCGTGCAGGACCAGCTGGGGCTGGACGCCGCCGCGGTCGAGGCGGAGCTGATCCAGCACTCGCTGTACACCCTGGAGGGCGGCCAGGCGGCGGCGAGCGCGCTCATCGACCGCGGGTGCACGGCCGTGGTGTGCGCGAGCGACATGATGGCACTCGGTGCCATACGGGCCGCCCGGCAGCGGGGGCTGGAGGTGCCGCGCGACGTCTCGGTGGTCGGTTTCGACGACTCCCCGCTGATCGCGTTCACCGACCCGCCGCTGACCACCGTGCGCAAGCCGGTGCCGGCGATGGGACAGGCCGCGGTGCGCACGCTGCTGGAGGAGGTCGGCGGAACGCCCGCGCCGCACAGCGAGTTCGTCTTCATGCCGGAGCTGGTGGTGCGCGGTTCGACCGCTTCGGCGCCGAATGTCCTCCGTGCGTCGTAGAAGGTGCGGTTCGGACCCGACCTTGGGATGATCTGTCGGAGAAGCCTTTTCTGGCAGACTTGATGCCCATGAGTGACTCGGCCGTGACGCAGTCGGAAGGTCGCCAGGAGGCGGCCGCTCCGAGGGCGGTCACGGGCGAGGGCACACCGGGTCCGCGCCGCGGGCTGCGCCGGCCCCGGCGGCCCCGGCTCTGGTTCGAAGTCCTTCTGATCGCGGTGAGTTACTGGACGTACTCACTGATCCGCAACGCCGTCCCGGAGCAGAAGGCCGAGGCGCTGCGCAACGCGGACTGGATCTGGCGCGTCGAGCATCTTCTGGGCATCGCCGTGGAACGGTCGGTCAACCACACCGTGAATTCGGTGACTTGGCTGATCATCGGGATGAACTACTACTACGCCACACTGCACTTCATCATCACGCTGGGTGTGCTGGTGTGGCTGTACCGCCGGCATCCCGGGCGGTACGCGGCGGCCCGGCTGGTGCTGTTCGCGACCACGGGTGTGGCGCTCGTCGGTTACTACCTGTTCCCGCTCGCGCCGCCCCGGCTGATGCGCGGCGGGCACTTCGTGGACACCGTGCTGGTGCACCACACCTGGGGCTCGATGGCCTCCGGCGACCTCAAGCACATGTCCAACCAGTACGCCGCGATGCCGTCCATGCACATCGGGTGGTCGCTGTGGTGCGGGGTGACGGTCTTCGCGCTGGCGTCCGTGCCGTGGGTGCGGGTGCTGGGGCTGCTGTATCCGATGACCACGCTCCTCGTCATCGTGTCCACCGCCAACCACTTCTGGCTCGACGCGGTCGGCGGTGTGCTCTGCCTGAGCTTCGGGTTCGGGGTGGCCGGGGTCGTGTACGGGGCGGTGCCGCACCGGCTGCCGCGGCGCGTGGCGGAGCCGGTCGGGGCGGATCCCGTTGCGGCACCGGCCGGCCGTCACGTTCCGTCGCCGTAGAACAGCTCCTCGACGGTGGTGCGCGCCCGGCGCGTCGTACGGCGGTAGGCGTCCAGCATGTCCCCCGCGTGACCGGCGCCGTAGCCCAGGTAGCGGCCCACCGCCGCCAGCTCGCGCGGCTCCGTGGGGAAGGTGTCGCCCGCCCGGCCGCGCACCAGCATCACCGCGTTGCGCACCCGGGTGGCCAGGACCCACGCCTCGTCCAGGATCTCCGTGTCCTCGGCGGACAGCAGCCCGGCCTCGCGGGCGGCGACGAGGGCCTGGCGGGTGCGGGTGGTGCGCAGGCCGGGCAGTTCCCAGCCGTGCCGGAGCTGGAGCAGCTGGACGGTCCACTCGACGTCCGACAGTCCGCCCGGGCCGAGCTTCGTGTGCAGCTTGGGGTCGGCGCCGCGCGGGAGGCGCTCGGACTCCATGCGGGCCTTCAGCCGGCGGATCTCGCGGACGGCGTCCTCGGCCAGGCCGTGGCGGGGGTAGCGGAGCGGGTCGATCAGTTCGGTGAAGCGCCGGCCGAGGTCCTCGTCCCCGGCGACCGGCTCGGCGCGCAGCAGGGCCTGCGACTCCCAGACGAGCGACCAGCGGCGGTAGTACGCCTCGTACGCCTTCAGGGTGCGCACCAGCGGGCCCGACTTGCCCTCCGGGCGCAGGTCGGCGTCGATGAGCAGCGGCGGGTCGGCGCTCGGGATCTGGAGCAGGCGGCGCATCTCGGCGACCACCTTGTTCGCGGCGGCGGCCGCCTCGTGCTCGGGCACGCCGTCCTGCGGTTCGTGGACGAAGAGGACGTCGGCGTCCGAGCCGTAGCCCAGCTCGTGACCGCCGAACCGGCCCATCCCTATCATCGCGAAACGGGTCGGGAGCGTGTCGCCCCAGCCGTCCCGCACCACGGCGCGCAGGGTGCCGGCGAGGGTGGCCGCGGTGAGGTCCGAGACCGCCGCGCCGACCTGGTCCACCAGGGCGCCCTGGTGGGCCTCGGCCGGGCGGGTCTCGGTGCCGTAGGAGCCGACGATGTCGGCGGCGGCCGTACGGAACAGCTCGCGCCGGCGTACGCCGCGGGCCGCGGTGACGCCCTGCTCGGCGTTCTCGGCGCGGCCCACCGCGGCGAGGATCTCCTGCTCCAGGGGGGTGCGCTCGCGGGGGGTGAGGCCGGCTCCGGGCATGCCGGTGCCGTCGCCGTCGCCCAGCAGGGCCACCGCCTCGGGGGCGCGCATGAGGAGGTCGGGGGCGAGGCGGCCCGCCGAGAGGACCCGGGCGAGGTTCTCCGCCGCCGCGCCCTCGTCGCGCAGGAGGCGCAGGTACCAGGGGGTCTTGCCGAGCGCGTCGGAGACCTTGCGGAAGTTGAGCAGGCCCGCGTCCGGGTCCGCCGAGTCGGCGAACCAGCCGAGGAGGACGGGCAGGAGGGTGCGCTGGATGGCCGCCTTGCGGGTCACGCCGGAGGCCAGGGCCTCCAGGTGGCGCAGGGCCGCGGCCGGGTCGGCGTAGCCGAGGGCGACGAGGCGTTCGCGGGCCGCGACGGCGCTCAGGCGGGCCTCGCCCGGGGCGAGTTGGGCGACGGCGTCCAGGAGGGGGCGGTAGAAGAGCTTCTCGTGCAGGCGCCGTACGACGCCGGTGTGTCTCTTCCATTCGCGGTTCAGTTCCGCGACGGGGTCCGTGCGCAGGCCGAGGGAGCGGCCGAGGCGGCGCTGGTCCTCCTCGGCCACGGGGACGAGGTGGGTGCGGCGCAGGCGGTACAGCTGGATGCGGTGCTCCATGGCCCGCAGGAAGCGGTACGCCTCGGCCAGGCGGGCGGCGTCCTCGCGGCCCACGTAGCCCCCGGCGGCGAGGGCCTGGAGGGCGTCCAGGGTGGTGCCGCTGCGCAGGGACTGGTCGGCGCGGCCGTGGACGAGCTGGAGGAGCTGGACGGCGAACTCGACGTCGCGCAGGCCGCCGGGGCCGAGTTTGAGTTCCCGGTCGATCTCGGAGGCGGGGATGTTGTCGATGACGCGGCGGCGCATCTTCTGGACGTCCGGTACGAAGTTCTCGCGTTCGGCGGCCTGCCAGACCAGGGGGTCGAGCGCGTCGACGTAGGCCCGGCCGAGGGCGGCGTCGCCCGCGACCGGGCGGGCCTTGAGCAGGGCCTGGAACTCCCAGGTCTTCGCCCAGCGTTGGTAGTAGGCGAGGTGGGAGGAGAGGGTGCGGACGAGGGGGCCGTTGCGGCCCTCGGGGCGGAGGTTGGCGTCCACCGGCCAGATCGAGCCCTCGACCGTGGTCTCCGAGCAGATGCGCATCAGGTGCGAGGCGAGGCGGGTGGCGGCGGTGAGGGCCTTGGCCTCGGTGACGGACTCCGTCGCCTCCGCCACGAAGATCACGTCCACGTCGGAGACGTAGTTCAGTTCGTGTCCGCCGCACTTGCCCATCGCGATCACCGCCAGGCGGCAGGCCGCGGCGTCCTCGGGGGCGGCCGCCTGCGCCAGAGCCAGGGCGGTGCGGAGGGTGGCGGCCGCGAGGTCCGCGAGTTCCGCCGCCGTCTGGGCCACGTCCGTGGTGCCGCAGACGTCGCGGGCGGCGATGGAGAGCAGGCAGCGGCGGTAGGCCACGCGGAGGGAGACCGGGTCGGAAACCTCGGCCAGGCCGCGCTCGAACTCCGCGAGGCCGGGGTGGAGGTCGTGCGGCTCGTAGGTGACCAGGGCCTGCCAGTCGGCGGGGTGGCGGGCGAGGTGGTCGGTGAGGGCGGTGGAGGCGCCGAGGACTCCCAGGAGGCGGTCGCGCAGGGGTTTGGCCGCGATGAGGGTGTCGAGGAGTTCGCGGTGGTCCGTGGAGGTGGGCTGGGCCTCCAGGAGGCGGACGAGGCCGTGCAGGGCCAGGTCGGGGTCGGCGGTCGCGCCCAGGGCTGCCAGGAGGACGGGGTCGTTGCGGACGGGGGCCAGTTCGGGGCCGTCGAGGAGGCGCTCGGCGGCGGAGGGGTCGGTGAAGCCGTGTCGTAGCAGGCGGGTGAAGGTGCTGCTCCTGCGGCCCGGCGTCATGCTCGGCCTCCCCTGGGGATCTCGGTCGTCCTGGGCCGAGCCTAGCCGGATGCGGGGGGGTGGGGAGCGGGTGGTGGGGCCGGGGCGGGGGTGCGGGTGCGGGGTGCGGGTGCGGGGTGCGGGGCTGACATGCCTGCGGCGGCCCGTGCGGGGCCGTGGGGGTGCAGGTCGCGCCCAGGCGGGTGGGGAGTCGGTGCCGCGCCTGCGCGGAGGTGGTGGGTGGATGCCTGCGGCGGCCCGTGCGGGCCCGTGGGGGTGCGGGTCGCGCCCAGGGGGGCGGTGGGTCGGTGCCGCGCCGGGTGGTGTCCGTCCTCGGTCCGGCGGACTCTTGGGAGAGGGGTGGGGCGGTGTGTGCGCCGGCCGCTGCGGGCGGACACCACCCGGCACGTCCCCTTCCCGCCGTGTGCGGCCATCCCCCGGTCGCGGCCGCGGGAAGCGCCCGTCGCCGTCCGCGGCCGTCCGTCTGGTTCCGGGGAGGACCGGGCGCCGTCCGTGGGCGGTCGTCCGGGCGGCCACGGGAAGCGCCGGTCGTCGTCCGTGGGCGGCCGTCCGTCCGGTCGGGTTCGGGGAGCGTCGGTCGCGCCAGGCGTTCATCCGGTCTTCACCGTCTGGGTTGAGGGGCTTGGGGTGGGGGAATGTTGGCGTGTGCATGCTCTGTCCGCACCGCCAACCCCGTTCCTCCCCCCCACCCGGAGGTTGATGTGTCCGGCAGTTCCGTCTACCGCCGTGCCCGTACGGCCGTGGCGTCGACAACCGCCTTCGCCGCGGTCGCGGTCGGGCTGTGGACCGGCCTCGGAGGCGCGTCCGCGCACGCCGCGAGCGCCGTTCCGAGCCCGGATCACGTGGTCGTCGTGGTCCTTGAGAACCATGCGTACAGCCAGGTCATCGGTTCCTCCAGCGCCCCCTACATCAACTCGCTGGTGTCGGGAGGTGCCAAGCTGACGCAGTCGTACGCCGAGACCCACCCCAGCCAGCCGAACTACTACGCCATGTTCTCCGGCGACACGCAGGGGGTGACGGACGACAGCTGTGTCACCCCCGGGTTCTCGTCGGCCGCGAACCTGGCGTCCGAGGTGATCGCCGCGGGCCGGACCTGGGCCAGCTACAACGAGGATCTGCCCAGCCAGGGCGACACCTCGTGCAGCAGCGGCGACTACGCCCAGAAGCACAACCCCTGGTTCGGGTTCAGCAACATCCCGACGGACAGCGCCATGACGTTCGACCAGTTCCCGACGGACTACACCCAGCTCCCGCAGATGTCGTACGTCATCCCCAACCTGTGCAGCGACATGCACGACTGCTCGGTGTCCACCGGTGACACCTGGCTGAAGAACAACCTCGGCGCGTACGCCACGTGGGCCAAGACCCACAACAGCCTGCTCGTCGTCACGTTCGACGAGGACAACCGGCTGAGCGGCAACCGCATTCCGACGGTTCTGTACGGGCAGCCGGTCACGGCCGGGGCGTCCAGCTCCACGACGTACAACCACTACGACCTGCTGCGCACCCTGGAGGACACGCAGGGGCTGAGCACGCACGCCGGCAACGCCTCCTCCGCTCAGGACATCACCGGGATCTGGGCGTCCTGAGGTGTACGTAGCGGACAGCCGCGCGACACGGCAGACGTCCGCCGACGGCGCCGCCCGGCCTTCGGCCGGGCGGCGCCGGAGCGTGGTCGCTCCTGCCGTCCTCGCCCTGGGTGCCGTCAGTCTCGTCACGGACGTGTCGTCGGAGATGGTCACGGCCGTGCTGCCGTTGTACCTGGTGACGGGGCTCGGTCTGTCGCCGCTGGGCTTCGGGCTGCTCGACGGCGTCTACAACGGTTTCTCGGCGCTCGTACGGCTCGTGGGCGGGCACTTGGCGGACCGGGGCGGCGGGCGGCACAAGTGGGTCGCCGGGTTCGGGTACGGTCTCTCGGCCCTGTGCAAGCCGCTGTTGCTGGTCGCCCACTCGCTGACGCCGATCGGGCTCGTGCTCGCCGCCGACCGGACCGGGAAGGGGCTGCGGACGGCGCCGAGGGACGCCCTGATCTCGTTGTCCAGTACGCCGCAGGCGCGAGGGCGGGCCTTCGGGGTGCACCGGGCCATGGACACGGCGGGCGCGCTGCTCGGACCGCTGGTGGCGTTCCTGATCCTGCGGGCGACGGTGGACGGGTACGACGCCGTGTTCACCGTCAGCTTCTGCGTCGCGGTGCTCGGCGTGCTGGTGCTGGTGCTGTTCGTGCCGGGCGGGCGGGGGGACCGTGGCGCGGGCGCGGGCGCGGTTCCTGGCGAGCGGCCCACCCTGTCGGCCGCCCTGCGGCTGCTGGGGCGCCGTGATCTGCGCCGGATCACCGTGTGCGCGCTGCTGCTGGGTCTGGCGACGGTCAGTGACTCGTTCGTGTATCTGCTGCTCCAGCGGCGGCTGGGCGTGCCCGACCGGTGGTTCGCGTTGCTGCCGCTCGGCACGGCCGGCGCGTTCCTGCTGCTGGCGGTCCCGCTCGGCCGGCTCGCGGACCGGGTGGGGAGGTGGGCCGTGTTCCTGGGCGGGCACGGGGCGCTGCTCGTCGCGTACGCGCTTCTCCTCACGTCGTGGCACGGCGCCGGGCTGCCGTACGTCGTCCTCGCCCTGCACGGCACCTTCTACGCGGCCACGGACGGGGTGCTGATGGCGGCGGCCTCGGAGGGGGTGCCGGAGGCGCTGCGTTCGTCCGGGCTGGCGCTCGTGCAGACCGGGCAGGCGATGGCCCGGTTCGCCTGCTCGCTGCTGTTCGGGGCGGCCTGGACGGTGTGGGGCGACCGGGCGGCGCTGTCCGGGGCCGCGGTGGCGCTGGTCGGCTGTGCCGCGTTCGCCCTGACCGTGCGTCCGAAGGGGACGGTGACCACCGCATGAGCGTACGCAACCGCATCCTGGTCCTGGTCTCGGCCGTCGCCGTGCTGGCCGCGATCGGGGTGGCCTCCGTCCTGCACGCCTCGGCCCGCGCCGAACGTCGTGACCAGGTTCAGGCGGGCGGGCCGCGGGTCGCCCCGGGGACGGTCACGCTGACCGGGACCGGGAGCGGGAAGGGGCGGATGGTCTTCCGGAACATGTCCTGGGGGCCGCACCGGGACGAGCTGACGTCGGTTCCGGCGGACGACCCGGGTGGGACGCGCACGGCCTCCGGCGTCAAGTGCCTGCGTTTCTACGCCGCTTCGGGCGTGGGGGTGTGCCTCCAGGCCGTGCACGGCCCGGTGTCGGACACGTACCGGGCGGTGATCCTGGACGCGCGGCTGCGGACGGTGCACCGCTACGACGTGCCGGGCATCCCGTCGCGGGCGCGGGTGTCGCCGACGGGCCATTTCGCCGCCTGGACCGCGTTCGTGGGCGGTGACAGCTATGCCGGTACGAACTTCTCCACCCGCGCGGCCATCGTGGACACGCGGAGCGGTGAGCTGATCCCGTCGCTGGAGGACTTCCGGATCGTCAAGGACGGGCATCCGTACCGGGCGGCCGACGCCAACTTCTGGGGAGTCACGTTCGCGGCGGACGACCGCACCTTCTACGCCACGCTCGCCACGGGCGGGAGCACCTACCTGGTCCGGGGCGACCTGCGCACGCGTACGGTGACGACCCTGCACGCGAACGTGGAGTGCCCGTCGCTGTCGCCGGACGGCACGCGCGTCGCCTACAAGAAGCGCGTCAAGGGCCTGCCCAAGGACGCCCCTTGGCATCTGTACGTCCTCGACCTGCGGACGATGAAGGAGACCGCCCTGGCCGAGTCGAGGAGCGTGGACGATCAGGTGGTGTGGCGCGACGCGCGCACGCTCGTGTACGCGCTGCCGGCCGACTACGGCGCCGACCTGTACACCGTTCCCGCGGACGGCTCCGGCGTGCCGCGCCGGATCGCCTCCGCCGCGCTGTCCCCCGCGTTCCCGGACTGAGGCCCCCGGTCAGGGCAGCGTCCAGAACCTGACGGTGACCAGATAGAAGACGGCGGCCCAGAAGACCATCGCCGCCGCCACGATGCCCAGGCCGCGGATGTTGGCTCCGAGCGACGGCTCGGCGGCGGGGGGACGCAGCCAGCGGCCGAGCAGCGGGTTCACGTAGTAGGGCATCGTGAGGAAGCTCATGAGGAAGCTCGACAGCAGGTTGCCGACGAGCAGGCCGATCCAGAGCGGCAGGTGCAGCGGGAACAGGGCGAGCGTCAGGAGTACGACGGTCGGGTAGAGCCCGACCCAGACGGCGAGCGAGGTCTTCGTCACGGAGGGCGGCGGCGGTGTCTCCTCGCCGTCGCCCCCGAAGGCGAACCAGCTGCCGAACGAGTTGTCGATCGTGTGCAGTCGGAAGTCGTCGAACTTCTCGCCCTCGGCCAGGATCCGCTGCCGCTGCGGTGACGTCAGCCAGGCGTCGAGGTGCTCCGCGCTGTCGTAGCGGTACAGGGTCGTCCACTCCTCCTGGAGGCCCTCGACGGGGCGGAAGAGCTCGGTCCCGCGGAACCCCGCGAACTTGCTCTCCTCCTGTGTCATGCGGTGCTGCCAGTCGAGGAACTCGTCGACGTGCCGCGGGGCGACCCGGTGAGTGACCACCACGGTCACGAGGGGGTCGAGGGTCTGGGTGCCGCTGCTGACCACCTGCTGGGTCGCCGGGCCGTCGAAGTACCCGGCACCGGCGTCGAGATACGCCTGCCGGGTCGCGCTGTTGATCCACGTCTGCAGATGCGGCACCGAGTCGAAGCGGTACACGACGACCCAGTCGGGTTGCAGCGGTGTCGGCCGCGAGGTCTCGGCGCCGAGGAAACCGGGGTAGGAGGAGGCCGCGGTGTTGAGGTCCGCCTGCCAGGACGCGAAGTCCTCCTCGGCCCCGGGCAGGACCTTCTGACCGATGATCGCCGTGGCGGCGGCGGCCACGTTCTTCGCGGTGTTCACGTTCCTCGCGGTGTTCATGGTGCTCGGCCTGCCGCCACCGACTGCTGTGCCTGGAGCCGGCCGTAGATCCGTTCCGGGGTCAGCGGCAGCGCACGGTAGCGGATGCCGGTCGCGTCATGGACCGCGTTCGCCAGCGCGGGGGCCACCGGGTTGATGCAGCACTCCGCCATGCCCTTCGCGTGCAGGGGCCCCACCGAGTCCGCCGAGCCGACCAGGAGGACCTCGGTGCGGGGGACGTCCGCGTAGGTGGGGATGCGGTAGTTCCGCAGGCTGGGGTTGGTCATGACGCCGTGGTCGTCGACGTGGTGGTTCTCGGTCAGCGCGAAGCCGATCCCCTGGGCGACACCGCCCTCCACCTGCCCGCGGACCTGGGCGGGGTTGATCACCACGCCGACGTCCGCCGCCTGCACGCTGTACAGGATCCGTATCTCCCCCGTCACCCGGTGCACGGCAACCCGGAACCCCTGGGTGTTGGAGGTGACGCTTCGGGGCGAGCCGTAGGCCTTGCGGGCGGCGGTGAACCGGATGCCGCGCGCCCGGGCGGCGGCGACGAGCTCGGCCAGCGACACCCGCCGGTCCCCGCAGACGACTCCGTCGTCGTCCATGGAGCACAGCACGACGTGCACGCCCGTGTGCGCCGCGGCGAACTCCAGGATGCGGTCGCGTACGGCACCGGCCGCGCGCAGCACGGCGTTGCCGGCCACGGAGAGGCCCGCGCTCGCGAAGGCGCCGGTGTCGAATCCGTTGCGGTCGGTGTCGGACTGCACCAGACGGATCCGCGCCGGCGTCGTGCGCAGTTGGCCGGCCGCGATCTGGACATGGGCGGTGGAGGTGCCCTCCCCGAACTCGACCGTTCCCACGGCCAGTTCGTAGACGAGGTCGTCGCCGAGCGTGACCCAGGCCTCGGAGAGGTGCTCGGTCGGGGGCGCGGTCTCGTGCAGGGAGCTCGCCACGCCGGTCCCGACGAGCCACTCGGGGCCGGGGGGCGGCCGGCCGGCGGTACGGGCCAGGGCGTCGCCCACCAGATCGATGCACCGCGCGAGGGCGTCCTCGGTGAAGACCACATCGTCGGGGCCGTCGTGCAGGGCGACCAGGGGCTCGCCGGGCCGCACGATGTTGCGCCGGCGCAGTTCGAGCGGGTCGAGGTGCAGGGCGCGGGCGAGTTCGTCCATCGCGGACTCGACCGCGAACGCCGGCTGGGTCATCCCGTAGCCGCGCAGGGCGCCGCTCGGCACGGTGTTCGTGTAGACGGAGTAGGCGTCGTACCTCTTGTTGGGGCAGCGGTAGACCATGACGGCGGCGCCGCCCGCGTACAGCGTCTCGCCGCCGTGGTTGCCGTAGGCGCCGGTGTTGGACACGTTGCGCACCTGGAAGGCGGTGAGCGTGCCGTCCGCCTTCGCGCCGAGCTTGACCGTCAGGGTCATGGGGTGCCGCGGCGAGGCGGTGGTGAACTCCTCCTCGCGGGTGTACTCCAGGCAGGTGGGCCGCCCGGTGTCCAGGGTGGCGAGCGCGACCAGGTCCTCCGCTATCACCTCCTGTTTGCCGCCGAATCCGCCGCCGACGCGCTTGCAGAACACCCGCACCTGTTCGGGCCGCAGCGCGAACAGGTACTCCAGTTTGACCTTGGCGATCGACGGTGACTGCGAACTGGTGCGGACGTTCAGCCGGCCGTCCTGAAGCCAGGCCATCGCGCCATGGGTCTCCAGATGGACGTGCTGCACCCGCGGCGAGAAGTACGTGCCCTCGTGGATCACGTCGGCCTGGGCGAAGCCGGTGTCGACGTCGCCGATGCGGGAGTGCAGTTCGACCAGGATGTTGTGGTCGGGGTCGCGCACGAACGGGTCGTCCGAGCCGTGCAGCCGGGGTGCGCCGTCGGCCATCGCCTCCTCGGGGTCGAACACCGCCGGCAGCATCTCGTACTCCACGTCCAGGCGGCGGCAGCCCTCCTCCGCCGCGCCGACCGTGTCGGCCAGGACCGCGGCGACGCGCTGGCCGGCGAAGCGGACCGTGTCGTCGAGGACGAAGGTGTCGTCCGGGTCGACCAGGTGGTCGGTGTGGATCGCCGTGGTGAAGCGCTTACGGGGCACGTCCTGCCAGGTGTAGACCCGGTGCACGCCGGGCACCGCGAGCGCGGCGCTCCTGTCGATCGAGAGGATCCGGGCGTGTGCGTGGGGCGAGTGCAGCACCTTGAGGTGCAGCATGCCGTCGATGTGCGTGTCCATCGTGAACTCGGCGTGGCCGGTGACCACGTCGTGGCCCGCGGGCGCGCCGACGCTCGTCCCGACGGCCTTGCCGGGCGCGGCCGTCTCGACCGCGCCGACGCCCTTCACGGCGTCCTCGATCGCCCGGTAGCCGGTGCAGCGGCAGAGGTTGCCCTTCAGCGCCCGGGGCAGATCGGCCTTCTGCTCCTCGGTGAAGGTGGCCGACGTCATGATCATCCCGGCGGTGCAGAAGCCGCACTGGAATCCCGGGGCTTCCTCGAACCGCCGCTGCACGGGATGCGGTGCGCCGGGCCGCCCGAGGCCCTCGATCGTGGTCACCGCACGTCCGTCCGCCCGGAACGCGGGGGTGATGCAGCTGTGTACGGGGTCGCCGTCCAGCCATACCGTGCAGGCTCCGCAGTCGCCCGCGTCGCACCCCTTCTTGACGCCGTAGTGGCCGAGTTCGCGCAGGAAGGTACGCAGGCACTGGCCGGGGGCCGGTTCCCGGTCGAACGTCCGGCCGTTCACGAGGTAGGTCATGGCAGGTCCCCAGCCGTGAGCTCGCGGCGGATCTCCTCGGCGAAGTGGTACGTCAGATGGCGGCGGTGCTCGGGGGTCCCGTTGGGATCGGCGAACCAGACGTCGGCCGGCAGGGCGTCGATGCGCTGCCGCAGGGTCCGGGCATCGGGCACGGAGGGGAAGGCGATGCGGACGGGCCGGGTGGTGCCGGCGGTGAGGGTGAGCGCCAGGTCGCTCCCGCCCCGTCGCTGGGTGCCGACGAGGAACACCGTCGAACGGCCGAGCCGGGTCAGGCTGAAGCGGCGGTGCGCGGTGCGTCTGCGCAGGGCGTGCGCGGGAATGGTGACGCGCCGCAGGATCTCGCCGGGCGTGAGGATGTTGTGGTGCTCGCCCGTGACGAAATCGAGGGCGTCGACGAAGCGCCCGGAGCCGTCGGGAGCCCACAGTTCGTACCGCGCCTCCAGCGCCACGGCCAGCGTGATCATCGGGCCGGCGGGCAGGGACATGCAGATGTTGCCGCCGACGGTCGCCGCGTTCCAGACCTTGAACGAGGACAGGAAGGCGTCGCAGGCCGCGTGGAAGAGGATGCCCGCCGTCCAGTCCAGGGGCCAGGTCTGGGCGTACAGGTCGCGGACGGTGCAGGTGGCACCGATCTCCAGGCCCTCGTCGCTGCGGACGAGGGGCTCCCAGCGCAGCGCCGTCAGGTCGATCAGCCGGCTCAGGTCCGGTTGCTCCACGGAATAGAGCCACGTCCCCCCGGCGAGCCAGGCGTCCCCCTCGCGCCAGTCCGCGCCCGGCCGTTCGGACGGTCGCCGGACTACTTCGGTGATGGTGTTGAGGTCCATGAGAACCGACCTACGGAGAACCGGCCTGCGGTGGACAACCGCCCCGCCCCCGAGGGGAGACCGGCGGGGCCGGACACCTTTTTCCCAGCCTAACGCAGCGCACCCACGGCGGCCCGAGGGACGAGAAGAACCGACCGTAGCCGACCCGCGCCGGAGAGTCACCCCTGCGCCGTACCGCCAACCCGGCCCACGAGGGGCCGGGTTGCGACGGCGGCCCTACAGCACCGGCAGGTTCTTCCTCAGCTCGAACGCGGTGACCTCGCTGCGGTACTCGTGCCACTCGGCCTGCTTGTTGCGCAGGAAGAAGTCGAAGACGTGCTCGCCGAGGGTCTCGGCGACCAGGTCGCTGCGTTCCATCAGGGCGAGGGCCTCGCCCAGGTTCTGGGGCAGGGGCTCGATGCCCATCGCGCGGCGCTCGGCGTCGGACAGGGCCCAGACGTCGTCCTCGGCGCCGGGCGGCAGTTCGTAGCCCTCCTCGATGCCCTTCAGGCCGGAGGCCAGGAGCAGGGCGTAGGCCAGGTAGGGGTTGGCGCCCGAGTCCAGGGAGCGGACCTCCACGCGCGCGGAGCCGGTCTTGCCGGGCTTGTACATGGGGACGCGGACCAGGGCGCTGCGGTTGTTGTGGCCCCAGCAGATGTACGACGGGGCCTCGCCGCCGGCGCCGGCCGTGCGCTCGGAGCCGCCCCAGATGCGCTTGTAGGAGTTCACCCACTGGTTGGTGACCGCCGAGATCTCCGCCGCGTGCCTGAGCAGACCCGCGATGAAGGAACGGCCGACCTTGGAGAGCTGGTACTCGGCGCCCGACTCGTAGAACGCGTTGCGGTCGCCCTCGAAGAGGGACAGGTGGGTGTGCATGCCGCTGCCCGGGTGCTCGGAGAAAGGCTTCGGCATGAAGGTCGCCTGCACGCCCTGCTCCAGGGCCACCTGCTTCATGACCAGGCGGAACGTCATGATGTTGTCGGCCGTGGAGAGCGCGTCGGCGTAGCGCAGGTCGATCTCCTGCTGGCCGGGGGCGCCCTCGTGGTGGGAGAACTCGACCGAGATGCCCATCGACTCCAGCATGGTGATCGCCTGGCGGCGGAAGTCCATGCCGACGTTGGTCGGGGTGTGGTCGAAGTAGCCGGAGTTGTCGGCCGGGGTGGGGCGCGTGCCGTCCAGCGGGCGGTCCTTCAGCAGGAAGAACTCGATCTCCGGGTGGGTGTAGAAGGTGAAGCCCAGGTCGGAGGTGCGGGCCAGGGCGCGCTTGAGGACGTAGCGCGGGTCGGCGAAGGACGGGGAGCCGTCCGGCATGAGGATGTCGCAGAACATGCGGGCGGTGCCGGGGGTCTCGGCGCGCCAGGGCAGGACCTGGAAGGTGGAGGGGTCCGGCTTGGCGATCATGTCGGACTCGTAGACGCGGGCGAAGCCCTCGATGGCCGAGCCGTCGAAACCGATGCCCTCGTCGAAGGCCTGCTCCAGCTCGGCGGGGGCCACGGCGACGGACTTGAGGAAGCCCAGCACGTCCGTGAACCACAGGCGTACGAACCGGATGTCGCGCTCCTCCAATGTCCGGAGCACGAACTCCTGCTGCTTGTCCATCTTCCGCTTCCCCATCCTTGCTGGTCAGGCCGCCTTCACACGCGAGCGCGGGAGACGGTCGGGCACCTGAGCATCACACCACAACAGCGTTTCGAGCGCGTTGCGGACCTTGATCGCCCGAGCGTCCTCGGCCTGAACGGCTCTCGTACGACAGGTGTACTGCCGTCTCCCGCCCATCTTGCCCGCTCGGACCGGCATTCGTCATGGCCGGATCCTCGCGGGACGTGAGGGAGACCACGCCCGTTTAATTTGCATCTCAGATGCAAGTTTTCATAGCGTGCCGATCAGCCGCGATGTGAAGAGATCCGACGAGATCCGAGGAGATCCGATGCTGTCCGAGCAGTCCGCGAGCACCGTCCGCGCCACCCTTCCCGCCGTCGGTGCGGCCATCGGCGAGATCACCGAGCGCTTCTACGACCGGCTCTTCGCCGCCCGCCCCGAGCTGCTGCGCGACCTGTTCAACCGGGGCAACCAGGCCTCCGGCGCCCAGAAGCAGGCCCTCGCCGGCTCCATCGCCGCGTTCGCCACGCATCTCGTCCAGCACCCGGACCAGCGGCCCGACGCCATGCTCGGCCGGATCGCGCACAAGCACGCCGCCCTGGGCGTGGCCCCCGAGCACTACCCGATCGTCCACGAGCACCTCCTCGCCGCGATCACCGAGGTCCTCGGCGAGGCCGTCACGCCCGAGGTGGCCGCCGCCTGGGACGAGGTCTACTGGCTGATGGCCAACGCGCTCATCGCCGTCGAGAAGCGGCTGTACGAGGAGAGCGGCAGCACCGGGCGGCGGCCGTGGGAGGTCGTGGAGCGCGTCGAGGAGACGGCGGACGTCGTCACCTTCCGGCTGCGCCCGGCCGACGGCGGCCCGGTGCGCGGCTTCCGGGCCGGCCAGTACGTCTCCGTCCAGGTCGAACTGCCCGACGGCGCCCGCCAGATACGCCAGTACAGCCTGTCCGGCGCGCCGGGCGAGGACGTGCGCCAGTTCAGCGTCAAGCGCGTACCGGGCGACGGCGCAACGCCCGGCGGCGAGGTCTCGAACCACCTCCACGCGCGCGTGCGGGCCGGTGACGTCGTGCTCCTGTCCGAGCCGTACGGCGACCTCGTCCTCGGCGACACCGGGGACCGTCCCCTGCTGCTCGCCTCCGCGGGCATCGGGGTGACCCCGATGGTCGCGATGCTCGCCGCGCTGGCCGCCGACGGCCACCGCGCCCCGGTCACCGTCGTGCACGGCGACCGCTCCCCCGCCGACCACGCCCTGCGCGGCGACCACGAGGCCTGGGCCGCGAAGCTCCCGGACGCCTCGGTCCACCTCTTCTACGAGCGCGACGCCGAGCCCGGCACCCGCACCGGCCTGGTCGACCTCGCCGACGTCGCCGTGGCCCCCGGCACGCGCGCGTACCTGTGCGGCCCGCTGCCCTTCATGCGCGCGGTCCGCACCCAGCTGATCGACAAGGGCGTGGCCCCGGCCGACGTCCACTACGAGGTGTTCGGTCCGGACCTGTGGCTGGCGCATCAGGCCGCCTGACGGGGTCGGCCCCGGTCGTGTCCGGCGGCCACCTCGGTCACCTTGTCCAGGAGCGGCTGGAGCCTCGCGACAAGGCTCTGGTAGTCGGCGCCGCGGCCGTCCGGCCACTGGGCCAGGCCGACCACGAGCAGCCTGGAGTGTCCGGCGAAGGACTGCACCAGAGCGCTGTCCGCCGGCAGCGTCCGCAGACCGGATCCGGTGGGCGGCGCCAGCACGCCCACCTCGTGGTCCGTGGGGTGCGAGCTCAGGGAGGTGACCAGGTGAACGCCGGGCGGCCGCGGCCGTCAGCCGGCCGGGGCCCGGGAGATCCCCAGCAGCAGGGGTCCCGTCGGCTCCGCGACGATCTCCGTGATCGTGATCGGGTCCAGGCTGGCGTAGAACGCCTCCTGGGCCTGTCGCAGCGCGCCCCGCAGCCGGCAGCCGAAGCGCAGCGGGCACGGCGTCGCGCCCTCGCACTCGACCACGTCGCCGTCGCCCTCGAAGACCCGCACGACGGCGCCCACCGACGCCGTACGGCCCTTCCCGGTGAGCGTGAGGCCGCCGCCCCGGCCGCGCCGGGCGTCCACCAGGCCCAGGTGCTGGAGTTCGGCGACGACCTTCGCGGCATGCGTGTAGGGCACGTCCATGTCCGCCGCCACCTGGCGGGTGGTGGGCGTGGCGTCGGCGGCGACGGCGAGTCGCATCAGGACCCGCAGGGCCAGGTCGGTGGAGCGCAGGAGCCGCATACCGCGAGCCTAGGTAATACGCATCCGGGGTTCAAATTATCTGTTTGCTGTCGTGCTCTACGGTGCGGCACGGGTTCCCCATTACGATCAGCACGCCCCACCCCACCCGTCCGTCCCTTTCCCCCAGAAGGACACACGCCTCATGGGTTCCGCCAAGAGCAACGGCAGCGCGGCGCGCACGGCGCGCATAGAGGAGATGCGACGCGCGGAGCGCGCCCGCGAGCGCCGCAACCGGATCCTGGCCGTCAGCGCGAGCGTGGTGGTCGTCGCCGCCCTCGTGGCCGGCGGAGTGGTCCTCGTGAACTCCCAGTCCTCCTCGGCCAAGACGTCGGACACGGCGAGCGACGGCAAGAACGCCGGGACCTCCGGTGACTCCGGACACTTCGTCAAGGGCAAGGACGGGGTGATGACCTGGAGCGGCACGCTGTCGCGCACGCACGTGATGACGAAGGTGTCGTACCCGATGCACCCGCCGGTCGGCGGCAACCACAACCCGGTCTGGCTGAACTGCAACGGTGACGTCTACACCGCGCCGGTGCAGGACGAGAACGCCGTGCACGCGCTGGAGCACGGCGCCGTCTGGGTGACGTACACCGCCAAGGCGAGCACGGCGGACGTCGTCGCGCTCGCGGCGAAGGTGAAGCGGACGCCGTACTCGCTGATGAGCCCGTACGAGAACCAGGCCGCGCCGCTGATCCTGTCGGCGTGGGGTCGCCAGGTGGCCGTGAAGAGCGCGAAGGACCCCGAGGTCGCCAAGTTCTTCGCCGCGTACGTGCAGGGCCCGCAGACGCCCGAGCCGGGTGCCTCGTGCACCGGCGGAGCCATGAAGTGACCCGCCGGCGCATCGGCTGGATCGCCGGGGCCGCGGCGGCGGTGCTCGTCGCGGCCGGCGGGGTCACGTACGCGGTCGCCGAGGACTCGGGCGGTGGCGGGGCGCGGTCGACGGTGCCGGGAGCGGAGTCGGCCGACGCCGGCTTCGCCCGGGACATGGCCGTGCACCACCAGCAGGCCGTCGAGATGTCGTACATCGTCCGCGACCGCACGACGAACGCGGACGTCCGGCGGCTCGCCTACGACATCGCGCAGACGCAGGCCAACCAGCGCGGCATGCTGCTGGGCTGGCTGGATCTGTGGGGGCTGCCGAAGGTGTCGGCCAAGGCGCCGATGGCCTGGATGGGCATGGGTGACATGCCCGAGCGGGGGGACGGCTCGCTGATGCCGGGCATGGCGACGAACACGGAGCTGAGGAAGCTCCAGTCGCTGAGCGGCAAGCAGGCCGAGGTCTTCTACCTCCAGCTGATGACGGACCACCACAAGGGCGGCATCCACATGGCCGAGGGGTGCGTGGCCAGGTGCACCGTCGGCGTGGAGAAGCGGCTCGCGCAGGGCATGGTCGACGCCCAGCAGTCGGAGCTTCAGGTGATGGCCGGGATGCTCAAGGAGCGGGGCGCGAAGCCGCGTTCGTGACCGCGCATGTGAAGAGCGGGCGAGCGGTTGTGAACAGCGGACAAGCGGTTTCGTAACACAGCCGTAAGGATAAATGGATCCAAATCCCCCCACCTGACGGTTACTTGAGTGTCTCTTGACCTTTCCGTTCCCCTGACATGAACGGTTCATCGGAGAGAGTGACCCCCATCGTGTGATCCATACGGCCGGTCGAACCGCCGCCGGGCCGGCACGCGGACCGCATGACGTACCGACCACGACATGCATGCGAACCGCATCGCAGGGGGTTCTATGAGATCCAACCGCGCCAAGCTGCGCACCGTGAGCATGGCAGCGACGCTGCCCATGATCGCCGGTGCGCTGGCGCTGGGCATACCCGCGGCCCACGCCGCGGACAGCCCCGCTCGTCAGTCCCTGAAGGGCACCAAGCCCCTCTGGGCGACGGCCAAGGCGGACAAGGGTGCGACCGCGAACAGCGCCCAGGTGAACGCCAAGGTCTACCTGGCCGGCAAGGACGCGGCGGGCCTCGCCGCCTACGCCAAGGCCGTGTCCGACCCGAGCTCGCCGCTGCACGGCAAGTACCTGAGCGCCAAGACGACGCAGGCCCGCTTCGGGGCCACCAAGGCCCAGGTGGCCGCGGTCAAGTCCTGGCTGACGTCGGCCGGCCTGAAGGTCACCGAGGTCACCCAGCACTACGTCGCCGTCTCCGGTGACGTGGCCGCCGCCGAGAAGGCGTTCGGCACCCAGCTGCACAACTACACCAAGGGCACGAAGACCTACCGCGCCCCCGCGCAGGCCGCCTCGGTCCCGGCCGGCCTCCAGGGCGCCGTCCTGACCGTCACCGGCCTGGACAACGCCCCGCACATGGCGAACCACGACGACACGCTGCCGGCGCCGGACGCCGTGTTCAAGAACGCCGGGCCGTTCTCGTCGTACTACGGCTCGAAGATCGCGAGCACGCTGCCGGACGCGTACGGCCAGAAGATCCCGTACGCCATCAAGGGCTACACGGGCAAGCAGCTGCGCGCCGCCTACGGCGCCGGCACGTACACCGGCAAGGGTGTCCGCGTCGCCATCACCGACGCCTACGCCTCGCCGACCATCGCCTACGACGCCGGCACGTACGCGGCGAAGAACGGCGACCAGGCCTGGAAGACCAGCCAGCTGCACCAGTCGCTGCCGGGCAGCTGGACCAGGACCACCGAGTGCAAGGCGGCCGGCTGGTACGGCGAGGAGACCCTCGACGTCGAGGCCGTGCACGCCGTGGCCCCGAACGCCGACGTCACGTACGTCGGTGCGGCCTCCTGCTACGACGACGACCTGCTCGGCGCGCTCAGCAAGGTGGTCGACAACCACCTCGCCGACATCGTCTCCAACTCCTGGGGCGACGTCGAGGCCAGCCAGACCCCGGACCTCGCGGCCGCCTACGACCAGGTCTTCCAGCTGGGCGCGGTGCAGGGCATCGGCTTCTACTTCTCCTCCGGTGACAACGGCGACGAGGTCGCCAACACCGGCACGAAGCAGGTCGACACCCCGGCCAACTCCGCCTGGGTGACCGCGGTCGGCGGTACGTCCCTGGCCGTCGGCAAGGGCGACACGTACCAGTGGGAGACCGGCTGGGGCACCGAGAAGGCGACCCTGTCGGCCGACGGCAAGAGCTGGACGAACTTCCCCGGCGCCTTCACCTCGGGCGCGGGCGGCGGCACCAGCAAGACGGTGGCCCAGCCGTACTACCAGAAGGGCGTCGTCCCGGACGCGCTCGCGAAGGCGAACGGCACCACGGCCAACCGCGTCGTCCCGGACATCGCGGCCATCGCCGACCCGAACACCGGCTTCCTGGTCGGCCAGACCCAGACCTTCCCGGACGGGTCGCAGCAGTACAGCGAGTACCGCATCGGCGGCACGTCGCTGGCCGCGCCGACCATCGCGGCCATCCAGGCCCTGGCCCAGGAGGCGCAGGGCGGCAGGGCGATCGGCTTCGCCAACCCGACGATCTACGCCGGCTACGGCAAGAAGGGCGTCTTCCACGACGTCACGGACAACCCGACGGGCTCCGGCCTGGCGGTCGCCCGCGTGGACTTCGCCAACGGCCTGGACGCCAAGGGCGGCCTGCTGTACTCGGTCCGCAGCCTCGGCAAGGACAGCTCGCTGTCCGCGACGAAGGGCTACGACGACGTGACGGGCGTCGGCTCTCCGGCCGACGGCTACGTGCAGTCGTACGCGAAGGCCGCGAAGCAGCACTGACGCTCCGCTGAGCGGCGGGGGCGTGGGGTCCTGACGGACCTCACGCCCCCTTCTCTGTTTTCCGGTGCACGAGCCTTCCGAGCGGGGCCGTTTAGCACGACTCGCCGCATCACGTACGCACCGACACGTTCTGACGACGGGTGAGAGGGAGCCAGGAGATCACTCTGAAGGGCTAATAGTATTTCAATCCCACCTTTTCTATGGCGATTTGACCTCCCACCGCTCGCTCGAAAACGCGGCATTCGACCCCACAAATACCCCGATTGGCGCCTTGGTGTCACTCTCCTGAAATTGCCGAGATGTCAGATCTCAGTACTTTTGATCTCGAACCGGCCGACGGTCGGCATCTCCGAGAGACGAGACAGGAGCACCACGATGAAGCTCGCCCGTTCCACCATGATGGCCGGCGCCGTCGCAGGCGCCGCGGGTCTTGCCGTCACCGGCATCACCTATGCCTCCGCCGCCTCCGCCCCGCAGGAGGCCCCGGCTGCCGCTGTCGCCGCCCCCTTCGGCGGGAGCGGCAGCAGCAACAACAACCAGAACAACAACAACGACAACTGGGGCAAGGGCAACGAGGGCAAGGGCAACGAGGGCCGCCGGGGCGGTGAGCGCAGGGAGCACAGGGAGGGCCGCATCATGATCAACGAACGGTCCTACTCCGCGCACCCGGGCGACTGCATCACCGTCGTCAGCGGCCTGGGCGCCAAGACCCTGAACATCCGCAACGACAGCCACAAGACCGTTGAGGTGTTCCGTGGAGCGGTCTGCGACAACGGCGCTCCGATCGCCACCGTCGGCCCCCACAGCGACAGCTTCGGCGTGCGCGCGTGCCCGCCCGAGGGGGTCAGGGTCAAGGACGGCGTGCTGGCCAGCTTCCGGGTGGTCCGGCACCACGGCCACGGCGGGGACTGGGACTAGTCCGGCGCCGACCCCGTGATGCGGAACCCCGGCCCGCCGCAATCGGGCCGGGGACTCCGTCCCCGGCATTGTCCGACAACCCCGCGCCGTCCACACCCCGCCGAGCCGGACGCCAGGTACCTCAGCCTGTCGTACGGGCGGCCGTCCCTGCCCTCGCCAGCCGACCCTTCCTGGTGCCAGTCACCCGAACGCCCCCTGCGGGCGCTACCCCCGTGGCGTGGCCGCCGGCTTCCTTCCCCGGCGTAACCCCACCCCGAACGGGTGCGAAAGGGCGCGCACGGCAACTCGGCGCAAGCGGCACGGCGCAGTGGTCGTCCCGGCCTCCCCTCCCGCTGTCCGGCGGGCGGGGAGGCACCCTTCGTATCCACGACACCGCAGGGTGGGCGAGATGAGCATGCGCCTGGTGGAGGACACGAGCGACGACACCTACGTCCTGGACATCCTCGACATCACGTTGACCCCGGCATTGCCATGGCTCGGGCGGCAGGTCCGTTGGGAGATGAGCGGTCGCCTCAAGGAAACCGTCGACCTGACCCGGGTCACCTGCAATGTGATCATGAAGTTCGGTCCGGTGAAGATGCTGGACCGCAGCTACCGGCTGCCCGATCTGCTGGCGCGCATAGGGGCGAGACTGCCCGGTGACCCGAGGCTGCCGGCCGGGCCGTGGCAGCAGACGTGGACGCTTCGGATTCCCGAGACGGTGCCGGTGGCCCGGCACCGGATCCGGCTGCGCGCACGGACGGGGAGCGGGAAGAACTTCCTGGCCCTGGACATCCCTCTGGACTTCAGCTGCAAATTCCGTCCGGTGGCGGCGACCTGTGGCGGCAGCTCACGCGTGCTGCACAGCACGCGCCGGCGCTGACCGTCGGCCCGCCTGCCCGTCCCGGGACGGGCAGGCGGGCCGGGGCCTCAGTCAGTGGTGCAGCGCCGCCGGCTCGTCGGGCACGTGGGAGGTGACGATCCGCCCCGCCGACGGAGTCGCCCGGCGCCGGTCCACCGCGTACGCCACGCTCGCCACGCCCAGCCCCAGGACGGCCAGGGCCGCGCCGGCCGGTGCCGGGGACGTGACGCCGAAGCCGGCCGCGATGGCCAGGCCGCCGATCCAGGCACCGCCGGCGTTGGCCAGGTTGAAGGCCGCCTGGTTGGCCGAGGAGGCCAGGGACGGGGCCGCCGAGGCCTTCTCCATGACCATCAGCTGGAGCGGGGAACCGGTGATGAACGCCGCCATGCCCAGCAGGGTCACCGCGAGGGCCGCGCTCCACTCCGCCCGCATCAGCAGCGGGAACAGCGCCAGCACCGCGCCCAGCGACGCCAGGCCGCCGAAGAGCGTGCCGCGCAGGGAGTGGTCCGCCAGCCGGCCGCCCAGCAGGTTGCCCGCCGTCGCGCCCACCCCGAACAGGGCCAGGAGCAGGGTCACGTTCGACTCGGCGAAACCGGCCGACCGCGTCAGCATCGGGGTGACGTAGCTGTACGCCGCGAAGAGCGCGCCGAAGCCCGCCACCGTCGTACCGAGGGCGAGCCAGACCGGCAGGGACCTCAGCGCCGCCAGTTCGCCGCGCAGGCCCGTCTGCGGGGCGGCGTGGCCGCCGTCCCGCGGGATCAGCAGGGCGAGCGCGGCGATGGCCGCGAGGCCGATCACGCTCACGCCCAGGAAGGCCGCCCGCCAGCCGAGGTGCTGGCCCATCAGCGTGGCCGCCGGGACGCCCGCGATGTTGGCGACGGTCAGGCCGAGGAACATCAGCGACACGGAGCGGGCCTTGCGCTCCGGGGCGACCATCGAGGTCGCGACGACCGCGCCGACGCCGAAGAAGGCGCCGTGCGGCAGGCCGCTGAGGAAGCGGGCCGCGAGGAGTGAGTCGTCGCCCGGGGCGAACGCCGACAGGGCGTTGCCCACGACGAACAGTCCCATCAGGGCGATCAGCACCGTGCGGCGGGACATCCGGGCCGTCACGGCGGCGAGCAGCGGGGCGCCGATCACGACGCCGAGCGCGTACGCCGAGACCAGGTGTCCGGCCGAGGGGATGGAGATGTGCAGGTCGTCCGCGACGTCGGGCAGCAGGCCCATCATCACGAACTCGGTCGTACCGATTCCGAACGCGCCGACGGCCAGAGCGAGCAGGGCCAGGGGCATGAAGGGCCTTTGCCTTTCAGGGGAGAGGGGTTCCGTACAGTCTAAGTTCAGCTACGGAACAAAGTCTCTCAGGCCCGGTATTCCGGCGGGTTACGACGACGTGTCCAGCTTCACACGGGCGGCCACCGGAAGGTGGTCGCTGCCCGTGCGCGGCAGGGTCCAGGAGCTCGTGGGCTGGATGCCCTTGACCATGATCTGGTCGATCCGGGCCATCGGGAACGCCGCCGGCCAGCTGAACCCGAATCCGCTGCCCGCCGCGCCCTGCGTGGAGCGCATCTGGGCGGTGACCGCGTTGAGCGAACGGTCGTTCATCGTACCGTTCAGATCGCCGAGCAGGATCACACGCTTCAGCGGCTCACCGGCGATGGCCTCGCCCAGCGCGTCGGCGCTCGTGTCGCGCTGCCGCGCGGTGAAGCCGGCCTCCACCTTCACCCGGACCGAGGGCATGTGGGCGACGTACACCGCGATCGGGCCCTCGGGCGTCGTCACGGTGGCGCGCATCGCCCGCTTCCAGCCGAGCTTGATGTCGACGGCCTGGACGTCGGACATCGGGTACTTGCTCCACAGCCCGACCGTGCCGACGACCGCGTGGTACTTGTACGTCGGCGCGAGCGCCTTCTCGTAGACGGGTACGGCGGTGTTCGGGACCTCCTCCAGGGCGAGCACGTCGGCGCCGGAGGCGGCGACGGCGGTGGCGGTCCCGGTGGGGTCGGGGTTCTGGGCGTTGACGTTGTGCGTGGCCACCATCAGGTTGCCGCCCGGCCCGGTCCGGTCGACGATCAGCCCGCCGAAGAGGTTCAGCCACACGATCACCGGGAGGAGGACCGCGAGCAGGGCCGTCGCCGACCTGCGGAGCACGGCGCAGAGCAGCAGCAGCGGGATGGCGAGGCCCAGCCAGGGCAGGAAGGTCTCCGTGAGGCTGCCGAGGTTGCCCACCTGGTTGGGGATGTGCGAGTGCAGCAGCATCACCAGGGCCAGCAGGAGCGCGAGGAGTGCGAGGACGATGCCCCGGCGCCAGACGCGCGGGTCGCCGCGCCAGCCGGTGAACAGGCGTCGGAGCCGGGATCCGGGTCGCTTCGGCCCCGAGCCGCCGCCCGCCGTCTCCGAAACATACGCCTGCTGCGCCATACCGTCTGCCTCACTGCCGTGCACGCCGTCGTTCCCCCGCGCTGTGTCGACCCTAGGGGATGATCGGCCCTGTTCCCGCCGTCCCGTGACGGCCGTACGGAAGTCGAGGACGAACGGGTCGGGGCCGCGAGTTCCGTTCACCCCCGGGACGGGCGGGGTCTGTGACGAAACGCGCACATGGATGCTACGAGGCTGTCGACCTGACGGGACGTAGGCCTTCGAGGACCGTGTCGACGATCTCCTCCGCGAGGCCCTCGGGCAGCTCGCCGTCGGGGCGCAGGGTGGTGCGGACGAGCATGGGGCCGACGAACAGGTCGCCCGCCAGCTCCAGGTCGATGTCCGGCCGGAGTTCGCCGCTCTCCCGCCCCCGGCGCAGCACCTGGAGGACGAGCTCGCGGCGGGGGGCGACGACGCCGGCGTGGTACGCGGACCAGATCTTGGGGCTGGACTTCATCTGGGCGTACACGTTGTGCAGGATCGCCGAGGAGCGGGTGGCGAGGCCGCGCTGCCGCAGGGACTCCAGCAGGGCGACGAGGTCGTCGCGCAGGCTGGTGCCGGGGAGTTCGGGGTCGGGGGGCTCGGCGGCCCGCACGACGTCGATGAACAGCTCGTCCTTGCCGTTCCAGCGGCGGTAGATGGTGGCCTTGCCGACCCCGGCCGTGCGGGCGACGCGCTCGATGGAGAGCTCGGCGAGGGGGACGCCGTCCTCCAGGAGCTTCATCACGCTGTCGAGGATGGCGCGCTCGACGGCCTCGCTGCGGGGCCTGCCCCGTACGGGTCCGCAGGGTCGCAGCGGGCCCTCGGTGTCGCGGTCGGCGCCGGTACCGGTGTCGGCAAGGCTCACGTGGTTCCCGTCCTCTCACTGCGCTGCGGGAATCGTCCCGCAGCCGCCTCCTTCCCCCGTGCATGTATCGATCCGTACGCGGTCCGCGGCCGCTGCTCAGTCCGCCGCCACGACCAACTCCGGCTCTTTGTCGCCCTCTTGACCGGCCGTCGGCCTGCCCGGCAGGAACAGGACGGTCACCACGGCGCCGATCAGCGCGACGCCCGTACCGCACAGGGCGGTCACGTGCATCGCGTGCAGGAACGCGTCGTTGGCGGGCGTGACGAGGGCCTTGCCCTGCGGGCCGAGCCTGCTCGCGATGCCGAGGGTGGCCTCGATGGACTCGCCGGCCTTCTCGCGCAGGGCGGGCGGCAGCGGGCCGAGCTTGCCCTCGACGCCGGTGCGGTACGACGTGGCGAGCACCGAGCCGAGCACGGCGATGCCGAGCGCGCCGCCGACCTGGCGGAAGGTGTTGCTCAGCGCCGAGGCCGAGCCGGCCTTCTCGCGCGGCAGGGCCTGCATGATGACGACCGAGGTCGGCGTCATGATGTGCGCCATGCCGGTGCCCATGAGGAAGAAGATCACCTCCAGCAGCCAGATCGGGGTGTCGGCCTCGAAGGTGGCGAACGCGGCGAGCGTCGCGGCGATCAGCACCAGGCCCGCGGTGGTGGTGGCCCGGTTGCCGAACCGGTCGACCACCAGCCGGGCGCGCGGCGCGAAGATCATCTGCGCGGCGGCCAGCGGCAGCATCAGCACACCGGACTCCAGCGGCGAGTACCCGCGCACGCTCTGGGTGTAGAAGACCGAGAAGAAGGTGACGCCCATCAGCGCGAAGAAGACCAGCGCGATGGCGGCCATGGCGGCCGAGAAGACCTTGTTCTTGAAGTAGGTGACGTCGAGCGACGGATGGTCGCTGCGCTTCTCGAAGAGCACGAAGGCGATGAGCACGACGACGCCCGCGCCGGCCGTCGCCAGCACCTTCGGGTCGGTGAAGTCGGCCAGCTCGCCGCCCTTGATGATGCCGTAGACCAGCAGGACGAGGCCGACGACGGACAGGACCACGCCGATCGGGTCGAGGCGGCCCGGGCTGGGGTCGCGGGAGTCGGGCACCAGCCAGGCCATCAGGACCAGCGCGACGATCACGATCGGCACGTTGACGAAGAAGACCGAGCCCCACCAGAAGTGGTCGAGGAGGGCGCCGCCGGTGATCGGGCCGATGGCGATGGCGAGGCCGACGCCGCCGGCCCAGATGCCGATGGCCTTGGGCTGCTCCTCGCGCTCGAAGACGTTCATCAGGACGGCGAGGGTGGCGGGCATGACGAAGGCGGCACCGAGGGCCATCAGCGCGCGGAACGCGATCAGCTGGGCCGGGGAGCCGGACTCGGCGGCCAGCGCGGAGCCGATGCCAAACACGGCGATGCCGCCGATCAGCACCTTCTTGCGGCCGAGGCGGTCGCCGACGAGACCGGCCGTGAACAGCAGGCCGGCGAAGACGAGGGTGTAGGCGTTGATCGCCCACTCGATCTGCCCCTGGCTGGCACCGAGGCCGACGGGCGCCGGGGTGGAGATGGTCTTGATGGCGACGTTCAGGATCGAGTTGTCGAGCACCACGATGAGCAGGCTCAGCATCAGGACGCCGAGGATCGCCCATCGGCGCCGGTGCACCGCTTCCGGTATTCGGGAGGCAGGGACGGGACTTGTCATGTGTTCGAGACTACGTTCATTTCGATACGGAACGGTCTCGTATCTAATTCCTTTACCAAGCCCTTACACGACGGGATCACGGCGGGCCCCTCTGGCCCTGCCCGGCACGAAGTGCCACCATGGAGGCGATCCGGGGACGCCGTACGGGCGCCTCGAGATGACTGAAGGAGCCGTTGCAATGACGCAGCTTTCGGCTGCCCCGACGAAGCCCTCCGACGGCAGCAAGGCGCTGTACGGGGGCAAGGGCACACGCCGTATCACCGTTCGCGACATCGCCCTCGCCAAGGAACGCGGCGAGAAGTGGCCCATGCTCACCGCCTACGACGCGATGACCGCCTCCGTCTTCGACGAGGCCGGGATCCCGGTGATCCTGGTCGGCGACTCGGCGGGCAACTGCCACCTCGGGTACGAGACGACCGTGCCCGTCACGCTGGACGAGATGACCATGCTGTCGGCCGCCGTGGTGCGCGGCACGCAGCGCGCGCTGATCGTGGCCGACCTGCCGTTCGGCTCGTACCAGGAGGGTCCGGTGCAGGCGCTGCGCTCGGCGACCCGGCTGGTCAAGGAGGCCGGGGCCGGCGCGGTCAAGCTGGAGGGCGGCGAGCGCTCGCACGAGCAGATCCGCCTGCTGGTGGAGGCCGGCATCCCGGTGTGCGCGCACATCGGGCTGACCCCGCAGTCCGTGAACGCGATGGGCTACCGCGTGCAGGGGCGCGGCGAGGAGGCGGCGCAGCAGCTGCTCCGCGACGCCAAGGCCGTACAGGACGCGGGCGCCTTCGCGGTGGTCCTGGAGCTGGTCCCGGCGGAGCTGGCGGCCGAGGTGACGCGCGTGCTGCACATCCCGACGGTCGGCATCGGCGCGGGACCGGAGTGCGACGCGCAGGTCCTGGTCTGGACGGACATGCTGGGCCTGACCTCCGGCCGGGTCCCCAAGTTCGTCAAGAAGTACGCCGACCTGCGTGAGGTCATGACGAGCGCGGCGAAGGCCTACGCGGAGGACGTCGTCGGCGGAACGTTCCCGCAGGAGGAGCACTCCGTCCACTAGGCGTTGCCACTGAGCCACTGCGGAAACACCCCGGGCAGCCCGCCGATCTTCCCCCGTCGGCGGGCTGCCCCTGTGTGAGGGACGCGCCGGCCCGCTGTCGGTGGCCGTCGGCGGCTTGTCGGTCGTTTGTCGGTGGGGCCTGGCACCGTCTGTGGCATGACGCGAATCGATGACAACCCCGTCGGCGCGGGCCGTGCGGTGACGGTGCGGGGACTGGTCAAGCACTACGGCGAGACCAAGGCGCTGGACGGCGTCGACCTGGACGTGCGCGAGGGCACCGTGATGGGCGTCCTCGGACCGAACGGCGCCGGCAAGACGACCCTCGTACGGATCCTGTCCACCCTGATCACTCCCGACGCCGGACAGGCCACCGTGGCCGGGTACGACGTCCTGCGCCAGCCCCGGCAGCTGCGCCGGGTCATAGGGCTGACCGGGCAGTACGCCTCCGTCGACGAGAAGCTGCCCGGCTGGGAGAACCTGTACATGATCGGGCGGCTGCTCGATCTCTCCCGCAAGGACGCCCGCGCCCGCGCGGACGCGCTGCTGGAGCGGTTCTCCCTCACCGAGGCGGCCAAGCGGCCCGCCAGTACGTACTCCGGCGGCATGCGGCGGCGGCTGGACCTCGCCGCATCCATGATCGGGCGGCCCGCCGTGTTGTATCTCGACGAGCCGACCACCGGGCTCGACCCCCGCACCCGCAACGAGGTGTGGGACGAGGTGAAGGCCATGGTCGGCGACGGCGTCACCGTGCTGCTCACCACCCAGTACATGGAGGAGGCCGAGCAGCTCGCCTCCGAGCTGACCGTGGTGGACCGCGGCAAGGTCATCGCCACCGGCGGGATCGAGCAGCTGAAGGCCAAGGTCGGCGGCCGCACCCTGCGCGTGCGGCCCGTCGATCCGCTGCAGCTGCGCCCGCTCGCCGACATGCTGGACGAGCTGGGCATCACCGGGCTCGCCGCCACCACCGTCGACTCCGAGTCCGGGACGCTGCTGGTGCCGATCCTCAGCGACGAGCAGCTGACCGCGGTGGTCGGCGCGGTCACCGCGCGCGGCATCACCATCTCCTCCATCACCACCGAACTGCCCAGCCTGGACGAGGTGTTCCTGTCCCTCACCGGCCACCGTGCCGGTGCGCCGGAGAAGGACGCCACGCCCGCCGACACCCGTCAGGAGATCGCCGCATGAGCTCGATCACCACCACCGTCGCCGAGGCCGACGGCCGGATCCCGCTGCGCGGGCATCTGCGGCACACCGGCGCGCTCGTCCGGCGCAATCTGCTCTGGATCCGCCAGGACCCGGAGTCGATGTTCGACGCACTGCTCATGCCGATCGTCTTCACGCTGCTGTTCGTGTACGTCTTCGGCGGCTCGATCGGGCAGGCGCTCGGCGGCGGCCAGGGGCAGTACGTGCAGTACGTCATCCCCGGCATGATCGCGATGATGAGCATGACCCTGTCGCAGGGCGTCGGCACCGGGTTCAGCCAGGACTTCAACAGCGGGGTCATGGACCGGTTCCGCTCGCTGCCGATCGGGCGCGGCTCCGTGCTGTTCGCGAAGATCGCCGTGGAGCTGGCGCGGATGCTGTTCGCCACGGCCATCCTGATGGTCGTCGCGGTCCTGGTCGGTTTCCACATCAGCAGCTGGCCCGGGCTGCTCGCGACCGTGGGGCTGTCCGCGCTGTTCGCCACCTCGATCATGTGGGTGTTCCTCACCCTCGGTGTCGTCCTGAAGAACGCGCAGTCCGTGCAGGCGATGGGCTTCCTGGTGCTGTTCCCGCTGCAGTTCGGGTCGTCCATCTTCGCCCCGCCCCGGTCGATGCCGGGCTGGCTGCGGCACTTCACCGACTACAACCCGCTGTCGACGCTCGCCGACTCGGCCCGCGGCCTCATGAACGGCGGTCCGGTCGCCCACTCCGTGTGGATGACGGTGGGCTGGTCGGTGGCGATCACCGTGGTGATGGCACCGGTCGCGATCCACAAGTTCCGCACGAAGACCTGACGTCCGCCGTGGGTCAGAACAGGGCGGTGGCCTCCGCGAGGGAGAGGCCACCGCCCTCGGCGTACGCCGCCGCGTATCCGGCGGCGTCGAGCCGTTCGCGGATGCGGGCCACGGTCAGGTCCTGCGCCTGGCGCTCCATGCCGGAGCGGACGTGCCCGGGCGGCAGGATGGCGTCGGCGGCGCCCAGACAGCGGGCCCCGGCCAGGGCACCCTCCTCACCGCGCTCGGCCAGGGCCATCGCGGCGACGGCCAGACAGACGGACGGCAGGTGCGGGCTGATGGCCTCGGACAGCGGGTCCTGGGCGAGCCGCAGCGCCTGCCGGACCCGGTCCAGGGCCTGCTCCGGCAGCCGGTCGAGGGCGTCCAGCCAGGCCTCCTGAACGAGGATCATCACGTCGAAGACCACGAAGTGCGCGATCTTGAACTCCTCGCGGAGCAGCCGGAGTTGCTCGCGCGCCTCGCCGGTGCGGCCGTACACGCCGAGCCAGCAGGCGAGGAAGAGCCGGGCGGCGGGCATCGCCTCGTTGAAGGAGCCGTCCTGGCTGGCGATGACGTCGCGGAGCATCTTCTCGCCGCGCTCCAGTTCGCCCTGCTCCATGAGCACGCTGCCGAACCGGGCGCCCAGGACGGCCATCTGGGCGCGGGCGCCGAGGCGTTCGGCGTACGCGATGGCGGCCTGGTAGTCGTCGGCCGCGGCCTCGTAGGCCCCCTTGCGCTCATGGGCCTCGCCCCGCGCGGACAGCGCCTCGGCGGTGCCCCACGCGTCACCGATGCGGCGGTAGATCTCCAGCGCCTCGTCGGCGTCGCGGGAGGCGTCGCCCGCCCAGGAGGTGCGGTTGGCGAGCAGGCCGGCGCGCATCTGGAGGGCACCGGCCAGCTCCCACTCGTAGCCGGGGGTGCTCCGGCACGTCTTCACCGTGGCGTCCATGATCGTGCGCAGCCGGTCCATGCCGCCGGTCAGCATCTCGGCGAAGAACCACAGCATCCCCGGGGCCCGGCAGGTCTGCGGCAGGCCGGGCTCGTAGACCTCGGTGACGGCTCTCAGCTTTTCCTGCGCCTCGGGCGTCTGCCAGGCCTCCAACTCGGTCTCCATGCAAGCGAGATGGGCCAGATGGACGCCGCGCCGGGCCTCGGCGAGCACCTCTCCGGTGTACGGGGGCGGGGCGTCGGTGCAGCTCTGCCACACCGGGCGGGCCGGGCGGACCGGTGCGGCGAACGGGTCGGGGCCGAGCCGCATCACCTCCACGCACCAGGTGCGGGTCTCCAGGCGCTGGTCGCGCATCTGCCAGAACCACAGCAGGGACAGCACCAGGCACAGCGCCTCCTGCTCGTCGCCGAGGGCGACGGCGTGCCGCAGGGCGGTGCGCAGGTTCTCGTACTCCAGCTGGAACCGCTCGATGGCGGTGCGCTGTTCGGGGCCGCGCAGCAACGGGTCCGTGGTACGGGCGAGTTCGCGGTAGTACGTCAGATGCGCGTGTTCGGCGCCGCCGCGGCCACCGGTCTCGTCCAGCCGTTCGGCGGCGTACTCGGCGACGGTCTCCAGGAGGCGGTAGCGCATCCCGCCGTCGCCCGACGGAGCGGCCACCACCAGGGACTTGTCCACCAGGGAGCCGAGCGCGTCGAGTGCGACGGGGCCGCACACGGCCTCGGCGGCGGCCAGGTCGCAGCCGCCCGCGAACACCGACAGCCGGGCGAGGACGGCCCGTTCGTCCGCGTCCAGCAGGTCCCAGGACCAGTCCACGACGGCCCGCAGGGTCTGCTGGCGGGGCAGCACGGTCCGGCTGCCGGAGGTGAGCAGGCGGAAGCGGTCGTCCAGCCGCTCCGCTATCTGGCGGGGCGTCAGCATGCGCAGCCGGGCCGCGGCCAGCTCGATCGCGAGGGGCAGCCCGTCGAGCCGCCGGCAGATCTCCGCGCAGGCCTCCGGATCGTCCCCGGTGCGGAAGCCGGGCCGGGCCGCCGCGCCCCGCTCGGCGAGCAGCCGCAGCGCGACCGGTTCCGGCAGCGGCTCCACCGGGCGCACCAACTCCCCCGGTACACCGAGGGGTTCACGGCTGGTGGCGAGGACGACCAGCCCCGGGCAGCGCTCCAGCAGCCGGGCGACCAGCTCGGCCGCGGCCTCCACGACATGCTCGCAGTTGTCGAGGACGATCAGCATCCGGCGCCGGGCGCAGTGCTCCAGGAGCCGTTCGAGGGGTTCGTCGTGCCGGTCGGCGACCGCGCGCATGTTCTCGACGCCGGCGCCGTGCAGCACGGTCTCGCGGGCGCCGATCGCGGTGACCACGGCCTGCGGTACGGCCCCGGGGTCGTCCACGGGGGCCAGCTCGGCCAGCCACACGCCGTCGCGGACGGTGTGCCGTACCGCCTCGGCGGCCTCCTGGGACAGCCGGGTCTTGCCGGCGCCGCCGGGCCCGAGCAGGGTGACCAGCCGGGCCCGCGCGAGATCGGCGCCGATGGCGTCGATGTCGGCTTCCCGGCCCACGAAGGAGGTGAGCCGGGCGGGCAGGTTGCCCACGGCGGGCCGCGCCTGCTGCGGCTTCGGGGGTTCCTGCGCCTCGGCCGTCAGCAACTCGGCGTGCAGGGCGCGCAGTTCGGGTCCGGGGCCGACGCCGAGCCGGTCCGCGAGCAGCCGTCGTACGTCCTCGTAGGCGGCGAGCGCCCGGGCGGGGCGGCCGGTGTCGCGCAGGGCGCGCAGCCGCAGCGCCTGGAGCGGCTCGTCCAGCGGGTGCTCGTCGCACAGCGCGGTCAGCTCGGGCAGCGACTGCTCGGCCCGGCCGAGGGCGAGGGCGGCGGTGTGCAGGGCGCGCAGCGCGTCCAGCCGGCGCGTCTCCCAGCGGGCCGCCTCGGCGGAGTGGTCGGGCAGGTCGGCGAGGGCGGGGCCGTGCCACAGGGCGAGCGCGTCGTCCAGGACCGCGGCGGCCTTGGCCGGGTCGCCGTCGGCGAGCGCGGCGAGCCCGTCGCCGGTCAGCCGCTCGAACCGGTTGAGGTCGACGTCGTCAAAGGCGGCGGTGAGCCGGTAGCCGCCCTCGGCGGAGGCGACGGCGGCCGCGCCGAGGGTACGGCGCAGCCGGCCGACCAGCGCCTGGAGCGCGCCGGCGGCGTCGGCGGGCGGGTCGGCGCCCCACACCTCGTCCACGAGCACGCCCACAGGCACGGTCCGCCCCGCCCTGAGCGCGAGCACACTCAGCAGGGCGCGCAGCCGCGCCCCGCCGACCGGGACGGTCGTACCGTCGGGACGGAGTGCCTGGGTGGTGCCGAGAAGCCGATAGCGCACGGGGTCCATTGTCCCTGGAGGCTCAGGTTCGGTCAGGACGGCCGTCGGACGCGTCGTCGGGGGGACCATCCCCCCACCCTTCCAGGAACCGGACGGCCTGCGCGAGACGTTTCCCCCACGACCGCACGGCCGGTACGGTCGCCTTTCCGACGGTCCCCGCACACAGGAGCCCCCAGATGACCACCGCCACCACCCGCTCCAGTGACCGCCGGGTCAGTCCCGTGTTCGTCGGGATCATGGCCGTGACGGCGGTGACCGGCTGGGCCACCTGGAGCGGGTACGCGGCGCAGCCGGGCGTCGCGGTGTTCCTGTTCGTGACGGCGGCCTGGGTCGTCTCCCTGTGTCTGCACGAGTACGCGCACGCGCGCACGGCGCTGCACGGCGGGGACATCACGGTGGGCGCGAAGGGCTACCTCACGCTGAACCCGCTGAAGTACACGCACGCGCTGCTGAGCATCGTGCTCCCGGTGGTCTTCCTGGTCATGGGCGGGATCGGGCTGCCCGGCGGCGCGGTGTTCATCGAGCGCGGCCGGATCCGGGGCCGCTGGAAGCACAGCCTGATCTCGGCGGCGGGCCCGCTGACGAACGTGCTGTTCGCCGCGGTGTGCAGCGCGCCGTTCTGGCTGCACGCGCTGGACGGAGTGCCCGCGGACTTCCGGTTCGCGCTGGCGTTCCTGGTGCTGCTCCAGGTGACCGCGTCGATCCTGAACCTCCTGCCGGTGCCGGGCCTGGACGGCTACGGCGTGATCGAGCCGTGGCTGTCGTACCGGATCAAGCGGCAGCTGGCGCCGTACGCGCAGTTCGGCCTGCTGTTCGTGTTCGCGCTGCTGTGGGTGCCGTCGGTCAACAGCGTGTTCTTCGACGCGATCGACGCGGTCCTGCGCTTCCTCGGCGTCGACGACTACTCCCGCTACTGCGGCCAGGAGCTGTACCGCTTCTGGCGCGGCACCCCGGAGATCTGCACGATCAGCCGGTGACGGACTCGCCGGGCCCGGCGGCGTTCCGGGCGCGCTTGACGTAGTACCAGCTCATGTTGGACGACAGGCCCGCCAGCAGCACCCACACGATCCCCAGCCAGCTGCCCTGGACGAAGGAGACGACGGCGGCGGCCACGGCGAGGACGCAGACGACGAGGGGGTAGAGGGCGATGCGGGGCATGGCGGGGTGGCTCCTGTCGGATCCGGTCGGGGACACTGCTCGGAACTGCTTCGCCGACCAGTGTCCCCCATCGCCCCGCGCGGCTCACACGTCGGTGACGCGCAGCCCGGCGTGTGCCTTGTAGCGGCGGTTGACGGAGATCAGGTTCGCGACGAGCGACTCGACCTGGTGGGCATTGCGCAGCCGCCCGGCGAAGACGCCGCGCATACCGGGGATGCGCCCGGCGAGGGCCTGCACGATCTCCACGTCGGCCCGCTGCTCGCCCAGCACCATCACGTCGGTGTCGATCTCGTCGATCTCCGGGTCCTGGAGCAGGACGGCCGACAGGTGGTGGAAGGCGGCGGTGACCCGGGAGTCCGGCAGCAGGGCGGCGGCCTGCTCGGCGGCGCTGCCCTCCTCGGGCTTGAGGGCGTAGGCGCCCTTCTTGTCGAAGCCGAGCGGGTTGACGCAGTCCACGACGAGCTTGCCGGACAGGTCCGCGCGCAGGGCGGCCAGCGTGTCGCCGTGGCCGTCCCACGGTACGGCGACGATCACGATGTCGCTGCGGCGCGCGGTCTCGGCGTTGTCGGCGCCCTCGACACCGTGGCCGAGTTCGTCGGCGGCGGCCTGTGCCCGCTCGGCGGACCGCGAGCCGATGATCACCTTCTGGCCGGCCCGGGCGAGCCGGTAGGCGAGGCCCTTGCCCTGCGGGCCGGTGCCGCCGAGGACGCCGACGACGTACCCGGAGACGTCGGGCAGGTCCCAGGGGTCCTTGGCGGGGGCCTTGGCAGGGGTCTGTGCGCTGTCGGTAGAGGTCATGCGCCCGACTCTACGTCCGTGGCCGACACGGCACCTGGTCAGGTGAGGCGGTGCAGCGGGACCCGGCGGAACGCGATCCGCTCGTAAGGGCCGAAGTCGCCGGTCTCGTAGAGGAGTCCGACCGTGCCGGCGTCGACGCGGACCAGGTCGCCGTAGGCGGCGGGCAGCCCGTCGGCGGTGAACGCCGGGCGCCAGGTGGTGCCGCCGTCGGCGGAGGCGCGCAGGGTCATCAGGGCGCGGGCGGCGGGGTCGGCCGGGCCGGCGTAGAGGAGCAGGTCGGGGTCGCGGAGCTGGAGGACGGAGCCCTGGCAGACCGGTCCGGCGAGCCCGGCCTGGGGCCGGAAGGGCAGGGCGAGGGTGCGGCCGCCGTCGGTGGAGTGGGCGTCGGCGCGGGTGCCGGGGGCCGGCCCGGCGCCGGGGATGTTGCGGGTGTTGAAGTAGACGCGTCCGTCGGGGAGTTCGGCGGCCGTGGTCTCGTTCGCGTTGATGTACCCGTCGGTGTTCTCGTCGACGTACCCGAGGTACCAGCTCTCGCCCCCGTCGTCGCTGAGCAGGCAGTGGCCGCAGTAGTACCGCGGCTCGGCCCCGGTGTCGGTGCCGGTGGGCGGCACGGAGTGGTTGGCGGGGACGACCACGCGCCCGCCGCCGAGCTGGAGGGCGTGCCCGGGGGTGGTGGCGTACCAGCGCCAGCCGGGCCGCCTGACCTGCGCGGTGATGTCGGTGGGCGCGGACCAGGTCAGACCCTCGTCGTCGCTGCGCTGCACCCACACCCGGCGCCCGTCGGCGTCCGGGACCCGGCCGCGCATGACGGCGTCCTCGGTGGCCCGGGCGGCGGCGCGGACGTGCACGAGCAGGACGCGGCCGGTGTCGAGGACGACGGGGGCGGGGTTGCCGGCGAGGCCGGTGCCGTTGCTCGCGGCGACGACGAGGGGGCCCCAGGTGCGGCCGCAGTCGGTGGAGCGCTTGAGCACGATGTCGATGCGGCCGTGGTCGGCGGCGGAGTCGTGGCGTCCCTCGCAGAGGGCGAGCAGCGTGCCGGCGCCGGTGGCCACGATCGCCGCGATCCGGAAACTGGCGTAGCCGTCGTGTCCGGCGCGGAAGGGGACGGTGACGTCGCTCATGGGCGCTCCTCGGGCTCGGCTGGGTCGTACGGGTCGCGCGGTGACCGCTGCTTGTCCCCGAGGCGGGCGAATTCCGGGTGAACTCCGGGTCACGAGTGGCCGGTTGCGGCAGGATGCGGTCGCATGGACGCCGTACGGGTCGCGTTGCTGCGGGAAGTGCTCGCCGGGACGGAGTGGCTGGGGGCCACCCGGAGGTTCGCGGGGGCGCTGCGCGGGTCGGTGGTGGCGCACGGGGGCGGGCTGCTGCTGGTCGGCACGCCGGAGTACGAGCCGTGGCATCTGGCGGCGCATCTGGTGGACGAGGCCGCGTGGTCGGGTACGCCGGAGCTGGCGCCGACGCTCGTACGGCACCGGGTGCGCCCCTCGGACCCGCCGCATCTGGCCGTCGGACCGGGCCGCATCGAGGCGGCGGGGCGGGGCGAGACCCTGCTGGTCGTGGCGCCCGAGGAGCCCGCGCCGCTGCTGGAGCGGGTGCACGCGGCCCGGCGGGCCGGGGTGACGGTGCTGGCGCTCGGCGCGGGCGGGGGCGAGCTGGCCGCGATGGCCCACGAGTCGCTGGCGGTACCGCAGGGGGCGGAACTGGACCTGGACTCGGTGCAGCACCTGGTGAGCGCGGGGGCCGGCGAGAACAGCGCGGGCTCCGCGCGGGTTCAGCGGGGTTTTCGTGACCGGTTGTCGAGGCTGGCGGAGATCCTGACGGCACCGCCGCCGGCCCCTTGGTGACCGCGCGCCGGTGACCTGCGCTTTCGTGGCCCGTGCCCGGAAATCCGGTTGCCCGCAGTGCGCGGCCGACCGAGCATGACCCCTTGTGCCCCGCGACCTTCTCCGTGACCTCCTGCCCGACCTGTCCCCCTGGAAGGCCTCCGCGGACTTCCGGCGGCTGTGGAAATCAGGGCTGATCAGCAACTTCGGCAGCTTTCTGACCTTCGTCGCGCTGCCCGTCCAGCTGAAGGACCTCACCGGTTCCGCGGCGGCGGTGGGCGCGATCGGTGCCGTGGAGCTGCTGCCGCTCATCGTCTGCGGGCTCTACGGCGGCGCCCTCGCCGACGCCCTGGACAAGCGGAAGCTGATCGTGTGGACGGAGGCCGGGCAGGGGCTGCTGAGTGCGGCGCTGCTGGTCGACGCCCTGCTCCCGCACCCCGCGCTCTGGCCGCTGTACGCCGTCGCGGCGCTCTCCGCCGCCCTGGGGTCGGTCCAGCGCCCGGCGCTGGACTCGCTCTGGCCCCGGCTCGTGGCCCACGCCGACCTGCCCGCCGCCGCCTCGCTGAACTCGCTGCGCTGGACGGTCGGCGGAGTCGCCGGACCGGCGGTCGCGGGCGTGGTCGTCGCCTACGCGGGCCTCGGCTGGGCGTACGCCGCCGACGTGCTGACCTTCGCCGTGTCACTGCTGTACATCGTGCGGATCGCCCCGTCCCCCGCCGCCCACGAGGCCTCGAAGCCCTCGCTGAACGCCGTCCTGGAGGGCGCCCGGTACGCGTGGAGCCGCAAGGAGCTCCTCGGCACCTACGCCGTCGACCTCGCGGCGATGTTCCTGGCCATGCCGCTCGCGGTCCTGCCGTTCCTCGCCGACGAGCTGCACGCCGACTGGTCGCTCGGGCTGATGTACGCCGCCCTCCCGGCCGGCTCCCTGCTGGTGAGCCTGACCGGCGGCTGGACCTCCCGGGTGCACCGGCACGGGCTGCTGGTCGTGGTGTCGGCCGCCGGCTGGGGTCTCGCCGTCGCGGCGGCGGGCGCGTGCGGGAACGTCTGGCTGGTGCTGCTGTTCCTGACCGTCGGCGGCGGCTTCGACATGGTCTCCGGGATCTTCCGGGCCGCCCTGTGGAACCAGACGATCCCCGACGAGCTGCGCGGCCGGCTCGCCGGGATCGAGCTGCTGTCCTACTCGGTCGGCCCGCAGCTCGGCCAGGTCCGCGCGGGCTCTCTCGCCGCCTGGGCGGGCGTGCGGACCTCGGTCGTCTCCGGCGGTCTGGCCTGCGCGGGGGCCATGGGGCTGCTCGCCCTGTGCCTGCCGGGGCTCATGACGTACGACGCCCGGACCAACGAGCACTCCGTGCGCATGCGCGAGCGGCGCGCCGCCGCCGGACAGGCCGTGAGCTGATCACTCCTCGTCGGTGTTCCCCCGCGCGGTCGCGTCGTGCCAGCGCGGGTCGTTCTCCCACTGGAGGTTGCGCTCGGCGGCGGTCTCCATCGCCCGCCGGGCCTCCTCGGGCGAGGCGTAGGGCCCGAAGCGGTCCTTGCCCGGGCACTCCGGCCCCTCCTCGACCTTCTTGTGTTCCAGGCAGTAGAACCACTCGCCCGGCTTGCCGACGGTGCGCTTCTTGAACAGGGGCATGGACAGCTCCTCTCGCCACGGACATGTTCCCCCATCTCCGCTCGATAGACTCGCTGGCATGTCTGGCCAGTCGCTGCTCGTACCAGGGGAGCTGTCCCCCACCCGTTCGGTCCCCGGAAACATCCGCCGCCCCGCGTACGTCGGCAAGCCCGCGCCGGCGCCGTACACCGGGCCGGAGGTGCAGACCCCCGAGATCATCGAGGCGATGCGGATCGCCGGCCGCATCGCCGCGCAGGCGATGGAGGAGGCCGCGAAGATCATCGCGCCCGGGGTCACCACGGACCAGCTGGACAAGGTCGCCCACGACTACATGTGCGACCACGGCGCCTACCCGTCCACGCTCGGCTACCGCGGTTTCCCCAAGTCGCTGTGCACGTCGGTCAACGAGGTCATCTGCCACGGCATCCCGGACTCGACGGTCCTGAACGACGGTGACATCGTCAACCTGGACGTGACGGCGTACATCGGCGGGGTGCACGGCGACAACAACGCCACGTACCTGGTCGGGGACGTGGACGAGGAGTCGCGGCTGCTGGTGGAGCGGACCCGCGAGGCCCTGAACCGCGCGATCAAGGCGGTCCGGCCGGGCCGCCAGATCAACGTCATCGGCCGGGTCATCGAGTCCTACGCCAAGCGCTTCGGCTACGGCGTCGTCCGTGACTTCACCGGACACGGGATCAACTCGTCGTTCCACTCCGGCCTGATCATCCCGCACTACGACAGCCCGCACGCGACGACGGTCATGCAGCCCGGCATGACGTTCACGATCGAGCCGATGCTGACGCTGGGCACGTACGAGTACGACCTGTGGGACGACGGCTGGACGGTCGTGACGAAGGACCGCAAGCGGACGGCCCAGTTCGAGCACACGCTGGTGGTGACGGACTCGGGCGCGGAGATCCTGACTCTTCCCTGATCACCGACTTGCCCACTCCGTGCCGGGGTGGGCTTTGTCTTGTAGACTTTTACCGACAAGGTGTCGGCAAAGCTCCGCGGACCATCCAGGGACGGGCTCATGGACTCCTTCTCGGCACTCATCCGGACCGCCTCCCACGCGCAGCACCTGGAGGCGGAGACCTCGACCTTCATGAGCGACCTGCTCGCCGGCAGGCTGGGCGTGGCCGCCTTCGCGCGCTACACCGAGCAGCTGTGGTTCGTGTACGAGGCCCTGGAGCGCGGCGCCGGGCGACTGGCGGCGGACCCGGTGGCGGGGCCGTTCGTGCGGCCCGAGCTGTTCCGGCTGGCCGCGCTGGAGCGGGACCTGGCGCATCTGCGGGGGCCGGGGTGGCGGGCAGGCCTGAGCGCCCTGCCCGCCACGCAGGGGTACGCGGCCCGGGTGCGCGAGTGCGCCGAACGCTGGCCCGGCGGCTATGTCGCCCACCACTACACCCGCTACCTGGGCGACCTGTCCGGGGGCCAGATCATCCGGGACAGGGCGGAGAAGACGTGGGGCTTCGCGAAGAAGGGTGACGGGGTGCGCTTCTACGTCTTCGAGGGGGTCGCCAACCCGGCCGCGTTCAAGCGGAGTTACCGCGAGCTGCTGGACGCCGTACAGGTCGACGACCTGGAGCGGCAGCGGGTCGTGGCGGAGTGCAGGCGGGCTTTCGCCCTGAACACCGCGGTGTTCAGGGCACTCGGGGACGAGTTCCCGCTGAGCGCCTAGCGTGCCAGGGCCCGCGACGCCGGGATGATCCAAACGACACCCCCTAGCGCTCCAGGAACACCCGGCCGCCGATCTCCACCCAGCCGTGCGGCTGCGGGGCGGTGAGGATCTGGGAGCCCTTGCCCTGGGTGATGTTGAGGGCGCGGCCCAGCCGGTCGGTGAGGAGAAGGGCCGCCGCGCCCGTCGCCTCGTCCTCGTCGATGCCGTCACCGCGCCCGGGGAAGGCGCGGGCGCGGATCCGGCCGGCGGCCTCGTCCTGCCAGGCCCAGGCGTAGAGCCACTCCCCCGGCGGCGGCACGTCCAGGGCGTCCACCTCGGCCGCGGTCGCGTACTGGCGCAGGGTGCGCGGCGGGGCCCACTCGGCGCGGGCCTCGATCCAGCTGAACTCGCCGTCCAGCCGGGCCCCGACGACTCCGGCGGGGGTGACGAGTTCGGGCACGTCGAGCAGCCAGGCGGTGCCGACGCAGGGGTGACCGGCGAAGGGCAGCCGCAGGGTGGGGGTGTAGATGTCGATGACACCGCGCTCGGGGTCGTCCACGAACACGGTCTCGCTGAAGCCGAGCTCGGCCGCCAGCTTCTGCCGGTCGCCGCGCTCGGGCAGCACCGAGCCGTCGCGGACGACACCGAGTGCGTTGCCGTGGCCGCCGTCCGGTCCGCAGAAGACGCGGAGTATGTCGTAGTCAGTCACCCGGGAATTGAAACATCGCGGCCCACGGGGTCGTGACGCGGCTCGGCCAGGTCACGGTGTGGCCGCTGTACCCGGTCCCGGCACTCACGGTGTTCCTCGCCCCGGTAGGGTTCGCCTCCGGGAAGGGGAAGGTGAAGGGACCCGATGAGCAGGGATCGCAGCCCGCGCAGGCTCCGCAGGCGTGCCGGCGACGCACGCGCGGCGGTGCGCCGGGGCGCACTCACGGCGGCCTCGCTGACCGCACTGTCACTGACGGCGAGCGGGTGCGTGGTGGTGCACGGGGAGCGCGAGGTGCTGCCCGCCGCCACCCGCGCCGAGGCCGCCAAGGCGGTCGCCGCGTTCACGACCGCGTACAACAAGGCCGACAAGGCCTACGACAGCTCCCTGGACGCGCCCTACGTCACCGGCCCGTTCGGCGACATCGACGCCGCGCGGCTGAAGGCCGGGCACGTCAACAGCCCCTCGGGCAACGCGGACCACGTGCCGCTGAAGCTGTCGGACGTGAAGATCACCATTCCCGAGAAGGCGGGCTGGCCGCGCTGGTTCCTCGCCGACGCCCGGGGCAACAAGGCGGGCGACGCGCGCTGGCTGCTGGTGTTCACCCGCAGCGGTCTGAACGAGCGCTGGCAGGTGGCGTACCTGACACTGGTCGCACCGGGCGCCGTACCGCGGTTCACGACGGACAAGGACGGCTGGGCCGAGGCCGTACCGGCCGGCTCGGCCCAACTCGCCGTCGCGCCCGGCGCGTTGAGCGCGGACTTCGCGGCGTACCTCCAGAAGGGCGGGAAGACCTTCGCCGACGGCGCGTACACGAGCGTCGAGCGGGCGAACCGCGCCCAGCGGGCCCGCAAGCCGGGTCTGGTCACGCAGTTCATCGACAAGCCGCTCACGAGCGGCGACTACCAGCCGCTGGCGCTGCGCACGGCGGACGGCGGGGCGCTGGTGTTCTTCTCCTCGCGCCACTACGAGAAGCGGACGGCCGCCGCGGGCACCACGATGCCGCCCGACAACAAGGACGTGCAGGCGCTGACCCAGGGCGAGGTGAACCAGTCCCTGACGCTGGAGTTCATGTCCAACGAGGTCGCCCTGGACCCGGCGGGCAGCGGCGCGGTGTCCCTGCTGGGACGGGTGCCGGGGCTGACGTCGGCGCAGGGCGGATAGCGACCGGAGGACCGGTGGCCGAGCGGCTCAGTGCCGCAGCGGCCAGACGGTGGCCTGGTGCTCGGCGCCCGCGTACCGGGCGCAGGCGTCGGTGAGGGTCTCCAGCAGGCTGAGCGGGTCCGGGAGCGGGTGCTCCGGGCCGCGTGTCCAGTGCACCCGCTGGTCGTCGCCGGGCAGCCGGGCGGGCGGCACGAGCACGTACGACCCCCGGCAGTGCCAGCGCAGGCCGGGGTGCTCGTCCATGGTCTCGGGGTGGCAGTCCAGCTCGCACGGCCACCACTCGTCCTCGTCCTCGGGGGTGCCGCGGGTGAGCGTGAAGAACAGCATGCGGCCGTCGTCGCTCTCGGCGACCGGGCCGACCTCGACGCCGGATCCGAGCAGCCGCTCCAGCGCCTCCCGGCCGGCCCGCAGGGGTACGTCCAGGACGTCGTGGGTCATGCCGGTGGCGGTGATGAAGTTGGCCTGCGGCTGGTGGCGGACCCAGCGCTCGATCTGGGCGCGGTCGGTGGTGGACTGCGTCTGCCAGGCGAACGACACCGGGTGCCGGGCCGGGGTGGGACAGCCGACGCGGTCGCAGGAACAGCGGTAGCCGGGGGCGGGGTGCGCGGCGGGGGCGAGCGGCAGGCCCGCTCTGGCAGCGGCGAGCAGCAGGGCCTCACGGCCGCCGTCGTCGGCGGTCTCCTTCGGCCGGCGTCCGCGCAACCACTGGGAGAGCCTGCCCTGCCGGCCGGACCGGCCGCCGAACGTCGCGCTCATCTATCCCCTCGCCTCGCAGATCGCCTCGCTGGTGTGCCTCGCTGGTGTGCGGACAGCATGCCTTATCGTCCCATCCTCCTCCGCTTCGGGGGGCCGCGGGGCGGATCCGGAGGAACCGGACGAGACGCGCCTCACACGGATCAGCGGGGACTCAGGCCGTACAGGGCGTAGTCGACGAGGGTGTCCGTGTAGGCGTGGGTGATCGGGCCGGTGTGCTGGAGCCAGCGCTGGGCCAGGGGCGAGACGAACAGCTCCAGGGCGATACGGGGATCGACGTCGGCCCGTACCGCCCCGGTGGCCTGCGCGGCCCGCAGCCGGTCGACGTACAGCTGGAGCTGGGGTTCGAGCAGCTTGGCGACGAACTCGCGGCCCAGCGGCTCGTTCACCAGGCCCTCGGCGGCCAGCGCCCGGGCGGGCACCTCGAAGCGCGGGTCGGCCATCTGGTCCACCGTGATCCGCAGCACGGTCTTGAGGTCGGCGGCGAGGTCGCCGGTGTCCGGGATGACGTACGGCGCCTGCCCCGCTTCCTGTGCCGCCTGCATCGAGAGGTCGAGGAACGCCTCCAGCAGCACGGCGGCCTTGGACGGCCACCAGCGGTAGATCGTCTGCTTGCCGACCCCGGCCCGGGCGGCGATCCCCTCGACGGTGGTCTTCGGGTACCCGACGTCGCCGACCAGGGCGAGGGCGGCGGCGTAGATCGCCCGACGGGACTTCTCGCTGCGACGGCTGGCGTCGGGGGCGGGGTTCTTGGCCATGGGACCGACGCTAACAAGCGCCCCTCACTCGTCCGGATCCGCGGGCGGCCAGGGGTCCCCCCACTCCGCGTCCCGCGCCGCCTTGTACAGGTCACCGTGCCGCTTGGTCACCGTCGTACGGTCCAGCCTCCCCTCGGCCTCGCAGAGATCGAGCAGCACCTGCCCCTTGCGGATCTGGGGGCGCCGGACGATCCGGGCGGGGGCCGGCTGCGCGGGCAGGCGGCTCGCGGCGACGTAGGAGAACTTCTCGTCCTCGTACGGCAGGGTGCCGCCCTTGACCTGGCGGTGCAGGGAGGAGCGGCTCACCCGGGCGGAGAAGTGGCACCAGTCCCGGCCGGGCTCGATGGGGCAGGCGGCGCTGTGCGGGCAGGGGGCGACGACGCGCAGCCCGGCCCGGATCAGGCGGTCGCGGGCCTCGATGACGCGGGCGTAGCCGGCCGGGGTGCCGGCCTCCACGATCACCACGGCCTGCGCGGCGGCGGCAGCGGCGTCGACGAGGGCGGCGCGGTCGGGCTCGGCGAGTTCGTTGAGGACGTACGACACCGTGACGAGGTCGGTGTCGTCCAGGGCGAGGTCCGCGCCGATCCGGGCGCGCCGCCAACGGGCGCCCCGCAGGGCCGGGTTGGCGGCGGCGAGCTCGCGACCGAGGGCGAGGGCGGGCTCGGCCCAGTCCAGCACGGTGACGGCGCGCTCGCCGGGCCAGGTCGCGGTGACGGCCCAGGTCGCGGCGCCGGTGCCGCCGCCGACGTCGACATGGCTGCCGGGCGTCCAGTCGGGGGCGGCGTCGGCGAACGCCGCCAGCGCGGAGCGGACGGCCTCGAAGGTGGCGGGCATCCGGTAGGCGGCGTAGGCGGCGACGTCGGCGCGGTCGCGCAGGATCGGGGCGGAGGTGGGGGTGTCGCCCCGGTAGTTGGCGATGAGCCGGTCGACGGCCGCGGCGGCCTGCCGGGGCGGGAGTCCGTCGAGCAGTTCGGCGAGGCTTCGGCGCAGGGCTTCGGCCGGTGGTACGGGGGCGTTCACCCGGCGATTCTACGGCGCCGGCCGACCGCGGAACCTACGGCGGTGCTCAGATGACCGCGCTCGCCAGCCGTGTCGCCAGCGCGGCCCGGGGCCCGCTGTCCGGTGGCCGGCGCCTCGGGTGGACCGTGTTCGCCAGGAGCACCAGGAACGTGTCCGTCGCCGGGTCCAGGACCAGCGACGTACCGGTGAAACCCGTGTGGCCCGCCGCTCCGGCGCCCGCCAGTTCGCCCATGAACCAGGACTGGTCGACGGCGAAGCCCAGTCCGGGCGGGGTCAGCAGCAGTTCGACGAAGTCGGGGCCGAGGATGCGGGCGGGGCCGTAGGAGCCGCCGGCGAGCAGGGTGCGGCAGAAGACCGCCAGGTCGGGGGCGGTCGAGAAGAGGCCCGCGTGGCCGGCGACGCCGCCGAGCGCCCAGGCGTTCTCGTCGTGGACCAGGCCCCGCAGCATCCCCCGCTCCGCCTTGGCCCACGGCCGCCGCTGGTCCTCGGTGGCCGCCGCGCCGGGGCAGGGGCCGAAGCGGGTCGCCGTCATGCCGAGCGGGCGCGTGATGCCGTCCTCGATCAGGACGTTCAGGGTGCGGCCGGTGATGCGCTCCAGCACGGACTGGAGCAGGAGCATGTTCAGGTCCGAGTAGAGGTAGGTGCCCGGCTCGCCCGTCGGGGCCTCGGCCCGCAGCAGCGAGCGGCGGGCGGTGTCGTCCGGGCAGTCGTACAGCGGGAGTTCGGGGCGCAGCCCCGAGGTGTGCGTGAGGAGTTGGCGGACGGTGATGCCGTGGGCGGCCGCGGCGTGGAAGTCGGGCAGGTAGTCGCCGACGCGGGCGTCCATGCCGAGGGTGCCGCGCTCGATCTGCTGCACGGCCGCCACCGAGGTGAACAGCTTGGTGAGGGAGGCCAGATCGAAGGGCGTGTCGACGGTCGCCGGGACCCGGGCCTCGGGCGGCAGTTCGATGCCGGTGTCGGTCTCGGCGTCGTGGCCGGCGTACCGCACCGCCCAGCCCGCGGCCGCGGCGACGGCGATCACGGGTCCGCGGCCGGCGAGGGCGACGGCGCCGGGCGCCCAGGGGCGGTCCCCGTGGGTGAGGGCGTGCAGCTCGCCGATCAGGTGCTCGACGGCGGCCGGGTCGAGCCCGGCCCGTTCCGGCGTGTCGACGCGCAGTCTCGGTGCGCTCAGTGCTCGTCTCCCTCCGACCCCGTACGGGTGTTCCCCCGTGTGTCCCAGGGACGGCACATTCCCACGAAGCAGGCCGCCGCGACCAGTGCTCCGGCCAGTTGGACGAGCGCCATGGGTACGGCGGTGCGTTCTCCGGCGACGCCGACGAGGGGGGAGGCGACCGCGCCGACGAGGAAGGAGGTGGTGCCGAGCAGCGCGGAGGCGGAGCCGGCGGCGTGCCGGGTGCGCAGCAGGGCGAGGGACTGGGCGTTGGGGAGCGTGACGCCCATCGCCGACATCAGGACGAAGAGGGCCGTGGCGATCGGGGCGAGGCCGACGTCGCTGAAGGCGCCCGTCGCCATCAGCAGCAGCGCCGTCGCGGCGAGAATGATCACCGCGAGGCCCGCGCCCAGCACCTTCTCCAGGGCGACCCGGCCGACCAGCACCTTGCCGTTGAGCTGTCCGGCGGCCACCAGACCCACCGAGTTGAGGCCGAACAGCAGGCTGAAGGTCTGCGGGGAGGCGCCGTAGATCTCCTGGACGACGTAGGGGGACGCGGAGATGTAGGCGAACAGCGCGGCGAAGGCGAAGCCGCCGGCCAGCATGTAGCCGGTGAAGGGCAGGTCGGTGAGGAGTGCCCGCATGGCGCGCAGGGCTTCTGCCGCTCCCCCGTCGTGCCGTTCCTCGGGCGGGAGCGTCTCGGGCAGCCGCAGCCAGACGAGCGCGGCGAGCAGTGTGCCCACGACGGTGAGCAGGACGAACACGCCCCGCCAGTCGGTCACCCGGAGGATCTGCCCGCCGATCAGCGGGGCCACGATCGGGGCGACCCCGGAGATGAGCATCAGGGTGGAGAAGAACCGGGCCATGGCGACGCCGTCGTACAGGTCGCGTACGACGGCCCGGGCGATGACGATCCCGGCGGCGCCCGCGAGGCCCTGGGCGAGGCGGAAGGCGACCAGCGTCTCGACGTTCGGTGCGAACCCGCACAGGGCGGTCGCGAGGACGTAGACGGCGAGGCCGGTGAGCAGCGGCCGGCGGCGTCCCCAGCGGTCGCTCATCGGGCCGACGACCAGCTGCCCGAGCGCCATGCCGGCCAGGCACGCGGTGAGCGTGAGCTGGACGGTGGCGGCGGGGGCGTGCAGGGACGTGGTGACCTCGGGCAGCGAGGGCAGGTACATGTCCATCGCCAGCGGGGGTGTCGCGGTGAGGCCGCCCAGGATGAAGGTGACGAGCAGGCCGGTGCGGCGGGCGGCGGCCGAAAGCGGTGCCGGGTGCCCGGTCCGCGATGCGGCCGGTGCCGTGCGCTCGCGCATGTTTCCCTCCCTCTGCGAGACAACCGGCACCCATGCTCTCAGCTCGCACACACTGCCGGGGCACACATGAGCGAGGGCGGAGCCGGCCGGGCCGACGGAACGGAGGGTGGGCCCGGGGGTCCTGGCGATACGGACACCGCACCGGCGCCGGATAGCCGTATGGCGGACATGGCGTTCCGCATGGCGGACTTCCCGCCTACGCTGCGGAGCCATGACTGACAGGCAATCGAAGATCGCGGTGGTGACCGGCGCCGGTTCCGGTATCGGGCGGGCCGTCGCGGTGGAGCTGCTGCGGGCCGGCTGGTCGGTGGCGCTGGCCGGCCGGCGCACCGGGACGCTGGAGGAGACGGCGGCGCTGGTCCCGCAGGGCGGCGCGCTCGCCGTGCGCACCGACGTCTCCCGGCCCGAGGACGTGGACGCGCTGTTCGCGGCGACCGTGGCGCGGTTCGGGCGGGTGGACCTGCTGTTCAACAACGCGGGGACCTTCGGGCCCGGCGGGGTCCCGGTCGAGGAACTCCCCCACGACGCCTGGCGGCACGTCGTGGACACCAACCTCACCGGGGCGTTCCTGTGCGCGCAGGCGGCGTACCGGCGGATGAAGGAGCAGGACCCGCAGGGCGGCCGGATCATCAACAACGGCTCGATCTCCGCGCACACGCCCCGCCCGCACTCGGTGGCCTACACGGCGACCAAGCACGCGCTGACCGGGCTGACCAAGTCGCTGTCGCTGGACGGGCGGCCGTACCGGATCGCGGTCGGGCAGATCGACATCGGCAACGCGGCGACCGACATGACGGCCCGGATGCGGGTCGGCGCGCTGCAGGCGAACGGCGAGACGGTGCCGGAGCCGGTGATGGACGTGGCCGACGTGGCGCGCACGGTGCGGCACATGGCCGAGCTGCCGCTGGAGGCGAACGTGCAGTTCGCGACGGTGCTGGCGACGGCGATGCCGTACGTCGGACGGGGCTGAGACCGCACCGGCCCCCTTTACCACAAACGGAGTTCGAACATCCGCGGTATTGCGGCCGGTCGAGCGCATATGCTCAACTTTCCTCCACGAGAGCTTCACAGTTGGAGCGCGTGGATTCCGCAAGCCATACCGAGGGGGGGAAGGCGGCGGCCGTTCCACCGGACCGGAGTTGGGGGTGGACCTCGCGGGGACGCGGGGTGCGCACCGGTCGGTGGAACGGCCGCCGCGCTGTTCAGCGGTTCGAAGGGTCCGAGCGGTTCGGGGGCAGCCGGTTCAGCGCCGGTGGCGGCCGCCGCCCGGATCCGCCGGCTGGGGTTCCGGCGGCGCGGCCGCCTCGGCCGCCGCGACCGCCCTGCGCCGCCGCTTCACCACCCAGGCGCCCGCCGCCAGCAGCAGTGCCGTACCCGCGGCACCCTCCACCAGGCGGCCGGCGGACGGGCCGCCGGACGACGCCGATGCGCCGCCGCCCGCCGGCTGCGCCCCCTTGGCCCCCGGCGCCGGGCTCGCCTTCGCGCCGCCCTCGCTGAGCGGCTCGACCAACGTGCCCACCGCCTGGGCCGAACGCCCGCCCCCGAAGCCCCAGTCGAGCAGCGCGGCGGTCTGTTCGTAGACGGCGTTGCTGCCCTCGGCGGGGTGCATGACCGTCACCAGCAGGGTCCGTCCGCCCCGGGTGGCGGCGCCGGTGAAGGTGTTGCCGGCGTTGCTGGTGTAGCCGTTCTTGACACCGATCAGGCCGTCGTACGTCCTCAGGCCCATCGCCCCGGTCAGCAGGCGGTCGGTGTTCTGGATCTGGAAGGTCTTCTTGCCGCCCGCCGGGAAGTTCGCGACGCGGGTGCCGCAGTAGCCGCGGAAGTCGGTGTTCTTCAGCCCGTGGCGGGCGAAGAGCGTGAGGTCGTACGCCGAGGAGATCTGGCCCGGGTGGTCGAAGCCGTCGGGACTGACCACGTGCGTGTCCAGGGCTTGCAGGTCCGTGGCCTTGGCCTGCATCTCGGCGACCGTCGTGCCGATGCCGCCGTTCATGTGGGACAGCACGTGCACGGCGTCGTTGCCGGAGCGCAGGAACACGCCCTGCCACAGCTGCTCGACGGTGTAGGTGATGCCGGCCTTGATGCCGACCAGGCTGGAGCCGACCGGGATGTCGGCGAGGTCGGAGTCCTTGACCGTGTACCGCTGGGTGCGGTCGAACTTCTGCAGCACGGTGTCGGCGAACAGCATCTTCAGCGTGGACGCGGGCGGGAGCCGCCGGTGCGCGTTGAACGAGGCGAGCACCTCGCCGCTGTCGCAGTCGGCGATCAGCCAGGAGCGGGCGGTGATCTTCGCGGGAAGGCCGGTGGCGCCGCGCACCTGGACGCCGCCGCGGGCCAGTTGCTCGCCCCCGACGACGGCGGGCGCGGCTGCGGCGGCCGTGGCCAGGGGAAGGGCTGCAGCCGTGGACAGGGGAAGGGCGGCGGCAGTCAGACCGAGGACGGCACGCCGGCTGATCCGGGAACATTCACGCACTCCGGGACCGTACACCGCGACCAGCGGCGACTTCCTGAACCGGGGTGCTGGACGGCGCGGAATTTGCCGCGTCATGAAAATACGATGAGTTACTCACGTTTCCCGGCCCTTACGGCTGCAGATCCGCTCATCGCCCGAGCAGCCGCTCGATCTCGGTGAACTGCCCTGCGGTGAGCGGCCCCTTCGCCATGGCCCCGGCGTTCTCCTCGGCCTGCGCGACCGTGCGGAACCCGGGGATCGGGATGGTGCGCGGGCTGCGCGCCCACAGCCAGGCGAGGGCGCCCTGGGCGAGGGTGCGGCCGTCGCTCGTGAGGACGTCCCGCACGGCGTCGATCCGGGCCAGCCACTCCACGTCGGCGCCGGACCCGTCCGCGTCGTATCCGGGCAGCCACGCCGGCGGCCTGCTCCGGATGTCCCCGGCCGCCGGCCGCCCCCGCCCCCTCCCGGCCAGCAACCCCATGGCCAGCGGGCTCCTGTTGATGCTCGCGAGCCCCCACTGCTCGCACCGCGCCAGCATGTCGGGGGCGTCCTGCAGCACGTTGAGCGCGTGCTGTACGGCCGCGCAGTGCTCCCCCTCGGCGAAGACGGCGGCGCGGTCGGGGTCGTCGGTGCTCCACGCGTAGGCACGCACGGTTCCCTCCCGCACGAACTCCTCGCAGGCCTCCCGGAGTCCGGCCGCCCGCTCCGGGTCGGCGTCGGAGAGATGGAGCTGGTAGAGGTCGATGTGGTCCGTGCCGAGCCGGCGCAGCGAGTCGGTCAGGGCGCGGCGGGCGTGGGCCGGGGTGTCGTCCTGGCCGTCGGCGGTGCGCGTGCGCTCGTCGAAGAGGTTGCCCCACTTGGTGGCGACGACCACGTCGTCCCGCCGCTTGCCCAGCGCCCGGCCGAGGATGCGCTCGCTGTGCCCGGTGCCGTAGCAGTCGGCGGTGTCGAAGAAGGTGACGCCGAGGTCGAGGGCGCGGTGGACCGCCCGTACGGACTCCTCGTCGTCCACCGTGCCCCACCCGAGCGGCTGCCCGTCCACGGCCTGCCACTCACCGCCGATGGCCCAGCACCCGAAACCGAGCGCGCTGACCCCGATCCCTCCCCCACTCTCGGCTTCGCTCGAGCGGGGGGACCCCCATCGCCCCAGGGTCCTCCTGGTCTCTTGTGTCATGCCTGTGGACGCTAGGAGTTGGAGCGCACACGAGGACAAGCCCTGGAACGACGATTCCCGGGACGTCCTTCACGCCTGCCCGGTCTCGAACCGGGAGATCTGTCCCTCGTCGTCGACGGTGAAGCGCCACTGGGTGCTCATCTCGCCGTAGGTGTCGTTGCGGTAGCGGGCACGCAGCGCCCGGCCGCCGTCGGACTCCTTCTCGACCTCCATGTGGCCGTTGGAGGAGAAGATCTCGTCCTCGATCCACTGGTCGAGTTCCCGGTCGCGGCCGTCGTCGGCCATGGTCGCGCCGGGCGCGAGGAGGTGCAGCAGGCCCTCCCGGTCATGGGAGTTGACGGCGGTGACGAAGGCCCGGACGGCCGGGTCGCTGAGATTGGCTGGTTTGATCGTCATGGCGCCAGGCTCACACCGCTCCCCCGGCCCCGCCACCCGAACGCCCTCCCCGACGCGCCCGTGAGGGTGAGGCCTGCGACGGTGGGAAGCGGGGTCCTTCTCCTGTCCGCCCGTCTGCTGGGAGTCGCCGTGAGCTGTTTCGACCGACGTGATCTGGGCCTGCTGCTGCTCCGGCTGGGCACCGGCGGGGTGCTGGCCGCGCACGGCGCGCAGAAGCTGTTCGGCTGGTTCGGCGGGCACGGTCTGGAGGGCACCGGCCAGTTCATGGAGTCCGTCGGCTACCGGCCGGGCAAGGCGAGCGCGACGGCGGCGGGCCTCGCGGAGGCGGGCGGCGGCACCCTCCTCGCCCTGGGCCTCGCGACCCCGGCCGCGGGCGCGGCGGCGGCCGGCGCGATGGCAGGGGCGGCGGCGGTCCACCTGCCCAACGGCTTCTTCGCCCAGGCGGGCGGCTACGAGTACGCGGCGACCCTGGGCCTCGCGGCGGCCGGCCTCTCGGTGACCGGCCCCGGCCGGCTCTCCCTCGACCACGCCCTCGGCCACGTCTTCGACCGCGGCTGGATGGTCCCGGTGGCCCTCGGCGTCACGGCGGCGGCCACGGCCGTGGTGGTGGGTGCCCGGAACTGCCGGGTGCGGTTCAAGGAGGAGGGCGAGCAGGAGGCGTTGTTCGAGGAATAGCCCGACTGCCGGCGTGGCCGGCGGTACGGCGTGGGACGCTGGGCGGCATGACCGATCAGGACCCCGCCGCCCCTCTCTGGCCGGCCGTCGACGACCTCTGGTCCCGCCTGGAGTCCACTCGGACCCACACCGGCCAGGAGGGCCTCCTGCTGCGCATCCTCAAGCTGTCGGAGGAGGTCGGTGAGGTCGCGGAGGCGGTGATCGGGGCGACCGGCCAGAACCCCCGCAAGGGCGTCACCCACGACTGGGACGACGTCCAGGCGGAACTGTGCGACGTGGCCATCACAGCCCTCGTCGCCCTGCGCACGCTGACACCGGAGGCACGCGAGGTGTTCGAGCGGCATGTGGAGAGGGTGCGGGAGCGGGGGACGAGGCCGCCGGTGTGAACCGGGACGAGGCGCGTGACGGGCCGTGACGGGCCGGCCGTAGGGAGAGCGGAAGCGGGCAGACGAGTCGGGCTGTACGCCGGGTTCTGTTCCCCGGGACCCTCGCGGGTGCCGGGGCGACGGCCATCCATCTAGGGCCGGCGTTGCCGCCGGCCTCGTGCGGTCTACCCGCGGACTCGGGCGGGCAGCCCTCGAACGTCCGCGCAGAGCGCGTTTCACGGCGCTCCTTTTGACCTTGCTCCGGGTGGGGTTTACCTAGCTGCCCAGGTCACCCTGGGCACTGGTGGTCTCTTACACCACCGTTTCACCCTTACCGAGGACCGCACTCTGTAAAAGAGCACAGCCCCGGCGGTCTGCTTTCTGTGGCACTGTCCCGCGGGTCACCCCGGGTGGCCGTTAGCCACCACCCTGCCCTGTGGAGCCCGGACGTTCCTCGGGAAGCCCCCTAGGGGGACTCCACGCGGCCGCCCGCCCGGCTCGTCTGCCGTGTCGACCATGGTACCGGGAGCCGGGGGCGGCGAGGACCGGTGGCCGCCGTCGCCAGGACCGAGCCCGCGAGGATCAGGGCGAAGGCCACCAGGACCGTGGAGGTCAGGGGCTCGCTCAGGAAGACGGCGCCGGCGGCGACCGCGACCGCCGGGTTGACGTACGTGATGACCGTCGCCCGGGCCGGGCCCGCCTCCTTGATCAGCTCCAGGAAGGCGACGAAGGCCACCGCCGTGCAGATCACGCCGAGGCCGGCCAGCGCGGCCAGGACGGAGGCGGAGGGGACGGAGGAGGGGAGGTTCGCGGCCGCCACCGGGGCGTAGATCACGGCCGCCAGGGTCAGGCAGGCCGCGGTGAGGTGCAGGGAGGGCACGTCCTTCAGACGGCGGGCCGCTATCGCCGGGGCGGTCGCGTAGCCGATGACCGTCACCAGCACCTCGGCCAGGGAGCGCGTGTCGCCGCCGGTCAGGTGGGGCAGCACCAGGACCGTCACGCCCGCCAGGCCGAGGGCGAGGCCGGTGATGCGCCGGGCGCCCAGCCGTTCCGTGTCGCCGAACAGACGGGCCACCACGACCCCGACGATCGGCACGCCCGCGATCAGCAGGCCGGACGTGGAGCTGGACAGGTGCCGCTCCGCGTCGGTGAGGGTGAACCAGGGGACGACGATCTCCAGGACCGCGAAGGCCAGCATGGGGCGCCAGTGGGCCCGGATCGTCGCGGGCAGGCCGCCCTGGCGCAGGGCGAAGGGGAGCAGCAGGAGTGCGCCGAGGGCGCAGCGCGTGAAGACCAGCGTCGGCGGGGACACCTCGGCCACCGCCACCTTGATCAGCAGATAGGGGATGCCCCAGATCACTCCCATGAGGGAGAAGAGGAACCAGCCGCGTGCAGTCATGCGGTGAGTTTCGGCCGCGCGGTCAGTGCGTGTCTTGAACGCTGTTGCGGTAGGCCGCCGGGGTCACCCCGAGCACCCGGCGGAACCAGCGGGTCAGGTGCGCCTGGTCGGCGAAGCCCACCAGGCCCGCCACCTCGGCCGGGCGCAGCCCGCTCTCCAGCAGCACCCGCGCCCTGCTCACCCGGTACTGGGCGAGCCAGGCGTACGGCGGCAGGCCCATCGTCGTACGGAAGGCGCGCAGGAGCTGGTAGCGGGACAGGTCCAGGTCGGCGGCGAGGGAGGCGAGCGTCGGCGGGGCCGTCAGCTCGTCGGCCAGGCGGTCGCGGACCGTCAGGGCGATGGCGGCCGCGCCCGGCACCAGGTCGGGGCAGGGCCGGGCCGTGGAGTGGCGGCGGGCCAGGGCCGTCAGCAGCCACGGCATGCGGGACTCGGCCTCCAGCGGGTCGGGGCAGCGGCTCAGCTCGGTGTGGGCGAGGCGGAGCGCGGCGGCGAGTTCGGCGTCCTGGAGGAGCGGCTCGCGGAAGTACGGCAGGCCGCCGAGGACGCCGTCGGCCAGCAGGGACGGCTCGGCGTACAGAGCGCGGTAGGCGTAGCCGTCGGTGGCGTTGGCGGGGCCGCCGGTGTGCGTCTCGCCGGGGTCGAGGACGACGATCGTGCCGGGCCCGGTGCGGATGCGGCCGCCCCGGTAGTCGATGACCTCGTTGCCGCCGACGCAGACGCCGATCGTGTACTCCTCGTGGGCGTGCGGGGCGTAGGTGTGGCGGCGGAAGTTCGCGGTCAGCAGGTCGAGCGGGGGCCCGCAGTGGCCCAGTCGGGCCCGTGTCCACAGCGCCTGTTCCGCCATGGAACACCCCCTTGTCGTACGGAACGCCGTACGTCGTACTGAACCCGTCAGGGGTGCAACGCCTTCAGGCCACGTTTCCATGCCGCCTCCAGGTCGGCGTCGCCGGGAAAGCGGCCGTGGATCTCCAGGATGACCATGCCGTGCGCGAAGGCCCACAGCGCGCGGGCCCGGTCGATGTCCCCGCCGCACACCCGGATGAGCGGCAGCGCCGCGCGGTCCTCCAGTCCCTCGGGGAGTTCGGCGCGGGGCAGGGGGCGTTCGGTGGCGAGGCAGTACAGGTGCGGGTGGGCGAGGGCGTAGGAGCGGTAGGCCCCGGCGAGGGCTTCGAGGGAGCCGGGTGCGCGGGCCTCGGCCGCCTCAAGGGCCTCGGCCGACTCCGCGAGCATCTGCGCGGTCAGCTCGACCTCGACGGCGTGTTTGTCGGCGAAGTGCTTGTAGAGGGACGGGGCCTTGATGCCGAGGCGGTCGGCGAGGGTGCGCATGGTGAGCCGGTCGAGTCCGGACTCCTCCAGCAGCTCCCGGGCGGCGGCCACGATCTCGCGCGCCCTCGGGGTGAGTGCGGTGCCCGGTCGGTCAGCCACGCTGGAAGCCCTCCCTGGTGCGCAGGCCGTAGCCGAAGGCGCGGTCGTACGCGATGTGGGCGAGCCAGCCGCACAGGGCCGCGAAGGCGGGCGGCCAGGAGACCGGCAGGAGCGTGTAGGCGACGAGCAGCGCGAGCGGGACGAGGGCGCGGTGCAGTGTGTTGTAGTACGGCACCGCGCGCGGCGGCAGTTGTCCCTTGGCCATGCGGGGCGCGTCGCCGAGGGCCACCAGGAAGGCCAGGTCCGGCAGGACGAAGAAGACGAGGGCCAGGGCGCCGGCGAGCCGGCCGTGGTTCATGCCCTCCAGCACCGCGAAGGCCGACCAGAACAGGGCGAGCGCCAGCCAGGCGGTGCGGCGCAGAACGGTGAGCGGGGAGCGGGACGTGCGGGTGGTACCGGCCAGTGCGGCCATGGCTGCCTCCGGTGTCGTACGGCTCTCTCGGTGTCCTCGATGCCCTCGGCGCTCTCGGTGCTTTCGGTGCTTTCGGCGAGGGCCGAGCGGCGAGGCTAACGTCGTTAGCCTCGCCTGCGACCGTACGGCTAACACCATTAGCCGTCAAGGCCCGTCCGCTCCAGGGCCGTGAACGCGGCCGCGAGGCGCGCCCGGTGGCTCCGGGCCGTCTCGGCCACCGGGTCGCCGGCCAGCAGGCGGTCCACGGAGGCGAGGAAGACCGTGCGGTAGGCGGCGACGGTCAGGGCGGCGAGGAGGTGGGGGTCCGTCGCACCCGCTTCCGTGAGGGCGGCGGCGAGGCCGCGCTCCACCTCCTCGACGCCCTCGCGGGCGCGGGAGCGCAGGGCCGGGGATGCGATGACGATGCGGAAGAAGCGCGGGTAGCGCTCCCCCACCCCGCTCAGCGGGTGCCGCTCGTCGAGGAGGCGGAGGGTGAGGCGGCGCAGGGCGGCGAGCGGCGACTCGCCCGGGGCGCGGTCGCGGACGGCTCCGGCGAAGAGTTCGGCGGCCTGCGGGATGCGGTCGAGGAACAGGTCCTCCTTGCGCGGGAAGTAGTTGAAGACCGTCATCGCGGACACGCCCGCCGCCCGCGCCACCTCGGCGACCGTCACCGCGTCGAAGCCGCGCTCGGCGAACAGACCCGTGGCGATGTCCGAGATGCGCTGCCGCGTCTCGCGCTTCTTGCGCTCCCGCAGGGAGAGTTCGTCATCGCTCGCGCGTTCGTCGTTCATAAGAAAACTATATCCGCTCAAAACTTTTAGTGACTACAGTGAAAGCCATGACGATGACGACGACTGACGACGACGTGTACGACGTGGTGGTGGCGGGTGCCGGGCCCGTGGGGCTCTTCCTCGCGTGCGAGCTGCGCCTCGGTGGGGCGCGGGTGCTGGTCGTGGAGCGGCTGACCGAGGTGGACGAGACGATCAAGGCGGGCGCGATCAACATCCCGAGCGCGGTCGCCCTCTACCGGCGCGGGCTGCTGCCCGAGCTGGCGGCGGTGTGGGAGGCGGCGCTCCGGCGGATACGCGCCTTCAGGGGCGAGGACGCCGAGTCGAGGATGCCGCCCAAGTTCGCCGGGCACTTCGCCGGGATCCCGATGGACCAGGCCCTGTTCGACGGCTCCGACCCCGCCTGGGCCGAGGTCGGCCCGGCCGGCGGCTCCGGGCTCGGCGTGCCGCAGGCCGAGCTGGAGCGGATCCTGGCCCGGCGGGCCGAGCGGCTCGGGGTCGAGGTGCGCCGGGGCGTGGAGCTGACCGGCTTCGACGCGGGCGCGGACGGGGTCGTCGTACACACCGGTCGGGGGACGATCCGCGCGGGCTGGCTGGTCGGCTGTGACGGCGGGCGCAGCACGGTCCGCAAGACCGCCGGCTTCGACTTCCCGGGCACGGACCCGGAGATCACCGGCTATCAGGCGATCGTGGAGCTGACCGGCGGCGAGCGGCTGCGCGAGGGCTGGAACACGACCGACACCGGGACGTACGTCCACGGGCCGTTCCCCGGGCGGATCCTCACCGTGGAGTTCGACGGCCCCCCGGCCGACCGCACGGCCCCCGTCACCGCAGGGGAACTCCAGGCCAGTCTGCGCCGGGTGGCAGAGGTGCCGGAGGTGACCGTCACCAAGGTGCTCAGCGCCACCCGGTTCACGGACAACGCCCGCCAGGCCGCCGACTACCGCAAGGGCCGGGTGCTGCTCGCGGGGGACGCGGCGCACGTGCACTCGCCGTTCGGCGGACAGGGCCTGAACCTCGGCCTCGGGGACGCGATGAACCTGGGCTGGAAGCTGGCCGCCGTCGTACGCGGGCAGGCGACCGAGTCCCTGCTGGACACCTACACCGCCGAACGGCATCCGCTCGGCGCCTGGGTACTCGACTGGACCCGGGCCCAGATCGCGGTGATGCGCCCCGACCGGCACGCCCGCGCGCTGCGCCGGGTGGTGACCGACCTGGCGCTGACCACGACGGGCACGACGTACCTCGTCACGAAGATCTCCGGCGTCTGGCAGCGCTACGACCTGCCCGGCGGGCACCCGCTGACCGGCGCGAGCGCGCCCGACCTGGAGCTGTCCGACGGCAGCCGGCTCGGCGACCATCTGCACACCGGCCGCGCCCTGCTGCTCGACCTCGCCGACGACCCCGGGGTGCGCGCACACGCCGAGGGCTACGGCGACCGGCTGGAGGTCCGCACGCTGGCCTGCCCGGCCCGGCCCGGCCTCGGGGCGCTGTTCGTCCGTCCGGACGGGTTCGTGGCCTGGGCCGCCGACACGGAACCGGAGGACGCGGGGACGAAGGACCTGCCGAAGGCCCTGGAGCACTGGCTGGGCCCCCGGACCGATGCCGCTTGACCTTGTCGTACTGACCCCGCACGTGCGCTGCGCAGCGGTCGACGGCTCCCGAACAGCTCCGTCGGCCGGGCCGGGCCACCGGGGGCTCCGCCCAGGCCGAGGTGATCCGCCGGATGCGCTCCGGGTGCGGTACGGGCCGCACGTGGACCTGCGGATCCCGCTGTCCGCGATCGGCGCCGTACGCCGGGACACACGTCTGACGCACACCCCGGCCGAGGGCGCGCTCGAACTCCGGCGGCCTGGTCAGGGCGCTCACACGGCCGTGAAGAGGATCTTCGAGGTGCCCGGTTCGGCCTGGGCGAGGCGTACCCGCAGGCGTTCGCCGAGCGGGAGGTGGTCGCCCTCGATGCGGCCGATGACGGCCGGGGAGATCAACTGCACGGTGCCGACGGTCGGTCGGCGCTCCTCGACGTCCACCACGCAGGCCTCGAAGACGTCCCCGATCCGGTCCTTGAGCAGGGCCGCCTCCACCAGGTCGATGCACTCCCGCTCGACCGTCCCGGCGATCCGGGCGCCGTCGGCCATCCGCCGGGGCAGCGTGTCGAGCGCGGCGAGCACCCAGTCGGGCGGGGTCTGGTCCGCGACGGCGGCGAGGCAGATCTCGGCGGCGTACCGGTCGGCGAGGCGGCGCAGCGGGGCCGTGCAGTGGGTGTACGGGGCGGCGACGGCGGCGTGTGTGGTGATCGCGGGCAGGTCGCCGCCGGTGAAGACGGTGTACCCGGCGCCGCGCAGCAGGGTCGTGCACTCCTGGAGGAAGGCCGCGTCACGCGGGTCGCTCGGGTCGAGGGAGCGGATCAGGGCCGCGTACGACACATGGTGCGGCCAGTCGATGTGCAGCGCGGTCGCGGTACGGCGCAGCCGGGCGACGGCACCGTCCGGCGCGGCCGGGAGGGTGCGCAGTACGCCGGTGCCGTGGGCGAGCATCAGCTCGGCGGCGGCCATGCCGGTGAGCAGGGAGAGCTGGGCGTTCCAGCCGTCGGCGGGCAGCGGGGCGCGGTAGCCGAGGACGTAGGTGTGGTCCTGCGCGGTGATCTCCTGCTCGGGCACGTTGAGGGAGATGCCGCCGCGCTCCACCTCCAGCCGTTCCCGCGCCTCGCCGATCTCCCTGAGCAGTGCGACGGGTTCCTCGGCGGTCCCGGCGTCGATCTGCCGCTGCACGCGCGCGTAGTCGAGCTTGACGCGGCTGCGGACCAGGGCGCGGCGCACGTCGACGGCGGTGGTCCGCCCGTCCGTGTCCAGGTCGATCGTCCACAGCACGGCCGGGCGGACCCGGTCCGGCAGCAGGCTCGCGGCGCCCTCGCTCAGCACGACGGGGTGCAGCGGCACCTTCTCGTCGGGGAAGTACAGGGTGTTGACGCGCCGGTGCGCCTCCGCGTCCAGCGCGCCGCCGGGTGCGACGAAGGCGGGGACGTCGGCGATGGCGTAGCGGACCCGGTAGCCGGCGGCCCGCCGGGACAGGTGGGTGGCCTGGTCGAGGTCCAGGGAGGCGGGCGGGTCGAGGGTGAAGAAGGGGATGTCGGTGGCGTCGTACGACGGTACGGCGGGCGCCTTCGCCGCGCGCTCGGCCTCCTCCCGGACCGGGGGCGGGAAGTCCTGCGGGATGCCGAGTTCGGTGCGCAGCGCGGCGAGCGCGGCCCGGAGCGGGGCCTCGGGGGCACCGGTCACGCGGATCTTGCGGCGGGGCATACAGCGAGCGTAGGTCGCGGGCAGGGGCCCGGCACGCCGTACGCTGTCGCGGAGGTCTAGGTGAGGAGTACGTGGTGCTGGTCCTGCTGCCGCCGTCCGAGGGCAAGGCGAACTCGGGCGCGGGTGCCCCGCTGAAGCTTGAGTCGCTGTCCCTGCCGGGGCTGACCGCCGCGCGGGAGGCGGTGCTCGGCGAACTGGTCGAGCTGTGCGCCGGGGACCCCGACCAGAACGAGAAGGCGCGCGAGGTGCTGGGACTGAGCGAGGGGCTGCGCGGCGAGGTCGCGAAGAACGCCGGCCTGCCGACGGCGGGCGCCCGCCCGGCCGGGGAGATCTACACCGGTGTCCTCTACGACGCCCTCGGCCTGGCCACGCTGGACACGGCGGCGAAGCAGCGCGCGGCGCGCTCGCTGCTGGTGTTCTCCGGGCTGTGGGGCGCCGTGCGCGTGACCGACCGGATCCCCTCCTACCGCTGCTCGATGGGCGTGAAGCTGCCCGGGCTCGGCGCGCTGGGCGCGCACTGGCGGGCGCCGATGGCGGACGTGCTGCCCGAGGCGGCCGGGAGCGGCCTGGTGCTGGACCTGCGCTCGGCGGCGTACGCGGCGGCCTGGAAGCCGAAGGGCGAGGTCGCCGGGCGGACGGCGACGGTGCGGGTGCTGCACGCACCGACCCGGAAGGTGGTCAGCCACTTCAACAAGGCGACCAAGGGCCGGATCGTGCGCAGCCTGCTGTCGGAGGGCGCCGCGCCGAAGAACCCGGCCGAGCTGGTGGAGGCGTTGCGGGACCTCGGGTACGAGGTGGAGGCGCAGGCGCCGGAGAAGGCGGGCCGGGCGTGGGCGCTGGACGTGCTGGTGGAGGAGATCCACTGATCCACTAGGTTCACCAGGTTCACCGCCCACCAGGCTTCGTATTGCAGCATGCGCAACGCTCATTGCGCACAATGCAGCGGCTGGGCACGATGAGGGCATGACCTCACCGCTGCCCTCGCCCTCGCCTGCCTCCGTGCACGATCTCGTCGCGCCGGCGCCCGTCGTCCCCGTGGTGGTCGTCTCCGACGTCGCCGACGCCGTGCCGCTGGCGCGGGCGCTGGTGGCGGGCGGGCTGCCCGCGATCGAGGTGACCCTGCGGACGCCGGCGGCGCAGGCCGCGATCCGCGCGATCGCCGCGGAGGTGCCCGCCGCCGTGGTCGGGGCGGGCACGGTGATCACGCCGGAGCAGGTGAGCGCGAGTACGGCGGCGGGGGCGCGGTTCCTGGTCAGCCCCGGGTGGACGGACGTACTGCTGGCGGCGATGCGCGGATCGGGGCTGCCGTTCCTGCCCGGGGTGTCGACCACCTCGGAGGTCGTCGCGCTGCTGGAGCGCGGGGTGCGGGACATGAAGTTCTTCCCGGCGCAGGCGGCGGGCGGCACGGCGTATCTGCGGTCGCTGGCCGGGCCGTTGCCGCAGGCCCGGTTCTGTCCGACCGGCGGGATCGGTCCGGCGAACGCGCCGGAGTACCTCGCCCTGCCCAACGTCGGCTGTGTGGGCGGGAGTTGGATGGTCCCGGCGGACGCGGTGGCCGCCGGGGACTGGGCGCGGATCGAGGAGCTGGCGCGGGCGGCGGCCGGGCTCGGCGGGCTCAGGGACGCAGGTGGGACGTGTCGTTGAAGAGCCGGACGCTGGCGTTGCCGTCGGCGTAGTACGCCACCGCCGACAGGGAGGCCGCGGAGAGCTCCATGCGGAACAGGGACTCGGGCGGGGCGCCGAGGGCGAGCCGGATGAACGTCTTGATCGGGGTCACATGGCTGACCAGCAGGACCGTGCGGCCCGCGTAGGCCGCGACCAGCTTCTCCTGGGCGGCGGCGATCCGGGTGGCCGTCTCGGCGAAGCTCTCGCCGCCGCCCGTGGGGTGGGCCTCGGGGTCGGCGAGCCAGGCGGTCAGGTCGTCCGGGTGACGCTCGCGGACCTCGCCGAAGGTGAGGCCCTCCCAGGCGCCGAAGTCCGTCTCGCGCAGGCCGTCCTCGATCGTCACGTCCAGGCCGAGGCGCTCGGCGACGATGCCGGCGGTCTCGCGGGTGCGGGCGAGGGGGGAGGCGACGACGGCCTGGATGGTGCCGCGCCGGGCGAGGGCCTCGGCGGCACGGCGGGCCTGTTCGCGGCCGGCCTCGGAGAGGGAGGGGTCGGTGCCGCCGCTGCCCGAGAAGCGCTTCTGGGGGGTCAGCGGGGTTTCACCGTGCCGGAGCAGCACGAAGGTGGCGGGGGCGCCGAGGTCGGGGGCGGAGCTCCAGCCGGGGGCGGAGGTGCGCTGCTGGTCGGGGGTACTGACCCCGCCGTGCTCATCGGGGGCTTCCGGACGCTGCTCGCTCGGAGGTGCCGCTGCGCCCACCCGTGCCGCCCCAGCGGCACGACTGCCCGCAGCTGCGGCGGACTCGCCGCCGCCCGCCGCGCGGACCTCCGCCAGCGCCGCCCGGGACGAGGCCGGTGACCAGGTCTCTCCCTTCGTCCCCGCGTCCATCGCCTCGTTCGCCAGTCGGTCCGCGTGTTTGTTCCGCTCCCGGGGGATCCACTCGTAGGTGACCTGGTCGGGTGGGAAGACGGAGCGGGCCTGGGTCGCCAGGGGCTTCATGTCGGGGTGTTTGATCTTCCAGCGGCCCGACATCTGCTCGACGACGAGCTTGGAGTCCATGCGGACGTGGACCGTGGCCGTCGGGTCGAGGGCGTGGGCGGCGCGCAGGCCGGCCAGCAGACCCCGGTACTCGGCCACGTTGTTGGTGACGACGCCGAGGAACTCGGCCTCCTCCGCCAGCGTCTCCCCCGTCGCCGCGTCACTGACCACGGCGCCGTAGCCGGCCGGCCCCGGGTTGCCCCGTGACCCGCCGTCGGCCTCGACGATGAACTCCCGCACCCGACAAGCCCCTTGTCTGCGAAGGTCTACAGAGGTCTACAGACCCGACTCGGCCGTGCGCACCAGGATGCGGCGGCAGTTCTCGCAGCGCACCACGGTGTCCGGCGCGGCCGCGCGGACCTCGTTCAGTTCGGTGATGGCCAGCTCCTGGCGGCAGCCCTGGCAGGTGCGCGCGTACAGCTTGGCCGCGCCGATACCGCCCTGCTGCTCGCGCAGCTTGTCGTAGAGCTTGAGGAGGTCCGCCGGGACGGACGCGGCCACGACCTCGCGCTCCTTCGTCACCGTCGCGACCTCGCCGTCGATCTCCTCGAAGGCCGCGCCCCGGCGCCCGGTCGCGTCGTCGATCCTCGACTGGACCGACCCGACCCGCTCGGTCAGTTCGGCCACCCGCTCCTGCGCGGACTCGCGGCGCTCCATGACCTCCAGGACCACGTCCTCCAGGTCGCCCTGGCGCTTGGCGAGGGAGACGATCTCCTTCTGCAGGTTCTCCAGGTCCTTCGGCGAGGTGACCGCGCCGGAGTCCAGTCGCTGCTGGTCGCGGGTGGCGCGCTGGCGCACCTGGTCCACGTCCTGCTCGGCCTTGATCTGCTCGCGGGCGGTGTCGCTCTCCTCGGTCTGCGCGGCGACCAGCAGGTCGCGCAGTTGCGTGAGGTCCTTGTTCAGCGAGTCGATCTCGGCGTGCTCGGGCAGCGACTTCCGCTTGTGCGCGAGCTGCTGGAGGCGGACGTCGAGGGCCTGGACGTCGAGGAGACGGATCTGGTCGGCGGGCGCGGCGTTCAGTTGGGGGCTCCTGTTAGCTGTTCGGGGTGGTGGACGCCGCGTGGGCGGTCCAGGGGTCGGTGACCGTCGTGGAGACGTGGACGCGCAGGTCCCATCCGTGGCGGTCGGAGATCTCGTCGAGCTGGCTCGCGGCCAGCTCGCACCAGGGCCACTCGGTGGCCCAGTGCGCCGCGTCGAGCAGCACGAGAGGGCTCGTGGCCACCGCCTCGGAGGCGGGGTGGTGACGCAGGTCGGCGGTGAGGAAGGCGTCGACGCCGGCCGCGCGGACCTGGTCGAAGAGGCTGTCGCCGGAGCCGCCGCTGACGGCGACCGTGCGGACGACGGCCTCGGGGTCGCCGGCCACCCGGATGCCCTGCGCGGTGGCGGGCAGCCGCTCGGCGGCGCGGGCGGCCAGCTCGCGGACCGTGAGGGGGTGGTCGAGTTCGCAGATCCGGCCGAGGCCCCGGCGGCCCGCCGGGTCGGCCGGGTCCGGGACGAGGGGGCGTACGACCCGCAGGTCCAGCGCGCCGGCGAGGGCGTCGGAGACGCCCGGGTCCGCCGTGTCCGCGTTGGTGTGGGCGACGTGCAGGGCGATGTCGTGCTTGATCAGCGTGTGCACGACGCGGCCCTTGAAGTGGGTCGCCGCCACCGTCGTCGTACCGCGCAGGTAGAGCGGGTGGTGGGTGACCAGCAGGTCGGCGCCGAGTTTCACCGCCTCGTCGACGACGTCCTGCACGGGGTCGACGGCGAACAGGACGCGGGTGACCTCCTGGCCGGGGTCGCCCACGACCGTGCCGACCGCGTCCCAGGACTCGGCCCGCTCGGCGGGCCACAGGTTGTCCAGCGCGGCGATGACTTCAGACAGACGGGGCACGGGAAAAGGCTACCTGGCCGTCCGGCCCGGCCGTACCGCATGCGCACGGTCTTGTCCCGGTCAGCACAGACGCCCCGGCTTCCTCAGCTGAATCGCTTCTGCGCCACCCGTATGTGTGAAGTGGCCAGCGGCCCGTCCCCCGCGTGTGCGTACGAAAACTAGCTTCGTCGCCGGAGGTGACCGAACGATGACGGCCTGTGCGATCGAACCACCCCATACCGGCGGTCCCGGCGCGGACGCCGGGGGGAGCGGCTGCGCTCTCACGGCGGACGGGGCGTACGCCGCCCGGCTCGCGCCGGCCGGGGACTGCTGGTTCCCGGAGCGCTGGACGCTGGACGGCCCGGAGCCGTACGCGGTGCCGCTGCCCGGCGACCAGCCGGAGGAGCCGGGCACCGAGGTGCAGCCGCTCGCCGACGGCCGGGTGCTGATCCACCGGCTGATCGAGCGGCGGCACGCCTTCTCGCTGCTCTATCCGACCGGCCCCGGCACCGGTGAGCTGCCGCTGGGCGCGGTGGAGTGCACCGAGCCCGGCACCCGGCTCACGCTGCTGCCGCCCGCGCCGGGGGGCACGCGCGCGTACGCCCTCGCCGCCGGTCCGCACTCCAGCACGGTCTGGCTGGTGGCGGGCGGGGCCTTCGGTCCGGAGCGGCTGGCCGAGGTGCCGGGGCGTTGTTCGGGCGGGGTGTGGCTGGACCGTGCCGGGCGGATGCTGGCCCTCGACCGGCGGCCGGCCGGCGGCCCGGTGAAGACGGTCGTGGTGGACCTGGCGCGCGCCGAAGTCTCGCCCCTGCTCCAGATCGCGGCCGGCAGCCACGACCGGCTGCTGCTCGCCGACCCCGACAGCGGACTGCTGCTCCTCTCCTCCGACGCGCCCTCGCCCGGGCGGGAGCGGCTGGGCTGGGGCGTGCTCGGCAGCACGCTGCCGGTGCGCTTCCCGGAGTCCCTGCGGATGCCCGACTGCGTGGTGACGCCGTTCGCGATCCAGCCGGGGCAGGTGCTGACGCCGGAGAACTGCGCGGTGGCGCTGCGGATCGACGGCCCGCTCGGCAGCTGGGTGGGCGCCTGGCGGCCGGCCGGGCGGCGGGTGAACCACCTCCCGGCGCCCGAGGGGTGGCTGACCGGCACCGGGCTGTGGACGCCGGACGGGGTGCTGCGGCTGCCGTACGCCACGCGGGAGACTCCCTGCGGCGTGGCGGAGCCGACGGTGCCCTGGGGGGAGGCGGCCGTGGCAGGCGGTACCACCGTGGCCGCGGGGGAGACGGGGGGCTCGGGGGAGGCGGGTCCGGAGGGTCCGGGCCGGGACGGCACGGCCGACGGGGCGCCCGAGGCGCCACGGCGGCCGGCGGAACCGGATCCTCCGGATCCCGTGGAGCCCGCGGCCCCGGTGGTTCCGCAGCCGGTGGTGGCGCGTCCGGTGCCGTTGCAGCAGGCGCCGCTCGGACGTCTTGTAACGAACTAGTGCCGGTTGGCGTGTGCGCCTGGATTCGGCCGGTGGTGTGCCGGTTACACTCGCCGGGCTGTACGAAAGATCATGTTGACGGGGTGAATTCTTCCGATGAGCGACACCAGCACCACCGAGCAGCTGTCTGCCGGCTCTCTGGAAACAGACGGTCACGGTCGGCACCGGGGCCCGGTAGCGGCCCAGGACAATGAGGCGGCTCCGCACGGCAAGCACCGCAAGCCGACCGTGGAGACCGCCGAGGCAGCTGCCTGACGGTACGTGGCACAAGGGGCGCCCGCCCGGCGGGCGCCCCTTTCCATTTCCGCTGTCCCTACCCCCGTTTCAGCCCCAGCACCTCCGCCGCCGCGAACGTCTCCCCCGGCGGCCGCTGCGCGTAGTGCGGGGTGAGCAGCGCGTCGAGTTCGTCGTACGTGAACGTCTCCTGCTTGCTGTCGAACTTGGCCTGCACCCGCGGCCGTTCGACGATCGCGACCATGCCGCCGTGGACGACGAGCAACTGGCCGTTGATCCCCGCGGCGGCCGGTGCGGCCAGATAGCCGACGAGCGGGGCGACGTGCTCGGGGGCCAGCGGGTCCAGGCCCTCCTCCGGCTGCTGGAAGCCCGCGAAGACGTCCTCGGTCATCCGGGTCCGGGCGCGCGGGCAGATCGCGTTGGCCGTGACGCCGTACTTGGCGAGGGCCAGGGCGGTCGAGGTGGTCAGGCCGACGATTCCGCCCTTCGCGGCCGCGTAGTTGGGCTGGCCCGCGGAGCCGGCGAGGAACGCTTCCGAGGAGGTGTTCACGATCCGGCCGTAGACCTTCCCGCCGCCGGCCGCCTTGGACCGCTCCCGCCAGTGCGCGGCGGCGAAGTGGGTGGTGTTGAAGTGGCCCTTGAGGTGGACCCGGATCACCGGGTCCCACTCGTCCTCGGTCATGGAGAAGACCATGCGGTCGCGCAGGATGCCCGCGTTGTTGACGAGGATGTCGAGCTTGCCGTACGCGCCGATCGCCGACTCGACCAGTTCCGCGGCCTGTCGGAAGTCGGCGACGTCCCCGGTGTGGGCGAGCGCCGTGCCGCCGGCCGCGCGGATCTCCCGCGCCACCTCCTCGGCGGGCCCGGCCGACGCCTGCCCCGAGCCGTCCCGGCCGGGCTGCCCGTAGTCGTTGACCACGACGGCCGCGCCGAGCCGGGCGAGTTCGAGTGCCTCGGCCCGGCCGAGGCCGCGCCCGGCGCCGGTGACGATCGCGGACATCCCCTCCAGTGGCAGTGTCATGGCCGGCGCCCTCAGATCTCGATGCACGTGCGCAGGGCGGTCCCGGTACGCATCTGGTCCAGGGCCTCGTTGATCTCGGCCAGCGGCACCCGGTGGGTGATCAGGCCCGCCAGATCGATCCGGCCGGCCCGCCACAGGGCGATCGCGCGCTCGTAGGAGCGCAGCACGTCCCCGCCGCCGTACATGGACGGCAGGATGCGCTTCTCGTCGAAGAACAGCTCGAACATGTTGAGCTGGAGGAAGTCGTCCATGGCGCCCGCCCCGACCACGACGAGGGTGCCGCCGCGCCGGGTGTTCTCGTAGGCGGTGCGGGCGGTGGCGGAGCGGCCGACGACCTCGAAGACGTAGTCGAAGCCCTCGCCGCCGGTGATCCGCTGCTTGGCGTCGGCCAGTCCGTCGGGCGGGACGGCCTTCGTGGCGCCGAACCGGAGGGCGGCCTCGCGGCGGGAGGCGACCGGGTCCACGGCGACGATCTCGGCCGCGCCCTTCAGCCGCGCGCCCTGCACCGCCGAGATGCCGACGCCTCCGCAGCCGATGACGGCGACCGACGAACCGGCCTGCACATCGGCGGTGTTGAGGGCGGCGCCGAGTCCGGTGGTGACCCCGCAGCCGATCAGGGCGGCGATGTCGAAGGGCACGTCCTCGGGGATGGGCACGGCGCAGCCCGCGTCGACCACGACCTCCTCGGCGAAGGTGCCGGTGCCCGCGAAGCCGAACACGTCGGAGGAACTGCCGCTGGCGCGCCTGAAGTTGGGGGTACCGGCGTTCATGAACCCGGCCAGGCACAGCTGGGTCTGGCCGCGCTTGCAGGCGGCACAGGCGCCGCAGGCGGGCAGCCAGCAGAGCACGACCCGGTCACCGGGTTTCATGTTCCGTACGTTCTCGCCGACTTCGAGGATCTCGCCCGCGCCCTCGTGGCCGGGTACGAACGGCGCGGGCTGCGGCAGCACCCCGCTCATCGCGGACAGGTCCGAGTGGCACAGTCCGGTGGCGCGCACCCGGACCCTGACCTTGCCGGGCCCGAAGCCCACGGCCTCGACGTCATCGACGACGTCGAGCTTTTCCTGGCCGATCTCGTGCAGTACGGCTGCGCGCATGGTGCGGCTCTCCCCTCGACTACAGCCTGGATCAGGAGTGTTGGACGATGGTGTCGGCGAGGACGGGCGCGTCGTCCCGCTCGATCGCGCTCACGGCCACCCGGACGGCGTTCCCCCCCTCCTGCCACATGCGGATGCGCAGGGTCTCGCCCGGGAAGACGACTCCGGTGAACCGGGTGGTGTAGGACCGCACCCGGCTCACGTCCCCGCCGAGCAGCGTGTCGACGACCGCCTTGAGCGTGATGCCGTAGGTGCACAGCCCGTGCAGGATGGGCCGGTCGAATCCGGCGCGCTTGGCGAAGTCGGGGTCGGCGTGCAGCGGGTTCCGGTCGCCGCTCAGGCGGTAGAGCAGCGCCTGGTCCTCGCGGACGGCCCGTTCGACGGTCCGGTCGGGCTCTCCGGCGGGCGGGTCGAGGCGTGTGCCCGGGCCGCGGTCGCCGCCCCACCCGCCTTCTCCCCGTACGAAGATCTGGGCGTCGTTGGTCCACAGCGGGCCGTCGGCGTCGGCGACCTCGGTGCGCATGACGAGGACGGCCGCCTTGCCCTTGTCGTACACGGCGGCGATGCGGGAGGTGGCGGTGGCGGTGCCCCGGGTGGGGATCGGGCGGTGGATCTCCAGGCGCTGCCCGCCGTGCAGCACCTTGGCGAGGTCGACCTCCACGCCCGGCATGGACAGACCGCCGATCACGCCGGGCGAGCCGGCGCCCGCGACGGTGGCGAAGCTGGGCAGGACGTGCAGCCGGGACTCCAGGGTGTAGCGCAGCTCGCCGGGATCGGTGGCGGGGACGCCGGCGCCGATGCCGAGGTGGTAGAGCTGGACGTCCTTGTGGTCCCAGGTGATCTCGCCGGTCCGGGGTTCGGCGGCGAGGGCCAACGCTGCGTCGATGGGCATACGGCTCCTGACATGGGCTGCGCGGTGAAAGACCCCGGCACGGCCGTCCGCACCGTCGGCCGCACCGAGGTCGCTACGGGCCGATCTAGAACGCGTTCCAGTCCGGCGCCCCTTGTATAGCCGAGCACTCCGCACTTGTGAAGGCTCCTGACGTCGTGTCAGATCTCGTCGGCAGTGACATTTGTACTGCCCGAGTCCGTACATGCGCATCTGCCGGAGGCCGGGTCTGGCCTCGTACCGTCGTACCCATGACACAACGGGGGCAACGAGGAGGGGCCGTCTCCTTCACGGGGGCGGTCAAGGCGTACGGCGAGGTCCGCGCCGTGGACGGCGTCGACCTGGACATCGCGCCCGGCGAGACCGTGGCCCTGCTGGGCCGCAACGGCGCCGGCAAGTCGACCACGATCGGGCTGCTGCTCGGGCTGTACGAGCCCGACGCGGGCGCCGTGGAGCTGTTCGGCGCGCCGCCCGAGCGCTCGGTGCGCGCGGGACGGGTGGGCGCGATGCTCCAGGAGGCGCGCCCGGTACCCCGGGTCACGGTCGGGGAGCTGGTCGCGTTCGTCGCCTCCCGCTATCCGGCGCCGATGCCGGCGGGCCGGGCGCTGGAGCTGGCCGGCATCGCCGGCCTGGCCGGGCGGCGCGTGGACCGGCTGTCCGGCGGGCAGGTGCAGCGGGTGCGGTTCGCGGTCGCGCTGGCCGGGGACCCTGCGCTGCTGGTGCTGGACGAGCCGACGGCGGCGCTCGACGTGGAGGCCCGGCACGCCTTCTGGGACTCCATGCGCGACTACGCCCGGCACGGCCACACCGTGCTGTTCTCCACGCACTACCTGGAGGAGGCCGACGCCCACGCCGACCGGATCCTGATCATCGACCGGGGCCGGATCGTCGCCGACGGCACCGGCGAGGAACTGCGCCGCGCGGCGGGCGGCAACCTGGTCTCGCTCGACCTGGCGGGCCGCGACCCGGAGGGACTGGCCCTGCTGCCCGGGGTCCGCTCGGTGGAGGTGCGGGGCGAGCGGGCGCGGCTGCGCACGGACGACTCGGACGCCACGGTGATCGCGCTGGCGGAACTGGGGGCGATACGGGGGCTGGAGGTGGCACCGGCGTCCCTGGACGACGCGTTCCTGACGCTGACCGGCCCCCGGACCGTACCCGACTCCCACGACCTGGAGCCCCGCTGATGCTCGCCTACGTACGTCTGGAAACCCGCCGCACCCTCCGCGACCCCGGCTTCGTCATCGGCGGCATCGCCATGCCCGTGCTGATGTACCTGCTGTTCACGAACATCGGCCAGAGCGACGGGAGTTGGAAGGCGGCGTCGATGGTCGGCATGGCCGCCTACGGCGCCGTCGGCTCGGCCCTCAACACCGGAAGCGCGGTGGCCGAGGACCGCGCCGTCGGCTGGCTGCGGCAGTTGCGCGTGACCCCGATGACCCCGCGCGAGGTGGTGACCGGGCGGACCCTGACCGGCGCGGTGACCGTGCTGCCCGCGATCCTCGCCGTGCTGGCGGCGGGCGGGCTGGTCAACGGGGTGCGGCTGGCCGTGTGGCAGTGGGCGGCGATCGTGCTGCTGCTGTGGTTCGGCTCGCTGCCGTTCACCCTGCTCGGCCTCGGCAACGGCTACCGGCTGACCGGGCCCGCCACGGGTGTGGCGAACATGCTGTGCGGTCTGGGGCTCTCGGTGCTCGGCGGGCTGTGGTTCCCCGTCAGCCTCTTCCCCGGCTGGCTGCGCGCCGTGTCGGCGTACACCCCCACCCACCGGTTCGCCCAGCTGGGCACCGCCGTCGCGGAGGGGCGCGCCCCGGGAACCGGTGCCATCATCGTGCTGACGGCATGGCTGGGACTTTTCGGTTCGTACGCTGTGCTGTCGTACCGCCGCGGGGCGGGCACGGTCTGACGGGGGAATCTGATATGTCGTGGAAGTCCTGGATGTCGTTGATACGGGGAATTCAATGCCGGGCACGCTCCTGGCAGGCGACGCGGCTCGAATGGAGGGCGGAGCGCGACCGCTGGAAGGCCGACCACAAGCGCTTCACCGCCGCGGCGCGCGCCGCCAGGAAGACGGGCAAGTCCCCGGCCGTCGACCACCCGGGCCCGCCGCCCACCGGCTACGCACTGCTGCCCTGGCTGCTGATGGGGATGGGCTCCTTCTCCAACCTCCTCCAGGGCAAGACCCCGAACCCGCTGATCGGCGGCCTGGGCCTGCTGCTCTTCAACTCGCTGTACGTCTACGTCACCTTCCGCTCCTTCCACCGTGAGAAGCGCGAGGCGGTCTCCACCCGGGTGGCGCTGGCGATCATGGTCCTGCTGACCACGGGCCTGGCCCTCGGCTACGGCGGCAACTGGCTGATGTTCTTCCCCCTGCTGGGCCTTGCGACGGGGGCGACGCTGCGCGGCCCGTGGCTGGGCCGGACGGGCATCCTGCTGGCCGCGTACGCGGGCGCGATCTCCGGAGTCCACGAGGGCTCGGACGCGGTCAACATCGCCTACGCCACGTTCCTCTCCAGCATGGTGACCGCCGCGATCCTCGGCCTGTCCGAGGCGGTGCGGGAACTGCGGGCCGCGCGCGAGGAGTTGGCCCGGCGCGCGGTGGAGAAGGAGCGGATGCGGTTCTCGCGGGACCTGCACGATCTGCTCGGGCACACGCTGTCGGTGATCGTGGTGAAGTCGGAGGCGGCCCGGCGGCTGGCCCCGCGCGACATGGACGCGGCGCTGGGCCAGATCGCGGACATCGAGTCGGTGGGCCGGCAGGCGCTCACCGAGATCCGCGAGGCGGTGACCGGCTACCGGGAGGGAAGCCTCGCCACCGAGCTGACCCGGGCCCGCTCGGCGCTGTCCGCGGCGAGCATCGAGCCGCAGGTCCGCCAGTCCGGGGTGCCGCTCGCCCCGCAGACCGAGGCGCTGCTCGGCTGGGTGGTGCGCGAGGCGGTGACCAACGTGGTCCGGCACAGCGACGCGAGCCGCTGCGAGATCACCGTGGAGAGCGGCGCCGAACAGGCCCGGCTCGCCGTCACCGACAACGGCACCGGCAAGCCGGTCAGCAGGCCCCAGCAGGGCATCGGCGGCACCGGCCTGAAGGGGCTGACCGAGCGCCTCGCGGCGGCGGGCGGCTCCCTGACGGCCGGCCCGTCGCCGCGCGGCGGCTTCACGGTCACCGCCGAACTCCCGGTGGAATCAGCGGAGTCGGCGGAGTCGTCGGACTTCGTGGTTACGGCGCCCAGGGCGTACTGACGGCCCAGCTCACGTCGTCGGTCCAGGAGGTGCTGCTGTCGAAGGCGTTGGACCCGCCGTCGCTCGCTATGTAGAGGTTGTAGTCGTAGTGGCGCAGGTACCTCGTCGGGTAGTTGTACGAGGCGAACGAGGTGCCGGTGCCGCTCTTGCCGGCCTGTGGGCAGAAGGTGGCGTCCTGCCGGAACTGGGCGGTGCCGTCCATGGGTTGCCGGTAGAGCTTGAAGTCGGAGTGGCGCAGGAAGTCGCCGGGGTAGTTGCGCGACTCGAAGGAGACGCAGGAACTGTCGGCGAGGCCCTCGCGGACGATCCAGGTGGCGTCGTTCTTGTCGAGGGCGGAGCTGGCCGAGGTGATGGACGACAGCACGCCCGCGTCGTTCTGGTGGCGGACGTAGTCGCTGGTGCAGCAGGACGTGGTCGCGCGCAGGGAGATCTCCGAGCCGGCGTTCAGCGTGCCGGCGCTGCCGGTCGCGGCGCCGTAGCCGACGGAGACGATGTTCGACTGCACGGAGTTGTCGGCGGCGTCCGTCGGGATGCCGGAGGTCATCACGCCCTCGAAGAAGGACCCGATGGAGCCGTTGCTGTTGTCGCCGCCGGTGCCGAGGACGATCGCGCCCTCCTGGTGCATCGGCGAGTATCCGCTCGTGGTCGGCTCACCGCCGGAATAGGTGGTCGTGAGTCCACCTGATTGCGCATTCCCCCATTTAAGCGCGAAATGGTTCTGCCCGTTGTTCTTCAGCAGCGCGGTCACGAACGGCAGCGCGCCCGTGCCGGTGTCGGAGGAGTTCTTGCTGTATCCGGCGTCGGACTGGAACAGCCCGTTCTCCAGGTCGGCCTGCACCCAGGGTCCGGAGCCGTAGCACGGGGAGAACCAGCACTCGGTGCCGAAGTTGATGGCGTCCATGTGCCCGTTGCCGGTGTCCTTGTTGTTCGTCTCGGCGTTGCCGTAGTCGAAGCAGCAGGAGCCGTTGACGTGGGTGCCGGAGGTCACCATGTACATCCCCTCGGCGGCGCCGTTGGTGGCGACGCCCGAGGTGGCGTCGTTGCGGTAGCCCATGCCGGCGGAGATCTCCAGGCCGTACACCTGGTGGCCGCCGACGGTCACCGGCAGCGCGTCCGCGGGCGCCCCGACGTCGGCCTTGCCGGCCCCGCCCGCGCCCTCGACCGTGAGGTCGTTGTGGCGGGCGGACTGGTCGTAGATCCGGGTGACGACGCAGGTCGTGCCGGAGCAGAAGGAGTCCTGGGCGGCGGAGTCGGCGTAGCCGCCGGCGGAGAGCGGCCCGATGTTCTTCGTGGCGCCGTCCGAGGCCCGCTGCACCTGGTACAGCGAGCCGTTGTACGAGGAGTACAGCGCCCGGACCATGCTGTGCGCGGCGACGCAGGGGGTGCCCGCGGCGGCGTAGACGTCACAGGGCAGCGAACTCGCGGCGGCCGCCTGGGGCGCGCCGGTGCCGAGGAGCAGCGCGGCGACGGTGGCGCAGACGGCGAGCAGGGAGAGGACGGCGCTTCTCAGGCGCCCTGAGCGGGGGGTTCCGGGGAGCAAGGTGTACCTCGGTTCGTGTGGGGCAGCGGCTCGTTCGGAATCTCGGACAACGTTCGATCGAAATGACGAACCTATTCAACTGCCGAATTTCGGGGGCGATTTCAGAAATGCAGAGGCGATTGTTTTCACGCCACTGGCGGCCGTCAACCCCCGCCGCACCGAATCAACCGGATTCTTTGCCGACGGCCCGTGCGCCCCGGTGGCCGTAGGCTGAGCCCATGAACGAGATGCCCCGGGACGGCAGACCCGCCACGTGCATCCGGGTGCTGCTGGCCGAGGACCAGGGGATGATGCGCGGGGCCCTCGCGCTGCTGCTCGGCATGGAGGACGACATCGAGGTCGTCGCCCAGGTCGCCCGGGGTGACGCGATCGTCGAGGAGGCGCTGCTGCACCGGCCGGACGTGGCCCTGCTGGACATCGAACTCCCGGGCGCGAGCGGGCTGGACGCGGCGGCGGAGCTGCGCGAGCAGGCGCCCGACTGCCGGGTGCTGATCCTCACCACCTTCGGCCGGCCCGGCTATCTGCGCCGGGCCATGGAGGCCGGGGCGGCCGGGTTCCTCGTCAAGGACGGGCCCGTGGAGGACCTGGCCGCGGCGATCCGGCGGGTGCTCACGGGCGAGACCGTGGTCGATCCCGCGCTGGCCGCCGCCGCGCTCAGCGCCGGGCCGAGCCCGCTGACGGCCCGGGAGCGCGACGTGCTGAAGGCGTCGGTGGACGGGGCGACGGTCGCCGACATCGCCGGCCGACTGCATCTGTCCGAGTCCACCGTCCGCAACTACCTGTCCTCGGCGATCGGCAAGACCTCCACCCGGAACCGAGCGGAGGCAGTACGGGAGGCCCGACAACAGGGGTGGCTCTGAGCCGCGCGGGCATCGTACGGATTCCAGCAGACGGCCTCCGCGGGGCGACCCCACCGGACAGCCCCGAGCGGACGGCCTCCATCAGACTGCCCCCATCGGGCGACCCCGCCGGGCGGCGCCATCGGACTGCCCCCACCGAGCGGCCTCCGCCAGACTGCCCCCACCGGGCACCCACATCGGACGGCCTCCACCGGACAGCCGCCACCGGGCGGCGCCATCGGACTGCCTCCCCGGACCGCCTCCAGCGGACGCCCTCCACCGGTCGGCCCCGCCAGGCGGCCCCGCCAGGCGGGGCCATCGGACTGCCCCCACCGGGCGGCCTCCGCCAGACTGCCCCCACCGGGCGCCCACATCGGACGGCCTCCGCCGGGCGGCGCCATCGGACTGCCCCCACCAGACGACATCCGCCGAGCGGTCCCGCCGGGCGCCCCCGTCGGACCGCTTCTTCGGTGTGTCCCTCACACCCCCCGCAGCAGCGTCACCACCGCCGCGCCGCCCAGGCCGATGTTGTGCGCGAGTCCGACCCGCGCACCGGGCACCTGCCGCTCCTCCGCCCGGCCGCGCAACTGCCAGACCAGTTCGGCGGTTTGGGCGAGGCCGGTCGCGCCCAGCGGGTGGCCCTTGGAGATCAGCCCGCCGGAGGGGTTCACCACCCAGCGGCCGCCGTACGTCGTCGCGCCCGACTCGACCAGCTTCCCGGACTCCCCCGCCTCGCACATGCCGAGCGCCTCGTACGTCAGCAGCTCGTTGACGGAGAAGCAGTCGTGCAGCTCGATCACGTCGACGTCCTCGATGCCGAGCCCGGACAACGCGTACGCCCGCCGCGCCGCCTCGCGCGACATCGGCTGTCCGACGACGTCGATGCAGGAACCGGAGGCGAAGGACTCCTCGGTGTCCGTGGCCATGGCCTGTCCGGTGATCTCCACGAGCCCGGTGAGCCCGCGCGCGTCGGCGAACCGCCGCGACACCACCACCGCGGCCGCCGCGCCGTCCGAGGTCGGCGAGCACTGGAGCTTGGTCAGCGGCCGGTGCACCGTCCGGGCGGACAGGATGTCGGCCACCTCGTACACGTCCCGGAACTGCGCGTACGGGTTGTGCGCGGAGTGCCGGTGGTTCTTGGCGGCGACGGCGGCGAGCTGCGCCTGCGTCGTGCCGTACCGCTCCATGTGCTCGCGGGCCGCGTCGCCGAAGATCTGCGCGGTCGGCGGGGCCGGTTCGAAGCCGTGCCGGGCGGCCATGACGCCGTAGTGCCGGGCGACCGGAGACGTCGCGAAGTCGCCGCCGTCCGCCCCGCCGCCCAGCGCGCCCTTCTTCATCTTCTCGAAGCCCAGGGCCAGGACGCAGTCGCAGGCACCGCCCTCGACGAGCTGCCGGGCGAGCATCAGGGCGGTCGCGCCGGTGGCGCAGTTGTTGTTGACGTTGTAGACGGGGACGCCGGTGAGACCCAGCTCGTACACGGCGCGCTGTCCGGCGGTGGAGGGCTGGAAACAGTAGCCGACGGGAACCTGTTCCACATCCGTATAGGCGATCCCGGCGTCGGCGAGAGCCGCCTCGCCCGCTTCCCGCACCATGTCCCAGTACTGCCATGAACGGGTCTCGGGCTTCTCGAACCTGGTCATCCCGACCCCGGCGACATAGGCCTTCACGGCACGCAAGACTAGAACGTGTTCCATCAACTCACCAGACTTGACGCAACGTCAGAAACCCATGGGTGGGTCAAGGATTCGTTAGGGGCTCGAAGCAACGGAATAGTTGCCTGTGCATACGAGGTTTACCCGACACTTATGTTCACGGGAGGCCTCACTCAATGACCCACACGACGACCGACCAGCCGCCGCCGAAGCAGGCGAGCGGGGCCGTGGTCCCGGTGCTCGCCTTCGCGGGCATCGTCGTCGCGGTGATGCAGACGCTGCTCGTGCCGGTCATCAAGGACCTGCCGCAGCTGCTGAGCACCGCGCCCAGCAACGCCACCTGGGTCCTGACCTCGACCCTGCTCTCCGGTGCCGTCGCCACCCCGATCATGGGCCGCCTCGGCGACCTGTACGGCAAGCGGCGGATGCTGGTCCTCAGCCTCGCCATCATGGTGGTCGGCGCGCTGATCAGCGCGTTCACCAGCCAACTGCTCCTCATGATCGTCGGCCGTACGCTCCAGGGCTTCGCGATGGGCGCGATCCCCCTCGGCATCGGCCTGATGCGCGACATGCTGCCGCGCGAGAAGCTCGGCTCGGCCATGGCCCTGATGAGCTCCTCCATAGGCGTGGGCGGCGGCCTCGCGCTGCCCGCCGCCGCCCTGGTCGCGCAGCACACGAACTGGCACGCCCTCTTCTACGGCGCCGCCGGCCTCGGCGTGCTCGCCATCCTCCTCACCCTCCTCACCGTGCCCGAGTCCCCGATGCGCGCCGAGGGCTCCTTCGACCTGGTCGGCGCGCTCGGCCTGTCCGCCGGTCTGGTGCTGCTCCTGCTGCCCATCACCAAGGGCAGCGACTGGGGCTGGTCCTCCGGCACCACGCTCGGCCTGTTCGGCGCATCCGTCGTCGTCCTCGTCCTGTGGGGCCTGTTCGAACTGCGCAGCGCGGCGCCGCTGGTCGACCTGCGCACCACCGCACGCCCCGCCGTGCTCTTCACGAACCTCGCGTCGATCATGGTCGGCGTCGCGTTCTACGTCGTCTCGCTCGTCCTGCCCCAGCTGCTCCAGCTGCCGAAGGCCACCGGCTACGGCCTCGGCCAGTCCATGGTCGTCGCGGGCCTGTGCGTGGCCCCGCTGGGCCTGACGATGATGTTCACCGCGCCGGTGTACGCCCGCCTGTCCGCGCGCTACGGCCCGAAGACCACCCTCATCCTCGGCCTGCTGATCATCGCGATCGGCTACGGCGGCGGCCTCGGCCTGATGGACGCGGCCTGGCAGACGATCGTCACGTCCGTCGTCCTCGGCGCGGGCATCGGTCTCGCGTACTCGTCCCTGCCGGCACTGATCGTGGGCGCCGTGCCCGCCTCGGAGACCGGCGCGGCCAACGGCCTGAACACGCTGATGCGTTCCATCGGCACATCGGTGTCGAGCGCCGTCGTCGGCATGGTGCTGGCCAACACGGCGAAGAACGTCGGCGGACTCGCGATCCCCACCATGCACGGCTTCCGGGTCTCCTTCCTCATCGCCACGGCCGCCGTCGCCGTGGGCCTGCTGCTCGCCCTGTTCCTGCCGAAGGCCAACCGGCCGGCCCCGCAGCAGCACACGCAGCTGCGGGCCAGCAGTGAGGAGGACGAGGTGCTGGAGCGGGCCGAGGAGGTGCTGCGCGGCTTCCGCGGGCGCGTTCTCGACGCCACCGGTGTTCCGGTCGCCCGGGCCAAGGTCACGCTGATCGACCGGCGCGGGCGGCAGGCGGGGACGACGGTGTCCGGCTCCGACGGCACGTATGCGCTGGCCGTGCCGGAGCGGGGGGCGTATGTGCTGGCGGCGAAGGCCTCCGGCCATGGGCCGCGGGCTTCGTCCGCCACGCACCCGGGTGAGGAATTGGCTGTCGATCTGGATCTCTCGTTGCCGGGGGAGGTTGTGAACGCCTAGGAGCCCGGGGGGCTGTTCGGTTCGCGGGAGACCCGCCGTCGTGGTTGATCGCGCAGTTCCCCGCGCCCCTTACGGGGCACCGCACGCACCCCCTGTCACGCAGTGACCGGGAGTGCGGCAGCATGGGCGGTCGGAAACGCCGTACGAACCGGAAGGCTCCCCATGTCAACCGCCTCCGCCCCTGTGTCCGCCCCCGCACCCGAGATCCTCGCCGCGTTCGAGGCGGCCAAGGGGTTCATGCCCGTGGACGAGGGGCTGGCGCTGTATGCCGCGGCCGTGGCGGCCGGGCGGGCGGGGTTGCCGTTGCTGGAGGTCGGGACGTACTGCGGGCGGTCCACCGTGCTGCTCGCCGACGCGGCCCGCGCGGCCGGGGTCAGCGCGCTGACCGTCGACCATCACCGGGGCAGCGAAGAGCAGCAGCCGGGCTGGGACTACCACGACCCGGAGACCGTCGACCCCGAGATCGGGCTGATGGACACGCTGCCCGCCTTCCGCCGCACGCTGTTCCGGGCCGGGCTGGAGGAGCACGTGGTCGCCCTGGTCGGCCGTTCCCCGCAGATCGCGGCGGTCTGGAACTCCCCGCTCGGCCTCGTCTTCATCGACGGGGGCCATACGGACGAACACGCGAGCGCCGACTACGAGGGCTGGGCGCCGCACGTCGCCGAGGGGGGCCTCCTCGTCATCCACGACGTCTTCCCGGAGCCCGAGGACGAGTTCACCGGGCAGGCGCCGTACCGCGTGTACCTGAGGGCTCTCGCGTCCGGGGCGTTCGAGGAGATCTCCGTCACCGGTTCGCTCCGTGTCCTGCGGCGAACGCGCGCGGGGATCTGAGGCCCCGGTTAGAGTCGCAGACGTGTCGTACACAGGCCCGGAATTCGAAACCCCGCAGCCGCGCCGGCCCCGGCGCGGCCCCCTGACCGTGGCGCTCGCCGCGCTGGTGCCCGGTGCGCTGCTCGGCTGGGCGGTGTACGAGGCCGTGGGAGGCGGCGGCTCGGACCACGCCGCTTCCGCCGCGTCGGCCTCCGGCACCTCCACCGCGTCCTCGTCCCACCCGTCCCACTCGTCCCCCTCGACCGACTCCGCCTCGCCCGCCGGCGACGGCAAGGACGCGGCCGACGGGTCCGGTTCGCTCGCGGGGAAGGTCGTCGTCATCGACCCCGGGCACAACCAGGGCAACTTCCAGCACGCCGGCGAGATCAACCGCCAGGTCGACATCGGGACGAACAAGAAGGAGTGCGACACCACCGGTACGTCCACCAACGACGGTTACACCGAGGCCCGGTTCACCCTCGACGTCGCTCACCGGCTGCGCACGCTGCTGGAGAAGCAGGGCGCCACGGTGAAGCTGACCCGTGACGGGGACAGCCCGGCCTGGGGGCCGTGCGTGGACGAGCGGGCCCGGTTCGGGAACGACGCCCATGCCGACGCCGCCATCTCCATCCACGCCGACGGCGCCGCCGAGGGCGACCGCGGCTTCCACGTGATCCTGCCGGGGTCCGTGCACGCCGGCGCCGCCGACACCCGGAAGATCGTCGGCCCCTCCCGCGACCTGGGCACCCGCGTCGCGGGCAACTTCCTGCGCGACACCGCGGAGCCGCCCTCCAACTACGTCGGCAAGGGCACCGGTCTCGTCACGCGTACGGACCTGGGTGGTCTCAATCTGTCAACAGTTCCGAAGGTGTTCATCGAGTGCGGCAACATGCGCGATAGCAAGGACTCGGCACTGCTGACCAGCGGAGCCTGGCGGCAGAAGGCGGCGCAAGGGATGTCTGACGGAATCGTGAGTTTCCTGCGCGAGTCGTGACCGGCGGGCGGATACGGCCGGACGGCCGGATCTTGCGGACGGTAGTGTCTACCGACGACGAGAGACGACCTACGAAGGACCTGAAGTGAATATCCGCTCCCTCACTAGAGGCGACGGCGTGGTGATCGGAGCAGCGGTGGTGCTGTTGATCGCGTCGTTCCTCAGCCTCTACTCGATCGACGGAGTCAGCAGCTCGGAGATCCCCAACGCCTGGAGCAGCGGCCCGGTCCTGCTGGGCGTCATCCTGGCGGGCGTCATCGGGGCCGCCCTGATCGTCGTCGCTCGCGGGCTGCCGCAGGCGCCCAAGGTCGCCGGTCTCGACCTCCGTCAGTTCGGTGTCGCGTTCACCGTGTTCGCCGCCTGGAGCGCGCTCGGCAACATCTTCGACCCGGCGGGCGGCGTCGACAACATCGGCAACGCCACGGGCAACGGCTTCAGCGCCGGCACCGGCCTGATCATCGCCCTCATCGCCACGCTGGTCATGGCGGGCGCCGCCATCGCCACCCCCCTCGTCCCCGCCCTCCAGGCCGCCCTGGTCCCGGCTGCCAAGCCGGCCGCTCCGCAGCCCTACGGCGCCCAGCCGCCGAGCGGTTACGGCTACCCGGGTGCCCCGGCCCCGCAGCAGCCGTACGGTGCGCAGCCGCAGCCCGGTCAGCCCTTCGGGCAGCAGCAGCCGCCCGCCGCCGCGCAGCCGCAGGCGGCCGCTCCGGCCGGCGCGCAGCCGGCCCCGGCGGACTTCTCGCCGTTCTGGTTCGCCGTGCCGGTGACCCGGCCGCTGTTCGGTGAGGACGGCGCGCCGACCCCGATCGCCGAACTGGCGCCGGGCACCTGGTACCTGGCCGTCGAGCAGCGCGGTGCCACGCTCGTCGCGCAGACCCAGGACGGCCGTCGCGGCGTCCTCCAGGACACCTCCGGCATCCAGCGCGGCTGAGCCCCGCACGCCGGGACGTACGGCCCCTCGCCCTTCCGGGCGGGGGGCCGTTGTCGTAACCTCGGCTTCCGGTCAGTGATCTGACGTTACGTCAGATAGCTCGGAAGGCAGGTGGCGTATGCGGCTCGGCCTCGCACTCGGGTACTGGGGACGCGGTCCGGACGCCGGGCACGTACCGCTGGCCGTCGAGGCGGAGCGGCTCGGGTACGACTCGGTGTGGACCGCGGAGTCCTGGGGATCCGACGCCTTCACACCGCTCACCTGGATCGCGGCGCGGACCTCGACGATCAGACTGGGTACGGGAGTTGCCCAGATGGCCGCCCGCACACCGACCGCCACCGCCATGCACGCCCTCACCCTGGACCATCTCTCCGGCGGGCGGATGATGCTCGGTCTCGGACTGTCGGGGCCGCAGGTGGTGGAGGGGTGGTACGGCCGTCCGTTCCCGGCCTCGCCGCTGACCGCGACCCGGGAGTACGTGGACGTCGTACGGCAAGTCCTGCGCAGGGACGGGCCCGTGGCGCTGGACGGGCGGTTCCATCCGCTGCCGTACCGGGGACCGGACGGCACCGGGCTCGGCCGGCCGCTGAAGTCGATCACGCATCCGCTCCGGCCCGGCCTGCCCGTCCTGCTCGGTGCCGAGGGGCCGAGGAACGTCGCCCAGACGATCCGGATCGCCGACGGGTGGCTGCCGCTGTACTGGGCGCCGAGCCGGCCCGAGGCGTACGGGGAGGCGGTGCGGAAGCTGCCCGAGGGGTTCATGGTGGCGCCGCTGGCCCAGGTGCGGGTCTGCGACGACGTGGCCGAGGGGCTGCTGCCCGTCAAGGCCATGCTCGGCTTCTACATCGGCGGGATGGGACACGCGGCCCGCAACTTCCACGCCGACCTGATGGCCCGCATGGGGTACGAGGAGCAGGCCCGGCGGATCCAGGAGCTGTTCCTGGCCGGGCGGCGCGAGGAGGCCGTACGCGCCGTGCCGGACGCCTTCGCCGACGAGATCTCGCTGGTCGGCCCGCGTGCGCGGATCGCCGAGCGGCTGGAGGCGTGGCGGGCGGGCCCGGTGACGGACCTGCTGGCCGTGTCACCGGACCCGCACACGCTCAGGGTGCTGGCGGAGCTGAACTCCCAGACGCCGCCTAGCCCTTGGTGAGCTGCGCGGCCGAGGGCACCTTGTTCTGGACCGGGGCGCCCGCGCCCGCGCCCGCGCCCTTGACCTTGTTGATCGTGTCGTTGAAGGAGCCGACCGCGCCGGCGTCGCCGTTCTTGAGCTTGGCCGGCAGGTTCTTCAGCGCGTCGATGCCCGAGGAGAGCGGCGCGAGCGCCTTGGCGAGCGCCGGGTCGCCCTGGGCGTTGCGCTCGGCGGCCTTGAGGCGGTTGTAGGTGAAGGCACCGGCCAGCGCGGCCTTCACCAGGGCCGACTTGCGGCCGTGGGCGCCCTTCTTGAACTTGCCCGCCTTCCAGGGCTTCACGATCCACTGGTAGGTGGCGCCGGCCGCGAGGCCCGCGTTCGCCACGAACCGGGTCTTGGCGAACTTCTGGCGTTCCGCCGAGGTGGTCGGGCTGGGCTTGGCGGCAGCGGGGACGGCCCGGACCGCCACGGTGTCCTTCGTGTCCTTCGTACTGGTCATCTCGCCGGTTCCGCAGGCCGCGGTACCGGCCAGCAGGGCGGTGGAGAGCGTGAGCGCCACGACGTGGCGTCGGTTCGGTACGCGCACGGGGTCCTCCGGACGTTTTCCCCGAGTTTTTCGTTCCCTTGGCAGGGTGGCGCGGTTGGCCGGGGTGCGCCACTTGGGGGACTTCCGGTTGCGATCTCTCCCGCGGGCGCGGGGCTCAGTTACAACAGTCCGGGTCCAGTCCCGCCGGCAGCTGCTCGCCCCCGAACACCGCGCACGTCGCCTCGTGGCCGCCCAGGGCCGCCACCGCGAGCAGCAGGGAGCCCGCCGTCCAGGTGGTCAGCTCGCGCGGCCAGATCGCGTCGTCGTCGAAGACGTAGCCGGTCCAGTACAGGCCGCTGTCGGGGTCGCGCAGGTGCTGGATGGACTGGAGGACGGTCAGGGCCCGGTCCGACTCCCCCACGGCCCACAGGGCGAGGGCGAGCTCGCTGGACTCGCCGCCGGTCACCCACGGGTTGGGGACCACGCAGCGCACGCCCAGGCCGGGGACGACGAAGCGGTCCCAGGACTCGGCGATGCGGGCCCTGGCCTCCTCGCCGGTGAGGGCGCCGCCGAGGACCGGGTAGTACCAGTCCATCGAGTAGCGGTCCTTGTCGAGGAAGCGCTCCGGGTGGCGGCGGATCGCGTGGCGCAGCGCGCCGGCCGCCAACTCCCAGTCCGGCTGCGGCTCTTCGCGCTGCTCGGCGATCGCGAGGGCGCAGCGCAGCGCGTGGTGGACGGAGGAGCTGCCGGTGAGCAGGGCGTCCGTGGCGGGCGTGCCGTCGTCGTCCTGCCGCCAGCCGATCTGGCCGCCGGGCCGCTGGAGCCGCAGGACCCATTCCACGGCCGCGTAGACGCTGGGCCACATGCGGTCCAGGAAGGTGTCGTCGCCGGTGGAGAGGTAGTGGTGCCAGACGCCGACGGCTATGTAGGCGACGAAGTTCGACTCGCGGCCGCGGTCGGTGACGTCGTCGTGGGCGCCGTCGGCGTAGGCGGCGTACCAGGAGCCGTCCTCGTTCTGGTGCCGGGCCAGCCAGGTGTACGCCCGCTCGGCGGCCGTGTGCTCGCCGGCCGCGTCCAGGGCCATCGCGGCCTCGGTGTGGTCCCAGGGGTCCAGGTGATGCCCGCGGAACCACGGGATCGCGCCGTCCTCCCGCTGTACGGCGAGGATGCCGCGGACGGTCGCGGCGGCCTGCCCGGCGGTGAGGACCCCGGGCAGGACGAGGTGTTCTGTCCGGGGGGTGGTCACTTGGCGGCCGCCTCGTGCGCACTCTCCGCGACGCGCGGCAGGTGCGGCTTGGTGGCGTAGACCACGAAGCTCTTGCCGATGACCGGGTTGAGTGCCTGCTCGGCGACCCGGGTGGCCAGCGGCTTCTTCATGATGTCCCAGACCAGCAGCTTGTGGTACGCCCGCACGGGCAGCGCCTTGTCGTTGTCGACGCCGAACGCGCACTTCAGCCACCAGTACGGCGAGTGCAGCGCGTGCGCGTGGTGGCTGCCGTAGGGCCTGAGGCCGGCCTCGCGGACCTTCGCCGTCAGTTCGTCGGCCTTGTAGATGCGGATGTGGCCGCCCTCGACCTCGTGGTAGGCGTCGGACAGCGCCCAGCAGACCTTCTCGGGGCCGTAGCGGGGGACGGTGATGGCGATGCGGCCGCCCGGCCTGAGGACGCGGACCATCTCGGCGAGCACGCCCTTGTCGTCGGGGATGTGCTCCATCACCTCGGAGATGATGACGACGTCGAAGGACTCGTCGGGGAAGGGGAGTGCGAGGGCGTCGCCCTCCATCGCGGTGGCGGTGGCTCCTTCGGGCGCCTCGCCGGCCTCCTTCATCGCCGCGAACCACTTGGCGACCTCGCGGATCTCCTCGCCGTTCTGGTCCAGGGCCACGACCTGGGCGCCGCGCCGGTAGCACTCGAAGGCGTGCCGGCCGGCGCCGCAGCCGAGGTCCAGGACACGGTCGCCCGGGGCGAGCGGGAACCGGGAGAAGTCGACGGTCAGCACGTGGCCCTGCTTTCGGTGTAGACGCCTGTTGCTGCGGCCGCGGGGCGGCTCTCGATGGGGGGCTTGCGGCGCAGGCCGCCGGTGCGTGCGACGGCCTCGCGGTAGCGGGTGACGGTCCCCTCGGCGGCCCGGGCCCAGGTGAAGCGCGCGAGCACCCGCTGCCGGCCGGCCCGGCCGAGCCGGGCGCGCAGCTCCGGGTCGCCGAGCAGCCGTACGAGCCCGGCGGCGAGCGCGCCCGCGTCGCCGGTCGGTACGGCCAGACAGGTCTCGCCGTCGCGGCCGGCGACCTCGGGGATCGCGCCGCCGGTCGTGGCGAGCAGCGGGGTGCCGGTGGCCATGGCCTCGGCGGCGGGCAGCGAGAAGCCCTCGTAGAGCGAGGGCACGCAGGCGACCTCGGCGGAGCGGATCAGGTCGACGAGTTCGGCGTCGGAGATGCCCTTGACGAACTCGACGGAGCCGGCGAGGCCGTACCGCTCGACGGCCTGGGCCACCGGCCCCTCCTCGGGGCGCTTGCCGACGACGACGAGGTGGGCGGCCGGGTGCTCGGTGCGCACCTTGGCGAGCGCTTCCACGAGGAAGACCAGGCCCTTCAGCGGCACGTCGGCGCTGGAGGTGGTGACGATCCGGCCCGGTACCTCGGGCACGGCCGGATTCGGCGAGAACAGGTCGGTGTCGGCGCCGATGTGGACCACGTGGATACGGTCGTCGCGCACGCCGAGGTGGTCCACGATCTCCTGGCGGGAGGTGCCGGAGACGGTGAGGACGGAGGGCAGCCGGCGGGCGACGCGCTTCTGCATCCGGGTGAAGGCGTACCAGCGCCGGACCGAGTAGCGGCGCTGCCAGCCCTCGGCCGCGTCCAGCTCCAGCTGCCGGTCGACGGTGATGGGATGGTGGATGGTGGTGACGAGGGGCGCGCCGATGTCGCCCAACAGCCCGTATCCCAGGGTCTGGTTGTCGTGGACGACGTCGAACTCACCTCGCCGGGCCAGCAGATGGCGCCGGGCGCGCAGGGAGAACGTCAGCGGCTCGGGAAACCCGCCGGTCCACATGGTCGCGACTTCGAGTCCGTCGATCCAGTCCCGGTACTCGCCCCGTCCGGGGGTGCGGAAGGGGTCGGGCTGGCGGTACAGGTCGAGGCTCGGCAGCTCCGTGAGCGTGAGCCCGGGACATCCCTCGTCGAGGACCGGGTACGGCTGCGAGCCGATCACCTCGACCCGGTGTCCGAGGCGGGCCAGCTCGCGCGAGAGATGCCGTACGTAGACACCCTGGCCGCCGCAGAACGGGTTCCCTTTATAGGTGAGGAGCGCGATGTCGAGCGGTCGCCCGCCGTCGGCCGCAGGATCCTCCTGGACACCCGCGGCACGGGCCTCAGCGGTCACTCCGTGCCCCCTTCTGCCTGCGCTGTCCCGCGAGACTACGCCGGGACGCTAATCTAGAACAAGTTTCAGACTTGATCGTTCAAGAGGCTCTGAATCTACCGGCAGGTAAGGGAGCTGTGAGCGGTGGATCAGGTGATTCACGCCACGGCAGACCGCTCTGTCATGCTGTTTGATCACGTGCCCTACAGACGCCCTCACCGACTGTCACGGAGCGGGACCCATGCCTGCGGAATCCAAGCTGGAAGCGAGTACGGTCCGGCCCTCGTCGTCGGCCTCGTCGCCGCTCACCGAGCGGCAGGAGGCCCGCCGTCGCAGGATCCTGCACGCCAGCGCCCAGCTGGCCAGCCGGGGCGGTTTCGACGCCGTCCAGATGCGCGAGGTCGCCGAGTCCTCCCAGGTCGCCCTCGGCACCCTGTACCGCTACTTCCCCTCCAAGGTGCACCTGCTGGTCGCCACCATGCAGGACCAGCTGGAGCACATGCACGGCACGCTGCGCAAGAAGCCCCCGGCGGGCGACACGGCCGCCGAGCGCGTCGCGGAGACCCTGATGCGCGCCTTCCGCGCCCTGCAGCGCGAGCCGCACCTCGCCGACGCGATGGTCCGGGCCCTCACCTTCGCCGACCGCAGCGTCTCCCCCGAGGTCGACCAGGTCTCCCGCCAGACGACGGTGATCATCCTGGACGCGATGGGCCTGGAGCACCCCACCCCCGAGCAGCTCTCGGCGGTGCGTGTCATCGAACACACCTGGCACTCGGCCCTCATCACCTGGCTGTCGGGCCGTGCCTCCATCGCCCAGGTGAAGATCGACATCGAGACGGTGTGCCGCCTGATCGACCTGACGGAGCCGGGCGGGCATTCCTGATCACCGCCGCGTCCAGTGCCGCAGCGTGTCCAGGAGCCGGCCGAGCACCGTGAGCGCCGCGGCACGGCGGGCGGGCTTGCGCGACCATACGGCGGGCAGGACGACTCCGCCGTAGAGGGCGAGGAAGACGAGGGCGGCGAGGAGCACGGGCGGCTGGACACTGCTGGCCGCCCGGCTCCCGGCCGGCGAGTTCCGCCCGCTGCGGGTGCAGTTGCGGCACACACCGGCGGAGGCGGATCTCCAGGCCCAGTTGGAGCACGCGCTGAGGCGGGAGACCGGACGCGCGGTCGGCTGGCCCGACTGGTCCGAGGCCGTGCCCGGGGCCATCCCGGTCGTCCTCCTGGACGGCCTCGACGAACTGCTCCAGGCGGGCGCCCAACTCCTGGACTCCGCCCGGCAGTGGAGCTATCTGCGGGAGATCGAGCGCTTCCAGGCGCGCGAGGCGGAGCAGGGCCGTCCGCTGATCGTACTGGTGACGAGCCGCACCGTGGTCGCGGACCGCTCGGAGATCCCCGCGAGGAGTCAGGTGCTGCGGCTGGAGCCGTTCGGCGAGAGCGAGATCGAGCGCTGGCTGGACATCTGGAACAGCGCGAACCGGTCCTATTTCGAGCGGCACGGCCTGCACCCGCTCGCCCTCGCCCCCGTCCTCCAGCACGCGGAACTCGCCGCCCAGCCCCTGCTGTTGCTGATGCTCGCCCTGTACGACTCGGTCAGCGGCGACCTGCACAGGATGCGCTACGAGCGCATCAGCCGCACCCAGTTGTACGAGCGCCTGCTCACGGAGTTCGCCCGCCGCCAGGTCGTCAAGGACGGCCCGCTGCCCGTGGCCGAGCAGGACGCGGCGGTCGACCGCGAGCTGCACCGCCTGTCGGTGATCGCCCTCGGGATGCTCCACCGCGGGACCCAGGCCATCGGTGGCGAGCAGGCGGACCGGGACCTGCGCGCATTCGCCACCGAGGAGCCGCACGGGGAGCCCCGCGGTGCCGAGCCGCTGTTCGGCCGCTTCTTCTTCGTGCACGAGGCACAGGCGGTGGTGACGGAACAGCCCCTGCGCAGCTACGAGTTCCTGCACGCGACCTTCGGCGAGCACCTGGCCGCGCGGCTGATCGACCGGGCATTGCGCCGGCTGGCGGAGTCCGGAGCCGTGGACGACGGCGAGCTGTACGCGCTGCTGTCCTTCACCCCGCTCACGGACCGGGCGCAACTGGTACAGAACCTCGGTGACATGCTGACGGCCTGGCCGACGGGCCGGGACCGGTTGCCCACGCTCCTGGCCACCCTGTTCAAGGCGGCCGAGTGGGATCCGCACCGTTCCGATCCAGGACACGCACCGGCAGCGGTGACCAGGACGTACCGGAACGCGGTGTACGAGGCGAACCTGCTCCTGGTCGCGGTGCTGGCGGGGGGGGGCGCCGTGCACGCGTCGGCGTTCGTGGGGTCCGAGCACCTCGTCGACAACTGGCCGCGGCGCGCCATGCTGTGGAAGTCGCAGCTGTCGTCGGAGTCACGGGAGCTGCTGTCGTCCGCGCTCCAGACCGCGCGCTGTTGGCGGGACGCCCAGCCGGACCTCCTGATCGGCACCCGCCAGGCGGGCCGCCCCACCGACCTCCCCCACCTGCGGGCGGCGCTCCCGAACGGCGCGTACGCCGACGAATTCACGACGCTGGAACGGACCTGGAGAGGCTGACCCGGCCCTCACTCCTCCGGCGGAAACACACCCTCCCCGCTTCCCGCCAACGTGATCGCAATCGCCTCCACCGGACAGCTCTCGGCCGCCTCCAGGACGGACTCCGTCGCGTCCGTGTCCGGGGCGACCGGGTGGGACTGGCGGGCGGAGTCGAGGCGGAAGGCGTCGGGGGCGTGGTGGAGGCACTGGGCCGAGCCGATGCACACCGAACGGTCGACCTCGACGTGCCAGCGGTCGCCCATGCTCACGCTCCCGCCGGCAGGTGGATCATCTTGTGTTCGAGGTACTCGCCGTAGCCCTCCGGGCCGAACTCCCGCCCCAGGCCGGAGTTCTTGTAGCCGCCGAACGGGCCGAGCATGTCCAGGCTGAAGGTGTTGACCGAGTAGGTGCCGGTGCGGACCCGGCGGGCGACCTCGATGCCGTGCTCGACGTCGGCCGTCCACACGCTGCCCGACAGACCGTAGTCCGAGTCGTTGGCGATCTTCACGGCCTCGTCCTCGTCGCCGTACGGGAGCAGGCAGATCACCGGGCCGAAGATCTCCTCGCGGGCGATCCGCATGCCGTTGTGGACGTCGCCGAAGAGGGTCGGTTCGACGTACCAGCCGCGCTCCAGGCCCGCCGGGCGGCCGCCGCCGGTGAGGATCTTGGCGCCTTCCTCCTGGCCGATCCGGATGTAGTCGAGGTTGCGCTGCTGCTGGCGGCGGGCGACCAGCGGGCCGACCTGGGTCGCCGGGTCCAGCGGGTCGCCGACCCTGAGCGCGCTCGCCGCGGCCGCGAAGGCGTCGGCGTACTCGTCGTAGCGGGTGCGCGGGACGAGGATGCGGGTCTGGGCGACGCACGCCTGCCCGTTGTTCATCCAGGCGGCCGGGACGATGCCGGCGACCGCCGTCGCCACGTCCGCGTCGGGCAGCACGACCGCCGCCGACTTGCCGCCCAACTCCAGGGTGACCCGGGTCAGATGGCGGGCGGCGACCTCCATCACGCGCTTGCCGGCCGCGACCGAGCCGGTGAAGGAGACCTTGTCGATGCCGGGGTGCCCGACCAGGTGCTCGCTGACCTCCCGGTCGGCGGGGAGGACCGAGAGCACCCCCTCGGGAAGGCCGGCGTCCCGGGCGATCTCGGCCAGCAGGTAGGCGTCCAGCGGGGACTCCGGGGACGGCTTCAGCACGACCGTGCAGCCGGCCAGCAGCGCGGGCGCGAGCTTGGCGGCGGCGACGAACTGGGGGACGTTCCACGGGACCACGGCCGCGACCACCCCGACCGGCTCCCGCCGGACGAGGATCGGCCCGAGGACGCCGTCGCGCCGCTCCTCGTACACATACCCCTGGGCGACCCTGATCGCCGCGTCCCACACCATCATCGCGCCGAGCGCCTGGGCGAGGACGCTCCAGGAGTACGGCGAGCCGTTCTCCGAGGAGATCACCCGGGCGATCTCCTCGTGCCGGGCGGCGATGCCGTCCTTGATGCGGGTGACGACCTCGATCCGCTCCTCCTGTGTCGCCCGCGGCCAGGGCCCCTCGTCGAAGGCGCGGCGCGCCACGGCCACCGCATGGTCGACGTCCGCCCGGGAGGCGTGCGGCACCCGGCCGATGACCTCCTCGGTGTGCGGCGAGATCACCTCGATGACGTCCTTGCCCGCGGGGTCGGTCAACTCCCCGCCGATGAACAGCTGTCCGTGTTCCATGAGCTCGGTCATGGCCGCCGCCACCTTTCTGACGCTGTTTCAGAACTGATATCAGTTCTAGTTATAGTGAGCAATGGCGGTGGGGCGGAGGACAGATGGCGACGACGTTCGATCACGGCGGGGGAGTACGGTCCGTTGCGGTGCCGATCCCGGACAACCCCCTCGGGCACACGCTGGTGTACGTCGTGGAGAGCGACCGGGGGCCGGTGCTGGTGGACACCGGGTGGGACGATCCCGGTTCCTGGGACACCCTCGTGGCGGGGCTCGCGGCGTGCGGCACGGCGGTGGGCGAGGTGTACGGCGTCGTCGTCACCCACCATCACCCGGACCACCACGGGCTGTCCGCGCGGGTGCGTGAGGCCTCCGGTGCCTGGGTGGCGCTGCATCCGGCCGACGCGGCGATCGTGCGCAGGACGCGGGAGACGCCGCCCGAGCGGTGGTACACGTACATGGCGGCCAAGCTGACGGCTGCCGGGGCGCCCGAAACGCACGTGGCTCCCCTGCGCACCCTGCGCCCGCGGCCCCTGCCCGGCCTCTCCCCCGCCCTCCCGGACCGGGAGATCGTCCCGGGCGAACTCCTCGACCTGCCCGGCCGCCGGCTGCGCGCGATCTGGACGCCGGGGCACACGCCCGGGCATGTGTGCCTGCATCTGGAGGAGGAGCATCCGGCCCGACTCACCGGTCACGGACGGCTGTTCAGCGGCGATCACCTGCTCCCGGGGATCACCCCGCACATCGGCCTGTACGAGGACCCCGACGACACGACCGTCACCGACCCCCTCGGCGACTACCTCGACTCCCTGGAGCGGATCGGCCGGCTCGCCCCCGCCGAGGTCCTCCCCGCACACGAGCACACCTTCACCGACGCGCCGGGCCGGGTACGGGAGTTGCTCGATCACCACGAGGAACGGCTGGCCGGCCTGCTCGCCCTGCTCGCCGAGCCGCTCACCGCCTGGCAGCTCGCCACGCGGATGGAGTGGAACCGCCCGTGGGAACAGATCCCGTACGGCTCCAGGAACATCGCCGTCTCGGAGGCCGAGGCCCATCTGCGCCGGCTCGTGAAACAGGGCCGGGCGGAGGCGGTGACGGGGAGCGAACCGGTGGCGTACATGGCGGTGTGACCGGCAGCCGGGTCACCTCGGGCGCGGATTTCCTGTAGACAGCCTCATGGAACCTTTGGAGCTTCTGCTCGCCGAACGCGCCTGCGAGCGCCTGATCACCGACTTCGTCCACCGCCTCGACCTCGGCGAACCGGCCGGCGTGGCCGGGCTGTTCACCGAGGACGGCGTCTGGGAGTGGCCCCCGCCGGGGGACGGACGGCGGGTGGCGGGGCGGGAGGCGCTGCGGGAGTACTTCGGCTCCCGGCCCGCCGACCGGCTCTCGCGCCGGTTCATGTCCAACGTCCTCGTCACCGTGACCGGGCGGGACACCGCCACCGCCGTCTCGTACTTCGCGACCTACCGCGTCGACGGGTACGGCGGAGGCATGGTGCCCGCCGGACCGCCCGTCCAGGTCGGGACCTACGAGGACTCGTTCCGCCGGGTCGACGGCCGGTGGCTGCTGGTCCACCGGGTGCTGCGGCTGCCCTTCGCGGGGCCGACTCCCCAGGCCGGCACGGCTGGTTGAGGCCTGCCGCCGTGCGTGAGCCCCTCCGTGGCGGCCGTCTGCCGGCGGAAGCTTTCGACGACCGGCGCGTGGAGTCGCAGCGCGTGCGCGATGCACTCCAGCTCGCTGTCGGACAGGCCCGCCGCGGCGCCGGTCCGGCCCGCGTGGTCCGCGTGTTCCTCGTGGGCGGCGGCGGGCGGTTCGCCCCCGCCGGCCGGGGCGTGCAGCACGTCGGCCGCGATCAGGATGTCCACCGCGCCGGCGATGCCCCGCGCCTCGGCGTCCGGGTGGCCGGCGGACCGGGCCGCCGTACGGATCCGTTCGCGGCGGGCGCGGCTGAGGTGCGGGGCCAGTTTGAGCAGGCCGTCGTTGATGGCGGCCCGGCGCAGTTCGAGGCGCAGGGCGGCCCCGCTGACCCGGCCGGTCGCGGGGGCCGCCGGCGCGGCGACCGCCAGCATGGTCTGCCACAGCGGACGCAGCAGCCGGTGGGTCCGCACCAGCCGGCGGCGCTCCTCGACCGCCGGTCCGGCCTGCCCGGCGATGAATCCGGTGGCGACCAGCAGCGCCTCGGCCATGGCGAACGGCGGGGCGGCGTACGTCGACAGCCAGTCCCAGTCACGGCCGCTCCAACGGGCGCTGACCGCGGCGAGCTTGGCGACGTCGAAGACGAGCCCGAGGGCGTAGGCGACCTGGAGGAAGATGACGGCCCGGCGCAGCCAGGTGTCCTCGACCTCCTTGTACCAGGCCCACAGCATGCGGGCCGCGACCAGCGCGGACACCAGGTGCGCGGCCAGGTACAGCATCCCGAACTCGCGCATCCAGGGCGTGTCGGCGTAGTAGGTGTCGAGGTCGCGCAGCCGCTCCACGTGGTGGTCGCCGAGCGAGAACGTCGTCCACAGGCCCGCGATGATGGCCGTGTACGCGATCCACACCAGCCGGGTGCGCCGGCGGCGCGCCGCGGAGGGGGGTTCGCGCCAGGTGATGATGAGCCAGAGGCAGGCGCCGCAGTAGGCGGTGAGGAGTGAGTACACCCACACGCCCGCGAAGTTGGGGATGCCGGTGAACGCGTTGAGGCGGTGCAGGTTGGCCGGCGGCAGCGAGGCGAAGACGACCGCGCCGATGCCGAGCAGCAGCGCGGTGGCCCGCAGGATGGGGTCCTCCTGCCAGGCGCGGCGCAGCAGCGGGAGTTTGATGACGAACGCCACGGCGAGCAGGGCACCGGGGACCGCGTAGGCGGCGACGGTGCCGGAGACGTCCCAGCGCATCAGGGTCCGCCGATGTTGCCCAGGGAGGACGACAGGCGGCCGGTGAGGGTGTCCTGGGTGCTGCGGCCGGCGGCCGCGCCGGGCCCGACGACCCTGGGGAACTTCGCGGCGAGGCGCAGCCCGCACTCCTCGGCCTCCCACTCGGCCGCGGCGGCGGCAGCGGCGGCCGGGCACCGGGTGGCCATGGCGACGACCTGCCCCCAGGGGATGGCGTCGTCTGCGGTGCGCCCGGCGTCCCCGGCGTCCCCGGTGTCACCGGCGTACCGGGACAGCAGGCGGCGGGCGGCAGCGGGCGGTCCGGCCGGGTGGTGCACGTCGAGGGTGCCGTAGTGGATGTGGCCGATCTCGTGCCCGGCGATGACGAACTTGTGCGGGTCGGGGGCGCGGCTCTCGACCACGACGATGTACCGCTCGTCCATCGCGAGCGTGATCCCGGAGACGTCCAGCCCGGGCGGGAAGGTGACGAACTTCAGCCGGACCGGGCGGTCCAGCTGCGGGCTGAGCGTGTCGCACAGCGCGTGCAGGAAGGCCTCGGCACCGGTCGGCGCGGTGAGGGTACGGGCCGTGTCCCGCACCAGCCGGTCGAGGAAGCGCTTCGGTGACCTGGAAGGCCTCACCGGCTCGCGTCCCCCACCCGGTCCGAGGAGACCCGGCCCGAGGGAGTCCGGTCCGAGGAAGCCCGTTCCGAGAGGACGATCATCTCGGCGAGGTCGGCGAGCGTGGCGAGCTGGCGGGCGTTCATCTGCGGGGCCCGCGCGGCGAGCCGGACCAGGCCGCTCTCGCGCAGCCGCAGCAGCGGGTCCGCCTCGGCCTCCAGGCCCTGGAGCACCGGCTGTAACGCCTCGTGCAGCGCCTCCGGTTCGTCGGCCGTGAAGAAGCCGGCCGGCAGCCCGAAGAACCTGCGCAGCCGGTCGGTGTGCTCCAGGCTCGGCAGCCCGCTCTTGCGCCACTCGCTCAGCCACTGCCGGCTGGTGCCGGCGATCCTGGCCAGCTCGTCCAGCGAGTACCGTTTGCCGTCCGGCCGGCGCCGGGTCTCGCGGATGAAGTCCAGCCGCTGGCGCACGCGTTGGGCCAGTCCGGCCTCGGCCGCCCGGCCGCCGCCGAGCAGCTCCACGACGGTGCCGACGGGGATGCCGGTGCGATGGGAGAGGCCGGCCACGTCGAGGGCTTCCGGAAGCCGGCCGGGCCGGCCGGTCAACTCCCCGAGTCTGGCCAGAACTTCGGCCAGCGAGGTGTAGGCGTCACTCACCGAGGCCCCCCTGAGCATGTGGCGTCCGTCCCCTCGACCGGGCGACGGGACGAGAGGCGAGGGTACCCGGTCGTCCGTTCGCCGACCAGATCTGACAAGGCTCCCTGCCCAACGAGGCAGGAATAGTTGACAGTTGAGCGTGCGGTGGGTGAGGATCACGACACAGAGAGCAAGATTTCGACCCGCCCCGGGTGCCGCACACGGGGGGAGCGGCACCCGGGGTGTTCCGCTGCCCGTACGACCGTCCCGCCTCGCCGTCCCGCCCTGCCTCTCCCGCAAAGGTGAAGCGCCGATGCCGCAGCCCGTCCTTCTGCTCGGGGCCGGCCCCGCCGCGTACGGGGTCCCGCTGGAGCGGATCGCCGAGGCCCGCCCCGTGATCCTGGTCGACACCGCCGTCCCCGGCTGGGCGCGGCCCTTCCTGTCCGGCCATCTCCCGGCCGACCCCACGCACGAGGCGGAGACGGCCGGTGCGCTCGCGCGGTACGCGGACCGGCATCCGGTCGCGGGCGTGCTGACCTGGACCAGGGAGCATCTGCGCACCGCCGCGCGGATCACCGGGCATCTGGGGCTGCCGGGCCTGTCGTACGAGACGGCCGGGGCCTGCACCGACCCCGTGACGTCCACGGCACTGCTCGCCCGGCACCGCCTGGCCCCGGACGGGCCCGGTGACCTCGACGGCCCGCTGGTGTCCGCGGAGACGGTGGTCCTGGACGACGAGGTCCGCATCGCCGCGCTCACCCGTACGACCCCGGGGGCGCCGGGGGGCCTGCCGCTGCGGCACTCGGTCCACGCCCACGATGGCCTGCTGCACAACCGCTTCCTGCGGCAGACGGTCGAGCGGGCGGTGCGGGCGCTCGGCCTCACGCACACCGTGGCGCACGTGCGGCTGCGGCTGACCGGCCGGGGCCCGCGGGTGACCGGGGTCGTGCCGTTCCTTCCGGGCGACCTCATTCCCTGGCTGGTGGAGCGGGCCACCGGGGTGGATCTGGCCGGGGTGGCGCTGGCGATGGCGTGCGGGACGTTTGTGGACGCCACGCCGAGCCGGCAGCGGGCCGCCGCGATCCGCTTCGCGGAGTCGGCGGGCGGCGCGTGTCTGCCGACCCGGGTGTACTGGGTGGCGGAGGGGGAGGACGCGGCGGAGTGCGACCGGGCGCTCGGTGCCGCCTGACGGCATCGCCGGTGCAGGGGGCCCGCCCACTCCGACGTCGCACCCGGATCACCGTGACCCCGGTCACCGCCGCCCTGTGCCCACGGCCACCCCCCGGCTCGCGCATGCCTGCCGGTAAGGTGGCGGGGTCGTCATCACACCCGTACAGGGGGAAGCCGGTGCAATTCCGGCGCTGAGCCCGCAACCGTGAACCGTCCGTCGCCGGACGGTGAGCCGGACCGCCCGGGACGGGACGTTGACCGGCTCACGTGCGTCGGCGACCCGCCGCGCACGGCACCGTCGAGGTCTACGGAGTCGAGCCGCCCGGGGGGTTCCCGCGCGCTGCCCGGCTCCCCGCAGGAGAGGCAGTCGCCGACCATGAACGTCCGCCGCAGCGCAGCGGCTCTCGCCGCCGTAGGCGTGCTGGCCGCCGCCGCGCCCGCCACGGCCGCCGGAGCGTCCCCGGCCCCGTCGCCGTCTGCGAAGCTCACGATCCCGGCCGGGCTGTACGGCACGGGCGACCCGACCTACGACGGTGTGTGGCGCCAGTCGCTGACGCTGGTCGCGCAGCGCACGCTCGGCTACCGGCCCGCCGCGCAGGCCGTCGGCTGGCTCGCCGGCCAGCAGTGCGCGAACGGCGCGTTCGCCGCGTTCCGCGCCGCCCCGGACAAGGCCTGCGACAGCAAGGTCGTCGTGGACACCAACAGCACGGCCGCCGCCGTCCAGGCCCTGCGGGCGACCGGCGGGCACGACGACGCGGTCGGCAAGGCGGTCGCCTGGCTGAAGTCCGTGCAGAACACGGACGGCGGCTGGGGCTACAACCCGGGCGGCGCCAGCGACACCAACTCCACCTCCGTCGTCATCGGCGCCCTCGCCGCGACCGGCGCGGACCCGGCGCGGACCACCAGGGCGGGCAAGTCCCCCTACGACCTCCTCGCCGCCCTGTCCGTGCCCTGCGAGCAGCCCGGCGGCGGCGCTCTCGCCTTCCAGCCGGACAAGAAGGGCGCCCTGGCGGCCAACGCGGACGCGACGGCGGCCGGCGTACTCGGCGCGCTCGGCAAGGGGTTCGTCGCGACGGCCGGCAAGGCGCCCGGCAGCGGCGCGTGCACCGCCGGCGAGCACCTCACCCCGGCGCAGATCGCGGACAACGCTGGTGCCAACCTCGCGTCGGCCGTCGCGAAGACCGGCCATCTGACGTCCGCGCTGCCCGGCGCCACGGACCAGCCGGACTACGGCAACACGGCGGACGCGGTCGTCGCGCTCGCCGCCGACGGGCGCGGCGAGCAGGCGTCGCGGTCGTACACGTGGCTGGAGCACAACGCCACGCGCTGGGCCGAGCAGAGCGGCCCGGCGGCGTACGCGCAGCTGATCCTCGCCGCGCACGCGGTGGGCGCGCAACCGGGCGACTTCGGCGGCACCAGCCTGGTCCGCTCGCTCAACGCGCAGGGCCCGGCGCCGAGCATGGAATCCGCCGGGCACGCGTCCACGAGCCCCGAGAAGTCCGAGAAGTCCGACGGCGGTTCGCCGTTCGGCCTCTGGTGGTTCGTCGGTGTCTGCCTCGTCGCGGGCATCGGCATCGGCTTCCTGCTCAGCGGCCGGAAGAAGCAGCAGCCGTGACCGGGGGCCGCCGTGCGGTGAGCCTGACGCTGGCCGCGTTCGTCCTGCTCGCGGCCGCGGTGACCCAGGCGCATGCCGCCGGCTACCGCTACTGGTCCTTCTGGGAGCGCACCGACGGCCGGTGGACGTACGCCACGCAGGGCCCGGCGAGCGTCCGTCCCGACGACGGCGCGGTGGCGGGTTTCCGCTTCGCGGTCAGCGCGGACTCGGCCGACGCGAGCCGGCCGCGCGGCACCGCGGACTTCCGGACGATCTGCGCGGCCACGCCGGCCAGGTCCGGCATGAAACGGGTGGCGCTGGTCCTCGACTTCGGCACCCCGGCGGACGCGCCGTCCGGCGAGAGCCCGCCGGCCGGCCGTACGGCCTGTGCCCGGGTGCCGGACGACGCGACGACCGCCGACGCCCTGGCCGCCGTCGCGCCGCCGCTGCGCTACGACACCGACGCCCTGCTGTGCGCGATCGCCGGGTATCCGCACCGGGGGTGCGGCGAGCAGGTGTCGGACACGCGGAAGCCGCGCCGCATCACGGGGCACGGCGCCGAGAAGAGCCCCTCGGACGGGCCCGCGCTGGGGCTGCCGATCGGCGTGGGAGCGGTCGTCCTGCTGGCGGGCGCGGCGGTGTGGCAGACGCGGCGGCGACGGAACGAACGGAATGGCTGAGCAGGGCGGGCGTGCCGTTCACCCCGGTGCCTGGTGGCTGTGGGCCCTGAGCCTCGGCACCGCCGCCACCCGCACCACCAACCCCCTCCTGCTCGCCCTCCTCATATCCGCGTCGGCGTACGTCGTCGCGACGCACCGCACCCCCGCCCCCCTCGCCCGCTCCTACGCCGCCTTCCTCAGGCTCGCCCTCGCCGTCCTGCTCGTCCGCCTCCTGTTCGCGGTGGCGCTCGGCTCCCCCATCCCTGGCACCCACACCCTGTTCACGCTCCCCGAAGTCCCGCTCCCCCACTGGGCGCAGGGCATCCGGCTGGGCGGGAAGGTGACCGCCGAGGCGCTGGTCTTCGCGGCGTACGACGGCCTGAAACTGGCGACGCTCCTGATCTGCGTCGGCGCGGCGAACGCCCTCGCCAGTCCGGGCCGCCTGCTCAAGTCCCTGCCCGGCGCGCTGTACGAGACCGGCGTGGCCGTCGTCGTCGCCCTCACCTTCGCGCCGCACCTCGTCGCCGACGTCCAGCGGCTGCGCGCCGCCCGCCGGCTGCGCGGCCGCCCGGACCGCGGCCTGCGCGGCCTGCTCCAGGTCGGACTGCCGGTCCTGGAGGGCGCGTTGGAACGCTCGGTCGCGCTCGCCGCCGCGATGGAGGCCCGGGGGTACGGCCGCAGCGCCGAGGTTCCCGCCCGGGTCCGCCGTACGACGGCCGCGCTCACCCTCGGCGGCCTGCTCGGCGTGTGCGCGGGGACGTACGGGCTGCTGACCGCGGAGGGCGGCACCTACGGGCTGCCGGTGCTGCTCGCCGGGGTCGCCGCCGCGCTCGCGGGGCTGAAGCTGGGCGGCCGGCGCTCGCTGCGCACCCGGTACCGCCCGGACCCGTGGGACGCGCGCGCCTGGCTGGTGGCCGGTTCCGGCGCCGCCGTCGCCGCGCTCCTCACCCTCGCCGCCGACCGCGACCCGCAGGCGCTGCACCCGGGGGTCGTTCCCCTGGTCGCCCCGGCCCTGCCCCTGTGGCCCGCCGCGGCGGTCCTCCTCTCCCTCCTGCCCGCCTTCGCCGTACCCACGCACCCCGAGGAGCCGTCGTGATCCGCTTCGAGGACGTCGCCGTGGTGTACGACGGCGCGGCCGAACCCTGTGTCCAGGGCATCGACTTCGAGGTGCCGGAGGGCGAACTGGTGCTGCTCGTCGGCCCGTCCGGGGTCGGCAAGTCCACCGTGCTCGGCGCGGTGAGCGGGCTGGTGCCGCACTTCACCGGCGGCACCCTGCGCGGCCGCGTCACCGTCGCCGGCCGCGACACCCGCACCCACAAGCCGCGCGAACTCGCCGACGTGGTCGGCACGGTGGGCCAGGACCCGCTCGCCCACTTCGTCACGGACACCGTGGAGGACGAACTCGCCTACGGGATGGAGTCGTTGGGCCTCGCCCCCGAGGTGATGCGGCGCCGGGTCGAGGAGACCCTCGACCTGCTGGGGCTCGCCGGGCTCCGCGACCGCCCGATCGCCACCCTCTCAGGCGGCCAGCGCCAGCGCGTCGCGATCGGCTCGGTCCTCACCCCGCACCCCCGGGTCCTGGTCCTGGACGAGCCGACCTCCGCCCTGGACCCGGCCGCGGCGGAGGAGGTGCTGGCGGTGCTCCAGCGCCTGGTGCACGACCTCGGCACGACGATCCTGATGGCCGAACACCGCCTGGAACGCGTCGTCCACTACGCCGACCGGGTCGTCCTGCTCCCGGCCCCCGGCGAGGCCCCGGTCGTGGGCACCCCGGCCGAGGTCATGGCGGTCTCCCCGGTGTACCCGCCGGTGGTCGCCCTGGGCCGGCTGGCCGGCTGGACGCCCCTTCCCCTGACGGTCCGTGACGCCCGGCGCAGAGCGGGTGACCTGCGGGAACGACTGGCAGCCGCCCCAGCTGCGGGCAGTCGTGCCGCCAGGGCGGCACGGGTGGGCGACGGGGGTCCCCCCGCGCGAGCGAAGCCGAGAGCGGGGGAGGCACCCGGCGGGCGCCGGCAAGCGATGCCACTCCCGGCCGACACCGGTACCGGTCGCCGATTCCGCCTCCGCCGCCGCAACTCCCCCGCCCCGCTCACCGACGTCTCGTCCGCCGCCGCCGAGATCCGCGCCCTCTCGGTGCGCCGCGACCGCATCACCGCCCTGCGCCACATCGACCTCACCGTGGCGCCCGGCGAGACCGTCGCCCTCATGGGCCGCAACGGCGCCGGAAAGTCCACCCTGCTCGGCTCCCTCGTCGGCCTCGTGACCCCCACCACGGGCGGCGTGACCGTCGGCGGGGTCATCCCCCATCGCACCGCACCGCCCGACCTCGTGCGCCGCGTCGGCCTGGTCCCGCAGGAGCCGCGTGACCTGCTGTACGCCGACACGGTCGGCGACGAGTGCGCGGCGGCGGACCGGGACGCCCGGGCCGAGCCGGGGACCTGCCGGGCGCTGGTGTCCGAGCTGCTGCCGGGCATCACGGACGACACGCACCCCCGCGACCTGTCCGAGGGGCAGTGTCTGGCGCTCGCCCTGGCCGTCGTGCTGACCGGCCGGCCGCCCCTGCTGCTGCTCGACGAGCCGACGCGCGGCCTGGACTACGCGGCCAAGGCCCGTCTGGTGACCGTGCTGCGCGCGCTCGCCGCCGAGGGGCACGCGATCGTGCTGGCCACGCACGACGTGGAGCTGGCGGCCGAGATCGCGCACCGGGTGGTGCTGCTCGCCGAGGGGGAGGTCATCGCCGACGGGCCGACCGCCCACATCGTCGTCTCGTCGCCGTCCTTCGCCCCGCAGGTGACGAAGGTCCTCGCCCCGCAGCGGTGGCTCACGGTGGCCGAGGTGCGCGAGGCGCTGGCATGAGCGCCCCGCCCGCGAGGACCCGCCTGCACGCCGTCCGCGTCCGCCCCCGCTCCGTCGCCGCGCTCGTACTGGTCGGCGCGGTGGGCGTCGTCGCCTTCGGCTGGCCCTTCCTCGCCCCGCCCGCCTCGCAGCTGAGCGCCCACGCCCAGGACGCCCCCTGGCTCTTCGCGGGCCTGCTCGTCCTGCTGGTCGCGGTCGTGGCGGCGACGATCTCGGAGTCGGACCTCGGGCCGAAGGCCGTGGCCATGCTGGGCGTGCTGGCCGCGACCGGGGCGGCGCTGCGCCCGATCGGCGCGGGGACGGCCGGGATCGAGCCGATGTTCTTCCTGATGGTGCTCAGCGGCCGGGTCCTCGGCCCGGGCTTCGGGTTCACCCTGGGCTCGGTGACGATGTTCGCGTCGGCCCTGCTCACCGGCGGGGTCGGGCCGTGGCTGCCGTTCCAGATGCTGTCGATGGGGTGGTTCACGATGGGCGCCGGGCTGCTGCCGGGGGCGGTGCGCCTGCGGGGCAGGGGGGAGCTGTTCCTCCTCGCCGGCTACGGCTTCCTCGCCTCCCTCGCCTACGGCACCGTCATGAACCTCGCCGGCTGGCCCTTCCTCGCCACCGCCGCCTCGGACATCTCCTTCGACGCGCACGCCTCCGTCCCCGCCAACCTGGCCCGTTTCATCGCGTACTGCCTGGCCACCTCGCTCGGCTGGGACCTGGGCCGGGCCGTGTGCACGGTGGTGCTGACCCTGTTCCTCGGCCCGGCGGTGCTGCGCGCGCTGCGCCGGGCCACCCGGCGGGCCGCCTTCGAGACCGCGGTCACATTCGACGCCCGGGATCCCTCACCGGACGAGTACGGCACCTCACCCAGCGGCACCCCGGCGGTGAAGCACCCCACATGACCCGGATCACCTACGACCCGGGGTCGTAGTGCCACATATCCGTTACGTCCCCCCTGGCACCCCTCTTGACCTGCGCAGTGAGAGCCACGCCACAGACCCGACGATTCCCATGGATCCGGCCACAACTAGTAAAAGGGGGCATTGCGGGCGGCTTCGGGGCCTGCTTCTGTGGAGGACGTCGCCAGGCGCCACGAGCCCACCCGGGCCGCGGCGCCGACGTATGCAAACGGATGCGGCCGACGCGCGAGCGGCGGTGCACGGCATACCGGCGATCTCCTGTCCCCGACGCAAGAGGTTCTCCGTGACCGTCTCCTTCATCCGCCGCATCGCTTCCCCGAAGAAGGCCCTCACGACCGCCGCCGTGGCCGCCGCCACCGCCGGTCTGGCTCTGACCGCGGCGCCCGCCCAGGCCGCCACGCCCGCCACGGCCTCCTCCGCCCAGGCGATCGCGCACAAGATGATCCCGGACGCCGCGCAGTTCAACGCGTTCAGCAAGATCGTCTCGCACGAGAGCGGCTGGAACCCGGCCGCGACCAACTCCTCCTCCGGCGCCTACGGCCTGGTCCAGGCCCTGCCCGGTTCGAAGATGGCCTCCGCCGGCGGTGACTGGAAGACCAACCCGGCCACCCAGATCAAGTGGGGCCTGGACTACATGAACTCCCGCTACGGCAGCCCGGCCAAGGCCTGGAGCTTCTGGCAGGCGAACGGCTGGTACTGAGCCGGCCCGCACCGCACCACCGCCGAAGGCGGCGGCCCCGATCCGGGGCCGCCGCCTTCGGCGTTCTCCCGCCCCGGCATGGTCCACTGGGGCGATGAGCCCAGCGGACGACGCACCCGCACAGGAGACCTTCGACCCCGAGACGCGCGGGCTGCGGCTCGTGCTCGTGCTGCTGATGCTCACGGTGGTCAGCGGGCTCATCGACGCCGTCAGCTATCTGGGGCTGGGCCGCGTCTTCACGGCGAACATGACCGGCAACGTCGTCGTCCTCGGTTTCGCGGCCGCCGGAGCGCCCGGCTTCTCCGTCCCGCACACGGCCGCCTCGCTGGGCTGCTTCCTGCTGGGCGCGGTGACCGGCGGCCGGCTCGCCGCCCGCGTCGGCGGGGGCTCGCGCCGCCGCTGGACCCGGCTGACCCTCGTGGCCGAGGCGGCCCTGGTCGGCGTGTCCGCGGCCGTCGCCTTCGGCTGGCCGCACGCCACCGGCACCGTCTACGCCCTGATCGCCCTGACCGGGTACGCGATGGGCCTGCGCAACGCCACGGTCCGCAAGCTGGGCGTCGCCGACCTGACGACCACCGTGCTGACGATGACCCTGACCGGCCTCGCCTCCGAGTCCCGGCTCGGCGACGCCACCGGTCACCGCTCCCCGCGCCGTACGGCCTCGGTGATCGCCATGCTCGCCGGTGCCTTCCTGGGCGCGTGGCTGGTCCTGCACCACGGCCTCGGTCTGCCGCTCGCCCTCGCGGCGGCCGTCTCCGCCGTGCTGGCGGTGGTGGCATCCGGCCAGGAGTGAGCCGGGAGCACAGCAGCGGGCGGGCGCGGACGACGGTGCGTCATCCGGTGGTGACCTGGAGTTCCTTGACCCCGTTGATCCAGGCCGAGCGCAGCCGCCGAGGCTCGTCGGCCAGCCGCAGGCCGGGCATGGCGTCGGCGATGGCGTTGAAGATCAGGTCGATCTCCAGGACGGCGAGGGACTTGCCGAGGCAGAAGTGCGGACCGCCGCCGCCGAAGCCCAGGTGCGGGTTGGGGTCGCGGGTGATGTCGAAGGCGTCGGGGTCGGCGAAGACCTCGGGGTCGTGGTTGGCGGAGGCGTAGAAGAGCCCGACCCGGTCCCCCTCCTTGATCAGCACCCCGCCCAGTTCGGTGTCCTGGGTGGCCGTCCGCTGGAAGGCGTTGACGGGGGTCGCCCAGCGCACGACCTCCTCGGCCGTCGTCCCGGGCCGCTCCCGCCGGAAGAGGTCCCACTGCTCGGGGTGGGTCAGGAACGCGTGCATCCCATGGGTGATCGCGTTGCGCGTGGTCTCGTTCCCGGCCACCGCCAGCATCAGCACGAAGAAGCCGAACTCGTCGGAGTTCAGGTTGCCTTCGTCCTCCGCCGCCACCAGGGTCGTCACGATGTCGCGGGCCGGGCACTGCTTGCGCTCGGCGGCCATGTTCATGGCGTAGGCGATGATCTCGGCGGCCGACTGGGCGCCGACCTCCTCCGTGATGGCGTACTCGGGGTCGTCGTAGGCGATCATCTTGTTGGACCAGTCGAAGATCTTGGACCGGTCCTCCTGGGGTACGCCGATCAGCTCGGCGATGGCCTGGAGCGGCAGTTCGCAGGCGACCTCGGTGACGAAGTCGAAGGGCCCGGAGCGGGCGCGGGCGGCCGCGACGATGGACTCGGCGCGGGCCCGCAGCCGCTCCTCCAGGGCGCGGATGGAACGTGGCGTGAAGCCCCGCTGCACGATCTGCCGGACGCGCGTATGTTCCGGAGGATCCATGTTGAGCAGGATGAGGCGCTGTGCGTCGATCGCGTCGCGCTGGATGTGCTCGTTGAAGCGGATGATCGCGGTGTTGAGGGTGGAGGAGAAGAGCTCGGGGTGCGTGGAGACGTACCTGACGTCCGCGTGCCGGGTCACGGCCCAGTAGCCGGCGTCGGCGAAGCCCGCGACGCCGTGCGGCTGCGGGATCCAGCGGACCGGCTCGGTGCGGCGCAGCTCGGCGAACTCCGGGAGGGGCACGCGGTGGTGGAGAAGATCGGGGTCGGTGAGGTCCAACCCGTCGGGCAGCGCGGGACAGGGCATCGGTGGCTCCCGTCGTCAAGTCCTGACGGTCCATCAGTGGATGCTGAATGCCGTGACCGTAGTAACGGGTTCTACAACTCACAAGAGGCATGACGCCCCCAATCCGGCTCCACCCGCTGCAAGACCCTTGCGGTGATGGACATCACGTCAGCAAACTGCTCTGAGAACTAGAACGCGTACTAGTTCTGCACGTTCTGGAGGAGAGCCCCGCAGAGCCCTCGCAGAGCCCTCGGAGAGGACCCGCACCCATGGCCGCCGAACCCGTGATCGTCGAAGCCGTCCGCACCCCGATCGGCAAGCGCGGCGGCGCGCTCGCCAACCTGCACCCCGCCTATCTCCTGGGCGAGACCTACCGTGAACTCCTCGGCCGCACCGGCATCCCCGCCGACGCGGTCGAGCAGATCGTCGGCGGCACCGTCACCCATGCCGGCGAACAGTCCATGAACCCCGCGCGCACGGCCTGGCTGACCATGGGCCTGCCCTACGAGACGGCCGCGACGACCGTCGACTGCCAGTGCGGCTCCTCGCAGCAGGCCTCGCACATGGTGGCCAACATGGTCGCCGGCGGCGTGATCGACGTGGGGATCAGCTGCGGCGTGGAGGCGATGAGCCGGGTCCCGCTCGGGTCGGGGTCGAAGCACGGCCCGGGGAAGCCGTTCCCGGACGAGTGGAACGTCGACCTGCCGAACCAGTTCGAGGCCGCCGAACGCATCGCCCGCCACCGGGGGTTGACGCGGGAGGACGTCGACGCACTGGGGCTGCGGTCCCAGGAGCGGGCGGCTCTGGCGTGGGCGGAGGAACGCTTCAAGCGCGAGACGTTCGCCGTGCAGGTGCCGACGACCGAGGAGGAGCAGTACGCCGGCCAGGGCATGTGGCGCCTGGTCGACAAGGACGAGGGCCTGCGGGACACCTCGATGGAGGCACTGGCGAGGCTGAAGCCGGTGATGCCGACGGCGGTCCACACGGCGGGCAACTCGTCGCAGATCTCGGACGGGGCGGCGGCCATCATGTGGGCGTCGAAACGGATGGCCCGCGCCCTGAAGCTGAGGCCGAGGGCACGGATCGTCGCTCAGGCGCTGGTCGGCGCCGACCCGCACTTCCACCTCGACGGCCCGATCGACGCGACGCGCGCGGTGCTGGGCAAGGCGGGGATGTCGTTGAAGGACATCGACCTCGTGGAGATCAACGAGGCTTTCGCATCAGTGGTGTTGAGCTGGGCCCAGGTCTTCGAGCAGGACCTGGACAAGGTCAACGTGAATGGCGGTGGGATCGCCCTGGGGCATCCGGTCGGGGCGACGGGGGCCCGCCTCATCACCACCGCCCTGCACGAACTGGAGCGCACGGACAAGGAGTTCGCGCTGATCACGATGTGCGCGGGCGGGGGGCTGGCGACGGGGACGATCATTCAGCGGCTGTAGCCGACGTCCAGGTGACGAAGGTGGTGAAGGCGGCGGGGTCGAGGGTGAGGATCGGTCCCGCCGGGGACTTGGAGTCGCGGATGGCGATGGTGGTGGGAGCTTCTGCGATCTCGACGCAATCACCGCCCTGGTCTCCGCTGTAGCTGGACTTACGCCAGTTGCTCTCCATAGCGGTCCTCCATCACCCGTCGGATCAGCGCCGCCGAGTCCTTGATAGAGAGCGCGGCGGCTCGTAGATGATCGTAACGGAGCGAGCAGTCCTTGACGGTGTCCGGGTTGGCGGTCGTATGCCCGCTGCCGTACCCCTCGGTGTAGACGATGCTCGGGTCACCGACGAAGCGGTAGACGTTGAACGAGCCTTGCAGCCCTGGATGCTCCCCTACCGAGTACGGCAGGATCTGCACGTTGACCCGCGGATCGCCCTCGAAGGTCAACAGATGAGCCAGTTGCTCGCGCATGACCTCGTGGCCGCCGATCTCCTGGTGCAGCGCGGCCTCGCTGAGGACCATCCAGAAGACCGGCGGCTCCTCCTTCTCGAAGATGCCCTGGCGAGCGAGCCGAACGGCCGCGCGATCCCCGAGTTTGTCCTGATCCAGCACTCCGAGCACCGCGCGCACATAGGACGGGGACTGAAGCAGACCGTGGATCACATGGGTCTGGAACGTGCAGATCTCCGTCGCCCGCACCTCCAACTCCGCCACCTGCTGGAACCACGCCGGAAGTTGGCTGCGCATCACCAGCGGGTGGAGCCGCGTCAGCAACCCGCCCGTTCCCAGCGCCGCGTCCGCCCGCTGGCTGAAGTCCAGCGTCGGCAGCTTCCGGGCCGTCTCCACCTGGCCGACCATCGACCCCGTGTAGTTGATGATGTCCCCGAACTGCCTCTGCGTCAGTCCTGCCGCCTCCCGGTACCGGCGCAGCTCGAAGCCGTAGTAGTCGAGCGGTGAGGCGCTGGGGTCGAGGGTGTTGATGTTCACCATGCCAAGTCCCCTCCCGGACCTGTTGTGTTCGTCCAGTTGCCCAGCGTAGTGATCCCAGGTCAGCCTCGCCCTGTGAACCTCAACATTCCCCGCACTCCCCAGTACCGCATGCACCTCACCGTCGGCGAGCACTCGGTACGCCACATCCGCCGTATCGCCCGCTCGCTGCTCCACGAATGGGAGCTGGCGGAGCTGACGTTCGCCGTGGAGCTGGGCCTGAGTGAGCTGGTCACCAATGTCGTGCGGCACGTTCCCGACCGGCGCTGCACCGTCCTGCTCGTACGGCAGACCGCCGGCGTCCGGGTCGAGGTGGCCGACGGGTTCTCCCAACTGCCCCAACCGCCCCGCCAGTTGGACCTTGATGCAGAGGGCGGCCGGGGACTCGCACTGCTGGATGCCGTGGTCGGCAAGTGGGGCGTGACCCCGTGGGTGCTGGGCCGTAAGACGGTGTGGTTCGAGTGCGGAGTCGAGGAGTGACCGTGGAGCCCCACGGTCACGTGCTGCCGACGCTCACCTTCTCTGCCTCCTCCTGGGCGCCTGTCATCCCCGTGACCCTCTTCGACCTCGGCCCCTGAAGCACGTACGACAGCCCGAAGCCGGCGGCGACCACCACCGCGCCGCCGATCGCGTCGAGCACCCAGTGGTTGCCGGTCGCGATGATGGCCGAGACGGTGAGGAGGGGGTGCAGCAGGCCGAGGGCCTTCATCCAGCGCTTCGGGGCGATGACCGCGATGACCACGCCGCACCACAGGGCCCAGCCGAAGTGCAGCGAGGGCATCGCCGCGTACTGGTTGGTGAGCGCGGTCAGCGCGCCGTAGTCCGGCTTGGAGAAGTCCTGCGCGCCGTGGACGGTGTCGATGATGCCGAGGTGCGGCATCAGGCGCGGCGGAGCCAGCGGGAAGAACCAGAAGCCGATCAGGGCAAGGAAGGTGGCGAAGCCGAGGGAGGCGCGGGCCCAGCGGTAGTCGACCGGGCGGCGCCAGTAGAGGACGGCGAGGACCGTCAGCGGGAACACGAAGTGGAAGGACTCGTAGTAGAAGCTGAAGAAGTCCCGCAGCCACTCGATCTTCGCCACGGTGTGGTTGACCCCGTGCTCGATGTCGATGTGCAGGAACCGCTCGATGTCGAGCACGATGTGCCCGTGGTGCTCGGCGCGCGCCCGGCCGCCGGAGACGGTGCCGCCGGTCGCGGCGAGGCGGACCTGTGAGTAGGCGGCGTAGACGACCCGGATGAGGAGCAGTTCCAGCAGCAGGTTCGGGCGGGTCAGGACGCGGCGCAGGAAGGGGAGGAGGGGGACGCGTCGAAAGCGAGCCGGGACCGGTGGGGCGTACTCCGTGCGGATCGGGGTCTGGTAGTAGGGGGAGGTTCGAGAGAGGAAGGGGACCGTCGTCGCGGCGGCCAGGGCCGCGAGCAGCACCAGGTTGTCGCGCAGCGGGTACAGCGCCGGCGTGTTCGGCAGCATCATCTTCGCCGGGAGCGTCGTGACGAGGACGACGGCCACCGGCCAGACGTAGCGGTCGGAGGCCTTCCTGCCGACCCGGCCGACGACCGCGAGCAGCACCCACAGCAGTTGGTACTGCCAGGCGGTGGGCGAGACGGCGACGACGGCACAGCCGGTGACGGCGACCGCGAGCAGCAGTTGCCCGTCGGCCGCGTAGTGCACCGCGCGGCGCATGGCGAGGGCCGCGACGGCGGAGGCCAGCAGCAGGAAGACGGTGATCTCCGGCCACCCGGACACGCCGAGCCGCAGCAGCGCGCCGTGCAGTGACTGGTTGCCGAGGGCGTCGGCCTTGCCGCCGAGGCCCGCCCCGGCCATGTGGTGCACCCAGTACGCGTACGAGTCGTGCGGCAGCGCGGCCCAGGCGAGCGCGGTCAGGGCGGCGAAGGTGCCGGCCGTGCTGAGCGCGGCCCGGCGGCGGCCGGTGAACCACACCAGCGGGGCGAACAGCAGCAGGGTCGGCTGGAACGCGGCGGCGAGGCCTATGCACAGGCCGCTGGCCCGCTCCCCGCGGACCGCGAACAGACCGAGCAGGACGAGCAGCACCGGCAGGACGCTGGTCTGGCCGAGCCACAGCGCGTTGCGGACCGGCAGCGACAGCATGAGCAGGCTGATCGCGACCGGCGCGGCCAGCAGCGAGGTGCGGCGGCTGACCGGCTGGGGCAGCGCGCGGGCGGCGGCCAGGCCGAGGGCGACGACGAGCAGCAGCGTGCCGAAGGTCCAGCCCCAGCCGAGCGCGGCCTCGGCGGAGCGGGTCAGCGGCTTGAGGACCAGCCCGCCGAAGGGGGTGCCGGTGAAGCGGGAGGAGTCGTAGATCGAGCCGTCCACGTGCAGGACGCCGTGCGGGCCGACCCAGGTCTCCAGGTCGGTCAGCCGCTCGCCGCTCGGGGTGCTGAGGACGGCGGCCATCTGCCGTACGGCGAGGATCGCCGCGACCGCCCACAGTCCCAGCCTGGCCGCATGCAGTCGTGCTCCCGGGGAGTCCTGCCCGAAGGCATCCGTCGGCCGCCCGCTGTGCTCCACGTTCGCCACGCCCCGTCGGCCTCCCGCCCCGTCCTTCTCAAAACCCTATGAGATTCCCACCGGCTCTGGACAGAGACGCGGGCAACCCCCACTTCACCTGACGTCCGCCCGGTTTTCGTCCGCCTTTTGTCCGGATGACGATAGTGCGCACCCTGTGCGGTTGCGGGGCCGGGGCGCGAGAAGGGTCACAGCGGGGGCGCCGGGGAGCGCGGCCGCAGCGTGCGGACCTGCCTGTACACACCCCCTTTGGCTGCGCTGTGCAGCCGTCCGCTTGCACCACGTAAGGACCTGAAAGCCACCTATGGTCACTTTTTGCCCCTGTCCCCGTCGAAAGGTAGGCGAGCCCCGTTTTGGCCGTCGCCACAGCCGTCACCCCGCACCCGAAGACCCCGCGGGCCGCGCAGGCCCCCACCGACGTCACCGTCGTCGACCCCGCGCTCGTCAGGCGCGCCGTGAAGGCGGCGGCGCTCGGCAACGCCATGGAGTGGTTCGACTTCGGTGTCTACAGCTACATCGCGGTCACCCTGGGCAAGGTCTTCTTCCCCTCCGGCAGCCCGACCGCGCAGTTGCTGTCGACGTTCGGCGCCTTCGCCGCGGCGTTCCTGGTCCGGCCGCTGGGCGGCATGGTCTTCGGTCCGCTGGGCGACCGGGTGGGCCGCCAGAAGGTCCTCGCCGTCACGATGATCATGATGGCGGCGGGCACGTTCGCCATCGGCCTGGTCCCGTCGTACGCGTCGATCGGCGTGGGTGCGCCGCTGCTGTTGCTGGCCGCCCGTCTGGTGCAGGGCTTCTCGACGGGCGGCGAGTACGCGGGCGCGTCGACCTTCATCGCCGAGTACGCGCCCGACAGGAAGCGCGGCTTCTTCGGCAGCTGGCTGGAGTTCGGCACGCTGGCGGGCTACATCTGCGGCGCGGGCCTGGTGACGCTGATGACGGCCCTGCTGTCGCCCGCCGACCTGCTGTCCTGGGGCTGGCGGATCCCGTTCCTGATCGCGGGTCCGATGGGTGTCATCGGCCTGTACCTGCGGATGCGGCTGGAGGAGACCCCGGCGTTCGCGGCACAGGTCGAGAAGGCGGAGGCGCGGCGCCCCAAGGTGCCGCTGCGCGAGATGGTCGCGGGCCAGTGGAAGGCCCTGCTCGTGTGCATGGGGCTGGTGCTGGTCTTCAACGTCACCGACTACATGCTGCTGTCGTACATGCCGAGCTATCTGACGAGCGAGCTGAAGTACGACGAGACGCACGGGCTGCTGGTCGTGCTGGGCGTGATGGCCCTGATGATGATCGTCCAGCCGTTCGCGGGCGCGCTGAGCGACCGGGTGGGCCGCCGCCCGGTGATCGCGGCCGGTTGCGCGGGCTTCCTCCTCCTGTCCGTCCCCGCCCTGCTGCTGATCCGCCAGGGCAGCCTGCTCGCCGTCGCGCTGGGCATGGGCGCGCTGGGCCTGCTTCTGGTCTGCTTCACGGCGGCCATGCCGGCCGCGCTGCCCGCGCTCTTCCCGACCCGGGTGCGCTACGGCTCCCTGTCCATCGGCTTCAACGTGTCGGTGTCCCTGTTCGGCGGCACGACTCCGCTGGTGGTGACCGCGCTGATCGGGGCGACGGGGAACATGATGATGCCCGCGTACTACATGATGGCCGCGGCCGTCGTGGGCGGGTTCGCGGTGTGGCGGATGGCGGAGTCGGCGGGACGCCCGCTTCCGGGGTCGGCGCCGGCGGTGGAGGGCCGGGAGGCGCGGTAGGCGGTCCTCGCCGTCGCCAGGTTCCCGGCGTGGGCCGCGCCGCCACCGGTCCGGGCCCCGCCGCCGATCTCCCCGTCGGTGCCCCTCGGCTGAGACGATGACCGCGCAGGGGAAGCGCAGGCACTCGGGAAAGGCAGCAGGAGCATGACCGGCTCGCAGCTCTGGGACGACGTCGACGACTACTTCATCAGCCACCTGGCGCCCGACGACGAGGCGCTTCAGGCGGCCTTGCGGGAGAACGAGGCGGCCGGGCTGCCGGACATCGCCGTCACGGCCGCACAGGCCAAGTTCCTCCAGCTCCTCGCGCAGTTGCAGGGCGCGCGCACCGTGCTGGAGATCGGCACGCTCGGCGGGTACAGCACGATCTGGCTGGCCCGGGCGCTGCCCGAGGACGGCCGGCTGGTCTCCCTGGAGTACAGCGCCCGGCACGCCGAGGTCGCCGTGCGGAACATCGCCCGGGCGGGCCTGGACCGGATCGCGGAGGTGCGGGTCGGCCCGGCCCTGGAGTCGCTGCCCAAGCTGGCCGACGAGAACCCGCCCCCGTTCGACCTGGTCTTCATCGACGCCGACAAGGCCAACAACGCGCACTACGTGGAGTGGGCGCTGCGGCTCACCCGTGCGGGCAGCGTGATCGTGATCGACAACGTGGTGCGCGGCGGCCGGGTCGCCGACCCGGACAGCACCGATCCGGACGTGATCGGCACCCGCGCCGCGATCGACCTGATCGCCACCCACCCGAGGCTGAGCGGTACGGCGCTCCAGACGGTCGGCACCAAGGGCTACGACGGGTTCGCGCTGGCCCGGGTGCTCGCCTGAGCCGCACCGGGTGCGTGGGTGGCGCTACGCCTCGTGGTAGAAGCCGACGTTGACGCTGCGCGGCGCGGTGCGGTCCTGGACGACGATCTCGCCGGACCCGCCGTGCGGCAGCCGTACGGTCGCGCCGTAGCCGAGGGGCTGGCTGAACTCCCCCGAGACCAGGCGCACTTCGGCGGACGGCTCGGCCTGTGAGCCGCGCAGCCAGGTCAGTTGCCAGCCGCCGTCGGGGGCGCACACGAATTCCAGGTGGACGCGGGAGACGAACAGCCAGTCGTCGGGCGTGACCAGCTTGCACACCGCCGCGTCCCTGCCGACCCGGAGCGCGGCGCCCGGCTCGCTCGGCGCGTCGGCCATCGTCATACCGGCCGTGGCGCCGGAGTCGGCCTCGGAGACGGTGGCCATGGTGAGTTCGAGCACGTGCGTTCCCCCTGTGATGTCCGTGCACGTCCGTGCACCGTCCGTGCACGTCCTCGCGACGAGGCCGGATCGGCCTGCCGCCGCCGCATGATAGAACGCCCCGCCGGGCCGCGTCCGGCACAATGGAGTCATGACCGAGCGAAAGCCACCGGGTGTGTCGTTCGACTCGTTTGTCGACAAGCAGATCCGTGACGCGCAGGGGCGCGGTGAATTCGAGCGACTGCCGGGAGCGGGCGAGCCGCTGCCGAGCGAGGTCGACTCCACCTATGACGAACTGTGGTGGATCAAACGGAAGATGACGCGCGAGGGCCTGTCCGTCCTGCCGCCCGCGCTCGCCCTCCGCAAGGAGGCCGAGGACGCCCTCGACGCGGCCTACGCGGCCCCCTCGGAGCGGATCGCCCGGAAGATCGTCGAGGACGTCAACGTCAAGATCAAGGACATGATGTTCAAGCCCCCGCCCGGCCCCCCGCTGGGCAGGAAGCCGTACGACGTCGAGGAGGTCGTAAGGGAGTGGCACCGGCGACGGGCCGGGGGTGATACTCCGGCATGACGTGGACCATCGCCCCGGAACCGTACGACTCCCCCATCGCCGCCGTCCTGTGGCGGGCGTACTACACCGAGGTCAGCGACCGCTGGTACGTGCTGCACGAGGGGCACCGCACCGACCCCGGCGAGCTGGAGCGGGAGATCGCGGCCGAGAACGGGGCCGAACTCGCGCCGCCCGCCGGGCAGTTGCTGGTGGGCTGGTACGCGGGTGAGGCGGGCGGCTCGGCGGGGGTACGGCTGCTCGGCCCGGACACCGCCGAACTCACCCGGGTGTTCGTGCACGATCACCTGCGCGGCAAGGGCGGCGCCCCGCTGCTCGTGGCCGCCGCCGAGGAGGCCGCCCGCGCCCTCGGGGCCCGGCGGATCGTGCTCGACACCCGCGGCGATCTGGTCGAGGCCCGCGCCCTGTACGCCCGCCTCGGCTACGCGGAGACCGAGCCGCACAACGACGCCGCGTACGCCGAGCACTGGTTCCGCAAGGAACTGACCGTCAGCTGAGCCCGGTCACCGGCCGGCCGTGCGGTCGTTCGCGTGGCTGTTCGCGCGCCGAGCCGCACAGTTCGCCGGTGAGTTCCTTCACCAGCTCCGTCAGGTCGGTCGAGCGGTCCGGCTGCCACCAGTCGCCGAGGAGTTCGGCCAGCGACTCCTCGCGGGCCGCGGCCAGCCGGTCGGCGACCTCGCGGCCTGTGTCGGTCAGGTACAGGTCCAGGCCCTCGCGTTGCGCAAGGCGCCGTTCCTCGACCTGGCGGGCGGCGGCGAGGAGGACCTCCAGCGGGACGGGGCCGTGCTCGGCGAGCACGCAGGGTTCGACCGAGCCGTACCTGCGGATGCGCAGCAGCAGCCAGCCGGCGGCGGGCAGCAGGTCGTAGCCGGCCCGTGCGGTGATCTTCTCGTAGATCTCCCGGCGGCCCTCGCGGGTGCCGAGCACGGACAGCGCGCGGCAGCACTCGTCGTAGGAGGAACGCTCGACCGGATTGGGCGCGAGGGTCTCGGAGACGTCCGGTGCGGTGACCGAGCCGCGCAGCGGGTCCTCCTTCAGGAACCACGCCAGCAGGAAGCCGAGCAGGGCGACCGGCGCGGCGTAGAGGAAGACGTCCGTGATGGCGGAGGCGTACGCGTGCAGCGCGGCCGGGCGCAGCGTCGGCGGCAGCGCGGCGATGCCCCGCGGGTCGGACTTCACGGCGTTCGCACTGGCGCCGGGCGGCAGGGGGACTCCCCGGAAGGCGGCGGTGAGCTTGTCGCCGAGGCGGCTCGCGAAGATCGTGCCGAAGATGGCCACGCCGAAGGAGGCGCCGATGGAGCGGAAGAAGGTCGCGCCGGAGGTGGCCACGCCCAGGTCCTCGTACGAGACCGCGTTCTGCACGATGAGGATCAGCACCTGCATGACCAGGCCGAGGCCGAGACCGAAGACGAAGAAGTAGACGCTCATCACGGCGGTCGGGCTGTGCTCGGTGAGGCGGTGCAGCAGGAGCAGGCCGATGGCGGTGACGGCGGTGCCGGTGACCGGGAACACCTTCCAGCGCCCGGTGCGGCTGACGATCTGTCCGGACACGGTCGAGGACAGCAGCAGGCCGAACACCATGGGCAGCATGTACACCCCGGACACGGTCGGCGAGACGCCGTGCACGACCTGGAGGAAGGTCGGCAGATAGGTCATCGCGCCGAACATGGCGAAGCCGACGATGAAGCTGATCACGGCGGCGAGCGTGAAGGTGCGGATGCCGAACAGCTTCAGCGGCAGCACCGGTTCGGCGGCCCGCCGCTCGACGGCCACGAAGGCCACGGCCAGCAGCACGCCCAGCACGGCGAGCCCGATGATCTGCGCCGAGGCCCAGGGCCAGGTCGTACCGCCGAGCGAGGCGACGAGGACCAGGCAGGTGGCGACGGCGGCGATCAGGAAGGTGCCGAGGTAGTCGATGACGTGGCGCTCGCTGCGGCGCGGCAGGCGCAGCGCGGTGGCGATCGCGGCCAGCGCGACGACGCCCACGGGGAGGTTGACGTAGAACACCCAGCGCCAGCTCAGATGCTCCGTGAGCAGCCCGCCGAGCAGCGGCCCGAGCACGCTGGTCGCGCCGAAGACGGCCCCGAACAGCCCCTGGTAGCGGCCGCGTTCGCGTGGCGGTACGAGGTCGCCGACGATCGCCATCGACAGCACCATCAGCCCGCCGCCGCCGAGGCCCTGGAGTGCGCGGAACCCGATCAGCTCGCCCATGTTCTGCGCCATGCCGCAAAGCGCCGAGCCGATGAGAAAGATCACGATTGCCGTCTGGAACAACCGTTTCCGGCCGTACTGGTCGCCGAGCTTGCCCCACAGCGGGGTCGCGGCGGTCGAGGCCAGCAGATAGGCGGTGACCACCCAGGACAGATGCTCCAGGCCGCCGAGATCGCTCACGATCGTCGGCAGCGCGGTCGAGACGATGGTCTGGTCGAGCGCGGCGAGCAGCAGTCCGAGCAGCAGGGCGCCGATGGGGACGAACACATTGCCGGGGACGTGTTCGCCGTCCTTCACGTCCTTCGTCGTGCCGTGCGTGTCGAGGGTCATGGAGACCTCCCGGGAGGCTCGGAATGCACCTTCTCCATCGTCGTCGGTGTGACCGGTTATGGCCTGTCGAGTCCCGCGTTTTTGACGGCGGATGCGGACAAGGTCCGCATAGTCTCGGAAGTCCGCAAGGGGAGGACGAACACATGAGTGATTCCGCGAGGCCGGGGGGTCCGGAGAGTCCCGGGAGTCCCGAGGGCCGTACGTGCCCGCGGTGCGGGGCGCCGAGGGGCCTGGACCGGAGTCCGTCGTGCGACTGCACCGAGCGGGCGGCCGAGGCCCTGCGGGAGACGCGGACGGCCGAGGCGGCAGCGGCGGAGGACTTCGACCCGTTACGGATCCGCCCGTACGTCGAGGTGGACGAGCCCGCGCAGACCGGCGCGGTGCCGCCCGTCGAGGCCACGCTGCCCCTGCGCCCCATACCGGGGCCGAGCACGACGGACCTGCGGATGTTCGAGGGGAGCGGGGCGGACGGCGCGGCCACGGCGGAGACCGTGCCGGGCGAGGCGCCGCGCCGGCGTCCCCGGCGCGCCGTCCTGCTGTCGGCCGCCGGCGCGGGCGTGGCGGTCGTGGCGGCGGCCGGCCTGGCGAGCGGGCTGTTCTCGTACGACACCCCGTCGTCCCGGGACCGTTCCGCCGCCCAGGAGGTCCGGGCGAGCGTTCCGGACGTGAGCGCGCCGGTGTCGTCTTCCTCGCCGGCGGCGGATTCCCCGCCCGTGTCCCGCTCGCTGGCGCGTCCGTCCTCGGCCCCGCCGACCCCGGCCCGGCCGGCCACGCCGTCCGCGTCGCCGACCTCCGCGGCACCGTCCCCCACGGCGTCCCGCTCGCCCTCCCCCACCGCGACGGCTTCCGCGAGCGCGCGGACCACACCCGCGGCCGCGCCGGTGCTGCGCCGCGGCGACCAGGGCCCGCAGGTGACCGAACTCCAGGAGCGGCTGCGCCAGTTGAACCTGTACGCCGACCAGGTCGACGGCGTCTTCACCCGCCCCGTGGAGGACGCGGTGCGCACCTACCAGCAGGCCCGGGGCATCACCGGTGACCCCTACGGGGAGTACGGCCCTGCGACCCGGCAGCGTCTGGAGTCGGAGACGTCACAGCCCTCGCAGCAGTGAGGGCGGGCCCCGCGTTCGCCCGGAAGGGGCGCGGGGCTCCATCGATATGCGGCTCCGCCGCGGGGGCGCGACCGGCCACACCGGCGCCGCAGACGACCGACGTGCACCGTCCGGCACTCCCGGCGGAGCGCTCGGCGGCTCCGGTCCGCCCGCGTCAGCCGATGTGCAGCCGGACGGTCCCGTCGGCGCCCGCCTCGACCCGTACGCGCGTGAGGTCGGCCACGGCCACGTCGGGCTCGTGCAGGCCGGCCCGGGGGCCGATGCCCACCACGGTCATCCCCGCGGCCCGCCCGGCCGCGATCCCGGCCCCGGAGTCCTCGAAGACCACGCAGTCGGCCGGGGCCACGCCCAGCTCGGCGGCGCCCTTCAGGAAGCCCTCGGGGTCGGGCTTGCTCGCGCCCACCGACTCGGCGGTGATCCGGACCTGCGGCAGCGGCAGCCCGGCGGCGTTCATGCGCGCGGTGGACAGCGCGACGTCCGCGGAGGTCACCAGGGCGTGCGGGAGACCGCGCAGGGCGGCCAGGAAGGCGCTCGCGCCGGGGATCTCCACCACGCCGTCCGTGTCGGCGGTCTCCTCGGCGAGCATGCGGGCGTTGTCGGCGAGGTTCTGCTCGACGGACCGCTCGGGCAGCAGGACGGCCATGGAGGCGTGCCCCTGGCGGCCGTGGACGACCTTCATCACCTCGTCGCCGGCCAGCCCGTGCCGCTCGGCCCAGCGCCGCCAGATGCGCTCGACCACGGCGTCCGAGTTGACGAGGGTGCCGTCCATGTCGAGCAGGAGGGCGCGGGCGGTGAGGACGGTGGGCGTGGCGGTGGCCGTCATCGGCAGCTCCAGGAACGAGAGGATCCCCGCGGGGAGGGACCGCAGGGGACAAAGGAGCCCCGCCCGCCGGTCAGGGAAAACGGGCGGGAGCTACTTTGTTCCTCCACGGTACAAAACAGCTCCCGATCCCGCCAGCGGCTCCGTCGAGGGTTCACCCGCCGTTCAGCTCAGCCGGCGATGCCCTCGTACAGGCTCCACACGCCCAGCCCCAGCATCAGCAGCGCCGCGATCTGCGTGATCAGCCGCAGCGGCACCTTCCTCATCAGGGCCTTTCCGCCGACGATGCCGAGTCCGGCGACGGCCCACAGGCCGAGCGTCGCGCCGAGACCGACGGAGATCGGGTCGTTGTAGCGGGCGGCGAGATTGGCGGTCATGATCTGGGTCAGGTCGCCGAACTCGGCGACGAGGATGAGCGTGAAGCCCGTGCCCGCGACCTTCCAGAAGGACTGGTCGGCGGGCTTCTTGATCTCCTCCTCGTCCTCCGGCTTCTGCAGCAGCAGCATCGCCGCGCCCCCGAGGAAGAGGACTCCGGTGATCGCGTGCACGATCTGCTGCGGCAGCAGGGTCAGCACGCTGCCGGCCGCGACGGCCAGCACGACATGCAGCAGGAAGGCGGCGGCGACGCCCGCGAAGACGTAGCTCGCCCGGTAGCGGGTGCCGAGGACCAGACCGGCGAGCGCGGTCTTGTCCGGCAGTTCGGCGAGGAAGATGACGCCGAAGACGAGCGCCGTCACGGTGATGCTGATCAAGGTTCCTCAATCGGTCGGGCCGCCCCGCCGAGAGTGTGGTACGTCACGCGATGACACCTCGGCATGGCAGCACACTCGGCGCCCGCGCCGGTGGGCGCGGACGTGCACTGCTTGCCGAAGGTCTCGCCGACGGATCCCGATGAGACTCGGTGGTCCGCCTCCGGGCGCCGGCTCAGGCTCGCTGAGCAGTATGTCGACGGTCCGGCGAAGAGCTACTCCCCTTCTGCGCGACCCATCGTACGGGATGTGAAAGTTCGGCCGTGAACCAGCCGAGGCTTGCTGTGCCATGAACGCGTCATTGGTTTCTCACCGAACGCTCACCTCGCGGCAACGCCGCCTCGTGAGTAACGGCGGGCCGGTCCGGCCCGCCGTCTCCGCGCCGCCGGTCAGGAGGCCGGGCGGCGGCGCACCAGGAAGCCCGCGGCCGCGCCCGCGCCGAACAGGGCCGCCAGGGAGACGCCCGTGGCGAGCCAGGTCGCGCCGAGCCACTGGGCACCGTAGTAGCCGAGGGCGACGCTGTACGCCGCCCAGGACAGACCCGCCAGCGCGGACCACGGGACGAAGTCGCGGGCGCGGCGATGGGCGGCGCCGGCGCAGAAGGAGACGACCGAGCGGCCGGCGGGGGCGAAGCGGGCCAGCACGACGAGCGCGCCGCCGCCCCGGGCCAGCGCGTCACCGAGACGTTCCTGCGCGGTGGTCAGCCGCCGGGAGCGCGCTATGGCCCGGTCCAGCCGCTCCCCGCCCCGCCAGGCCAGGCGGTAGGCCACGAGATCGCCGAGGACCGAGGCGGTCGCCGCGCAGACGATCAGGACGAGCAGGTCCGGCACGCCGTGCGGGACCTGGCCGGTGGCCGCGCCGGAGCCCGCCGCCGCGGCCGTGCCCGACGCGATGACGAGCACACCGCTCGGCAGCACCGGTACGAACACGTCGAGCAGCACGGACAGGGCCACCACCGCGTAGATCCACGGCCCATCGGCCAGTGACCCCACACTCTCGAACACCACGACTCCCGTTGCTCCCCCGTTGACAGCCATACAGCGTACGCGGGAGGTGTGACAGCCGGGGCCAGGGGGGCCGATGGGGCGATTCCGGGCGTCGGTTCACTCTTCCGGCGCCCCCCGTGCGGCGGAGCGGTCCCATGTCCCGTAGCAACGTAGAGAGGCCTGTCTTCGGACAGAAGGCATATGAAGTAACGAAACGGCGCATTAGCGCAGGAAAAGGTGCACTCATGGTGGCAGCCGTATACACGGGCGCCCTCGCCGCAGCCCTGTTCGCGACCGGGACCGCAAGCGCGCCCGGCTTCACGCTGGACGCCTCCGGCGTGTTCAGCCCGCCGACCGCGACCGTCGCGTCGAAGGCCGTGACGTACGACCAGAAACTCGTCCCGGCGGGCGCCTTGATCAACGTCCGGCAGCAGACCAGGCCAGGCGGCGCCACGACGGTCGAGCTGCGGGTGGCAGGCCTCAAGGCCGGCCACCAGTACGGGGCCCACATCCACCAGAAGGCCTGCGGGGCCAAGCCCGACGCCGCCGGCAAGCACTACCAGGACAAGGCCGGCACGGACGCCGCCCACGTCAACGACAAGAACGAGGCCTGGCTGGACTTCAAGGCCGACGCGAACGGCATCGGCCACGCGACCGCGCGGCACGACTGGGCCTTCCGCAAGGGCCAGGCCGCCTCGGTGGTGATCCACAGCGAGCCCGGCACGAAGGGGGCCCGGGCGGCCTGCTTCACCGTGCCGTTCGGCAACGCGTCGTGAGCGACGGCCGGCGTACGTCGTCGGCGAAGACGCCGGTGACGGTGACGGCCTGACGGCCTGACAGCACAGAGCGGCGCCCTCCCCCTTCGTGACGGGGAAGGGCGCCGTCCCGCGCCGGGCGCGGGGCGCGTCAGGCGCGCGTCAGGCGGCCGTCGGGGCCCGCTCGCCGGTCGCGGCCGCGCCCCCGCCGAAGAGCCGGTCGAGGCCGAAGGCGCCGGAGCCGGTGAAGACCAGCAGGAAGAACGCCCAGCAGAACAGGACGGACAGCTCGCCGCCGTTCTGGATGGGCCACAGCGCGGCCTGCTGGTGCACGTCGAAGTAGGCGTACGCCATCGAGCCCGAGGCGATCAGCGCGGCGCCACGGGTGCCGAGGCCGACGAACACCAGGGCGCCGGCGGCCAGTTGGATCACCGCGGCGTACCAGCCCGGCCAGGTGCCGGACGGGATCGTGCCGCCGTTGGTGCCCGCGGCGCCGCCGAGCACGCCGAAGAGGGAGGCGGCGCCGTGCACGGCGAAGAGCAGGCCGACGACGACGCGGAAGAGCGCGATGGCGTACGGCTGGGCGGAGTTGAGGCGTGCGTACATGTGGGGGTTCTCCTCTTCGGCGCCGGCCGGGGACGTGGCCGGTCGTGGGGGGTGTACCGAGCGAGGGTCACAGGTTAGGCGAACCTAATCAGTACTTGCAAGTTCAACATTAGGGTGCGTCCGCCCCTTCACCTCCAGCCCGTCGAGCAGTTCCGCCGTCGCCTCGGCCACCGCGGCCACCGCCCGCTCGAAGACCTCGCGGTTGTGGGCGGCGGGGGCACGGAAGCCCGAGACCTTGCGCACGTACTGGAGCGCGGCGGCATGGATGTCCTCGTCCGTGGCCTCGCCGGGCAGGACGGGCGGGCGCAGCGTCTTGATACTTCGGCACATGCCTTCAGTCTCCCGCTCGCCGCCCGCCCCTGCGATGATCACGGCGAAGGCGGCCACCGATCCCCGGGGCCGACCGTCGAAAGGAACAGCCGTATGGCCACCGAGCACACCGACCCCGCGGGCCCCGCCGAGCCTGCCGAGTCCACCGAGCACAGCGGGCCCATCGACACGAGCGGGAGCGGCAGGAGCCCGCGGAGCACCGTGGCCGTCCTCGGCCCCGGCGGCACGGGCGGGCTCCTCGCCGCCCTGCTCTCCCGCGCCGGCCACCGCGTCGTCTGCCTGGCCCAGGACGGCACGGCCGGCACCCTGCGCCGCACCGGAATCGCCGTCCGCAGCGCGCAGTTCGGCGTGTTCACCGCGTCCGTCGAGGCGGACACCGAGCTGCGCGAACCGGTGGACGCCTGCCTGGTCGCCGTCAAGCACACCGCGCTCGACGCCGCCCTGACCCGTGTCCCGCCCGCCGTGCTCGGCGACGCCCTGGTCGTCCCGCTGCTGAACGGCGTCGAGCACCCCGCCGCGCTGCGCGCCAGGTACCGCGCCGACCGGGTCGCCCCGGCGGTGATCCGCGTGGAGTCCACCCGCGTCTCCCCCGGCGTGATCGAGCACGGCAGCCCGTTCACGGAGATCGACCTCGCCGGGGACGGCGTGCCGCGCGCCCGGCTGGACGCCCTCGCCGCCGTGCTCGCCGACGCCGGTACGGCCGCCCGCGTGGTCGAGGACGAGACGGCGGCACTGTGGGCCAAGATGGCGTTCCTGGCGCCGTTCGCCCTCCTCACCACGCGATACGGCCTCCCGCTCGGCGAGGTCCGCACCCGGCACCGCGAGGAGCTGGAGTCCCTCGTCGCCGAGACGGCCGCGGTCAGCCGCGCCTGCGGCGCCCCCGCCGACCCGGCCCGCGCCCTCACCCGCTACGACGCCTTCCCGCCCGCGGCCAAGTCGTCCATGCAGCGCGACGCCGAGGCGGGCCGCCCACTGGAGCTGGACGCCGTCGGCGGGGCACTGCTGCGCGCGGCAGGCCGGCACGACGTACCGGTACCGGTGACGTACCGCCTGGTGGACGAGTTGCGGGCCGCCGGCCACTGACCCGGTGCGGGGCGACGGCCACTGACCTGGTGCGGGGCGGCGGGCCGGTCCGTTCGCCCCGCATCCCCCACTCCCTCCTCCGCCACCCGTTCGGCTGAACCTCCCTCTGACCCCGCGAACGAGCTCGCACCTCAAAATCGAACAGGCGTAGCATTGCCGTGTGGCTACGCCCTACGAATTCCCCAGTGACCTCCTCGCCGGTCAGGAGGAGCTGCATCAGGTCAGGGCCGAGCTGTCGGCCCTGCTCAAGAAGTTGCCCTGGTCGGTGGCGCCGATGGACGGGTTCAGTGACGACACCGGCTGGCGCAAGGTGGAGCGGCCCGCGTCCCCGGGCTGGACCGAGGACGAGCAGGCCGCGGTGGAGAAGCTGCGACGGCGCGAGCACGAGCTGGCGGTGTTCATCAGCACGCACCGCTTCTGGGCCGACGTCGCGGCGCCGGACCGGGTGGAGATACGCACCCGGCTGAAGCACGCCCCCGAGTGGACAGAGGAGTAGATGAAGAGGAGCCCCCGGCCGTGCGGCCGGGGGCTCCTCGTCGGTGGGCGCGGACGGTTTCGAACCGCCGACATCCTGCTTGTAAGGCAGGCGCTCTACCCCTGAGCTACGCACCCCGAACACCCGGGCGAGTGCCCAGGTCGAGTCGACAGCCTACCTTGCCGGGGCCCGTGTACCGCAAACCCGTTCCGGCGGGCGATCAGGGTGTCGGGCAGGGGGCCGGTCAGGGATTCGGTCAGGGTTTTACGGGGGTTGTCCCCAGCAAAGGTCCGGGAGGCTCCCTGATTCCCGGACCGGCCGCGATCTTCTACGGTCATGACAGACCGACACAGTCCGGCCGCCGCACCCGGCGGGCCGGTTCAGGGGGAGATATCGCATGGCCCGTTCCGTCGCCGTCCGCGCCGCCGTCATGGCCGTGGTCACCGGGGTGCTCCTCGCGGGGGTGAGCGCCTGCGGCGCCTCCGCCGGGAACGACAAACACCCCGACCACAAGTCCTTCGGGCTGCACGGCCGCACGCTCACCGTCGACTCCGACGACGCGGCACTGGAGATAGTCTCCGCGCGGGGCGCCAAGGCGGGCACGGTCCAGGTCACCCGGTGGTTCCAGGGCAAGGTCGTCGTCGGCGGCAGCCCCAGGGTGAGCTGGTCCTTCCAGGACGACCGGCTGAAGCTGCGCCTGCACTGCACCGGATTGATCGCGGACTGCTCGGCCAAGTACCGCATCGAGGTGCCGCGCGGGATCGCCCTGACGGTGACCGACAGCAACGGAGGCGTGCGCGCGCAGGGCTTCTCGGATCCGGTCAGCATCCGCAGCAGCAACGGCGCGGTGCGCGTCACCGACTCCAGCGGACCGCTCGAACTGCACTCCGGCAACGGCGCGGTCAGCGCCGAGGCCTCCTCCCGGCAGGTCCGGGCCGGCACGAGCAACGGCGCGGTGCACCTCGCCCTGAGCTCCATACCCGACAGCGTGAACGCCCACAGCAGCAACGGATCCGTGACGATCACCGTGCCCCGCGCGGACTACCGCGTCCGGACCGGCTCCGCCAACGGCAGAGTCACGGTGTCCGTGCCGCGCTCCGACAGCAGCGCGCACACGGTGACGGCCGACACCTCCAACGGCGGGATCACGGTCCGTACGGCGAACTGACGGCCCGCCCCACGGCAACTGACCGGCCCGTGTGTTCGTCTTCCACGGGTGGGAGAATGACTCCACCCAGGGCGGACCACAGCACGGGAGAGGGATGTGACGGCGAGGAGAGGGCCCACGGCTCTCAGATCCACGGCTCTGCGCGACACCCTCACTCTGATCGGCCTGCCGGTGCTGGCCGCGCTCGCGCTGCCCGCCGCGTTCGCCGGCGGCGGCACCCGGCGCTGGTTCGGCGGCCGGGCGGAGAGCCAGCGGGCCGAGGCGCAGGCGGCGAAGGACGCGGCGGCGGCCGCGTTCTACGAACTGGACACCGCCCAGCGGGATCTGCGGATCTCCGTCGAGACCATCACGGCGGTGGACGACACCCCGGCCGCCCGGCGCGCCGCGAGCGACTTCGCGGCGCTCGGCGGCCGGATCGACGAGGTCAGCCAACGGTACATCCAGGCCGTCGACGCCCATGATCTCGACCGGGACGACCTGGAGGCCGCCGCCGCGTCCCGCGCGCGCTCGGAGCTGACCGCCGCCAAGGACGAGCTGCTGCGCGTCAAGCAGGAGCTGGACCGGTTCGGCGGCTCGCTCGGGCCGCTGCTGGGCAAGGCCGAGACCCAGCTGGCCCGGGTGGCGCCCGCCGTGGAGCGGGCCCGGCAGGCCCTGCTGGGCGCGAGCAACGCGCTGGACGCCGTACGGGAGCGCGGGCTGCGGGCCGACGACCTCGCGGGCCGGCTCGCCGCGCTGTCCCCGGAGCTGACGAAGCTGAACCAGGGCGCCGGGCAGCACGGCGTGCAGCAGACGCTGGAGCGGGCCGAGCGGGTGCAGCGGGAGGCCGGGGCGATCCGGGCCGAGGCCGAGCGGCTGCCGGAGCTGGCGGCCGAGATCGACCACCGGCTGGTCTCGCTGCGCACGCGCGCGCAGGCGCTGACCACGCGGGCCGGGCAGGTGGACCCGGTCCTCAGCGAGCTGCGGCGGCGGTTCGCGGCGGCCTGCTGGCAGGATCTGCAGCACGTGCCCGAGCAGGCCGCGCAGAACGTACGGCAGGCCGAGCTGAAGCTCCGTGAGGCGCAGTCCGCCCGAGAGGCGCAGCGCTGGCCGGACGCCACGTCGCTGTTGTCGACGGTCCGGGCGTTGCTGAACACCACCGACGAGGCCGTGTCGGCCGCCGGTGACCGGCTGACCAGGCTGAACGCCGTACAGAAGGATCCGCAGGCCGAGATCGAGCGCACGCGGTTCGCGATCCGGGACGCCCAGCGGCTGGCGATGAGCGGGCGGGCGACGCCGGATCCGCGACATGCGGCGCCGTTGGACGAGGCGGTGGGGCGGCTGGAGCGGGCCGCGGCTTCGCTGGAGGGGCGCCACCCCGACTACTGGCATTTCCTGACCGAGACGGATGCCGTGCGGCGGGCCGCGGCGGAGGTCGTCGCGCGGATTCGTGAGGAGCGCGGGGGGCACTGAGCGCCGGGCGCTGCTGTTGCCCCACCCGGTGAGGTGGGCGGATATTGGGTGGACGGATGGCCTCCGCTACACGCCCGAGGGAGGCGGATATGGCCACACACGCAGCGCACCCACCACAGCGGCAGCGGATCCGGTTCGATCAGCATCTGCCCGTGGACCATCGGCTGAACACGGTCTACCGGATCGGCGCGGGCCTGATCGGCGCGTTCCTCGTCGCCTTCGGCATTCTGGGTCTGCTCCACAACATCGGCTTCTTCAGCACCGGCGGTGCCGAGGTCGTCGGGCTGAACACCAACGACACCCTGAGCGTGCTGTCGATCGTCGTCGGGGCGGTCCTGCTGGCCGGCATGGTGATCGGCGGAAACGTGGCGTCCACGCTGAACATGGTGTTCGGGGTGCTGTTCCTGCTGGCCGGCTTCCTGTTCCTCGGCTTGCTGGACACACCGCAGAACTTCCTGGCGTTCAAGATCCAGAACGTGTTCTTCAGCTTCGTCGTGGGCCTGCTGCTGATGACCTTCGGCATGTACGGCAGGGTCGGCTCGACCCTGCCGCACGACAACCCGTACTGGCGGGCCCGCCATCCCTCGGAGGGCGAGCCCGAGCGGCGTGAGGACGATCAGGTGCGGTAGGCGTAGAAGTACGCGCCCGGGTACGACGCGACGAGGCTCGCCACCGACCGGTTGTAGGTGTTGTTCGAGTGGTACGTCACGTACGGAACGCCGTAGCGGTCGCGGTACGTGACGATCATCGAGTGGTCCTTGGACCCGTCCCGGTTGAAGTCCATCTGGATCACGTCGCCGAGGTCCGCCTGGTAGACGTCGGCCAGCGGCGTGACGCGCTTGGAGGACAGGGCGAACCAGGAGAACTCGTTGACGCCGACGAAGGAGTCCGACTGGATCTCGGAGTTGCCGAACCACTTGTGGAAGTCCGTGCCGTCACCCGGGACGTGCTTCCAGCCGCCCGCCTTCAGGGTCTGGCTGACGAAGTTGGTGCAGTCACCGCCGTCGGCCTCGCCGTTGAAGTCCGGGTAGTCCGGGTTGTAGTTGCGCCAGTACTTCTGCGCGTACGCCACCATGGCCTGGTAGTCGTAGGCGCCGCCGGTGAGCTTCTTCGGGTTGGCCGGTGCGGGCCAGCTGGTGGCGGCGCGGGGCGCGTCCGGCGGGCCGTCGTCGGCGGGCGTGGTCTTCGCCTTGGCGACCGACGGCGTGACGACCTGGTTCACGGCGAGGTAGCCGTTGTCGGTGTCCTTGATGCCGGTCAGCTGCCAGTCGCCGTGACGGTCCGCCTTGAAGGTCAGCTCGTGGTGGGCCTGGAAGCCGGTGGTCTTCGGCCCCTTGGCCGACGGCTTCTCGTAGGTCAGGGTCGTGGTCTCGGTGACGGCGACCTTGGCTCTGCGGCCGTGCACCTCGGTCGCGTCGAGCGTGACCTGCGTGCTGCCGGCGCGGTACTTCTCGCCGAGCTTGGCCAGCAGGTTCTTGCGGGCCGCCAGCGTCTTCACGGCGGACGACTCCTGGTGGCTCTGCCCGCCGGACATGCGCACGGACCCGGAGAAGCCCGCCGTGTGCCGCGTGCCCTTGCTGCCGGCGCCGTCCACGAGGGCCTGGGTGCGGTCGGTGAAGACCGCGTCGGCCAGCTTCTGGAAGGTCGCCTTGGTGGCCGCGTTCACCGTCGGGTCGTCGACGACGGCGGCGCCCGCGGTCCAGTTGGGCAGCAGGGCCACGCCTGCGACCAGCGAGGCGGCCGCGGCGCCCACTATGGTGGCGCGGCGGCGGCTACGGCTCAGTTTTCTCGATCTCAATGATGTTCCCCTCTATGCCGGTAGGCCTACCGAGCGGTACGCATCCTCGCACGGATCGTGTGACTGGTGTGAAGACAGCTGCACAAGCGGAACTACTGTTACTCGCTTGTCACTTGAGGACGTTCACCGGACGACCGCCGACCAGTCCGGCGACTGCGCCGGGTCGAGGGCGCGCAGCGCCGCGAGGGTCTGCGGCTTCTGGACGTCGAGCCAGTCGGCCAGTTCCTTGAAGGACACGCACTTGACGCCCTTCTTGGTGCAGATCTTCGGGATGACCTGGTCGATGGCCTTCATGTAGATGCCGCCGTTCCAGTTCTCGAAGTGGTTGCCGATGAACAGCGGTGCGCGGCTGCCGTAGTACACGCGGTTGAAGCCGTCCATGTAGGACTGGACGGTCTGCTGTTCCCACTGCGGGTACTTGGCCGGGTCGCCGTGCACCTCGCCGTTGGACTGGTTGTAGAGGAAGTTGAAGTCCATCGACAGGCCCTGGAAGTCCTTGCCCGCGTACGGGAGCATTTCGAGCGGGAAGTCCCAGACGCCGTTCTTCTTCGTCGGCCAGATCTGGAAGTCGCCCGGCGAGCTGGCGTCGTAGCGCCAGCCGTAGCCGTACTTCTGCAGGGCCTTCAGCAGGTTCGGCTGGCCCTCCAGGCAGGGCGCACGGCCGCCGACGACCTCCTGCTTGAAGTCGAAGGGCAGGGCGGGGACGTCCTTGAAGCCGGTGTTGGTCTTCCAGTTCTCCACGAACGAGTAGAACTGGTCGATCTCGCTCTTCCACTGCTCGACGCTCCAGTCGCCGCCGCCCTTGGCGCCGCAGAAGTGGCCGTTGAAGTGCGTGCCGACCTCGTTGCCCTGCTCGTAGGCGAGGCCCAACTGCTCCAGTGTGGTGCGGATGTGCTCGTCGGTGGCGTAGTCGATCGCGGCGTCGCCGGGGCTGTGCATCGGGCCCTGGTACTTCGACTTCTCGCTCTTGGGCAGCAGGTAGATGCCGGTGAGGAAGAAGGTCATGTGGGCGTTGTACTCCTTGGCCATCTCCCGGTAGTGCGAGAAGAGATGGTCGTCGCCCTCCAGCGCGCCGTCCCAGGAGAAGACCACGAACTGCGGCGGCTTCTCGCCGGGTTTGAGCGGCACCGGCTTGAGCGTGCCCTTCTGCGGGCCGGTGTAGGAGGTGGAGCCGTCGCCGAGGATCTTGGTCCTGCCGTCCCAGGAGGGGGTCGGGCTGGGCTTGGCGGTGGTCTTCGGCTGGGGCCCGGAGGCGGCCGTCGGTGCGGTGCGGTCCGCGCGGGTCAGGGCCAGGTACCCGGCCACCAGCGAGGCGACGACGAGAAAGGCGGCCAGTGTCAGGACCTGCGGCCGGCGTATGAGGGCCGGGGCGGGCGCTTGCCTGCGGCGCGGCGACTTCTTGCGGGACATGCGCGGCTCAATCTGCGAGGAGGGCGGCGGGTGCGGGTGCGGGTCCGGGGGTCAGCCCAGTCCCATGGCTGCCGACCAGAGTCGGTACGGCACGCTGTCGGCGGACGTTCCGGCCAGCCCCTGGAGTGGCAGCGGCTCCAGGGACTCGGCCAGGTTCATCCGGTAGACGACCACCGCCGTGGAGACGGAGTCGTCGCTGCCGGCGTACCAGGCTGCGGTGTCGTTGGCGGCGGTGCCGGCCTTCCCCGCCAGGTGCGGCCGCGCGGCGGCCGTGGACGGGTGGGCGGCGCGGAAGGAGTCGGCGAGCGCGTCGGTGACGTCCTGGGCCACCGCGGTGGCGACCGCGCGCTGCGGTTGCGGCGTGTTCAGGGGGAGCGGCGCGCCGTTGCGGGTGATCCGGCGCACCGAGTACGGCTCGGTGTGGGTGCCGCCGGCGGCGAACGTGGCGTACCCGCTCGCCATCCGGATCGCGCTCGGCGTGGAGGTGCCGAGGGACAGCGCGGGCACCTGCGGGCCGAAGCTGTCGGACAGCAGCCCGGCGGCCTCGGCGGTCTGCCGCACCTTGTCCAGGCCGGCGTCCATGCCGAGTTGCATGAACGGGGTGTTCACCGACCGGGCGAGCGCCTGACGCAGGGTGATCTTCCCGTACGACGTGTTGCCGTCGTTGTGCGCGGCGACCTTCTTGCCGCTGCGGTCCCAGTACGGCCCCTCGGGGGTCATGACGGGGATGTTGTCGTCGCCGTCGTAGACGCTGTCCGGGGTGACGGGGGTGGCGGGCCCGCCGCGGGTCTTGTGGACGCCGTGCTCCAGCCCGGCGGCGTAGACGAACGGCAGGAAGGCGGTGCCGGCCGGGACGGTGGCCGCGTTGGACTCGTTGTAGCCCTGCGTACGGTGGTCCGGGCCGCCGTAGACCGCGAGGATCCGTCCGTCCGCGGCGACGGAGGAGGCGCCGTAGTGGGCGTCCTTCGCCGGGCCCGGATCCTTCTGCTTCGCCTGCTTGCGGGCCTTGGTGACGGCGTCGGTGAGCGCCTGTTCCCGTGTGCGGTCGAAGGTCGTGTAGATCTGGTAGCCGCCCAGGTCGAACTGCTGGTCGGTCAGATGGGCGGCCTTCTTCGCGTACTGCGAGGCCAGTTCGACCAGGTAGTCGCTCTGCGCACCGGTGTTGTAGAGCGGGTTGGTCTTCAGCGGCTCGGGGAACGCCTTGTACGCGGCACGCTGCTGCGGGGTCAGCTTGTGGATCTTGACCATGCGGTCCAGGATCCACTTCCAGCGCTCCTCGGCCCGGTGGTGGTTGGCCGCGCTGAGCGTCGGGTCGTACAGGCCGGCGCCCTTGAGCAGTCCGGCGAGCATGGCCGCCTCGGAGACGTCGAGCTTGCTGACGTCCTTGCCGTAGTACGCCTGGGCGGCGCGCTGGATGCCGTAGCTGCCGCGGCCGAACCAGCTGGTGTTGAGGTAGCCCTCCAGGATCTGGTCCTTGCTCATCTTGTTGTCGAGCTTGAGGGCGATCATCGCCTCGGTGAACTTGCGGCTGATCGTCCGGTTCTGGTTGAGATACACGTTTTTGACGTACTGCTGGGTGATGGTGGACCCGCCCGCGGTGTCCCCCTCGCCCACCGTCTGCCACAGGCCGCGGGTGATGCCCCGCACGGAGATGCCGGGGTCCGTGTAGAACGTCTCGTTCTCCGCCGCCAGCACCGCCCAGCGCACGTCCTGGGGGATGTCCTTGAGCGGCATGGCCTGCCGCTGCACCCAGCCCGTGCGGGCCATGGGGGTGCCGTCGGACCAGAAGAAGACGTTGTCCTGCTGGGTGGCGTACGAGTTCAGGTTGCTCGGAATGTCCGTCATCGCGTACGCCGTGACGAGGAAGGCGGAGAGCAGGCCGAACGACGTGAGGACACCGCCGATCCACTGCCGCCACGAGGGCATCCAGCGGCGCCAGCCGGTGCGGCCGGGGCGCGGGTAGACGGGCTTGAGCCGGCGCGCGTAGGGCGCGAGCCGGCGGACGTACGGCGCCAGGGGGGCGAGCAGCGCGAGGAGGCGCCGGGCGGTCGCCTCGGCGCGCTGGCGCGCCGAGAGGCGGGCGCTGCGCCGGCGCTCGGCCCGGCCGCCCCCGGCCCGCTCGGGCGGCTCCGGCGGCGCGGGCACCCGCAACTGCATGGTCTCGTCCGCCCGGGCGGCACCGACCCTTATGTGCAGGGTCGCCTCGCTGTCGGGCAACTCCTCACCATGGTCCCCCCCTTGAGGACGATCCTGTCCCCGCGACGCGTCAGTCACGACGGCGTCTCCCCTCCGCACTCGCTCTTGCTCGCGCGGTGAGCTGAGCGTTCTCGCAACGGCGCAAACAAGCTATCAGCGTATTTTCGAAACCCTCACACATGTGTCTGTGAAGAAGCCCGTTCGATATGGATCACGCCCGGATCACAAGAGCCCGAACCGGGCCCCGGCGGCTACCCTGGGCCCATGCCTCGCTATGAGTACCGCTGCCGGACCTGCGGCGACACGTTCGAACTGAGCCGACCGATGGCGGAGTCGGCCGCACCCGCGTCGTGCCCGGGCGGCCATGACGACACGGTGAAGTTGCTCTCGGCCGTGGCGGTCGGGGGTACGGCCGCGCAGGCCCCCGCGGCCGGTGGGGGCGGCGGAGGCGGGTGCTGCGGCGGAGGCTGCTGCGGTTAGGGGATGCCGTTCGGATCATCCCGGCGTCGCGGGGCCTGGCACGCCCATCTGCGGCGTTGTCGTCGCTCGCCGACGCTCCGCGTCGACTCACTCCTCCGCCTTGCAGCTGCACGCACCAGACCCCGCTCGGGTCAGCCGACAGGCGCCGTTCCTCACGGCCGGCCTGATCCGAACGACACCCCCTAACCCTGCCGGGCGGATTGCAAGAATTCCCTGAGAATTCGCTCCCCCGCGAGGACCCCCCGCTCCGGCAGCGCGGTGATCCCCGGTGCCGTCCAGCCCGTGTCGGCCAGCTCGCCGTGGCCGGGGCGCCAGCCCCGGTCGGCGGCGAGCAGGAGGTCGGCGTCCAGCAGGGAGTCACCGGCGGCCAGGGTCAGGTCCGCGCCCGTGCGGCGGGCCACCTCGCGGACCGCGGCGCTCTTGGTGAGCGGCCGCGGCACGGCGTAGAGCTTGCGGCCCTGGAGCGAGACGGCCCAGCCCCGGCCCTCCGCCCAGGCCGCCAGCTCCTTCACCCACTCCTCGGGCAGCAGCTCGCGCTCCACCACCAGGTAGGTGAACAGCCCCTCGGCGACCCGGTGCTTGCGCAGCCACGCCGGGTCGGCCGTCCGCGCCAGATGGTCGTGCACCTCCGCCAGCGGCGCGCACGCGGCGGCCAGGCGCGCCTGCACGCGCGCGTGCCAGTCGGCGTCGGTGACCCCGTCGACCAGCAGATGGCCGCCGTTGGCACAGACCGCGTACGCGGGAGGCGGTCCCGGCAGGCTGATCCGCTGGTACTGCTTGCGGGTCCGGGTCGTCGTCGGCACGAACACGGCCGCGTCCCCGAGCTCGGTCAGCAACTGCGCGGCCGTCTCCGTCAGGTACGACAGCGGCTTCGCCTCGTGCACCTCCACGCACAGCAGCCGGGGCGCCCGGGCGTCCGGCATGGTCAGCGCGAGGGCCGCCGAGGAGTAGATCAGCGTACGGTCTAGGTCGCTCGCCACCAGCACCGGCATCAGACGTTCACCGCCCTGCCGTCGGCGCCGGTCGCCCCTCGGGTGTACTTGGGGTGGATCAGCCCGACGCAGGTGTACGGCAGCTCGCCGACCTCCTCGACGGGTACGCCCCTCTGGTCCGCGAGCAGGCGCACATGGTCGAGGTCGGCGCCCGCGCCCTTGCGGGCCAGGATCTTCCAGGGCACCCGGCGCAGCAGCACCCGGGTGGTCTCGCCGACGCCGGGCTTGACGAGGTTCACGTCGTGGATGCCGTGCTCCTCGCTGATCCGCTCCACGGCCCGCCAGCCCTCCCAGGTCGGGGTGCGGTCCTCGGCCATCAGCTCCTTGGCGGCGGTCCCGGCCACGTCGGCGACCTCCGGGAAGCGGGCGGCGACGGCGTCGAGGAAGGCCACGGAGACGTCGGAGCCGGCGAGTTCGCGGTAGAACTTGGCGCCGTGGAAGTCGTCCGGACCGACCAGGTCGGCGCGCAGCACCGTACGGGATATCAGGCCGGAGACCGTCGAGTTGAGGCAGGCCGAGGGGATGAGGAAGTCCTCCCGGGTGCCGTAGGTGCGCACACAGGAGCCCGGGTCGGCGAGGACGGCGATCTCCGGGTCGAAGCCGCCGATGCCCTCCGCCTGCTCGAACTCCTCGACGGCCCGGGCGAGTTCCCGGGTGATCGCGCCCTTGCCGGTCCAGCCGTCCACGAAGACGACGTCCCGCGGGTCGTGGTGCGCGGCCAGCCAGCGCAGCGCGGTGGCGTCGATGCCCCGGCCGCGCACGATCGAGACGGCGTAGTGCGGGAGGTCGAGCCCGTGCCGGAACTGCGCCCAGCGGCGCATGAGGACCCCGACCGGGGTGCCGGCCCGGGCCAGCGACACCAGCACCGGCCGTGGCGACCGCTCGGCGAGCACCGTCTCCGTCACCACGCCGACGGCCTGCGCGATCCGGGCGGCGGAGGCGTCGAGGGCGGCCTGGAACAGCTCCTGGTACTGCTCGCTGGGCTGGTACTCCACCGGCAGCGACTCGGCGTAGTGCGCCCCGCCGCTCTGGATGGCCTCCTCCCGCTCCTCGGTCGGCGCCTCCAGGCTCACGTCGGAGAGGTCCTGGAGCAGCCAGCCGACCTCCTCGGGCGCGTACGAGGAGAATGCGGGGCCGCGGAGGGGCTCGGGCAGCATGGCCGGCCTTTCGGGAGCGTGCTGGGGCTCGGGGACGTAGGACGGGACGACCGCGAGCAGGACGTGCGGGACGTGCGCCGCGAGCTGGGCCGCCAGCCCGTCGGGCGCGTGCAGGGCCGGGGTGTCGGCGACGGAGTCGACCACGGCGACGACGGCGTCGAACCCCCCGCCTGCGACGTTGTAGGCGTACCGCTCGCCGGGCCCGTCGGCCGGGTCGTCGTGGGCGGGGAAGACCAGGCGGGTGCGGATGGCGTAGCCGGGGTCGTCCAGCGCGAGCACGGGCGAGCGGGTGGTGGTGGAGAACCGCACCTCGGCGTCCATGACCTGCTCCAGCTCCCGGGCGAGCCGCAGCGGGGCGTACATCAGCTCCTCGAAGCCGAGGACGAGGACGCGGCGGGCGAAGGCGGGCAGGGCGTCGGCGAGGCGGGCGGCCATCTCGGGAAGGGCGGCTTCGAGGCGGGCGCGGTGGGCGGGGGTGAACCCGTGCCGGCCGCCGTCGGGGAGGCGGTGCGGCCAGTGCAGCTCGATTCGGCCGTACGGGGACGTCGGGTCGGTCACGGCGGACCCGCACCCGGCGCCCTCGTGCCGGGCCACCAGTCGCCGCCCCTTCTCCAGCACGTCCGACGGCAGCCGCACCGTCCCGGACGCGGCGGCGACCAGGTCCACCCGCGCCCCGATCTCCGTGGCGAACCGTTTCATCCGGTCGACGTCCTCCGCCGACCGCATGTCGACCAGCGCTACCACCACATACCGCTCCCGCGGATACCGCGCGTGCAGATCACGCACCGTGTTCAGCACGGTGTTGCCGGTCGAGAACTCGTCGTCGACCAGCACCAGCGGGCCGTCCCCGGCCAGCAGCGCGGGATCCTCCGGCAGCAGCAGGTGCGACGTGGCGTGCGAGTGCGACTCCTCGAAGCCGCCCGCACGGGCGACCCCGGCGACCGGCCGCCGCGTGGAGTGCAGGTACGGCGCCGTACCGAGCCCGTCGGCGACGGCGTGGCCCAGCCCGGTGGCCGTCTCCGCGTACCCGAGGACGACCGCTCGGGCCGCCTCCGACTCGCCGAGCAGACCGGCCACCCGGCGGCCCAGCCGGACCCCGTGCCCGTACACCACGGAGGGCGACTGCGGGACGTGCTTGCCGAGGACGTTCGACACCAGCAGATGGGCCCGCTTCGGGTTGCGCCGCAGGGCGAGCCCCAGCAGGGGCCGCAGCCCGTCGTCCCCCACGAGTTCGACCCCGAGCCGCTGCGCGACCCAACTGCCGGACCAGACCCCGTCGTTCACTGCGTTCCTCATGCGTCCCTTATCCCGGCGGCGAGCAGCTCCACGAAGCCGACCTCCTCGCGGGCCACGCCGAACGCCTCGGCGCGCAGCAGAGTCCGCTCGGCCCAGGCGCGATGCGGCTTCACTTCGTTCATCTTGTTCGTGTAGGCCGATCTGAGGACACCCCCGCCGCCGCGTTCCGGCCGCAGGATGTCCTGGGCGTCGCTGTACTCCTCGTGGCTGACCACGGACAGCGCGTGCACGGGCAGCACGTGGGAGGGGTGGATGCAGGTCTTGCCGAGCAGGCCGTTGGCGTGGTCGAGGGAGATCTCCCGCAGCAGTCCGTCCATGGCGTGCTCGATCAGCTTCTCGCGCAGCTCGACGGCCTGCACCTCCAGGAAGGGGCTCTGCCGCAGCTGGGGCTTGAACATGCGCTCCGAGAGGCGGAAGTACTCCCACACGGGCCCGGTCACGGTGAATCCGGTGCCGTCGGCCCGGCCCAGCATGTTCACGACGTCGGCGATCACCGAGGCGACGATCTGGACGTCGTAGGCGGTCATGTCGGGGGCGCGGCGCAGGCCGTAGGAGGAGCAGAAGTCGGTGACGCCGAGGCGCAGCGCGAGCACCCGGTCGCGGAACTTGTCGACCGCGCGGAAGATGCCCTCCAGGGTGTCCACCCGGGACTCGCGGTAGAGCAGCTCGGGGGACTCCAGGACGGGCATGGCGAACAGCCGGCGGCCGCTCTCGGCCTCGGCGGCCGTCAGGGCCTCCAGGAACGGGATGCCGCGCTCCTCGGTGAACTTGGGCAGCACGAACCCGGACAGCAGCCGGACGGACGCGCCGAGCCGCCGTACGAGGTCGGGTATCTGCTCGGGGGCGCGCACCCGGATGAAGAGCAGCGGCGGCTCGCAGCCGGGCCGGGCGGCGAGGTCGGCGAACTGGCGGACGAGGTTCTCCTCGCCGGCCATGACGTCCGCGTCGTCGATGGAGTCCTCCAGGCACAGCACCATCGAGATCACGCCGTTCCCGGCCTGTTTGACGATGTCGTCGGCGAGCCGCGGCCGGGTGGCCGGGCTGTACAGGGTGGCGCCGAGGGCGGCGGCGAGCAGCCGGGCCGGGGAGTCGGCGGTGAACGCGGCCGGCTCCCGGTGGAAAAGGCGCTGCCGCACCTCGGGGGCGATGTGCCCGAAATGACGCATAGGACTCCCCCAGGGCACGGGCCCGAGTGTTTGAGTTCGGTAAAAGGTGGCCGGTAATAGTACGTACGGATCCATGTCCTGGGTTCCCTGCGGGCATGAATTTCCGGTAACCCGCTTGTGTCGGCGGCCGTCGGCGGCCCTGCCCCCGCATTGTCGTGACCAGGACCGAGAGGGCAGGATGACCGCATGACGCACGCCATGCTGAAGGGATCGAACGTCCCGCTGGATGCCACCACGGTCCGCGCCGTGCTGCGCTGGACGCCCGGGCAGGGGGTCCCGGACGTGGACGCCTCGGCCCTGCTGCTGGGACCCGACGGCCGTGTGCGCTCGGACGAGGACTTCGTCTTCTACAACCAGCCCCGGCATCCGTCCGGAAAGGTGTGGCGGCTCGGCAAGAAGCGGGTCACCGAGGGGCTGACGGACACGATCCAGTCGGACCTTCCCGGTGTCGAGCCGAGTGTCGGGCGGATCGTGCTCGTGGCCTCCGCAGACGGCGTCACGTTCGACCAGGTGCCGGCGCTGTGCATCCTGCTGTACGACGCGGCCGCCGACGGGGAGCCGCTGGCCACCTTCGAGATCAAGCCGGAGACCGGCGCGGAGACGGCTCTGATCTGCGGTGAGCTGTACCGGCGCGGGGAGGGCTGGAAGTTCCGCGCGCTGGGCGAGGGGTACCAGGACGGGCTGAAGGGCCTCGCGACGGACTTCGGCATCTCGGTGGACGAGTCGGAGGGGGCGGAGCCGGCGCCGGAGCCCACGACGTCCCAGCCGCTGCCTCCCGAGCAGCCGACGTCGGTCGTGCCGCAGCAGCCGCCCGCGTACGGCTATCCGCAGCCGACGTCGGCCGGGCCTGCGTACGGCTACCCCCAGCCGCAGCCCGTGCCGGTGCCCGCCGGGCCGCTGGACCCGAACTTCCGGCTGCCGCCGCAGGGGCCCCAGTTCATCGGGCGGTGAGGGGGGCGGCCCGCCCTCACCGGTCCGCCGTCTTGTAGCCCCTGCCCCACTGCAGGCCCCAGCCGTACAGCCGGTCCAGCTCGCCCTGGAAGCCGTACACGAACTTCACCTCGCGGCGGACGAGCAGTTCGTCCTTCACGTTCTCGATCATCACCACGGCACACGAGCGCGCCTGCGGATGGCGTTCGTCGAGGCCGATCTCTATGCGCGGGCCGTTGCTGGGATAGAGCGTGACGATGGCATGGGTACGGTCGAAGGCCGGGGTCTGGTCGTAGATGTAGACGAAGACCAGCAGGCGTTTGATCTGGTCGCGGTGGTCGAGGTTGACGTACATCGTCTCGCCCGACGCCGAGCCGAACCGGTCGTCGCCGCTGAGCTTGATGTACGGCGGGGCGTTGACATCGCCGAGGAGGTTGCCGAGCGGCTGGACGACGCCCTTGGTGCCGTCGGCCAGTTCGTACAGGCAGCCGAGGTCGAGGTCGACGTTGACCATGCTCTGGCCGTGCCCGAGCACCTCCGGCGGTTTGAGCACCCTGAAGGGGTGCCGGAAGAGGCCGGCGCGCGGGGCGGTGTCGAAGTCGTCGGACGTGCGCATCCGCCAGGTCAGGTTGACCCGCAGGTTGCCCGTGGCCGCGCCCTGTTTGGTGAGGGAGACCGTGTGATGCCGGGCGGACATCTGGATGGAGCCGGTCGCGGCCTCGCCCGAGTCGAAGTTGGCGGCGCTGGCGCCCCGCAGTCCGTCGAAGAAACCCATTCCCGCCCCCAGGTCACGCGGCTGTGCGCCGGTACGTCGATGCCCCTGTACGCCGTCGGGGCGGCCGGCCCGTGCCGGCCGCCCCGCTCAGAGCGTTCCTCACCCGCGGGGGCGTCACACCCCTGAGGACACCTCGGCCGGGGCGTCGCTGTCCTCGCCGGCGGCTTCGAGCGCGCGGTTGCGGCGGACGGAGGACCAGAAGGACAGGGCGATCAGGACGACGCCGACGAGACCGGTGATGACCTCGTTGATCTCGTACTGGATGGTGACCATGAGGATCACGGCCAGGGCGCCGATGGCGTAGTGGGCGCCGTGCTCCAGGTAGACGTAGTCGTCGAGGGTGCCCTGGCGGACCAGGTAGACCGTGAGCGAGCGGACGTACATCGCGCCGATGCCGAGGCCGAGGGCCATCATCACGATGTCGTTGGTGATGGCGAAGGCGCCGATCACACCGTCGAAGGAGAAGGACGCGTCCAGGACCTCCAGGTAGAGGAACATGAAGAACGCGGCCTGGCCGGCCAGCAGCACCGCCGACTTCTTCCTGCCGGTGCGGGCGGCCTCTTCCTCCTCCTCGTGCTCGCGCTCCTCCTCTTCCTCCAGCCGGTCCTCGAAGTAGCCGGACAGACCGCCGACGATCATGTACGTGATCAGGCCGGCGATGCCGGCGATCAGGACCGTCTGCGCCTTGTCGACATGGGCGCCGCCGTGCTGGTGGGCGTGGACGGCGAAGGTGAAGGAGGTGATCAGCAGGACGATCAGGGCGATGCAGACCGACAGCATGTCGACCTTGCCGAGCTTGGCCAGGGGCCGCTCGATCCAGCGCAGCCACTGGATGTCCCGGTCCTCGAAGATGAAGTCGAGGAAGATCATCAGCAGGAACATCCCGCCGAAGGCGGCGATCGCCGGGTGGGCGTCGGTGACCAGCTGCTGGTAGCGGTCCTTGTCGCTGAAGGCGAGGTGGACCGCGTCGACGGGGCTGAGCTTGGCGGTGATGGCCACGATGACGACCGGGAAGACCAGCCGCATGCCGAAGACCGCGATGAGAACGCCGACCGTGAGGAAGATCTTCTGCCAGAAGGCGTTCATCTTCTTCAGGATCCCGGCGTTGACGACCGCGTTGTCGAACGACAGCGAGATCTCCAGGACGGCGAGGATCGCCACGACGCCGAAGGCCTCCCACCCCCCGTAGAAGACCGCGGCGACCAGGCCGAGCGCGGTCACCGCGAACGACCAGCCGAAGGTTTTCAGAAGCACTGGCTACCCAATCATCTAGGTACGGGTCTCCCCCGCGCCGTACTCGGCTTTGCTAAACGTTGACCCCGAGTGTAGAGGTGCACCCTACCGGCGGTACCAGCGGCTACGAAACGTTCACCCCGAAGTCCAGGGCGATACCGCGCAGACCCGAGGCATAGCCCTGGCCCACGGCCCGGAACTTCCACTCTCCCTGGTAGCGGTACAGCTCGCCGAAGATCATGGCGGTCTCGGTGGAGGCGTCCTCGCTCAGGTCGTAGCGCGCCAGCTCCTGGCCGTCGGCCTGGTTGACCACGCGGATGAAGGCGTTGGAGACCTGGCCGAAGGTCTGACCGCGCTCGTCCGCCATGTGGATCGAGACGGGGAAGGCGATCTTCTCGCACTGCGGCGGGACCTTGGCGAGGTCGACCAGAATCGATTCGTCGTCCCCCTCGCCCTCACCGGTGAGGTTGTCACCGGTGTGCTCGACGGAGCCGTCGGGGCTCTTGAGCTGGTTGTAGAAGACGAACCACTCGTCGCCCAGCACTCGGTTGCCGGCGCCGCACAGCAGCGCGCTGGCGTCCAGGTCGAAGGGGGCGCCGGTGGTGGACCGCGCGTCCCAGCCGAGCCCGATCATGACGTTCGTGAGGTTGGGTGCGGCTTTGGAGAGGGAGACGTTGCCTCCCTTGGCGAGCGTGACGCCCATGATGCTGGTCCTCCCCTAGTGGTGCTTCTCTGGTTGTCCTGCGCGTCCGGCGCCGCCCCTAAACGGTGCGGCGCCGGACGGTTGCGGGGTCGGACGTCGGCCGTCAGACGTTGACGCCGAAGTCCTGGGCGATGCCGCGCAGACCGGAGGCGTAGCCCTGGCCGATGGCGCGGAACTTCCACTCCGCGCCGTGCCGGTACAGCTCGCCGAAGACCATCGCGGTCTCGGTGGAGGCGTCCTCGCTCAGGTCGTAGCGGGCGATCTCCTGGCCGCCGGCCTGGTTCAGCACACGGATGTAGGCGTTGCGGACCTGGCCGAAGGACTGCTGGCGGTTCTCGGCGTCGTAGATCGACACCGGGAAGACGATCTTCTCGATGTCGGCCGGGACGCCGGCCAGGTTGACCTTGATGGCCTCGTCGTCGCCCTCGCCCTCGCCGGTGATGTTGTCACCGGTGTGCTCGACGGAGCCGTCGGGGCTCTTGAGGTTGTTGAAGAAGACGAAGTGCTGGTCGCTCGCGACCTTGCCGGAGTTGTTCAGCAGCAGCGCGCTGGCGTCGAGGTCGAAGTCACTGCCGGTCGTGGTGCGGGCGTCCCAGCCCAGACCGACCAGGACCGCGGTCAGGCCCGGGGCCTCCTTCGTCAGCGATACGTTGCCGCCCTTGCTGAGGCTGACTCCCACGAGTCCTCCATGTGGTGTCCGGGGGCGGGGAGCCCCGTCGTGCTTCGGATACGGGATCAACGTGCCGATCCTAGTGACGGGTTCCCGCCCCCCGCAGACCCTGGACCCGACGACGCACAGGTGTCGGCCCACGGTCGGCCTACAGGGTGTCGAGCGCCTTCACGTACTCGTTCAGGTCACGGGCGTCCGGCAGGCCGTTGACCACGGTCCAGCGCACGACGCCCTCCTTGTCGAGGATGAAGGTGCCCCGCACGGCGCAACCCTTGTCCTCGTCGAAGACGCCGTACGCGCGCGAGACGTTGCCGTGCGGCCAGAAGTCGCTCAGCAGCGGGTACTCCAGGCCCTCCTGCTCGGCGAAGACGCGCAGGGTGTGGATGGAGTCGTTGGAGACGGCGAGCACCTGGGTGTCGCGGTCGGCGAAGTGGGGCAGGTTGTCGCGCACCTCGCACAGCTCGCCGGTGCACACACCGGTGAAGGCGAAGGGGTAGAAGAGCAGGACGACGTTCTTCTCGCCCCGGAAGTCCGAGAGCTTCACGGTGGCGCCGTGGTTGTCCTTGAGCTCGAAGTCGGGGGCCTTGTCGCCGACCTGGATCGCCATCGGGATGTTTCCCTTTCGGTGGGCTGTTCGGAGGAGAACAGCCTACGGCGAAGGGGCGGCGGTCACCCGGAGGGACCGCCGCCCCCGCCTCGCTCACCTGCGGGAGGCGGTCACTTCCTGGCGGCCTTGGGGCTCAGCAGTCGGGTGCCCACCCAGTCCTTGCCCGCGCTGGTGCTCTTGGTCTGCGACAGGCCGGCCGTCTGCGCGGCGTCGTTGATGTCGCTGGGCTCGACGTATCCGTCCCGGCCGGTCTTCGGCGTCAGCAGGACGATGTGGCCGTCCTCTTCGAGGAAGCCGATGGCATCGACCAGCGCGTCCGTCAGGTCGCCGTCCTCGTCACGGAACCACAGCAACACGGCATCGGCCACGTCGTCGTAGTCCTCGTCCATCAGCTCGGAGCCGATGACCTGCTCGATGGACTCGCGGAGTTCCTGGTCGACGTCGTCGTCGTAGCCGATCTCCTGGACCACCTGGTCGGGCTGGAAACCCAGCCTGACGGCCAGGCTCGTCTCCGCGTGGTCCGCGGTCGCGCTCACGGTCTGCCTCCTGATCATGTTTTCGGGAACAACTCAGCCACGCGCGTGCGCGTGATGCTTGGCCGTAGTCCACACGTGCGGGGCGGATCGCGCAAGTACCCGGCCCCCGGGACCGCCGAAACGGTGACGATCCCGGCCTTGTCACCGCAACTTCTGGCACCGCATCCTGATCCAGAGTGACCCAAATCACACACATTTGCCTGTTTTACGGAGCCTCCTCCGCCAACGGAAATCACTGGTGGAGATGACGTACGCCGCCCCGAGGTAGACGATGGGGAACGGCGCAGGCAGGTGCGGACAAGCAGGAAACCGCAGGAAACAGCAGAAAAACGGCCCTCTGACAGGTAAGGAACAGCGTGCCTTCCGGATCCGATCGCAACCCGATCATCATTGGCGGCCTTCCGAGTCAGGTCCCTGACTTCGATCCCGAAGAGACCCAGGAGTGGCTCGACTCCCTCGACGCCGCCGTGGACGAGCGCGGCCGGGAGCGGGCCCGCTATCTCATGCTCCGCCTGATCGAGCGGGCCCGCGAGAAGCGCGTGGCCGTGCCCGAGATGCGCAGCACGGACTACGTCAACACGATCCCGACCAAGAGCGAGCCGTTCTTCCCGGGCAACGAGGAGATCGAGCGCAGGATCCTCAACGCGACCCGCTGGAACGCGGCCGTGATGGTCTCGCGCGCCCAGCGCCCCGGCATCGGGGTCGGCGGCCACATCGCCACCTTCGCCTCCTCCGCCTCGCTGTACGACGTCGGCTTCAACCACTTCTTCCGCGGCAAGGACGACGGCAAGGGCGGCGACCAGGTCTTCTTCCAGGGCCACGCCTCCCCCGGCATCTATGCGCGCGCGTACCTGCTCGACCGGCTCACCGAGGACCAGCTCGACGGCTTCCGCCAGGAGAAGTCGAAGTACCCGAACGGCCTGTCCAGCTACCCCCACCCGCGCTCGATGCCGGACTTCTGGGAGTTCCCGACGGTCTCCATGGGCCTCGGCCCGCTCGGCGCGATCTTCCAGGCCCGGATGAACCGCTACATGGAGGCGCGCGGCATCGCCGACACCTCCGGCTCCCATGTGTGGGCGTTCCTCGGCGACGGCGAGATGGACGAGCCGGAGTCGCTCGGCCAGCTGTCCATCGCCGCCCGCGAGGGCCTGGACAACCTGACCTTCGTGGTCAACTGCAACCTCCAGCGCCTCGACGGCCCGGTGCGCGGCAACGGCAAGATCATCCAGGAGCTGGAGTCGATCTTCCGGGGCGCCGGGTGGAACGTGATCAAGCTGATCTGGGACCGCACCTGGGACCCGCTGCTCGCGCAGGACCGGGACGGCATCCTCGTCAACAAGATGAACAACACCCCGGACGGCCAGTTCCAGACGTACGCCACGGAGTCGGGCGCCTACATCCGGGACCACTTCTTCGGCGACGACCACCGGCTGCGCGCCATGGTCGAGAACATGACCGACGACCAGATCCTGCACCTGGGCCGCGGCGGCCACGACCACCGCAAGATCTACGCGGCGTTCACGGCGGCCAAGGAGCACAAGGGCCAGCCGACGGTCATCCTGGCCAAGACGATCAAGGGCTGGACGCTGGGCCCCAACTTCGAGGGCCGCAACGCCACGCACCAGATGAAGAAGCTGACGGTCGACGACCTCAAGCGCTTCCGGGACCGCCTGCACCTGCCGATCACGGACCAGCGGCTGGAGTCGGGCCCGCCGCCGTACTACCACCCGGGCCGGGACACCGACGAGATCCAGTACATGCACGACATGCGCAAGCAGTGCGGCGGGTACGTCCCGACGCGCGTCGTGCGCTCGAAGCCGCTCGCGCTGCCGGACGACAAGACGTACGCGACGGTGAAGAAGGGCACGGGCCAGCAGTCCATCGCGACGACGATGGCGTTCGTCCGGCTCCTCAAGGACCTCATGCGGGACAAGGAGATCGGCCGGCGCTTCGTGCTGATCGCGCCGGACGAGTACCGCACGTTCGGCATGGACTCCTTCTTCCCGAGCGCGAAGATCTACAACCCGCTGGGCCAGCAGTACGAGTCGGTGGACCGTGAACTGCTGCTCGCCTACAAGGAGTCGCCGACCGGCCAGATGCTGCACGACGGCATCTCCGAGGCGGGCTGCACGGCGTCGCTGATCGCGGCGGGCTCGGCCTACGCCACGCACGGCGAGCCGCTGATCCCGGTCTACGTCTTCTACTCGATGTTCGGTTTCCAGCGCACCGGCGACCAGTTCTGGCAGATGGCCGACCAGTTGGCGCGCGGTTTCGTACTGGGCGCGACCGCGGGCCGTACGACCCTGACCGGTGAGGGCCTCCAACACGCCGACGGACACTCGCAGTTGCTCGCCTCGACCAACCCGGCGTGCGTGGCCTACGACCCGGCGTACGCGTACGAGATCGCGCACATCGTGCAGGACGGCCTGCGCCGGATGTACGGCGGCGACGCCGAACACCCGCACGGCGAGGACGTCTTCTACTACCTGACCGTCTACAACGAGCCCATCCAGCACCCGGCCGAACCGGCCGACGTGGACGTCGAGGGCATCCTCAGGGGCGTCCACCGGATCGGCCCGGCCACGGCGGGCTCGATCCCGGCGCAGATCATGGCGTCGGGCGTGGCGGTGCCGTGGGCACTGGAGGCGCAGAGGATCCTCGCCGAGGACTGGAACGTGAAGGCCGACGTCTGGTCGGCCACCTCCTGGAACGAGCTGCGCCGCGAGGCCGTGGCGTGCGAGGAGCACAACCTGCTCCACCCGGAGGAGGAGCAGCGCGTGCCGTACGTGACGCGCAAACTCGGCGGCGCCGAGGGGCCGTTCGTGGCCGTGTCCGACTGGATGCGCTCGGTTCCGGACCAGATCGCGCGGTGGGTGCCGGGCACGTACCAGTCGCTGGGCGCGGACGGCTTCGGCTTCGCCGACACCCGGGGCGCGGCGCGGCGCTTCTTCCACATCGACGCCCAGTCGATCGTGGTGGCGGTCCTGACCGAGCTGGCCCGGGAGGGCAAGGTCGACCGCTCCGTACTGAAGCAGGCCATCGACCGGTACCAGCTGCTGGATGTCTCGGCGGCGCATCCCGGAGCGGCCGGCGGAGACGCGTAACGCTGCGCTTGGCCTTGGCCGACGGCGACCGGGGAGGGCCTGCGGGTCGTGGCCGGGTGCGGGTGACTGCGTGGCTGGTCGCGCAGTTCCCCGCGCCCCTTGGGGAGTTGCGGCTCCGTCGGCCAAGCGCGCACTGCCCCCTCCGCAGCGCGCGCCGTGGCCCGGCCGTCCTCCCATGCCCTGCGGAGGACTTGACCCACTGTGACCTGCGGCGCGCGCCCGGTGCGAGGGATCTTGAGCGGCGTCACCCTGATAGGTGAACTCCGCCCGGATCGGCGTCAGATGTGACCCACGCCCGCGCCCGCCTCGGCGTTCACGCCCCGCTTGGTGAGCAGCGCGACGAGGATGGCGACCGCCGCGACGCCCGCCGCGACCAGGGAGGCGAGGCTCATGCCGGAGATGAAGGTGTGGTGCGCGACCTCGGTGATCTTCGCGGCGACCGGCTCCGGCGTGCCCTTGGGCAGCGGCGCCACGCCGACCTGGACCGCCTCGGAGGCCTGGCTCAGCTGGGCCGGGGTCAGCTTCGGCAGCCCCGCCCCCGTCCAGTTGCCCGCCAGGTCGCTGTCGACCTTGGAGGCCATCACGGCGCCGAGCACGGCCGTACCGAGGCTGCCGCCGATCTGCATGGCCGCCTGCTGGAGGCCGCCCGCGACACCGGACAGCTCCATGGGGGCGTTGCCGACGATGACCTCGGTGGCGCCGACCATGACCGGCGCGAGGCCGAAGCCGAGCAGCGCGAACCAGATCGACATGACGCCGCTGCCGGTGTCGGCCTTGAGCGTCGACATGCCGTACATGGCGACGGCGGTGGCGGCCATGCCGCCGGCCAGCGGGATGCGCGGGCCGAGCTTGGTGATCGCGGCGCCGGCCAGCGGTGAGCCGACGATCATCATGCCGGTGAGCGGCAAGAGGTGCAGACCGGCCTTGATCGGGGTCAGCCCGTGCACGTTCTGGAGGTAGAACGTCACGAAGAACAGGCCGCCCATGAAGGCGATGGCCATCAGGACCATGAGGACCACGCCGGCCGAGAGCGGGACCGAGCGGAACAGGCCGAGGGGGATCAGCGGCTCCGCGACCCTCGTCTCCCAGACCGAGAAGAGCGCGAAGAGCAGCACCGAGGCGGCGATGAACGCCCAGGTCTTCCCGTCGCCCCAGCCCCACGTCGGGGCCTTGATGAGCGCCCAGACCAGGCAGAACATGGCGCCGGAGAGCAGCCCGATGCCGAGGATGTCGAAGGAGCGCGGGGCGTTCTCGGCGCGGTGGTCGAGCAGGATCAGCAGGCCGAGGACCAGGGCGACGGCACCGACCGGCACGTTGATGAAGAACACGGACTGCCAGCTGACGCGCTCGACGAGGACGCCGCCGAGGATCGGGCCGCCCGCGGTGGACGCGCCGATCACCATGCCCCAGATGCCGATCGCCATGTTGAGCTTCTCGGCCGGGAAGGTGGCCCGCAGCAGGCCGAGCGCGGCCGGCATCAGCAGGGCGCCGAACAGGCCCTGGAAGACGCGGAAGGTGACGACGGCGGCGATGCTGTTCGACAGTCCGATGGCGCCGGAGGCGGCGGCGAAGCCGGTCACGCCTATCAGGAAGGTCTGGCGGTGCCCGAAGCGGTCGCCGAGCTTGCCCGCGGTGATCAGGGAGACCGCGAGGGCGAGGAAGTATCCGTTGGTGATCCACTGGACGTCGGCGAAGCTCGCCTTGAGGTCCTTCTGGATCGCGGGGTTCGCGATGGCCACGATGGTGCCGTCGAGGGCCACCATCATGACCCCGACGGCGACGGTGATGAGGGTGAACCACGGATGGCCGCGCAGCCCCGCGGGAGGGGGCGCCTCGAACGGGGCCGCCGGCGCCCCGTCCCCCGCCCCCGAGGCGTCGATGGTGGTCTGACTAGTCATACGTTCGAGGCTAGTGACAGCTGCTGACAGTTGACAAACAATTTCACATGTCAGTAACTGACACGTGTGAAAACTCTGCGCGAACGCAAGAAACAGCGCACCCGGGAGTCGCTGCTGCGAGCCGCCCTCGAACTGTTCACGACCCAGGGGTACGAGCACACCACCGTCGACGAGATCGCCGAGGCCGTCGACGTCTCGCAGCGCACCTTCTTCCGGTACTTCGCCGGCAAGGAGGACGCGGCGTTCGCGGTGCAGGACATGACCGAACAGCACTTCCTGGCGTGCGTGCGGGCGCGGCCCGCGCACGAGTCCCCGATGGAGGCGCTGCGCCAGGCGGTGCTGGAGGGCTGGGACGCGATCCGCGAGACGGTCGAGTCGGCGGTGCCGGTCGAGCTGTACCTGCGCATGTACCGCACGATCGAGTCGACGCCGGCGCTGCTCGCCACGCACCTGCGCCGCTCGGCCGCGACCGAGGAGGCGGTCGCGCGGCTGCTGGCCGAGCGCGAGGGCGTCGACCCGGACGCCGACCCCCGGCCGAGGCTGGCGGTGGCCGTTTTCGGCGGGGTGATAAGGGTCACCGAGCGGCAGTGGTGCACGGGCGAGGACTTCAGCCTGGAGTCGATCCGTCAACTCACCGCGTCCTACCTGGATCAGGTGGGTCCGGCGCTCACCGGCAACTGGCGTGCGGGCGGGGCTCGTCGACCGGACTGACAGGGCGTTCGATCTTCGACGAAACGTGATACCTGTCACTCGGTTACCGCGAGACCGTCCCGTTCTCCTAGTGTGTCCTCCCAGTGACTTCCTTCGACACCTCCCCGCAACTGAACGTCTGGCGCGCACTGCTGGCGCTGGCCGTGGTGTTCGTGATGCTCGCGACCACCGGCTGGACCGCCCTGCGCAGCCACCGTGAGTCGACGGCCCTTCAGGCCTCGCTCGCCACGTGGGAGCACGGCCGGCTGCACGGCCACCACCTGCCGGACCCCGAGGGCGACCCGGCGCGGCTCACCCGCTTCTTCGCGTCCCTCTCCCCCGCGGACCAGAGCCGCCTCGCCCACCGCTATCCGCTCGCGGTCGGCAACATGAACGGCGCCCCGGTCACCTTGCGCTACCGCGCCAACCGCGTCGCGCTGGAGCAGGCCCGCAAGGTCGAGCAGGAGCGCATGCACGACAGCCGGCTCAGCACGGCCGGGCACCAGGACGCGGGCCGCCGTATGCACCGCTACGAGTCCCTGCTCACGCCCGGCCGGCAGATCCTCTCCTTCGACCCCGAGGGCACGGGCCGGATCGCCGAGGTGTTCGGAAACCTGGACCGGGCCCAGCGGATCTCGGTCGTCGTCCCCGGCGTCGACACCGACCTGCTCACCTTCCAGAAGACGAACCGGCCGTACACCGCCCCGGTCGGCATGGCCACGGCGCTGTACGCGCAGGAGCGCAAGGCGAGCCCCGGCACCCGCACGGCCGTGATCGCCTGGGCCGACTACACCGCGCCCGACGGGCTCGGCGTGGACGCGGCCACCGGCCTGCGCGCCGCGGAGGGGGCCCTGCGGCTGAACTCCCTGCTGGAAGCCCTGCCGGGCACCGCGCCGGTGACGGCGATCTGCCACAGCTACGGCACGGTGGTCTGCGGCGTCGCCGCGCACGACATGCCCCGCCGGGTGTCCGACATAGCGGTGGCCGCGAGCCCCGGCATGCGGGTCTCCGAGGCCTCTCATCTGCGCACCGGCGCCCGGGTGTGGGCGATGCGGGACGCCACCGACTGGATCCAGGACGTGCCGTACCTGGAGCTGGGCGGGCTCGGGCACGGTGCCGACCCGGTGTCCTCGGCGTTCGGCGCGCGTGTGCTGTCGGCCCGGGACGCCCAGGGTCACGCCGGCTATTTCCAGCCGGGCACGGACAGCCTGCGCAACCTCGCCGACGTCGGCGTCGGCGCGTACGCCGCGGTGACGTGCGCCCGGGACAACGACGCGTGCCGGGCCGGTGCGCCCGGCACGGCTACGGCCGGACGCGCGTAGAAACAGCAGGAAGTGCGGTCTGCGCGGGTGGCGACGGAGGAGCACGTGCCGCATACGATGAGCCGCATGGGTGACGTACTGGCGGGATTTCATGCCGTCTGGGAGTTCGAGTCCGACTCCGTGCTCATCCGTTACGAACGGGGGATTCGAACACCGAAGCTGTTCCAGGCGCTCGGCGGACGGCGCATCCCGCTGTCCGCGGTCGAGGACGTGAGCCTCACCCCGGGCAGGCGTGGCACCGTCGTCCTGCGGCTGCTGCCGCGCGCCGGCGCCGATCCGCTGCTGGAGGCGGCCGACGGGCAGCTCAAGGACGGCTCCGATCCGTACCGGCTGGTGCTGCCGGCCGAGCGGGAGACGCTCGCCGCGTACTACGCGGACGAGCTGAAGGGGCTGCTGACCGAGTCCGGGCCGGTCGACCGCCACATGGTGCCCGCGCCCGAGGCGCCGCTGCACTTCAAGGCGTACGACGCGAAGGCCTCCTTCGACGGGACAGCCGTGCAGTTCCGCTGGTCCTGGACGGGCGCGTCCTCGGCGAAGTGGAAGGCGGGCGACCAGAGCTTTCCGGTCACCGACCTCAGCGGGGTGCAGTGGCGCTCGCCGGAGGTCTTCGAGGGGCATCTGCGGCTGATCAGGCGCTCGGCCGACTCGGCGGCCCCGGCGGTGCAGGCCGACCAGGACCCGGCGGCCGTGGTCTTCGGGCTGGGGTACGGCCCGGTGCACGAGTCGCTGCCGTTCGCCGCGGCGGTCCTGGCGGCCGTGCGCACGAGGGGGCCGGTACCCGCGCTGCCGGCCCCGGCGCGGCGGGATCCCGCCGACATCGCCGAGCGGATCCGGCATCTCGGGGAACTGCATCAGGCCGGGCTGGTCACCGACGAGGAATTCTCCTCCAAGAAGGCCGAGTTGCTGGCCGAGCTGTAGGGGATCAGCTCTCGGGGATCAGCTCTGGGGGATCACTTCCCCGCCGCGTAGAAGCTGATCTTGCGGTCCAGGACGGACAGGGTGTCGTGCAGTTCCGCGATGCGGGTCAGGACGTCCCTGCGGGTCGACTCCAGCAGTTCCTGGCGCTCGGCGTAGGTACTCTCGCCCTCCCGCACCAGCTCCGCGTACCGCACCATGTCCGCCACCGGCATGCCCGTCAGCCGCAGCTTGGTCACGAAGTCCAGCCAGTCCAGGTCGCGGTTGCTGTAGCGGCGCTGGCCGGTGTGGGAGCGGTCGACGTGCGGCATCAGCCCGATCCGCTCGTACCAGCGCAGGGTGTGCGCCGTCAGGCCGGTGAACGCGACGACTTCGCTGATCGTGTAGCGGTCCTGCCCCTCGGGGCGCGGATGGCGTCTGGGCGGGGCGGAGCAGATGTCTGCGGAGGCCGTGCGTGCGGGGTCCGCCGGCTTGGTCTGCATCACCGTCATGGCCCCACGCTATGGCCTTCGAGTGCACTCCAGGCAAGCGGAACCCGGTAAGAAATACGGGGGACACACCGCCGGGCGGATGGCTAGCGTGCGCCGCATGAGTCTTGTACGCCGGGCCCTGCCCGAGGACGCCGTGGAAGTGCTGCGGCTGCGCCAGGTCATGCTGGACGCGCTGCCGATCGCGGGACCTGACGGATCGACCGACTGGCACACGGCGTCGCTGCCGACGCTGCGCGCGCGGCTGGCCGAGGAGGACGGGGACTTCGCGGCCTTCGTCGTGGACCACCCCGACCGGCCGGGGGCGCTGGCCGCGCTGGTGGCCGGGGCGCTGGAGTACCGCATCGGGAAGGCCGGCAACCCGCACGGTCGCGTCGGGTACGTCTTCAGCGTGGCGACCGACCCGGACGCCCGGCGGCGCGGGTACGCGCGCGCGTGCATGGAGGAGCTGCTGGCCTGGTTCCGTGCGCGGGGCGCCGGGCACGTGCTGCTCAACGCCTCCCCGCAGGCCGAGCCGCTGTACGCCTCCCTCGGCTTCACGCGTGACCCGGACCCGTCGATGCGGCTGCGCCTGTGAGCCGCATAGGCTCGCCCCCATGTCGTTCCCCATGTCGCTGAAGAGCCTCGCGTCGATCGAGAACTGGCCCGTGCCCACCGCGGCGACGGGTGTCGTACGGGCCGACGGGACCGTCCTCGGCACGCACGGACCCGTCGAGCACCGCTTTCCGCTCGCCTCGGTCACCAAGCCGCTGGCGGCGTACGCGGCGCTCGTGGCGTACGAGGAGGGCGCGATCGAGCTGGACGAGCCCGCCGGTCCGCCCGGTGCGACCGTGCGGCACCTGCTCGCGCACACCTCCGGACTGGCCTTCGACGAACACCGGGTGACGGCTCCGGCCGGGGAGCGGCGGCTGTACTCCAACGCCGGTTTCGAGCAGCTCGGCGACCACATCGCCAAGGCGACGGACATTCCGTTCGCCGAGTATCTGCGGCAGGCGGTGCTGGAGCCGCTGGGGATGACGTCGACGTCGCTGGCGGGCTCGCCCGCCAAGGACGGGGTGTCCACGGTCGCGGACCTGCTGCGGTTCGCGGCGGAGGTGCAGGCGCCCCGGCTGCTGGATCCGCGGACAGTGGCGCAGGCGATGACGGTGCAGTACCCGGGGACGAAGGGCGTGCTGCCGGGCTACGGCCACCAGAACCCGAACGACTGGGGGCTGGGCTTCGAGATCCGCGACGCCAAGTCACCGCACTGGACGGGGAGTTCGTCGTCCCCGCGGACCTTCGGTCACTTCGGCCAGGCGGGTACGTTCCTGTGGATCGACCCGGATGCGGGGGTGGCGGCGGTCGCCCTCGCGGACCGCGCGTTCGGGCCCTGGGCGATCGAGGCGTGGCCGGTGTTCACGGACGCGGTGCTGGCGGAACTGCGCGGCTGAGCCGGCCCTCACCCCGCCATCTCCCACACCAGCAGCTCCGCCTCCGTCGTCCCCACCGCCGCCAGGCCCTGGGCGCCGGTGATCCGGGCCGAGTCGCCCGCCGCCAGCTCCTCTTCCGCGAGCCGGACCGTGCCCCGGATCACATGGACGTAGACGTACGCACCGTCCGGGACCGCCGTCCGCTCCCCCGGGGCCAGGCGGCGGACGTGGAGCATGGCGCCGGCCGCCGGGAGGGCGTAGGGCGTGGAGTCGGCGATGCCGGGGACGATGGTGTACGACGGGTCGCCGCCCGGCTCCCTCGGCGCCAGCCACATCTGGAGGAAGACCAGCGGGGCCGCGCCGTCGTTGCGTTCCACGTGGCGGACGCCCGCCGCGGCGCCGAGGTGCTGCACGTCGCCGGGGCGGACCGTCGTCTCGTGGCCCGCGGAGTCGCGGTGGGTCAGCTCGCCCTCGATCACCCAGGTGACGATCTCGGTGTGGCTGTGCGGGTGTTCGTCGAAGCCGGCGCCGGGCGCGAGGTGCTCCTCGTTGCAGGCGATCACGGCGCCGAAGCGCAGGTTGCCGGGGTCGTAGTGCGGGCCGAAGGAAAAGGCGTGCCAGGTGTCGATCCCGGCCTGCGGGTCCCCTCCGCGATAGCGCTCAGCGGCGCGCCGTACCTCCATCACGGGCACCACGGTAGCCCCGCCGCGCCTCCTGCCTCTCACCTGCCTCCCACCCTGCGGCGCACGGGGTCGTCCGGATAAGGCAGTCTTGTCCCCGTGCCCGAACCCGAATCCCGCAGCAGCGATCCCCACGCGGATTCCCGCGCCGATCACCGCGCACCCGCCGTCCACCCGCACTCCGCGACGCTGAAACGGCTGGAGAAGTCCTCCGGATCGCTCGCCGCGCAGGCCATCGCGCGGATGGACGAGACGCTGCCGTGGTACCGGGCGATGCCACCGGAGAACCGTTCCTGGATCGGGCTCGTGGCCCAGGCGGGTATCGCCGCCTTCACCGAGTGGTTCCGGTACCCGGACGCCCCGCAGGCGATCTCCACCGACGTCTTCGGGACCGCGCCGCGGGAGCTGACCCGGGCGATCACGCTGCGCCAGACCGTGGAGATGGTGCGGACCACGATCGAGGTCATGGAGAGCGCCATCGACGAGGTGGCCGCTCCCGGCGACGAGCGGGTGCTGCGCGAGGCGCTGCTCGTGTACGCCCGCGAGATCGCCTTCGCCACCGCCCAGGTGTACGCCCAGGCCGCCGAGGCACGCGGTGCCTGGGACGCGCGGCTGGAGTCGCTGGTCGTGAACGCCGTGCTCAGCGGGGAGGCCGACGAGGGGGCCGTCAGCCGGGCGGCCGCGCTCGGCTGGAACTCGCCCGAGCATGTGTGCGTCGTCCTCGGGACCGCGCCCGACGGGGACAGCGAGCTGACCGTGGAGGCCATCCGGCGGGCCGCCCGGCACGCCAAGCTCCAGGTGCTCACCGGGGTGCTCGGGGACCGGCTCGTCGTCATCGCGGGCGGCAGCGACAATCCGCTCGCCGTCGCCAAGTCGCTGATCGGCCCGTTCGCCGCCGGACCGGTCGTCGCCGGGCCCGTCGTACCGGATCTGCTGGCCGCCACCCGGTCCGCGCAGGCCGCCGCCGCCGGACTGAAGGCGTGTTCCGCCTGGCAGGACGCGCCGCGGCCGGTGCTGGCGGACGATCTCCTGCCGGAGCGGGCCATCGCGGGCGATCCGAGCGCCCGCGAGCAGCTGGTGGAGGAGATCTACAGACCGTTGGAGGAAGCGGGCTCCGCGCTCCTGGAAACCCTGAGTGTCTACCTGGAGCAGGCGAGCAGTCTGGAGGGCGCGGCCCGGATGCTCTTCGTTCACCCGAACACCGTGCGCTACCGGCTCCGACGTGTGACTGACGTCACCGGCTGGTCACCCTCGGATGTACGATCCGCCTTCACGCTGCGGATCGCGCTCATCCTGGGGCGTCTGGTCGACGGCGAACCTCAGACATAGGGTTTTGTCGGGGGCCCACAAAACGCCCCCGTGTTCTTCGTCCCTGTCCCCACGGGCGGCCCCGGCCGTCCCCAAGAGAGAGTGTGAGAGTGCTCGTACTCGTCGCTCCCGGCCAGGGCGCCCAGACGCCCGGCTTCCTGACCCCCTGGCTCGAACTGCCCGGCGCCAAGGACCGCGTCGCCGCCTGGTCGGACGCCATCGACCTGGACCTGGTCCACTACGGCACCGAGGCCGACGCCGACGCCATCCGTGACACGGCCGTGGCCCAGCCGCTGCTGGTCGCCGCCGGCCTGCTGTCCGCCGCGGCACTCGGTGACATCTCCGAGGTCGCGCCGGGCGCGGTCGCGGGCCACAGCGTCGGTGAGATCACCGCGGCCGCCTTCGCCGGGGTCCTGGACGACACCGACGCGCTGCGTCTGGTCCGCCGGCGGGGTCTGGCGATGGCCGACGCCGCCGCGATCACCGAGACCGGCATGTCGGCGCTGCTCGGCGGTGACCCCGAGGTGACCGTCCCGCACCTGGAGAAGCTGGGGCTGACCCCGGCGAACATCAACGGCGCGGGCCAGATCGTCGCGGCGGGAACGCTGGAGCAGCTGGCCGCGCTGGCCGAGGACAAGCCCGAGGGCGTCCGCAAGGTCGTCGCGCTGAAGGTCGCCGGCGCCTTCCACACCCGTCACATGGCTCCGGCCGTCGAGACGCTGGAGAAGGCCATCGCGGAGCTGACGCCGGCCGACCCGAAGGTCGCCTACGTCTCCAACAAGGACGGCAGGACGGTCGGCAACGGCGCCGAGGTCCTGGAGCGGCTGGCCGGCCAGGTCGCCAACCCCGTGCGCTGGGACCTGTGCATGGAGACCTTCAAGGAGCTGGGCGTCACCGCACTGCTTGAGGTGTGCCCGGGCGGCACGCTGACCGGCCTGGCCAAGCGCGCCCTGCCCGGTGTGAAGACGCTCGCTCTGAAGACCCCCGACGACCTCGAAGCGGCCCGCGCGCTCATCGCTGAGCACGCCGGCGCCGGCGCCTAAGGAGCCGTAGATGGCGAAGATCAGGCCCAGCAAGGGCGCCCCCTATGCGCGCATCCTCGGTGTCGGCGGCTACCGCCCGACCCGGGTGGTGCCCAACGAGGTGATCCTGGAGAAGATCGACTCGTCCGACGAGTGGATCCGCTCGCGCTCCGGCATCGAGACCCGGCACTGGGCCGGTCCCGAGGAGACCGTGGCCGCGATGTCCGTCGAGGCCGCCGGCAAGGCGATCGCGGACGCCGGCATCTCCGCCGAGCAGATCGGCGCCGTGGTCGTCTCGACCGTCTCGCACTTCAAGCAGACCCCGGCCATCGCCACCGAGATCGCCGACACGCTGGGCACGAACAAGGCCGCCGCCTTCGACATCTCAGCCGGCTGCGCGGGCTTCGGCTACGGCCTCACGCTCGCCAAGGGCATGGTGGCGGAGGGTTCCGCCGAGTACGTGCTCGTCATCGGCGTGGAGCGGCTCAGCGACCTGACCGACCTGGAGGACCGGGCCACGGCCTTCCTGTTCGGCGACGGCGCCGGCGCGGTCGTCGTCGGCCCCTCGAAGGAGCCGGCCATCGGCCCGACGGTGTGGGGTTCCGAGGGCGACAAGTCGGAGACCATCAAGCAGACCGTGGCCTGGGACCGCTTCCGGATCGGCGACGTCTCCGAGCTGCCGCTGGACAGCGAGGGCAACGTCAAGTTCCCCGCGATCACGCAGGAGGGCCAGGCGGTGTTCCGCTGGGCCGTGTTCGAGATGGCGAAGGTCGCCCAGCAGGCGCTGGACGCGGCCGGGATCACCCCGGACGACCTGGACGTCTTCATCCCGCACCAGGCCAACGTGCGGATCATCGACTCGATGGTGAAGACCCTCAAACTGCCGGAGCACGTCACGGTCGCCCGTGACATCCGCACCACCGGCAACACCTCGGCCGCCTCGATTCCGCTCGCGATGGAGCGGCTCCTGGCGACCGGGGAGGCGAAGAGCGGCGACACCGCGCTCGTCATCGGATTCGGGGCGGGTCTCGTCTACGCCGCCACGGTCGTTACCCTCCCCTAGGCACTCCGTGCCGGATCACCTGGTCCGGCAGGGGGACAACTGCCACAAACCGTCTGAACATCGAAGAAGGAGCGCCAACATGGCCGCCACTCAGGAAGAGATCGTCGCCGGTCTCGCCGACATCGTGAACGAGATCGCCGGCATCCCGGTTGAGGACGTCCAGCTGGACAAGTCCTTCACCGACGACCTGGACGTCGACTCGCTGTCCATGGTCGAGGTCGTCGTCGCCGCCGAGGAGCGCTTCGACGTCAAGATCCCCGACGAGGACGTCAAGAACCTCAAGACCGTCGGCGACGCGACCGACTACATCCTCAAGCACCAGGGCTGAGCCACCCCTCAGCCTCCCCGCTAGGCCCCGCCACCCGGCGGTGTTTCGCCGTAGAATCCCCATCCGCTTGGAGAAAGAATTCCCGTGAGCCCGACCAATCGCACCGTGGTCGTCACCGGTATCGGCGCAACCACACCGCTGGGTGGCACCGCGGCGTCGTTCTGGGACGCCCTCGTCGCCGGCACGTCCGGCGTCGGCCTGCTGGAGCAGGAGTGGGCGGCCGAGCTGCCGGTCAAGATCGCCGCGCAGATCGCCGTCGAGCCGGGCGAGATCATCCCCCGGCCGCAGGCCCGCAAGCTGGACCGGTCCGCGCAGTTCGCGCTGATCGCGGCTCAGGAGGCCTGGAAGGACGCCGGTTTCACCGCCAGGGCCGGTGAGGACGCGTCCGTGAACCCCGACCGTCTGGGCGCGGTCATCGCCTCCGGCATCGGCGGCGTGACGACGCTCCTGGACCAGTACGACATCCTCAAGGAGAAGGGCGTACGCCGCGTCTCCCCGCACACCGTGCCGATGCTGATGCCCAACTCCCCGGCGGCCAACGTCGGTATCGAGCTGGGTGCCCGCGCCGGTGTGCACACCCCGGTCTCGGCCTGCGCCTCGGGCGCGGAGGCCATCGGGTACGCGATCGAGATGATCCGCACCGGGCGTGCGGACGTGGTCGTGGCCGGTGGTACCGAGGCCGCCATCCACCCGCTGCCCATCGCCGCGTTCGGCAACATGATGGCGATGAGCAAGAACAACGACGACCCGCAGGGCGCCTCGCGGCCCTACGACGCCGACCGCAACGGCTTCGTGCTCGGCGAGGGCGCCGGTGCGATCGTCCTGGAGTCCGAGGAGCACGCGAAGGCCCGCGGCGCCCGGATCTACGTCGAGGCGGTCGGCCAGGGCATCTCCGCCGACGCCCACCACATCACGCAGCCCGAGCCGTCCGGCGACGGCATCGCGCACGCGCTGCAGAACCTGATGGACAACACCGACCTGAAGCCGGCCGAGATCGTGCACGTGAACGCGCACGCCACCTCGACGCCGCAGGGCGACGTGGCCGAGATCAAGGCGCTGCGCAAGGTGTTCGGCGACGACGTCGACCACATGGCGATCTCCGCGACCAAGTCGATGACCGGTCACCTGCTCGGTGGCGCGGGCGGCATCGAGACCGTCGCGTCGATCCTGGCGCTCGTGAACCGCACGGCGCCGCCGACGATCAACCTCGACAACGTCGACCCCGAGGTCAACGCGGACATCGTCCGCGGCGAGGCCCGCCCGCTGCCCGAGGGCCGGATCGCCGCGCTGAACGACTCGTTCGGCTTCGGCGGCCACAACGTGGTGCTGGCCTTCCGGACCGTCTGAGACACCTGCGCGAAGGGCCCCTGCCGACCGGCAGGGGCCCTTTCCCGTCCCCGGGCGGACGACGGCGACCGCTCACACCACCTGGTGCAGCCAGCGCACCGGCGCGCCCTCGCCCGCGTACCGGAACGGCTCCAGCTCGTCGTCCCACGGCTTGCCCAGCAGCTTGGACACTTCGGCCTCCAGGTCGGTCTCGCCGCGCTGGCTGCGCTGGAGGGCGGCGCGCAGCCGGTCCTCGGGGATGAGGATGTCGCCGTGGATGCCGGTGACGGCGTGGAAGATGCCGAGGTCGGGGGTGCAGCTGTAGCGCTCGCCCTCGGCGGTCGGGCAGGGCTCGGCGGTGACCTCGAAGCGGAGCAGGTGCCAGCCGCGCAGGGCCGAGGCGAGCTTGGACGCCGTACCGGCCTCGCCCTGCCAGGAGAACTCCGAGCGCCAGGTGCCGGGGGCCGCGGGCTGCCGGATCCAGTCGAGGTTGACGCGCGTGCCGAGCACCCCGGCGACGGCCCACTCGACGTGCGGGCACAGCGCGCGCGGCGCGGAGTGCACGTACAGAACTCCACGTGTCGTCACCGGAACCTCCGGACAGAGCGGGACATCTTGCGGACTGGCGGGCGGCAGTGGGGCGACGGCCGCGTTGATGGCGAGGCTACCCTGCGGCGGCGCAAGGAGTGTGACGTACCGTCGGTCCCGGTGCCAGGAAACCCCCGCCATTCACCCAGGGGGACGCTTGTACGGGGGTGCGCCGTTCCAGGGTGCCCGACCCGGGAACCCTCGCACGTTGTGAGGGGAGGAAGCACCTACGACGACCGGAGTGGCACCGGGCGCCGACGACGAGGGGATCAGCAGGGGATGGGCAAGCCGAGCAGCCGTACGCGAGCCGCTCTCGCCGTCGTGGCGGTGGCCGCGCTGGGAGTCGCCGGTTGCGACGCCGGCGGCGGCAGCGCACCCGCGCCGGACGCCACCAAGGCGCGCGCCGCGAGGTCCGCCCCGCTGTGGAACCGCAGCCCGGACTCGATCGCCGCGGTCGGCGACTCCATCACCCGCGGCTTCGACGCGTGCACGGTGCTGTCGGACTGCCCCGAGGTGTCGTGGGCGACGGGCAGCGACGCGCAGGTGGACAGCCTGGCGGTGCGCCTGCTCGGTGCGACGGGCGCGGCCCGCAACAGCTGGAACTACGCGGTGACCGGCGCCCGGATGGCGGACCTGCCCGAGCAGATGACCCAGGCGGCGGCGCACAGCCCCGGGTTGGTCACGGTGATGGCGGGCGCGAACGACGCCTGCCGCGACTCGGCGTCGGCGATGACCCCGGTGGCCGACTTCCGCGCGGACTTCGAGGAGGCGCTGCGCACGCTGCGCAAGGAGGCGCCGAAGACGCAGGTGTACGTGGCGAGTGTGCCGAACCTGAAGCGGCTGTGGGCCGAGGGCCGGACCAATCCGCTGGGCAGGCAGGTGTGGAAGCTCGGCATCTGCCCGTCGATGCTGTCCGACGCGGACGACCTGACCGGCTCGGCCGGCCGGCGCCGGGACCAGGTGCAGCAGCGGGTGGTGGAGTACAACAAGGTGCTGAAGGACGTCTGCGCCCAGGACCGCCGCTGCCGCTTCGACGGGGGCGCGGTGTACGCCTACGACTTCGGCACCGACCAGCTCAGCCACTGGGACTGGTTCCACCCCAGCAAGGACGGCCAGGCCCGACTGGCCGAGATCGCCTACCGCACGGTGACGGCGAGACTGTGACGGCGAAGCGGCCCTGACCTAGGGTTTCCCACATGAGCGAACTTTTCGGCACACTTTCCGACGGCACGGATGTCCACCGCTGGACCCTGGAGCGCGGCGGAACGCGCGTCGAGATCCTGACGTACGGCGGCATCGTGCGCGCGCTGGAGGTGCCGGACCGCGAGGGCCTGCGGGCGAACGTGGTCCTCGGCTTCTCCTCCCTGGACGGCTATCTCGCCCACCCGGAGCCGTACTTCGGCGCCCTGGTCGGCCGGTACGCCAACCGGATCGCGAACGCCCGCTTCCCGCTGGACGGCGCGGTCCACGCCCTGGAGCCGAACGACGGACGCAACTGCCTGCACGGCGGCGCCCGCGGCTTCGACAAGCGGGTGTGGGACGCCGAGCCGGTCGAGCACGGCCTGCGGCTGAGCCGGGTCAGCCCGCACGGCGAGGAGGGTTTCCCGGGCCGGCTGGCGGTGTCGGTCACGTACACGCTGGACGCGTCCGGCGCCCTGCGCCTCGCCTACGAGGCGACGACGGACGCGCCGACGGTCCTCAACCTCACGAGCCACGGCTACGTCAACCTGGCCGGCCGGGACGCCGACCACGCGGGCGGCCACGAACTGCGCATCGCCGCCTCCCGCTTCACCCCGGTCGACGCGGACCTGATCCCGACGGGCGTCCTCGCGGACGTGACCGGCACCCGTTTCGACTTCCGCGAGGCCCGCAAGAGCGGCTCGGGCTACGACCACAACTTCGTGCTGGACAAGGGCCTGACCGCGACCGCGGAGGAGGCCGCCGAACTGCACGACCCGGCCTCCGGCCGCACCCTGACCCTCTCGACGACCGAACCGGGCCTCCAGCTCTACACCGCCGACCACCTGCCCGAGCCGTTCGCCCCGGGCGCCGGCATCGCCCTGGAGACCCAGCACTTCCCGGACTCCCCGAACCGCCCGGAGTTCCCGGGCACGGTGCTGCGGCCGGGCGAGGTGTTCAGGTCGGAGACGGTGTACGCCTTCTCGGTCCGCTAGGACGGGCCCTGGACGCGGTCGGGTCAGACCGGTTCGCCCCGCATCCGCTTCACCGCCTTGCCCAGCAGGGACATGGCGCCGCCGCAGATGAGCAGGGCCACCGCGCCGCCCGCGATCTGCGGGACGTCGTGGCCCTTGATGCCCTCGACCGTCACGGTCGTGGCCAGCGCGAAGAGGATCGAGTACAGGCTCCGGCCGACCCGGGCGCCGGCCGGGATCACCTGGAGCAGCTGCGGGATGGTGCTCGCGGCCGCCAGCGCCATCCCGAAGGGCAGCGCGGCGGCGGTCACCAGCGCGCCGAAGCCGAAGGAGTTGCCGTACGCGCCCCAGCCGGCGCCCTTGTAGAGCAGGTAGCCGCTCGCGGCCAGGGACAGCAGCGCCAGCACGCCGTTGAGATAGGCGGCCTGGGTCGCGGCCTTGCGGGCGCTGGGCAGGTGCGCGGCCGGGGAGCGCCAGGCGTCCGCCGTGATGAGCCGCAGCTGCCGCTTGAGGGCCTGCATCTGCAGCAGTGAGTAGACGCCGAAGCCCAGCAGGCCCAGTCCGACGAGCGCGGCGACGAATCCGAGGGGCTGCCGCGTGATGCCGTAGTGGACGCCGCCGAAGGTGAGCGGAAGGCCGAGGACCATGCCGTAGGCCATCGGCTTGGACTTCGCCTGGATCTTCTGCGTCAGCTCGCGCTGGGCGGGCGTCAGGCCGGGATCCAGCCGCATGCGCCCCTCACCGACCTCCTGGCCGTGCACCGGGGCGGGTTGCTGCGGCGGGTACGGCTGCTGCGGAGCGTAGGGCTGCTGGTACTGCGGCTGCTGGTACTGCGGCTGCTGGTACGGGGGATACGGGTACTGCGGCTGCTGTCCGTACGGCCCGGCGGGCGGTTGCGGGCCGTACGGCCCGGCCGGCGGTTGCTGGCCGTAGGGCCCCGGTTGCTGCTGGCCTGGATACACGTCGTCTCTCCCCCGTACCCGGTGTGTCCGGTGTCTCTCGCGGGCCGGGAGTCTGCCACACCCGCCCGGACGCCACGAGCCCCGGTCCAGGGGTCAGGTCCCGGACCGGGGCTGCATGTGGGGGACTTGTCCCGGATCAGACGTTAATCGGCGCGGCGAGCCGGTGGTCCGCGATCGAGCGTCCGGCGGTGATCTCGTACGAACCCTTCACAAACACCCACGCGTTCGCCTTCTCGTCCCAGACCTCGAAGGCGCGGCGCGGGAGGGTGACCGTCACCTCGGCGCTCTCGCCGGGTCCGGCCGGGGCGCAGGCGAAGCCGGCGAGCCGGCGGGCCGGGCGCTCGGGGTCGGGCTCGGCCGGGGCGAGGTAGACCTGGACGACCTCGCGGCCGGGCCGTTCACCGGTGTTGCGCAACCGGACGCGGGCCGTGACGGTGCCGTCGGCCCGCGGGGCGGCCGCGAGGGACTCGTAGGTCCAGTCGGTGTAGCCGAGGCCGTGCCCGAAGGGGTACGCCGGGGTGCGGCCGGCCCGCTCCCAGGCGCGGTAGCCGATGAACACGCCCTCGGTGTACGGCAGTTGGCCGTCGGTCGGGACGACCCGGGTGACCGGGGCGTCGGCGAGGGAGCCCCAGGTGGTGGGGAGCCGGCCGCCGGGCTCGTGGGCGCCGGTGAGGACGTCGACGAGGGCGGCGCCGCCCTCCTGGCCGGGGAACCAGGTCAGCAGGACGGCGGCCACGTCCTCGCGCCAGGGCAGTTCCACCGGGGAGCCGGAGTTGACGACCACCACGGTGTTCGGGTTGGCGGCGGCGACCGCGCGGACCAGGTCGTCCTGGCGGCCGGGCAGGCGCAGGTCGGTGCGGTCGAAGCCCTCGGACTCGACGCGGTCGGTGGTGGCGACCATGACGACGGCGGTGTCGGCGCCGCGCGCCGCCCGGACGGCCTCGGCGATCAGTTCGTCGGCGTCGCGCTGCGGCTCGGCGTGGGCGAGGGCGAAGGCGACGACGCGCATCGGGAGGTCGTCGGGAAGCCGGACGACGTGGGCGAGGGAGACCTCGACCGGTTCGCCGGCGGTGAGTTCGGCCCGGGCGCGGGGTACGGGGGCGGCGAAGAAGGCCTCGAAGGGGTCGTCCTTGCCGGGGCGCTGGACGTCGTCGTAGTACGTCGTGCCGTCGACGGTGAGCGTGAAAGGGCCCGTGCCCTTGATGCCGAAGGTGTGCGGGCCGGACTCGCGGGGCGTGAAGGTGCCGGTCAGCTCGACGGTGTGGAGGTTCTCGTGCGTGACGCCCTCGGGGAGGTCGGACCCCATCCACTGGATCAGCCCGCCCGGCGCCGAGCGGGTGCCGATGACGGTGCCGGCGCTGTCCCGGCACACGGCCCTGAGTGTGAACCCGGGTCCGGCGACGGCGAGTTCGGTGGCCGGGTCGGCGCCGACCGCGTAGCTGAGCGTGCCCTCGGCCAGTGCGGCGGTGAGGCCGTCGAGCGGGGAGACGATCCGGGCCGGGAAGACGGTGGCGGAACCCCCGCCGAGGACGCGGGCGTCGCGGGCGGCGGCACCGATGAGGGCCACGGTGCCGTTCTGCTTCAGCGGGAGGGCGCCGCGCTCGTTGCGTACCAGGACGAAGGAGCGGCGGGCGATCTCGCGGGCCAGTTCGGCGCCGTCGACGCTCTCCGGCGGTTCGGTGACGACGGGTTCGGCGCCGTCGAGGATCCCGACGCGGGCGGCGAGCCGCAGCACGCGCCGTACGGCGGCGTCGACGGCGGCCTCGGCGACCCGGCCCTCCCGGACGGCCCGGGCGAGGGCGGCGCCGTAGACGGTGCGGGGGCCCGGCATGGCGACGTCGAGGCCGCCCTCGATGCAGCCGACGGTGTCCCGGGCGGCCATCCAGTCGGAGACGTTGAGGCCGTCGAAGCCCCATTCGCCGCGCAGGACTTCGTCGACCAGGTGGTGGTGCTCGGTCATGGTCGTGCCGTTGACCGTGTTGTAGGCGGTCATGACGCCCCAGGGGCGGGCGCCGGTGACGATCGCCTCGAAGGGGGCCAGGTACAGCTCGCGCAGGGCGCGTTCGGGAACCAGGTTGTCCACGGTGAAGCGGTCGGTCTCGGCGTCGTTGGCGACGAAGTGCTTGACAGTGGTGCCGACGCCGCCGGACTGGACGCCGCTGACGTATCCGGTGCCGATCGCGCCGGTCAGGTACGGGTCCTCGCTGTAGGCCTCGAAGTGGCGGCCGCCGAGCGGGGAGCGGTGGAGGTTGACGGTGGGGGCGAGCAGCACATGGACGCCCTTGCGGCGGGCCTCCTGGGCGAGCAGCACGCCGGCGCGGCGGGCGAGTGCGGGGTCCCAGGTGGCGGCGAGCGCGGTCGGCGAGGACAGGGCGACGGAGGGGTCGTCGGCGCTCCAGCGCACGCCGCGCACGCCGACGGGCCCGTCGGACATGACGAGCGAGGCCAGGCCGATCTCCGGGAGAGCGGGCAGGGTCCACACGTCCTGCCCGGCCAGCAGCCGCGCCTTGGCGTCGAGGCCGAGGCGCCGCAGCGCCGCCTCCACGACCGCCTCGCGGGTCGAGTCGGCCGGGGTGGGCCGGGGTCCCGTCATCGCGGTGCCTCCTCGTCGGCGTGCGTGAACGCCTCAATCCTGCCTCCGCCACCTGCGAAGGAATCAAGACCCGTTCCGGGACTTCCTGCGTCGGCGGCGTCCCCGTGCAGAACTCCCGGCGCACGAAGCCGTATTCGTCGAGCCGGTGGTGGTCTCCACGCCGGTCCGCGCCCCGTACCGGGCCCGGCGCGGCCAATGGGCCGCGGCGAGGCGCTGGAGCGAGCGGCGGGCGGGGTGCGGCCGACGGGTGGCCGCTGCCGGGGCGCCCCGGGCGAGTGGCCCCGGATCGCGGGCGGCTCCCGCACCACGCCGGAGGCGGCCGCACGGATTCCGGGCCGGGGGTGGGCCAGGGGGTGTCGTTTGGATCAGGTCGGCCGTGAGGAACAGTGCGGGCCGGCGGACCCGCGCGTGCCAGACCCCGCGACGCCGGGATGATCCAAACGACACCCCCTGGCTAGGGGATGACGCCCTGTGGGTGCGGGCGCCCGTCGGGCGCGGGGCCTTCGGTGCCCGCCCCGCCCGCCCCGCCTTCCTCGGTCTCCTCCCCCAGCAGGTCCCGGGCCAGCAGCGTCGCGCCCACCACCGCTCCCGGCATCAGGAACACCGCGGCGAACGGGACCAGGAAGGCCAGGCCGAGCGGGGTGCCGAAGCCCCAGACCAGGGTCTTGCGGGAGCGGAGCAGGACGAGCCGGGCGCGCAGTTCCACGCCGCGGCGCTGGAGGGCCACGGCGGCCAGTTCCTCGGTGAGGAAGAAGCCGGTGACGAAGAAGCCGAGCACGGGGACCACGGTCTGGCCGACGAACGGCAGGAGGCCCAGCGCGAAGAGCAGGACGCCCCAGAGCCCGGCCCGCACCAGCACGCGCAGGCTGTCGCGGCCCGAGATCCACAGCTCGCGCCAGAGCGGGAGGTCCGAGCGCGGGGCGGTGCCGTCGGGCGAGACGTCCGCGTCGGCCTTCTCCGACAGGCTCTCGTAGAAGGGCTGGCCGACCAGCAGGGTCACGGCCGTGAAGGTGAGCACGGCCAGCAGCAGGCCGAGGGCGAACAGGACGGCGGTGAGGAAGCCGCGGAACAGGCCCTGCCAGGGGCTGGACCAGTGGTCCGCGAACGGCGTCGCCCAGGTGACGGCGTCCTCGCCCCACACGGCGAGCGCGACCAGCGCCGCCGCGTACAGGACCAGGGTGATCAGCCCGGGCAGCAGCCCGAAGCGGTACTGCCTGCCGTGCCGGCCGGCCCAGCGCTGGCCCCGCAGCAGATAGCCGAACCCCACCCCGAGATCACGCATGGCCGAGACTTTACCCGCGGGATCACGCCCCGGGCATCAGTCGTCCAGCATCCGCCGCAGCAGGTCGCGCAGCGAGCGGCGCTCGTCGTCGGAGAGGCCGGCGAGGGGTTCGCGGGCGAAGCGCAGGCCCTCGCGCAGGTCCTTGGCCATGCGCAGGCCCTCGTCGGTGGCGGCGGCCAGCTTGACCCGGCGGTCGGCGGGGTCCGGGCGCCGCTCGACCAGTCCCCGGGACTCCAGGCGGTCCACGATCCCGGTCACGTTGGACGGCTCGCACTTCAGCTTCTGCGCGAGTTTGCGCATCGGCAGCGGCTCCAGCGAGAGCAGGCTGAGCAGCCGGGCCTGCGGGCCGGTCAGCGTGTGCTCGCCCGCCGCCTTCTCGTAGTCCGCGTAGAAGCGGGCCACGACGTCGCCGATCAGCTCGACGACCTCCAGGGTCAGGGCGTCGGGGCGGCGGGTCCTCAAGGGACTGGACGGAGCGGACGACGGAGTGGACATGCGCTCCAGGATACTCCGTTACTTGACATCATGAAATATTCAGGAGCATGGTTGTTTCAGGTACTGAAGTATTTGCAGCAATCAGCACCCCCCGTCAGCAGCACGAAGAAAGGCCCGTCATGATCAACCGCGAGTGGCACCTGCTCAGCCGTCCCGTCGGCTGGCCGAAGCCCGAGGACTTCGCCCTGGTCGAGACCGAGGTCCCGACCCCCCGCGAGGGCCAGGTGCTGGTGCGGAACAAGTACCTCTCCGTGGACCCGTACATGCGCGGCCGGATGAGTGCCGCGAAGTCGTACGCCGCCCCGTTCGAGCTGGGCAAGGTCATGCAGGGCGGCGCGGTCGGCGAGGTGATCGAGTCCAACGCCGAGGGCATCGAGGTCGGCGACCACATCCTGCACTTCTTCGGCTGGCGCGAGTACGCGGCCGTGGACGCGAAGAACGCCGTCAAGGTGGGCCCTGCGGTCATCCCGGCCGTCAAGGTCGACGACCAGGCCCACGAGGTGCCGCTGTCGGCGTACCTCGGCGTGCTCGGCATGACCGGCCTGACCGCCTACGCCGGTCTGCTGCGCACCGCCTCCTTCAAGGAGGGCGACATCGTGTTCGTCTCCGGCGCCGCGGGTGCCGTGGGCAGCGAGGTCGGCCAGCTCGCCAAGCTGCTCGGCGCCTCCCGGGTCATCGGCTCGGCCGGCTCCGACGAGAAGGTCAAGCTGCTGGTCGAGGAGTACGGCTTCGACGCGGCGTTCAACTACAAGAACGGCCCGGTCGCCGAGCAGCTGCGCGAGGCCGCGCCCGACGGCATCGACGTCTACTTCGACAACGTCGGCGGCGAGCACCTGGAAGCAGCGATCGGCTCGCTCCGCGAGGGCGGCCGGATCGCCGTCTGCGGCATGATCTCGGTCTACAACAACACCGAGCCCGCGCCCGGCCCGAGGAACCTCGCCCGGCTGATCCAGACCCGGGGCCGCATCGAGGGCTTCCTGGTCGGCGACCACTACGACCTGCAGCCCGAGTTCGTCCAGAAGGTCGCGCCGTGGGTCGCCTCGGGCGAGCTGAAGTACCGCGAGACGGTCGTCGAGGGCATCGAGAACAACCTGGAGGCGTTCCTCGGGGTCCTGCGCGGCGACAACATCGGGAAGATGATCGTCAAGCTCTGAGGCCCCGGCCGCCCTTCCCTGCCGATTTCGGCATGCGGTAACTTCTTTCCGAAATCCGCCGTCGATCGTGGGCGCGAGTCGCGGCGGACCGAGGAGGAGGACACCCGCATGCCCATCACGCAGAACGACGTCCTGTACACCGCCGTCGCCACCGCCGAGAACGGCCGCGACGGCCGGGTCGCGACCGACGACGGCAAGCTCGACGTCGTCGTGAACCCGCCCGAGGAGATGGGCGGCAGCGGGGCCGGGACCAACCCGGAGCAGCTGTTCGCCGCCGGTTACAGCGCCTGCTTCCAGGGCGCGCTGGCCGTGGTCGCCCGGCAGGAGGGCGCCGACGTCTCCGGCTCGACCGTCACCGCGAAGGTCGGCATCGGCAAGAACGACGACGGGTTCGGGATCATCGTGGAGATCTCCGCGAACATCCCGAACGTGTCCGCCGAGGCGGCCCAGGGCCTGGTCGAGAAGGCGCACCAGGTGTGCCCGTACTCGAAGGCGACCCGGGGCGACGTCACCGTGACGCTGGCCTGACCACCGTCGTTCTCACGAGGGCAGCCGCATCCCTGGACGTGGGGTGCGGCTGCCGTTTCTCTCAGCGGGCCAGTGCCGCGCCGTGCACCGCTCTCACGAAGCCCTCGTTCTCCGGGGCCGCACCGCCCGGGAAGACCGTCCTGCGCCGCGTGTAGCCGTACGCCAGGCCGCTGCGGGGGTCGGCGAAGGCCTGGGAGCCGCCCGCGCCGCTGTGGCCGAAGGTGCCCGCGCCCAGGACCGGGTGCCACATGTCGGCCGTCGCCTGGAAACCGAGGCCGTACGCCTTGTGGGCGCGGGCCACCAGGTCGTACCCGACGGAGTGGATCTGGCCCACCTCGGCGACCGTGTCCGGCTTCAGCAGCGGCGGGCGGTCCGCCGGCTCGCTGATCGCCGCCGCGTACATCGTCGCGAGCCCGCGCGCGGAGGCGACCCCGCCCGCCGACGCCGGCCCCTTGGCCCGTACGAGACGGGAGTTGACGTAGTCCTCCAGCGTCCCCGGCTGCGGCACATGCCGGTTGAACGCGATGGCGGCCAGGGTGTGCGGCCCGGTCGGCTGGGCCGCCATGAGCGCCTGCTGCTCCGGCGTCGGGAGCATCGGCTGCGCGGTGCGGTAGCGGGGTTCCTCGGACTCGGGCAGGCCCAGGTGGAAGTCCGCGCCGTAGGGGGCGCGCACCCGCTCCTCGTACACCTCCTGGAGCGTGCGCCCCGTGGCCCGGCGCACCACCTCGCCGGTGAGCGCACCGATCACCAGCGCGTGGTAGCCGAAGGCCGTGCCCGGGCGCCAGAACGGCTTCTGGTCGGCGAGCCGTTCGGCCATCGCCCGGTCGTCCGCCATCTCCTCGGCCGAGAACCCGGCGTCGATCCCGACCAGGCCCGCCCGGTGCGCCAGCAGCTCCCGCAGGGTCACCGAGGCCTTGCCCTCGGCGGCGAACTCCGGCCAGTAGTAGGTCACTTTGCGGTCCAGCTCCAGCGTGCCGTCCTGCACCAGGAGCGCCGCCACCAGGTGTGCGGCACCCTTGGTGGACGAGTACACGCCGTACAGGGAGTCCGCCTCGCCGCCCGCCCACAGGTCGACGACCCGCCTGCCGTGCACGTACGCGCACAACTGGCCCTCGTAGTCGCGCCGTTCCCCGGCGACGAACGCGGCGAACTCCTCGCGCACCGCCTCGAAGCCCTCGGCGACCGTGCCGTGGACGGTGATCTCCTGACTCATCCGCTCTCCTCACCCTGAGCCGCTCTCGCCGCTCCCCCTCGCACAACGCCCGTTCCCGTTCGGGACGTTCCCCAGACCGTTACGGCGGGATGTGCCTGTTCGACTCAACCGCCGCGGGGGCCGGTGAGTGTCTGCGATGCCCCGGATGGCGGAGGGCGGGGTGGTGCGCGGACGCGGGCCAGGGGTCAGGTGCACCACCACAGGAACTGCTTGCAGGTGCTGCTCGGCGACGGCCTGGGGGTCGGCCTGGACGTCGTCGGGACGCTGGTCGGGGTGGCGGTGGGGCGGGCCGTGGGCTCCGGGGCCGTGGAGGTCGGACCGGGACCCGTCGCCCCGGCCGGTTCCGTGCTGCCGGTGTCCTTCGGCTTCGGCGACGTCGAGGCCCTGCCCTTGGGGTGCTTGCTCGCGGACGCGTCGGCCGAGGCGTGCGGAGCGGCGGCGCCCGCGCCCGGGGCGGCGCCGGAGGTGTCGCTCGCCGAGGCGCCCGGCGTCGCGGAGTCGGCACCGCCGTTCGCCGCGGTGTTCCCGGACGCGGCCGGGCTGCCGCCGGAGAACGGCGCGAAGGGCGCGTCCGTGCCCAGTTCTGCGATGCTGAGTCCGCCGGCCGCGATGACGAACCCCGCGGCGATCAGGACCGTACGGCGACGCCGGCGGCGGTGGACGGCGGCCTTGCGGTCGCGCCGGCTGGCGTCGGCACCGGTGGGGCCCACGGTCGCGGCGCCCCGCCCCCTGCGCCGGGCGGCCCGGCCGCCGGCCGGGGATCCGGCGGGCCCGGACGCGGAGTCCTCCTCGGCGTCGGGCTCCGGCGCCCCCGCACCGTGCGGCTCGGGCTCCGGTGCCGACTCCGGATCCGGCCCGGCCGTCCGCTCCGCCCCGGCGGCCCCGAACTCCCGGGCGTCGCCGGCCGCGTACTCCTGCGGCCCGCCCTGCACGTACTCCTGCGGCCCGCCCGCACCGCGCGGCCCGGACCCCGCCGCCGACTCCGAACCCGCCCCGGACGCCCGCTCCGCCCCGGCGGCCGGATGCTCCCGGGCATCGCCGAACGCGTACCCCTGTGCCCCGCCCGGCACGTACCCCTGCGGCGCACCCGCACCGCGCGGCCCCGACCCCGCCGCCGACTCCGAACCCGCCCCGGACGCCCGCTCCGCCCCGGCGGCCCCGAACTCCCGGGCGTCGCCGGCCGCGTACTCCCGCGGCCCGCCCTGCACGTACTCCTGCGGCGCGCCGTGCCCCTGCGCCGGGATCCGTGCGCCGTACTCCGCGCCCGGGGCGCCGTATGCACCCGGCGCGTAGCCGCTTCCGGCCGGAACGTGACCACCGCCGTGTCCCGATGTCTCCCCCGCGCGCGCGTACGCATAGGTGGCCGTCGCTTCCGCGGGTGCGGCATGCGCCGGTGCTCCGCACCCGGGGCAGGCCAGGGCGCCGTTGAGGTGCCGTTGGCACGGGATGCAGTAGTCCATGACGCCGGAAGACTAGATTCCCCGTCGGTCACGTTCCTAGGGCTGCCTGTGAAGGTTTCGTGGATCAGCCAAAGAATTCTCGAAAGCCTTGCCGAAACCGTTACCTGTTCGACCCATTGACACTCCCGCCGTCGCGTCCTTACTGTCACGCCAGCATTTCGAACGTGTGACGAAATCTCGAACAGCTGAAGGGCAACTGCCGTGCGCATCACCGGAATCAGCACACACGTGGTCGGCACGCCGTGGCGCAACCTGACCTACGTCCAGGTGCACACCGACGAGGGGATCACGGGAGTCGGCGAGACCCGGATGCTCGGTCACACCGACGCGCTGATCGGCTATCTGCGGGAGGCCGAGGCCAATCACATCCTCGGCTCGGATCCCTTCGCTGTCGAGGATCTCGTGCGCCGGATGAAGTACGGCGACTTCGGCCGCGCGGGCGAGATCGTCATGTCCGGCATCGCCGTGATCGAGATGGCGTGCTGGGACATCAAGGGCAAGGCGCTCGGCGTCCCCGTCTGGCAGTTGCTCGGCGGAAAGGTGACCGACCGCGTCAAGGCGTACGCCAACGGGTGGTACACGACCGAGCGAACGCCCGAGGCGTACCACAAGGCCGCGCAGGGGGTGATGGAGCGCGGGTACAAGGCGCTGAAGATCGACCCGTTCGGCACCGGGCACTTCGAGCTGGACCACGAGCAGAGCCTGTACGCCGTCTCGCTCATCGAGGCCGTGCGGGACGCGATCGGCCCGGACGCCGAGCTGATGCTGGAGATGCACGGCCGCTTCTCCCCCGCCACCGCCGTCCGGCTGGCCAAGGAGCTGGCCCCCTTCAAGCCGGCCTGGCTGGAGGAGCCGGTGCCGCCGGAGAACCTCAAGGCGCTGGAGAAGGTGGCCGCCAAGGTGGACGTCCCGGTCGCCACCGGTGAGCGGATCCACGACCGCATCGAGTTCCGCGAGCTGTTCGAGAGCCAGGCCGTGGACATCATCCAGCCGGACGTCGGCCACATCGGCGGCATCTGGGAGACCCGCAAGCTCGCGGCCACCGCCGAGACGCACTACATGCTGGTCGCTCCGCACAACGTCGGCGGGCCGGTGCTCACCGCCGCCTCGCTCCAGGTCGGCTTCACCGCGCCGAACTTCAAGATCCTTGAGCATTTCAACGACTTCGCGGACGCGGAGATCAAGAAGGTGGTCAAGGGCGCGCCGCAGGTCGTGGACGGCTACTTCCACCTCTCCGACGCGCCCGGCCTCGGGGTCGAGCTGGACGTGGACGCGGCCGCCGAGTTCCCGCAGCAGCAGGCCCGGTTCGACCTGTGGGCCGAGGGCTGGGAGCAGCGCAGGCCGAAGGGCGGCCGGAAGTGAGCGGCGCCGTCGTCATCGAGGCCCCGGGCAGCCACCGGCTCGCCCCGCACACGCCCCGCGAGCCCGGCCCCGGCGAGGCGCTGGTCGCCGTGCACGCGGTCGGCATCTGCGGCAGCGACCGCGAGGTGTACCAGGGCAACCGGCCCGAGGGGTACGTCCGTTACCCCCTGACGCCGGGCCACGAGTGGTCCGGCACGGTCGCGAAGGTCGGCCCGGGTGTCCCGGCCTCCCTCACCGGCCGCAAGGTCGTCGGCGAGGGCTTTCGCAACTGCCAGGTGTGCGACCGCTGCCACGCGGGCGAGACCACGCTGTGCACCGACGGCTACGAGGAGACCGGCTTCACCCAGCCGGGCGCCATGGCCGCCACGCTCACCCTGCCGGCCCGGCTGCTGCACGCCCTGCCGGACGACGCCGACCTCACGGCGGCCGCCCTGCTGGAGCCGGCCGCCTGTATCGCGGCGGCCGCGCTGAAGGCGGGCGCCCGGCCGGGCGAGCGGGTCGCGGTGGTCGGCACCGGGACGCTCGGGATGTTCGCCGTGCAGTTCCTGCGGGCGATCTCGCCGGGCGAGCTGCTGGTGGTCGGGACGAGGAACGACCGCCAGGAGCTGTCGCGGCAGTTCGGGGCCACCGGCTTCCGCACCAGGGACCAGCTGCTCCCCGACGACTTCGACGTCGTGATCGAGACCGCCGGGTCCGCGTCCGCCGCGCGCACCGCCGCCTCCCTGCTGCGGCGCGGCGGGCGCCTGGTGCTGACCGGGATCCCGGCGGCGGGCGCGGACGGGCTGGACCCGACCGATCTCGTCGTACGGCAGCTGGAGGTGCACACCGTCTTCGGGGCGCCGCCGGACGCCTGGGCGCACACCGTGCGGGTCTTCGGCGCCGGACTGCTCGACCCGCTGCCGCTGGTCACGCACCAGTTGCCGCTGGCCGAGTTCTCCCGGGCCATCGATCTCGTCGGGGCAGGCGATCCCGCGGTGGGCAAGGTGCTGCTCCGCCCCTAGAGACGTACGCCGGCCGGGGCGTGACCTGACGGCGCCCCGGCCGGCGTACCGGAAAGGCCGGAAACCGGGCTTTTTTCGCACCCAGAGCCGCGAACCTTGTCCGATATCTCGAACACCGAGAACTCCTCGAACACGAAGGACAGCTTGTGACCGACGCTTCCGCCCCGGCAGCCCGCAGGCCCGGCGAGCAGGTGCTCGCCGCTCTCGGCCTCGGCGCGCCCGCCCTCGACCCCGCCGACGCCTCCGCCCACAGCTTCCCGGGCGGCGGCCGCTGGCGCACCGAGATCCCCTCGTGCGAGGGGCCCGAGGCGCTGGCGGTCGTGCTCAAGGAGGCCTCCCGTCTCGATGTGCCGATCCACCGGATCAGCCAGGGCAGCGGCGTGTGGATGCTCACCGACGCCGAGATCACCGAGATGGTCGAGGCGACCGCCGCACGCGACATCGAACTCTGCCTGTTCACCGGCCCGCGCGGCACATGGGACATCGGCGGCTCGGTGCGCTCCGACTCGCGGGGGGCCGGACTGCGCGCCCGGGGCCACGACGCCGTGGCCGGCTGCCTCGAAGACGCGGTCCGGGCAACGGAGTTGGGCGTCAAGTGCCTGCTCGTCGCCGACGAGGGAGTGCTGTGGACCCTGCACCGGGCCCGCGAGGCCGGCATCATCCCGGCCGACACCACGCTGAAGGTCTCGGCGCTCATCGGCCCCGTGAACCCGGCGTCGTACGCCGTCTACGAGCGGCTCGGCGCCGACTCCCTCAACGTGCCCAGCGATCTGACGCTGGATCACCTCACCGAGATCCGCCGGGTCTCCGCTGCCCCCATGGACATGTACATCGAGGCCCCCGACGACCTCGGCGGCTATGTGCGGATGTACGAGGTCGCCGAGCTGATCCGGCGCGGCGCACCGCTGTATCTGAAGTTCGGCCTGTCCAAGGCTCCCGGCATCTACCCGTGGGGCACCCACCTGCGGGACGTGACCCTGGACACCGCCCGGGAGCGGGTGCGGCGCGGCCGGCTCGCCCTGGACCTGCTCGCCCGGCACGGCGCGGACGGCGACATGGCGCCGCTCGGCTCCCGACTGCCGGGCCCGCTCAACCGATTCCCCGCCAACGCCTGATCACCCGTTCAAGAGCTCAACGCCGAGACGACCAAGGACAGATCATCATGCGCAACCGCAGAACGGCACTCGCCGCGACAGCCGGAGCCGCCGCGCTCGCCCTCACGCTGACCGCCTGCGGGCAGAGCGGCTCGGGCGGCAGCAAGGAGAAGACGGGCGACGTCAAGGGCGCCACGATCGGCATCGCGATGCCGACGAAGTCCTCCGAGCGGTGGATCAACGACGGCAACGACATGGTCAAGAACCTCCAGGCCAAGGGCTACAAGACCAAGCTGGTCTACGGCGAGGACGACCCGAGCACCCAGGTCTCGCAGATCGAGAACATGATCACGCAGGGCGTCAAGGGCCTGATCATCGCGGCCATCGACAACAAGTCCCTGAACAACGTGCTCCAGGAGGCCGCCCAGGCCAACATCCCGGTCATCGCCTACGACCGGCTCATCCTCGGCACCAAGAACGTCGACTACTACGCCTCGTTCGACAACGAGAAGGTCGGCACCCTCCAGGGCACCTACATCGTCCACAAGCTCGGTCTGGACGCCGGCAAGAAGGGCCCGTTCAACATCGAGCTGTTCGCCGGCTCCAACGACGACAACAACACCCAGTACTTCTTCAACGGCGCGATGAAGGTGCTCCAGCCCTACATCGACAAGAAGGAGCTGGTGGTCAAGTCCGGGCAGACCAAGCTCAACCAGGTCACCACCCTGCGCTGGGACGGCACCACCGCGCAGAAGCGCATGGAGGACATCCTCACCTCCGCCTACAAGAGCGGCAAGGTCGACGCGGTGCTCTCGCCCTACGACGGCATCTCCATCGGCATCATCTCCGCGCTGAAGTCCGACGGTTACGGCTCCTCGTCCAACCCGCTGCCCGTCATCACCGGCCAGGACGCCGAGCTGGCCTCGGTGAAGTCGATCATCGCGGGCCAGCAGACCCAGACCGTCTTCAAGGACAGCCGCCAGGAGACCGCGGTCGCGGTGACCATGGTCGACGACGTCCTGCACGGCAAGAAGCCGAACGTCAACGACACCACGACCTACACCAACGGCGCCAAGGTCGTCCCCTCCTACCTGCTCCAGCCGGTGAGCGTGGACAAGACCAACTACGAGGACGTCCTGGTCAAGGGCGGCTACTACACCGAGTCCCAGCTCAAGTGATCCCGCCCGACTGCCCTGGGCCGAACTGACCCCACACTGATTGGAAGGCACGACCATGGCGGGACCCGTCCTGGAAATGCGCTCGATCGTCAAGACCTTTCCCGGCGTCAAAGCCCTGTCGGACGTCACGCTGACCGTCCGCCAGGGCGAGGTCCACGCCATCTGCGGGGAGAACGGCGCCGGCAAGTCGACCCTCATGAAGGTCCTCTCCGGCGTCCATCCGCACGGCAGTTACGAGGGCGAGATCCTCTTCGAGGGGGAGCTCTGCGCCTTCGGTGACATCCGGGCGAGCGAGCAACGCGGCATCGTGATCATCCACCAGGAGCTGGCGCTGTCGCCGTACCTCTCGCTGGCGGAGAACATCTTCCTCGGCAACGAACACGCCAGGGGCGGGTTCATCGACTGGCGGGAGACCCTGCGGCACGCCACCGAGCTGCTGCGCCGGGTGGGTCTCGACGACCACCCCGAGACCCGCGTCACCGACATCGGCGTGGGCAAGCAGCAGCTCGTGGAGATCGCCAAGGCCCTGTCGAAGAAGGTGAAGCTGCTCATCCTGGACGAGCCCACCGCGGCGCTGAACGACGAGGACAGCGGCAAACTCCTCGATCTCATCATGGAGTTGAAGAACCAGGGCATCACCTCGATCATCATCTCGCACAAGCTCAACGAGATCCGCAAGGTCGCCGACTCGGTGACGATCATCCGGGACGGCCGGTCGATCGAGACCCTGGACGTCAAGGACGCGGGCACGACCGAGGACCGGATCATCAGCGGCATGGTGGGCCGCGACCTCGACCACCGCTTCCCCGAGCGCACCCCGCACGAGGCGCAGGAGGGCGCGGCCCCGGCGCTGGAGATCCGCAACTGGACCGTCCACCACCCCATCGACCAGCAGCGCAAGGTCGTGGACGACGTGTCGCTCAGCGTCCGCCGGGGCGAGATCGTCGGCATCGCGGGTCTGATGGGCGCAGGCCGCACCGAGCTCGCCATGAGCGTCTTCGGCCGCACCTACGGCCGGTACGGGGGCGGCACGGTCCTCAAGGACGGCGTCGAGATCCGTACGAAGTCCGTCGCCGAGGCGGTGGACCACGGCATCGCGTACGTCACCGAGGACCGCAAGCACTACGGCCTCAACCTCATCGACACCATCAACCGCAACATCTCGCTGACCGCGCTGAAGAAGGTTGCCCGGCGGGGCGTGGTGGACGAGCAGGCGGAGCGGCAGGTCTCCGAGGGCTTCCGGAAGTCCATGAACATCAAGGCGCCGACGGTCTTCGAGCCGGTGGGCAAGCTGTCCGGCGGCAACCAGCAGAAGGTCGTCCTCAGCAAGTGGATCTTCGCCGAGCCCGATGTGCTGATCCTGGACGAGCCCACGCGCGGCATCGACGTGGGCGCCAAGTACGAGATCTACACGGTCATCGACCAGCTGGCCGCCCAGGGCAAGGCGGTCGTCTTCATCTCCTCCGAACTGCCGGAGCTGCTCGGCATGTGCGACCGCATCTACACGATGTCCGCCGGGCGGCTGACCGGTGAGGTGCCGCGGGCCGAGGCCACCCAGGAAGTGCTGATGCGCCGGATGACGAAGGACCAGGCCCCGACAGACGCGACGGACAACGCAAAGGACGAAGAGGTAACGCGATGAGCACGGACGTCACCGACAAGACCCCGGCGGCCGCACCGCCGGGCAAGGGCGGATCGGCCGGCGGCGAGGGTCTGTTGCAGCTGGTGCTGGGCGGCCTGCGCCGCAACATGCGCCAGTACGGCATGCTGATCGCGCTCGGCCTGATCGTCGTCCTCTTCCAGATCTGGACCGGCGGCGACCTGCTGCTGCCGCGCAACGTCTCCAACCTGGTGCTGCAGAACAGCTACATCCTGATCCTCGCGATCGGCATGATGCTGGTGATCATCGCCGGGCACATCGACCTGTCGGTCGGCTCGATCACGGCGTTCGTGGGCGCGTTCGCGGCCGTGCTGACGGTGCAGCACCACGTCGCCTGGCCGATCGCCCTGGTGCTGTGCCTGCTGGTGGGCGCGGTGGCGGGCTCCGTACAGGGCTTCCTGATCGCGTATTTCGGCATACCGTCGTTCATCGTCACGCTCGCCGGGATGCTGCTCTTCCGCGGTCTGACGGAGATCCTCCTGAAGGGCCAGACCCTCGGCCCGTTCCCGAACGGGCTGCAGAAGATCGGCAACGGCTTCCTGCCCGAGGTCGGCCCGAACACCAACTACCACAACCTCACCCTGCTCCTCGGCATCGTGTTGATCGCCGCCGTGGTGTGGCAGGAGGTGCGCGACCGGCGCCGCCAGCAGGAGTTCTCCCTCGACGTCGTACCGGTGAAGCTGTTCCTGCTCAAGCTCGTCGCGCTGGTCGCCGCGATCCTCGCCCTCACGATGCTGCTCGCCAGCTACGACGGCGCCCCGATCGTGCTGATCATCCTCGGCGTCCTGGTCGGCGGCTACGGCTACGTCATGCGCAACTCGGTCTTCGGCCGCCACATCTACGCCATCGGCGGCAACCTGCCGGCGGCCAAGCTGTCCGGCGTGAAGGACAAGCGCATCACCTTCCAGGTGTTCCTGAACATGGGCGTGCTCGCGGCCCTGGCGGGTCTGGTGGTCGCCGCCCGTCTGAACGCGGCCTCGCCGAAGGCGGGCGACGGCTTCGAACTGGAGGCCATCGCCTCCTCGTTCATCGGCGGCGCCTCCATGAGCGGTGGTGTCGGCACCGTCCTCGGCGCCATCATCGGTGGTCTCGTCCTCGGTGTGCTGAACAACGGCATGAACCTCCTCAGCGTCGGCACCGACTGGCAGCAGGTCATCAAGGGCCTGGCCCTGCTGGCGGCGGTCGGGTTCGACGTGTGGAACAAGCGCAAGTCCGGTTCGTGAGGGTCCATACATGAGGGTCCAGACAAGGGAGCCGTACCCATGGAACTGAACAGACGCACGGTCATCGCGGGAGCCGCGGCCACAGGCCTGGCCGCCACCACCCTCGGAACGGGCGCGGCTCGGGCCGCCAGCCGTCCGGAGGGCGGGAAACCGGTGAAGGAGTACTTCGGCACGCTCGCCGACGGCACGAAGGTGTACCGCTGGTCGCTGGAGAACGGCGGCACGCGGCTGAAGGTCCTCTCCTACGGCGGCATCATCCAGTCCCTGGAGATCCCGGACCGCCACGGCCGGTACGCGAACGTCTCGCTCGGCTACGACAACCTCGACGCCTACGTGAAGGGCACCACCTTCTTCGGCGCCACCATCGGCCGTTACGGAAACCGCATCGCCAAGGGGCAGTTCACGCTCGACGGCAAGAAGTACCAGCTGTCCGTCAACGACGGCGTGAACAGCCTGCACGGCGGCGCCAAGGGCTTCAACACCAAGGTGTGGGACATCGAGCCCTTCACCGCCGGCCACGACGTCGGCCTGCACCTGTACTACACGAGCGCCGACGGCGAGATGGGCTACCCCGGCACGCTGCGGACGAAGGTCACCTTCACCCTCACCCGGCACGGCGACTGGCGCATCGACTACGAGGCCACCACCGACAGGCCGACGGTCGTGAACCTCACCAACCACACGTACTACAACCTCGCGGGCGAGGGCAGCGGCAGCATCTACGACCACGAACTCTGGCTCGCGGCCGGCCGGTTCACCCCGACCGACTCGGGCCTGATACCCACCGGCGAGCTGGCGCGGGTCAAGGGCACCCCCTTCGACTTCACCCACCCCAAGCCGATCGGCCGGGACATCCGCACCGGCCACCCGCAGCTGGTCACCGCCAAGGGCTACGACCACAACTTCGTGCTCGACAAGGGCGTCACCGCCCGGCCCGAGCACGTGGTGACCCTGCGCGACCCGGAGTCCGGCCGCACCCTGAAGATCTTCACCGACCAGCCCGGCGTGCAGTTCTACTCGGGCAACTTCCTCGACGGCACCCTGGTCGGCCCCTCCGGACACACCTACCGGCAGGGCGACGGGCTGGCCCTGGAGACCCAGCACTTCCCGGACTCCCCGAACGAGCCGACGTTCCCGTCCACGGTGCTGCGCCCCGGCCGTACCTACCGGACGACGACCATCCACACGTTCTCCGCGTGAACCGGCTCACACGACCGGTGAGTTGAACGCCACTGCCGTCCCTTCCGTACTCAAGGGTGGCCCGTGCTCCCCCGCACGGGCCACCTTGAACGGAGGTCCTCTTGGCCGGCAACGTCACCTCGCTGTTCCGCGGCACCGCCGCGCACAGCCCGTCGATGGCGGCGCTGACACGGGAGGGCGGCGACGGGACGGGACCGGTGGACTTCTGCGTCCCGTGCAACCCGTACTTCCCGACCCCGGCCATGTTCGACGAGCTGTCGGCCCGGTTGCACGAGATCGTGACGTACTACCCGAGCGGCGCCGACACCATCACGGGGGAACTGTGCGCACTGCTCCAACTGCCGCCGCAGTGCGTGGCGATGGGCAACGGCTCCACGGAACTGATCACCTGGATCGACCACCTCCTGGTCCGTGAGTCCCTGGCGGTCCCGGTCCCCACCTTCGGCCGCTGGACCGACCAGCCGATGGAGACCGGCAAGCGGGTCGACATGTTCCCGCTCCAGGAGGCGTCCGGCTTCGCCCTGGACCTCGCGCAGTACGCGGAGTTCATCCGCGCCCGGGGCACGCGCGTCGCCGTGATCTGCAACCCGAACAACCCCGACGGCGGCTACACGCGCAAGCAGTCCCTGGTGCAGTTCCTGGACGCCATGGCCGACCTGGACCTGATCGTGGTCGACGAGTCCTTCCTGGATTTCGCGGACGCCGAGGCCGAGCCGAGCGTCGTCCAGGAGGCCGTGCTCCGCCACAACGTGATCGTCCTGCGCAGCCTCGGCAAGAACTTCGGTCTGCACGGCATCCGCTTCGGCTACCTGGTGGCGAACCCCGCGCTCGCGGGCAGGGTCCGCTCGATGCTCCCGAAGTGGAACCTCAACTCCCTGGCCGAGCACCTGGTGTTCATGCTGCGCGACCACGGCCCCGAGTACGCGCAGAGCCTGGCCCAGGTCCGCCGGGACCGCCTGGAGATGGCCAGCCACCTCTCCGCGCTCCCCGGCCTGACCGTCTTCCCCTCCCAGGGCAACTTCCTGTTCGTCCGGCTGCCCCTGGGCGCCGTGGGCACGGTGGTCCGGGACCGGATGCTCGCCGAGCACCGGATCCTGGTCCGTGAGTGCGGCAACAAGATCGGATCCTCCAGCCGCTTCCTGAGACTCGTGGTGCGCCCCCAGGTCGACGTGCGTCGCCTGGTGTCCGGCCTGGAACAGGTGCTCTACGGGACCAGGAGGGGAGCCGCCGTACCCGAGCTGGGCGCAGGGACCAGCTACAGCTCGGGTACGGCGGCCGTCGACCGGCTGATGAGTGAGACCAACGGAGGCGGCGTACCCGGCCTGGCCGCGCAGGCCCAGGCCATGACCGCCGCTCCCGCTCCGGCCGCCGGCACCGGCATGCCGCTCCCCGCCGCCGTGCCACCACCCGGCGCCGGGATGCCGATGCCGGCGGCAGCCCAGCCCCTGCCGGCGGCGCCCCAGCCGGCGCCGGTTCCGGTACCGGCGGTGGCGCAGCCCGCCCCGGCGCAGCAGCCCCTGGTCCCGGCCCAGCCGCCGATGGTGCCCCTGCAGCAGCCGATGGCCCCGCCGCCGGTTCCCCAGCCGCTGCCGATGCCGCAGCCGGTACCGCCACCCGCACCCGCACCCGCCGCCTTCGCCCCCACCCCGCCCGGTGTTCCGGCGCGCGGCGGGCTGACGGCGGCGCAGGTGCGGGGCATGACGGCGCCGGCCACCCCGGCGGTGCCCGCACCGGCCGCACCGGCCGTCCCGAACGGGCTGACACCGGCCCCGGCGACGGGCTGGCCGAACGCCCAGAGCTGGCCGAACGCGGCAGGCATGGACCAGGCGGGCTGAGCCCGAAGTCCCCTTCCCCGAAGGGCGGTTGAGGGATCGGGATCCCCGGGTCACGGGTGACTCACACGAATGGCCCACACGAGGTGAAACTTCCTGCGAAGGCAGCCAGGGTGAGTCACATGAACCACATACCGGCGTTTCGCCAACACAGGATCATCGCCCGAGTATTCGCCGTCGGCGCCCTGGGCGTCGCACTCGCGACCACCGCGGCCACGCCCTCGTCCGCCGTGGCCGCGAGGGTCGCCACCGTCCAGTCCCGTCCCGCCGACCACGACCGCGACCACGAGCACGAGCACGGCCGCGAGCATGAGCACGAGCACGAGCACGGCGACCACGACGAGGGCTGGGAAGGGCCGGACTGCGTCGGCCTGATCAACCTGCTCTGCTGACCGGCCGGCGGCCCGGACCCGTTGCGACACCGCTCTTGTCGTAGTACGGCCCGGTGACGGAGGTGGCAGTAGCCGCCCCGCTTGACGATGTACGGCGCCTCGATCGCCTTGCTGCCGGTGGGCCGCTCGGCGATCGAGGGAATCGAATGGTTTGCGAGTCAACAGTTCTCGCACGCATGCAGATCGACCTCGGCGCGCACGGTCTTGCCCAGCGGCTCCCGGTCGACCACCTCCCACCGGTCGGCGAACGCGTCCACCAACAGCAGCCCACGCCCCGCCTCGGCGAACAGCCCGGGCTCACCTTTCGGCCCCGGGGGGCGCCGCTCGCCCCTCGCGTCACTCACCTCGACGCGGACACTCCCCGTCACCAACGCCAGCCTCAACTCGAAGTCCCGCCCCGGTACGCGCCCGTGCGTCACGGCGTTGGCGGCCAGCTCGGCGACGATCACGCCCACGGCATCCGCTGCCCGCGTGCCGCACGGGATACCCCACAGGGCGAGCTGAGAGAGAGTGAGATGCCTGGCCAGACGGGCACCGCGCGGCGTCGGGCTCAGGCGATGGGTGACGTTCATGGGCCCAATGTGGCGGGCGGGAGGCCGAGTTCACCAGCGCCGACCCGCGTACGCTGCGCGGAGCGTACGCGGTTACGGACTGGACAGTACTCGTAGCTGAACGTGACCATGTGCGACATGGGTACGGGAAACGGCGCCGAGCCGGAGTCATCGGGCAGCTTGCGGACGTTCGGGGCAGTCTTGCAGGCCCTCCGGGAGCATCACGGGCTGAGCAGGGACGATCTGGGGGAGCTCGTGAGCTTCTCCAAACACACGGTCGCATCCATCGAGCTGGGGAGGCGAATGCCGGACCCGGACTTCGTGGAAGCGGCGGAGCAGACACTGGGGAACACCGGAGCACTGCGGAAGGCGGCTGAACACCTTGCGCGGGAACCGGGGTTGGCCTCCTGGTTCCGGCGGTGGGCGCGGATGGAGAAGCTGGCGATCAATCTCTGCACATACGAGTGCCGGATGATCCCAGGGCTCTTGCAGACGGAGGCGTACGTACGGGCCCTGGCGGCGGATCAGTTGCCCCCGCTGACGGACCCGGAGATCGAGGAGATGTGGTCCGCTCGGACAGAGCGACAGCGCATGCTGCACGAACGCCTCAGCACCACATCCAGCTTCATCCTCGAAGAACACCTGTTCCTGCGGCGTACCGGCGGCGTGGATGTCACCCGTAAGCTCATCGACCACATCCTGGTGCTCAGCGAGCTGAGGAACGTCGAGATCCAGGTGATGCCTCTGGCCCAGGGGTCGCACGCCGGACTGCAAGGCCCTCTCCAACTCCTGGAAACCCCCGAGAACAAGTGGTTCGCTTATGTCGAAGGGCAGGAGAGCGGCCAGTTGATCACTCAGTCGAGAGTGGTCAGCGTGCTCCAGTCACGGTATGCCAGGATGCGTTCGCAGGCTCTCACCATCAGAGACTCCGCGAGTCTGCTGCAACGGATGCGAGGGGACTTATGAGCGGCAACTCCGAACTGACGTGGTTCAAGAGCAGCTACAGCAGCAGCGCATCCGGTGACTGCATAGAGGTCGCCGTCCGCCCCGCCACCGTCCACATCCGCGACTCCAAGGCGAAGGAGGGCCCGGTGCTGGGCCTCTCCCCCGCCGCCTGGAGCGACTTCGTCGGCTACGCCGCTACGGGCACTGCTTCCACGCCATGTGGTACACGGTGCTGATGTTGCCGTCCGTCGAGTCCATGGTCATGAAGCTGACCTTGTCCGGACTCTGAGTGCCGGCGTTGACTCTGAGCTCGGTGTTGATGTTGAAGTTGCGCTCCACCCCGCAGGGCGCCCAGACCAGTTGGGCCACGTCGGTGCTGTCGGTGGCCTCCCAGTTGTCGTTGAAGGCGCCGTTGAAGGGGTGGGTCTTGGGCACGGTCTGAGAGGAGCCCTGGAAGTAGTACGAGGCCTTCTGGGTCGCCGTCGCGCCGGGCTGGAGGGAGAGGAAGCCCCGGTAGTCCGCGCTGGCGATGGCGTAGGTGAAGCCCTGCGGGACGTGGACGATCAGGTCGAGCTGGCAGTTCCTGCGGAAGGCCGTGGGGTCGGAGTTGCCGCCGGCCTGGGCCAGGTAGGCGCTGTAGGTCACCGTGAAGGCGGTGTTGTCCGGCGAGACGGCGACCGCCGCCGTACCCGCGGGGCAGCCGGAGCCGTTGACGGTCGCCACGTCGATGACGATCTTGTCCGGGGGCGGGTTGTCGAAGACACCCGAGGCGGATGCCCGGGTGGGCAGTGCGGCGGTGAGCAGAGCGGCTACGGCGCCGCTCAGGAGGAGTCCACGAGCCATGGTTCTCTCCCATGTCGTCGAGTGGGGGGTGTACCTCCGACCCGCCCCTGTCGCTCGTCCGGCCTGAAGGAACTGTGCGGGACCTGTGAAGGGCGGGAGGCGTGAGCATCGTAGGTAGCCACGTCCCGCCCCGGGAGAGCGAACTCCGGCCATTCACATCCGGGATTTTCACCGCCCCTACGGGTTCGCCCGCAGGACGATCCACAGGGGCAGCAGCGGCCGGGTCATGCCCGTGCAGGTCAGGCCCGTCGGGCGTTCACCGCGCACCGAGACGATCGGGCCGTCCACGCCCCGGACGACGTCGGCCACCGTGATCGCGGCGGCGTCCTTCGCGAGCCGGTAGCCGCCGCCTCCGCCGCGCCTGCTCTCCACGATCCCGGCCCGGCGCAGATCGCCCAGGATGCCCTCCGGGAACGTGTGCGGGATGTCCTGGGCGGCAGCGATTTCCTCTGCCTTCACGGGGCCGCTAGCCTGCCGTACGGCCAGTTCCAGTACCGCCCGTACGGCGTAGTCCGCCCGCGCCGAGATCCTCATGGATCCGTTGTGCGGCGTCGCGCGTGGCGAACGGCCGCGCCCGCGCCCCGTAAGATCGCCGCCCGGGAGGATCCACCTTGGCGCTCAGCAGACGTACCTTCAGTGCCCTGGCCGGCTCGGCCGCGCTCGGGCTCGCCCTCGGCGGCAGCGGCGGCTCCGGCGCGCTCTCGGCCTTCGCGGCGCGCGGCGGCAGCGTGCCCACCGGCCCGGCGCCGCTGCCGCCGGCCGTCGACCACGAACAGCACACGATCGGCTACGACCGGTACTCGCTGCTCGTGGACGGCAGCCGGCTGGTGGTGTGGTCCGGGGAGTTCCACCCCTTCCGGCTGCCGAGTCCGTCGCTGTGGCGGGACATCCTCCAGAAGATGCGGGCGCACGGGTACAACGCCGTCAGCATCTACGTCGCCTGGAACTACCACTCCCCCGCCCCCGGGCACTACGACTTCACCGGCGTCCGTGACCTCGACCTCTTCCTGCGCACGGCCGCCGAGACCGGGCTGTACGTCATCCTGCGGCCGGGCCCGTACATCAACGCCGAGGTCGACGGGGGCGGGTTCCCGGGCTGGCTGACGGCGACGAAGGGCACCGCGCGGACCGACGACCCGGCCTATCTCGCGTTCGCGGACGAGTGGCTGACGCAGGTCAACAGGATCGCCCGCAAGCACCTGTACACCCAGGGCACGGGCACGGTCCTGCTGTACCAGATCGAGAACGAGTACGACGCCCACGCCGGGGACGCCACCGGCCGGCGCTACATGTCCCACCTGTACAAGAAGGTGCGGGCCGACGGCATCGACGTACCGCTGTTCCACAACGACAAGGGCCGCAACGGGTACTGGGTGCCCGGGTCTATCGACACCGGCGGCGAGCGGGGCGGCTGGCTGTACGGCTTCGACGGGTACCCGTCGCCGTCGAGCACCCCGCCGGACTGGGGGACCTTCGGGTCGGGCGGCGCGAAGGGCGGGGCCAGTGCCTCGCCGACCACGCCCGGGTTCGTGCCCGAGTTCGGCGGCGGCTGGTTCGACCCGTGGGGCGGGGCCTGGTTCGACGGCAAGGGGTACGCCGAGTCGCGGCGCACCCGGGACGCGGCCTACGAGCGCCGGTTCTACCTCACCAACCTCGCCAACGGGCTCACGCTCCACAACGTGTACATGACCTTCGGCGGGACCTCGTGGGGCTGGCTGCCCGCGCCCGTCGTCTACACGTCGTACGACTACGGCGCGGCGATCGACGAGGCCCGGGGCGTCACGGCCAAGATCGCGCCGATGCACCAGCTCGGCCACCTCTTCCGGAGCGTGCCGGACTTCGCCAAGCTCGACCGGGCGGCCGAGGTCAGGGCCGCGGGGCTGAAGGTCTACCACCTGACCAACCCGGACACCGGCGCCCATGTCTACGTCGCCCGCAACGACGGCACGGCCCCGGTCACCTCCTCTCTGCCCACCGACGCGGGCTCGCTGCGCATCACGGTGCCCGGCAAGGACGCCCGGCTGCTGACGACCGGGCTGAAGCTCGGCGAGCGGACGCTCAAGTACGCGACCGCCCAGCCGGTCTTCTGCGTGACGGCCGGGCGGCAGGACATCGCCCTGTTCACGGGGCGCACGAACGACATGGCCGATCTGGTGCTGACGTGCCCGGAGGAGCCGTCCGTCATGCGGCTGGACCCGGAGGCCGCCTGGGTCTTCGACGACGACACCGAGCTGCGGGTGACCTCGCCGCTCGGCCAGGGCGGGCTGACCCGCGTCCTGGTGCAGAAGGGCGGCAGCGACACCCCGCTGGTGCTCCTCTTCGGCGACGACGCCACCTCCGTGCGCCTCTTCCCGTACGACACCCCGTCCGGGACCGTGCTGGTCTACGGTCCGGCGCTGCTGCGCCACGCCGAGGTACGCGGCAGGGCCGTCCACCTGACCGGTGACATCACCGAGACGACGGCCATGGAGGTCTGGGCGCCGCGCGGGGTCGACACCGTGGTGTGGAACGGGCGCACCCTGCCCACCCGGGTGACCCTGTCCGGCAGCCTGATGACCAGCGCCATGCTGCCCGCCGTGCCCGAGGTGCGGCTGCCGGAGCTGGGCGGCTGGCGGATGCGGCGGGAGAACCCGGAGGCGGGGCCGGGCTTCGACGACTCGGGCTGGCAGCGCGCCGACCGTACGACGTCCTTCTCCACCACGCCCGTCCCCGACGGCGGGCCGGTGCTGTTCGCGGACGACTACGGCTTCCACTACGGGGACGTCTGGTACCGGGGCACCTTCACCGACTCTTCGGGCCTGGAGGAGCTGTCCCTCGCCTACAGCAGCGGCACCCAGGGGCTGCTGATGGCCTGGCTGGACGGCGAACCGCTGGGCACGCACCGGATGCCCGTGCCCGACAAGAACACCACGGCGCGGAAGGGAAGTTGGGAGGCGACGGCCGTCTTCCCGGTGCGCGAGGCGCTGCGCTCCCCGGGGCGGCACGTGCTGTCGGTACTCGTCCGGCGCATGCAGCACGACATGGACGGCGGTGCGCGGGACACGCACAAGGCCGCCCGCGGGCTGACGGCGGCCGCCTTCAAGGGGGCCGCTCCGCAGGTGAGCTGGCGGATCCAGGGCGAGGCGGCCCCGGACCCGGTGCGCGGGCCGATGAACAACGGCGGCCTGTACGGCGAGCGCGGCGGCTGGCATCTGCCGGACTTCCGGGAGGACCACGACTGGGAGCCGGTGACCTTCCCGCGCGACGCCCGGTACCAGGGCGTGACCTGGTACCGGACGGACTTCCGGCTCTCGGTGCCGGCCGACGTCGACGCGTCGGTCGGCCTGACCCTTCAGGACGACCCGTACCGGGCCTACCGGGCGCAGATCTTCCTCAACGGCTGGAACCTGGGGCAGTACATCAACAACGTCGGCCCCCAGCACACCTTCGTGCTGCCGAACGGCATCCTGCGCACCCGGGGCGCCAACACCCTCGCGCTGGCGGTCCTCTCGGAGTTCACCACGCTGTCGGGCCCCGGGTCCGTACGCCTGAGCCTGCTCGGCCGCGCAACAGGCGGACTGCCTGTCACGCCAGTCTGATCACGTTCCAGGACAGGGGTTCGAGTACGGCGGTGAGGGTGCCGTCCGTGACGGCGGTGCCCTCGACCGGGTGCGGGGTGACCCGCTCGGGGTCGCCGAGGGTGTTGCGGGCGTCGGGGTCGGCGTCCGCGAGGGCGCTGTGCTCGGTGACGGTCGTCAACTCCAGTCCGCTGAGCGCGACTTCGAGGGGAAGGGCGGCCGTGCGGCCGCGGTTCACGGCGAAGACGGTGACCGTGCCGTCGGCCGCGCGGACCGCCGTGGCGTGCAGCAGGTCCGTCTCGCCGTACTTCTTCGTCTCGTACGTCGGCGAGTCCACGCGGACGTCCAGCACCTCGCCCCGGCCGTGCTTCGAGGCCTGCGCGAAGGGGAAGAACGTCGTCTGCCGCCAGGCCGGGCCGCCCGGCTCGGTCATGATCGGCGCGATCACGTTGACCAGTTGGGCGAGGCAGGCGACGGTGACGCGGTCGGCGTGCCGGAGCAGCGCGATGAGGAGCGAGCCGAAGACGACGGCGTCGGTGACGCTGTAGTTGTCCTCCAGCAGGCGGGGGGCCTCGGGCCAGTCGGACGGGGCGATCGTCCGCGCGTGCTCCTCCCAGCGGGAGAGGTACCAGACGTTCCACTCGTCGAAGGAGAGGTTGATCTTCTTCTTGGACTTGAGCCGGGCGCCGACGTGGTCCGCCGTGGCCACCACGTTCTCGATGAAGGACTCCATGTCGACGGCCGAGGCCAGGAAGGAGTCGATGTCGCCGTCCGTGGGCTCGTAGTAGGCGTGCAGCGAGATGTGGTCGACCAGGTCGTAGGTCTCCGCCAGGACGGTCGCCTCCCACTCGGCGAAGGTCGGCATGGACTGGCTGGAGGAGCCGCAGGCGACCAGCTCGACGGAGGGGTCGGCCTGGCGCATGGCGCGGGCGGTCTCGGCGGCGAGCCGGCCGTATTCGTGCGCCGTCTTGTGCCCGGTCTGCCAGGGCCCGTCCATCTCGTTGCCGAGGCACCACAGCCGGATACCGAAGGGCTCCTTGTCGCCGTGGGCCGCGCGCAGGTCGGACAGGGCGGTGCCGGCGGGGTGGTTGGCGTACTCCTGGAGTTCCAGGGCCTCGGCGACGCCCCTCGTCCCGAGGTTCACGGCCATCATGGGCTCGGCCTGCGGGCCGACCTTCCTGAGGAACGCGATGTACTCCGACAGACCGAAGCGGTTGGTCTCGGTGGAGTGCCAGGCGAGGTCGAGGCGGCGGGGACGGTCCTCGGCGGGGCCGACGGAGTCCTCCCACTTGTAGCCGGAGACGAAGTTGCCGCCGGGGTAGCGGATCGCCGTCACTCCGAGTTCGCGGACCAGCTCCAGCACGTCGGTGCGCAGTCCGGCCCCGTCCGCCGAGGGGTGGTCCGGCTCGAAGACGCCGGTGTAGACGCAGCGGCCCAGGTGTTCCACGAAGGAGCCGAAGAGACGGGGGTTGACCGGGCCGACTGTGAACGCGGGGTCGAGGGTGAATCGGGCGGTGCTCTTGCTCATGGGGTCCTTTCGGGTCACTTCACAACAGGCCGGCCGGGTCTTGCCGTGGGTGCGGAACGCCTTGCCCCCACCGTCCCCACATGATCAAGATATTCAAGACGTGCGACATATCGAATGATGCTCGCAACTTCGAACCGGACCGTAGATTCGAAGTGCTTCCGCGTCAATGGGTCGGACACCAGCCCGTCGGTGGTTTCTCCTTCGACGAGGGTCGCCGGGATCCCGTGACGGGGACACGCCCGGACGCGTACGCTCGGACCGGCAGAAGGGGGTTCGATGGGCATCGCGGGCGCGCGCGAGCTGTCGGCACGGCTGGCCGCACGACTGCGACCCTCCGGACATGTCCCGCGGCGGGGCTCGGCGCTGCGCGTGCTGGCCCGCGAACTCGCCGACGCCGTCCGCTCGCGGCCCGACGTTCCGGACGACGTACGGGGGTTGTGCCGGGCGCTGTGCGAGGAGATGAGCGCGCGGCGCGGCGGACGGCCGGTGGAGCTGCGCTTCGAACGCTTCCCGGACGAGCTCGAAGTCACCGGTCTGTGTGTGGAGTTCGCGGACTTCGACCTGGTGATCGTGGAGGAGCGGGCCGCGCCGGTGCAGCAACTGGTGATCCTCGGCCATGAGTTGTGGCATCTGCACGCCGGGCACCGGCATCACCGCCTGGCGGGCGACGCGGCGGCCCGGGCCTTCGCCGAGGCGCCGGGCCGGCTGGCGGACGCGCTCACGGTGGCCGCGCGCAACGGCTCCCGGGCGGCCGACGAGGCCGAGGCGGACGACTTCGGGCACCGGCTGGCCACCCTGTTCCGCGGCCGCCTCAGCGGCGACCGGCTCTCCGTCACCCGCCCCGTCCCGCCGGACCCGATCCAACGGGCCCTCGGCTACCGCGGACGCGAGCAAGCGAGTGAGCCGAAGGGGCGCGCCGGTGTCGAGAGGGCGAACGCGCGGAGGCGCGAAGCGCCGAGCACGATCGGTCTCTCGACACCGGCATCCAGCGCCCCGGAGGTGAACCGAGCGTCCGAAGAAGGGGGAACCGCGCGGTGAGAGAACTGGCGCTGGATCCCGCACAGTTCCTCAGCGCGTTCTACATCTCCTTCTGGATCCCCACGGCCGTGCTGACCGCCGCGCTGGTGCTCAAGCTGCCCACGATCATCCGGCTGTGGCGGGACCCGCTGCTGCGCGCGGTCGGCGGGCTGCTGCTGCTCGCCTGCGCGGTGTTCGTCTTCTGCACGCCGTCCACGATCCACCGCGTCAACCGGCTGACCGGGGTGCCCAACATCGCGGCGCCCTGGTGCTATTCGCTCATCACGGCGATGTCCGCGTCCGGCCTGCTGCTGATCGTGACGTGGCGCAACGGCCTGTCCGACCGCTCGGCGGCGACGCGGCGGGCGGTGCGCCGGGTGGTCTCGGGGTACTCCGCGGTGATCGTCGCGCTGTGGGCGCTGTTCCTGTCGGCGGACGCGCCCGTGGAGCGGATACGGGACCTCGACACCTACTACGCGGGCACGCCGTTCATGCGCGAGGAGATCCTGCTGTACCTCTGCGCGCACACCGCGGCCTGCCTGGTCGCCTCGCGGCTCATCTGGAACTGGGCGCACGCCGGGGGGCTGGACGGCTTCCTGCGCCGGGGCCTGAAGCTGCTGGGCGCCGGATACGCGCTCAACATCGTCTTCGACGGGGCCAAGCTGACCGCCGTCGGCGCGCGCTGGTCCGGGCACGACCTGGACTGGCTCAGCACGGACCTCGCCCCGCCGGTCGCGTCGCTCTCCGCGATCCTGGTCGCGGCGGGCTTCATCCTCCCGCACGCGGGCCAGTACCTGTACGACCGCTGGCGGGTGCGCCGGGCCCACCGCGAACTGCGCCCGCTGTACCGGCTGATGCGCACGGTCAGCGGCGACTCCGTGCCCTTCGTGCTCCGTGCCGCCCCGGAACTGCGCCTGACGCGTCGCGAGACCTTCGTCCGTGACGTCCTGCTCCCGCTGACCCGCTACCTCGACAGCGACCTGGCAACCCGCCTGTACGACGCGGCGCGCGCCCTCGGTCACTCCGCCGAGTACGCCCGCGCGCTGGCGGCGGCGGCCGCCGTCCTGGACGCGATCGAGCACAAGCGCCGTACGCCGGAGCCGCCCGAGCCGTTGACCGGCCCCGACCCGGCGAACCTGCTCGGCGACATCGCCCCGGTCTCCCGCGCCCTGCGCCGCCCCGAGGAGATCGAGGCGGTGCGGGCGCGGGTGCGGGAGAGGGTGCCGTCAGCCTGAGAAGGCCGGTTGCGCGACTCCCTGCCCCGCTCCCGGGACGACCAGCAGCGACCCCGCCAGCGGGTCCGGCGGCTCCAGCCCGACCCGGGCCGTCGTGACGTACAGGTCGGTCAGAGCGGCGCCGCCGAACGCGCAGGCCGTCGTGCGCGGGGTCGGCAGGGTGATCACCCGGTCCAGCGCGCCGGCCGGCGTGTAGCGGCGGACCGCCCCGCCGTCCCACAGGGCCACCCACACACAGCCCTCCGCGTCGACCGTCAGGCCGTCCGGGAAGCCCGCGCCGGCCTCGATCTCCACCAGCGGGCGGCGGTTCGCCACGCGCCCGCCGTCGTGGTCGAAGACGTCGACGCGGCGCGTCGGGGTGTCGGCGTAGTACATCAGGCGGCCGTCCGGGCTCCAGCCCGTGCCGTTGCTGACCGTGACGTCGGGCAGGACCGTCTCGACCCTGCCGTCGCCCGTCAGCCGGCTCAGCGCGCCGCCTCCCGCCGCCTCGTCGTAGCGCATCGTGCCCGCCCACAGCGAGCCGTCCGGCGCCACCGCGGCGTCGTTCGCACGGCGCCCCGGCACCGGCTCGTGGTGCAGCCAGCGGAAGCTGTCGTCGGGGTCCAACAGGCCCACGCCGTCCCGCAGGTTGAGCACCAGGCCTCCGCCCGCCCGCGGCTTGGCGGCGCCGACGTGCTGCTCCGTCGTGCGCACCGTACGCCGCCCGGTCGCCGGGTCGTACGTGTGCAGGCGCATGCCCAGGATGTCCAGCCAGAGCAGCCGCCCGGTCGCCGGGTCCCAGGTCGGGCCCTCGCCGAGGGTCGCCTCCGCCCTGACCGCGACCTCGTGTCCGCCCGCGCTCACTCGGCGCTCCGGTGCCCGAGCCGCTCGGACAGGTCCGCCGCGCCCTTCACGGCCAGCTGCTCCAGCTCGGTCCGGCGCTCCTCGCTCCAGCGGATCATCGGCACCGAGATGGACAGGGCGGCGACCACCTGGCCCGTGCGGTCGCGCACCGGCGCCGCCACACAGCTCACGTCCGGGTTGGACTCGCGGCTCTCCACCGCGATCCCGCGCTGGCGGATCTGCGCCAGCGCCTCGCGCAGCGCCCCGGGATCGGTGATGCTGTTCGGCGTCATCGCGCTCAGCTCGGCGTCGTCCGGGATGCGCGCCGTCAGCTCCTGCTGCGGCAGCGAGGCGAGCAGCATCTTGCCGACGGAGGTGCAGTGGGCCGGGAGCCGGCGCCCCGCCGCCGAGACCATGCGCACCGCGTGCGTGGAGTCGACCTTCGCGATGTAGATGACGTCGGTGCCCTCCAGGATCGCCACGTGCACCGTCTCGTCGCAGGTCTCGGCGACCGTGCGGGCCACCTGCTGGCCCTCGGCGGCGAGGTCGAGCTGTTCGGCGTATCGGCTGCCGAGCTGGTACGGGCGCACGCCGAGCCGGTAACGTCCGGGCTGTCCCGGAACGGGCACGATGTACGACCGGGCGGAGAGCGTGGTGACCAGCTCGTGCACGGTGGTGCGCGGCAGTTGCAGCTTGCGCACGATGTCGGGGGCGGAGAGCGTCCCGTCTCCGTCGAGGAACAGCTCAAGAATGTCGAGAGCCCGGGTCACGGCAGGCACGAGGCGTCCCACGTCCGGCCCCCTCCCTTGGGTCTAAGCGCCCGGTCGACGTCCCGCATATGTTCGAGATATCAACAGGCGATCGGCATGACGAACACAGGCTAGTCACGGGGAGGTGTACGGGCAATGGGCGGGAGCACGCCGGGCACCATGAAGGGCATGTACGTCGACTTCCAGCTGGTGCTGCTGCGCCGCATGGCCGACCACAATCCCGCTCTGGTCGAGGACGCCCGGCGACGGCTCGGGGCGTCGCTCGCGGACATGCGGGAGGCCAACAAGCGGTGGCAGGCCATGGTCCGCTCGCCCAGGTCGCGCGGTGCGGCCGCCCGGTACCGCTCCGTCCTCGGCGAGCCGGAGTCGGTGGTCCCCCGCCGCCTCGGCGACGCCGACTGCGAGGCCCGGCGCTGGCCCCTGCCCCTCTGGCCCGACCTGCGCTTCGAGGCACTGGTCGGGCCGGACGGGGCGGTGTGGAACGAGTGGCTGGTGCGCGCGCCCGAAGCGCCGCCGCCGGTGCTGCGGACCCTGGAGGACCTGACCCCCTGGTCCTGCACGGTGGACGAGGCCGCCCGCGCCTTCGCCCCGGCCCGCCCGCTGGAGGGCACGGCACCGACGCGCTGGGGCCTCGCCTTCACCGCGCCGGACCGGGCGGGCGTACGGCACGAGGTGGTCGCCGAGTTCACCTGGGGGCTGCTGCAGCGGACGGCCGTACAGGACCGACTCAGTCCTCGAAGCCCGTCGCCCGGGTCCGCTTCTCCCAGGCCGTGACGTCGTCCCGTACCCGGTCGAGGTGGGCGAGGACCGCGCTCACCCCGTCGTCGCCGAGCGGCAGCCGCAGCGGGGTGTGCTCCGCCTCCAGCGCGGCGCGGATGAGGGCCGCCGCCTTGGCGGGGTCGCCGGGCTGGGTGCCGTCGCCACCGGACACCATGCCGCGTGTCTCGGCGACCTTCGCGTACACCCCGCTGTCCGCGCTGGTCCCGGCCCGCGCAGGCTCCATCAGCGAGGTCCGGAACCCGCCCGGCTCCACGATCAGCACCTTGATCCCGAACTCGGCGACCTCGTCCGCGAGCGCCTCCGAGATGCCCTCCAGCGCGAACTTCGTCCCGCTGTACGCGCCGAAGCCCGCGAAGGACATCTGCCCGCCCATGCTGCTCATCTGCACGATCGCCCCCGAGCGCCGCTCCCGCATGTGCGGCAGCACCGCCCGCACGAGCACCGTCGGCCCGAAGACATGCAGGTCGAACAGGTCCCGCAGCTCCTGCTCGGTGGTCTCCTCGACGGCGCCGACGTGGGTGCGGCCCGCGTTGTTGACCAGCACGTCGATCCGCCCGTGCCGGGCCACGACATCCCCGACCGCCGCCTCGATCGCGGCGGTGTCGGTCACGTCCAGCCGGAGGGCCTCCACCTGGTCGGGATGGGCGGCCACCAGGTCGTCCAGGGCCTCGGGGCGCCGGGCGGCGCCGACCACCACATCACCGGCGGCGACGGCGGCCTCGGTGATCGCCCGCCCGAACCCGCTGCTCGCCCCGGTCACCAGCCACACCTTGTTCATCACAACTCCCGATCGCACGTGCCGTGTTCGACTCCGACACGGACCACACTGCCGCCGGATACCGTTGCCCGTCCAAGACCCGTGGTGATAACCAACGGCTATGACGATCGACGTCCACGTCCGCGATCTGCGCTACTTCGTCGCGGTCGCCGAGGAACTGCACTTCACGCGCGCCGCCGAGAGTCTCTACGTCTCGCAGCCCGCGCTGAGCAAGCAGATCCGGGCGCTGGAGCGGCAGTTGGGGGCACAGCTGCTGCGGCGCGACCGGCACGGGGTGGCGCTGACGGCGGCGGGCGCGGCGCTGCTGCCCCACGCACGGAACGTGCTGTCCGCCTGGGAGGCGGGCGCGGCGGCCGTCGAGGCGACCGAGGCGAGCCGGCGCAGCACGCTCGTGGTGGGCATGAGCACCAGTCCGGGCCGGGGCGGGCTGCTGCCGGCCGTGCGCTCCCGGTTCACCGCCGAACACCCCGAGGTCACGCTCCGGCTGCGCCAGCTGACCTGGGACGATCCGACGGCCGGCCTGGCCGACGGCGGGACGGACGTCGCCTTCGTGTGGCTGCCGCTGCCGGACCAGGAGCGCTACGACTGGACGCTGGTCGCCGAGGAACCGCGCCTGCTGGCCCTGCCGGAGAGCCACCCGCTGGCCGCGCGCGCCGAACTGGACTTCGCGGACCTCCTGGACGAGCCGTTCCTCGCCCTGCCCGAGAGCGCGGGCCCGCTGCGCGACCACTGGCTCGCCCTGGACGCCCGCGCCGGCCGGCCGCCCCGGATCGGCGCGGAGGTCTCCGGGGCGGAGGAGACGTACGAGGCGCTCGTCGCGGGCCTCGGCGTCTGTCTGGTGGCCGCGGGCAACGCGCCCCTGATCAGCCTGGGCGGCGTCACCACCCGCCCGGTCCGGGGCATCGGCCCCAGCCGCTACGTGCTGGCCTGGCGCCGCGAGGACGCACACCGCCCGCTGGTCGCAGCGTACGCACGGGCGTGCCGCGGCGCGGTCGAGCGGTGAGCGGTCCGGTCAGCCCGCCGCGGCCAGGATCGACTGCGTCACCCGCTCCAGGGACCCGGGGTGCAGCCACAGGAACAGATTCGGCTCCACCAGCTCCAGCTCCATCAGCCGGGGCGCGCCGTCCTCCCCGTCCACGAGGTCCACGCGGGCGTACAGCAGCTCGGGCCCGCCGGGCACGGCCGCCAACGCCCGCTCGGCGACGGCGACTTCGGCCTCGGTCGGCTGCCAGCGCTCCAGGTCCGGGTGGGCCACCTTGGCGGCGTCGTACGGCGTGCCCGGCGCGAGGACGGCCCCCTTGCGGCTGGCGTGCAGCAGCCGGCCGCCGAAGAACTGGAGCGCGCGCTCGCCGCTGACGTCGATGCCGCGCACGTACGGCTGCACCATCGCCGTGAACCCCTCGGCGTGCATCCGGGCGAGCTGGCGCCGGGCCGCGTCGTGCTCGGCGGGCGCGTACCGGGCGGCGAACCGCGCCCCCGCGCCGGACGTGGGCTTGATCACGTACTCGTGCCCGGTGGGCAGCGGAGCCGCCTCGCCCGGCGCGATGTAGGAGGTGGGCACGGTCGGCACCCCGGCCGCCGCCAGCGCCCCCAGATACCGCTTGTCCATGCTCCACCGCACCACGGACGCCGGATTGGCGAGCCTCGTGCGCGCCGCGACCCGCTCCACCCACTCCTCGAACTCGGCGGCCCGCCAGCTGTAGTCCCAGGTGGACCGGATGACGACGAGGTCGTACCCGCCCCAGTCGGCCTTCTCGTCGTCCCAGTACCGCGCCTCGGCCTCGGCCCCGCCGTCCTGGAGCGCCCGCACCAGCACCGGCAGATCGGCGTCCCGGTGCGCCAGGGCGCCGGGGTCGTAGGTGGCGAGGGCGATGCGGGGCACGGCGGGACTCCTTGTCGTACGACGGTTCGACAAGGGTGAGGCTAACAACCCGCGTGCCGACCGTTACGGTCTACGACAGTGCCGAGACAGTTCCGGCGGTCGACAGTGCCGACAGTAAGGAGTGCGCCGCGTGTCCTCCCTCTTTCCCGCTCTGGCGGACGGTCCGCGTGACCGGGTCGCCCTGCGGTTCGGTGAGCGGTCCCTGACGTACGGCGAGCTGGCGGCGGCCGCGGGCGCGCTCGCCGGGCGGCTGCGCGGGGCCCGCCGGGTCGCCGTGTGGGCCACCCCGGAGCTGGAGACCGCCGTCGCCGTGACGGGGGTGCTGCTGGCCGGGGCGGCCGCCGTACCGCTGAACCCGAAGTCGGGCGAGAAGGAGCTCGGGCACATCGTCTCCGACAGTGCGCCCACGCTCGTCCTCACCGCACCCGGCGCCCAACTGCCCGCCGTGCTGGGCGACTTGGCACGACTGGACGTGGACGCGTCCGCCACCGGGCCCGCCGCCCCCGCCGCCGAGGTCTCCGACACGGACCCGGCACTGATCGTCTACACCTCCGGCACCACCGGCCCGCCCAAGGGCGCCGTCCTGCCCCGCCGGGCCCTCGCCACGACCCTCGACGCCCTCGCCGACGCCTGGCAGTGGACGGCCGACGACGTGCTCGTGCACGGGCTGCCCCTCTTCCATGTGCACGGGCTCGTGCTCGGCATCCTGGGCCCGCTGCGGCGCGGCGGCAGCGTCCGGCACCTGGGCCGGTTCAGCACCGAGGGCGTCGCGCGCGAGCTGACCTGCGGCGCGACCATGCTGTTCGGCGTGCCGACGATGTACCACCGCATCGCCGAGGCCCTGCCGGACGACCCGGAGCTGGCCAAGGCCCTCGGCCGGGCCCGGCTGCTGGTGTCCGGCTCGGCCGCGCTGCCGGTGCACGACCACGAGCGGATCGCGGCGGCGACCGGGCGCCGGGTCGTCGAGCGCTACGGCATGACCGAGACCCTCATGAACACCAGCGTCCGCGCCGACGGCGAGGCCCGGCCCGGGACCGTCGGCGTGCCGCTGCCGGGCGTGGAGCTGCGGCTGGTGGAGGAGGACGGCACGGAGATCGCCGGGTACGACGGGGAGAGCGTCGGCGAGATCCAGGTGCGCGGGGCGAACCTGTTCACCGAGTACCTGAACCGTCCCGACGCCACGGCCGCCGCCTTCACCGCCGACGGCTGGTTCCGCACCGGCGACATGGCCGTGCGCGAGCACGACGGGTACGTCCGCATCGTCGGGCGCAAGGCCACCGACCTGATCAAGAGCGGCGGCTACAAGATCGGGGCGGGCGAGATCGAGAACGCGCTGCTGGAGCACCCCGGGGTGCGCGAGGCCGCCGTCACCGGCGAGCCGGACGCGGACCTGGGCGAGCGGATCGTGGCCTGGGTCGTCCCGGCGGACCCGCAGTCGCCGCCCACCGCCGAGGAGTTGGCGGACCATGTGGCCCGCCGTCTGGCCCCCCACAAGCGCCCCCGCGTCGTCCACCACCTCGCCGCCCTGCCCCGCAACGACATGGGCAAGATCATGAAGCGTGCGCTGGTGGCCGATGCCTGAGCGGCGCTCGGCGCGGGAGTTCCTGGCCCTGGTCACGGACCCCGGCAGCTTCGGTGAACTCCCCGCCCCGCAACGGGAGTCGCAGCCCGACGGGCCGCTGCGCTGGCAGGGCTACGACGCCTCGCGCGCCCGCGCCACCGGCCGCACCGGCGAGGAGGAGTCCGTCGTCTGCGGCACCGCCCGCGTCGACGGCACCCCGGCCGTGCTGATCGCCTTCGAGTTCGGCTTCCTCGGCGGCTCGCTCGGCGAACGCACCGGGGACCGGCTGGAGGCGGCCTACAACCACGCCCGTGCCCACCGGCTGCCGGTCGTGCCGCTGGTCGCGACCGGGGGCAGCCGGATGCAGGAGGGCATGCTCGCCCTCACCCAACTCCAGCGCGTGGCCCGGCAGTCGGCCCTCACCCGTGCGGCGGGCCTGCCGCAGATCGCGGTGTTGCGGGACCCCACGACCGGCGGCGGCTGGGCCACCCTCGGCGCGGGCGCCGACGTCACCCTGGCCCTGCCCGCCGTACAGGTGGGCTTCGCCGGCTCACGCGTCCGGCCGGCGGACGCCGACCCGGCCGCCTACACGGCGGAGTCGCAGCTGGCGACGGGCGCGGTGGACGCGGTCGTACCGGCGCGGGAGCTGAAGGAGACGCTGGGGCTGTGGCTGCGCCTGCTCTCCCCCACGGCCCCGGCTCCGGCCCCCGTCGCCGAGGCGCCCCTGCCCCCGGCCCTGGGACGGACGGACCTCCCCCGCACCGGCTGGGACGCGGTCCGACGCGCCCGCTCCCCCGAACGCCCGCGCGCCCAGGCCTACTTGGACGCCTGCTTCACCCACCGGCTCGGCATCAGCGGGGACCGGTGCGGCGGCACGGACCCCGAGGGCATGCTGTGCGGGTTCGGCGAGCGGGACGGCCGCACCGTGGCCTACGCGGCACAGACCGGGACGGCGACCCGGCCCGCCGGGTACCGCACCGCCGCCCGGCTGATCCGGCTCGCGGACCGGCTGGGGATCCCCGTGCTGACCCTGGTGGACACCCCGGGCGCCGCGAACGACGCGGAGGCCGAACGGCAGGGGGCCGGCCCGGCCATCGCCGAGGTGTTCGCCGCGGTGGCGGCCGCCCGCGTCCCCGTCACCACCCTGGTGATCGGCGAGGGCGGCTCCGGCGGCGCCCTCGCCCTGGCCGCCCCCGGCAACACCTGGGCCACCCCGGACAGCTACTTCTCGGTGATCGCCCCGGAACTCGCGGCCGCCATCCTCAAACGCCCCGCGGACGAGACCGAGGCGACCGCCGGACACCTGCGCATCCGGCCGCAGGACCTGGTGGAGCTGGGGGTGATCCGGGGGATCGTGACCCGCCGCCGGCCGTAGCACCGCCCGGATGATCTCCTGCGTGACCGACCCGCCCCGGTCGTCCTTGGCGGACGCGCGCAGCGAGACCGACGTCGCCGTGCGCGGCACGGCCGGCGTGCCGCGCCAGGCGGCGTCCTTGCCGGTCAGCGACACGGTGTGCCACGTCGTGCCGTCCTGGGCGGCCTGGGCGGTGAGGCCCGCGTCCCAGGCCGCCCCTGTGCCGATCCGGGCGTTGCTCGCGGCCATGTCGGCCTCGACCCGCCCGTCGAGCCAGACCTTGGCGACGCCGTCGCCGCGGGTGGACGACCGTCAGAAGGTGCGCCCCTCGGCCGCCTCGACCGCGGCCCCGCCGAGACTGGGCAGGGCGCGCTCGGTCACGGCACCCGCCGGGGTCGCGGCCCGCGCGCCCCGGCCGTAGGTCACGATCAGCGGAGTCGCGCCGGACCCGGCGTCGGCCAGTCCCTGCCGGATCAGCCCGCTCACGTCGAACAGCCGCCGGTCCAGCGTCCCGGCCCGCAGATACGGCAGCGCCTCGTCCGGTACGACGCTGATCGCACCGCCGCTCTCCTGTGTCCGCACGGCCCCGGTGGCGCCCTCGGGCCGCCGCACGGTGACCGTCATCCTGCCGTGCCCGAGATCGGTGACGGTCACCTTGTCGCCGGTGACGAGGGTGACGGTGGTCGCCGCGGTGGGGCTGCCACTGCCCGGTGGGCGCGGGGCGGGGTGCGCCGCCGCGGCCGCCGGGCCGACCGGGATCAGGGCGCTCACCAGCCCCGCCGCCAGCAGTGCCGCCCCGCGTCTGACTGGTCCTCCGGTCATCCACGCCTCTTCTCGTATGGGTCGAGTGCGTCGGGTGCGTCGAGTACTGCGAAAGAGTGTCCGGCGGGTCGTGCGACCGCGGTGCCGGGCGGAGGTGGCGGGTTGGCACAGCGGGTTCCCGCCAACCTCGGCCGACGCCCCGCCGCTCGCCTGGGAAAACGGGACTTGTGAAGCACCGTCCGTAACATAGGAGTTGGTCAGCGTCACCAACGAGTACGAACGGGGAGCGAGCGTCGCCATGGACGGGTTGATGGAGTTCAGGACCGAGGACGGCGCGCTCGTGCTGGCGGAGGACGTCAGCACCCGGTCGGGCGCCCGCCTCGTCTCGCGCGGCGACGGCCCGGCGCAGGCGGCGCGCACGTTCGAGGGCGCGCTGGAGGGGGTCCGGGCGGCGGCCGTGTCCGCGCTGCGGGTCTTCCGGGACGGCAGCCTGCGCCCCGACGAGGTGGAGATCGAGTTCGGCGTGAAGCTGTCCGCGGAGGCCGGCGCGGTCATCGCGAAGGGCTCGACGGAGGGTCACCTGGTCGTCAAGCTCAGCTGGTCGGCGGGCCCGGGTGTGCCGGAGCAGGGCCCCGTGCAGCCGGCCGGCCCGGGACACGGCGCACCGGGGCAGACCGTGCCCGGACAGACCCTGCCGGGGCAGACCGTGCCGGGGCAGGGCCGGGCGGGGCAGGACGCCGCGGGGCCGGAGTCCGCCGACCGGTGAGAAGCAGTGCCGCCTGGCATGCCCGGATCCGCTGCGGCGACGGGGTGGGGGCCGGCTTCCTGGTCACCGGCCGCCGGGTGCTGACCTGTGCCCACGTCGTCAGGCGGAGCGGGCGGGCGTCGGTGTCCGTGTCCTTCCCGCACGCCCGGGAGCTGGGCGAGGTGTCCGCGTCGGTCGTCGCCCACGGCGGCTGGGCCGGTGAGGTCACCGACCCCGGCGACGTCGCCGTACTCGAACTGGACCGTGACATACCGCTCGCCCCGGCCGGCTTCGCCCCGCCCGACGCCGCGTACACCGAGCCGTACCCCAAGCTGATCGCCTACGGCTTCCCCGAGGGCTACGACGAGGGCACGCTCGCCGAATACCAGGCCGTCTCGGGCCAGTTGATCGCCGACGAGTGGCTGGAACTGGTCGCGTGGAGCGGGCACGGGCAGCCGCTCGTGGCCGGATTCAGCGGGTCCGCGGCGACGCTGCCGGACGGCAGGGTGGTCGGCATGGTCTCCGCCGCCTCGGGCACGGCCGAGGTGCGCAAGGGCCGCATGCTGCCGCTGGACGTCATGGCCCGGTACTGGCCCGAACTGGGCGAGCTGGTGCCCACCCCCGGCCACGCGGACGAGGCCCGCCGGCGGCTGTACGCCCTGCTGCGGCGGGCGGCGGGCGACCCGGTGTGCGATCCGAACCGGCTGTACGTGGACGCGGTGGGCGCCTTCGGACCGCCCCTGCCGACGGGCGGTTTCGCCTCCCTGGGGGCGGCCGCCGCGTATGTGCAGTGGGAGGTACCGGACCCGCAGGCGGTGAGCCGCCTCGCCGACCGGCTCCAGGAACTGCTGGGCGGCGGCGTGGCACGGCCCCCGGAGCCCGCTCCCCCACGCCCCTCCTCCGCCCCTTCCCCCTGGTCGCCGGTCGTCGTCGAGATCGATCACAGCGGCGCCGGTCCCGACCAGGTGACCGTCGAGGTGTCCGCGTACCGCGACGGACGGCGCCGGCCGGTGGGTGCGGGCCGGCTGCCGCGGACCGCCGTACGGGCCTATGTGCAGAGCCGTATCGACGAGGCCGTCGCGCACCTCGCCCCGGACGCCGACGAACTGGTGACGTTCGTCCTGTCGCGCGAGTGGCTCAACGAGGCGGTGGCGCACTGGGAGTGCAGCGCCGAGGACAGCACGCCGCTCGGCTGCGCCTATCCCCTCGTGGTGACCGACCGCGCCCGTCACCACAGTGGCAGGCTGCGCCACCAGCTGCGCAAGAAGTGGCAGAAGCTGGACGCGGGGCACGGATCCGAGGTGCACCGGGTCGAGTGCGGCACCCGGGAGCGGCCGCCGAGCCTGCGCAAGCGGCTGTGGGACGGCGACGCCGGACTGGCGGCCTTCGCCACCTCGCCCACGGAGGCGCGCCAGCACTTCGAGGTCGGTCTCACGGTCCCCGTCCCGGTCCTCCTGTGGCCCCGAACCGGCTGCCCCGGCGGCGCGCAGGGGGGTCCGGCCTGCGCCGGTGGTGCGCAAGGGGATCCGGCCTGCCCCGGCGGTGCGCACGACGCGCACGCCTGCCCGGGCAGCGAATTCCTCGACCGGCTCTCCGCCTCGCTCGCCGAGGTCCCGCCCGCCGAACTCCCGCGCCACATCCTGTCGTTGCGGCTGACCGCGGACGCCGACGACGACCCGGACCGGCACTGGGCGAGAGACCTCCAGCTGCTCTGGGACGATCCGCGCTGCTTCCCCGAGGCCACCGCGAGCCTGCACTCCCCCGTCGGCTGACCGACCGCCCGTACGCCCCCCCCACGGAGAAGAAGAGCCCATGCCCCTGTGGCCCGTCTACACCGGTACGAACGAGCCGCACGACGGCATCACGAAGCTGCCCCCGCCGCCGCCCTGGCGGGCCTTCGACGGCCGGCCGGTGCTCGACGCCCCGGACACGGCCGCCGACGCCTCGGCCGTCTCCCCGGACCGCATGCACCGCGCCGAGACCTACCAGGCCACGGAGCAGACGGTCCAGTTGGTCAACGCGGCCCTGTACCTGCGCCGTCCGCTGCTGGTCACCGGCCCGCCGGGCACCGGCAAGTCCTCGCTCGTGTACGCGGTCGCCCGCGAGCTGCGGCTCGGCCCGGTGCTGCGCTGGAACATCACGAGCCGCAGCACGCTGCACGACGGCCTCTACCAGTACGACCCGCTCTCCCGGCTGTACGCGGCCCGGCAGGCGGCCGCCCGGCCGGACGAGGCGGACCGGGCGCACCGGGCGGCAGGCCCGGCCGACGGGACGGACGGCACGGACGGCACGGACGACGGGTCGGGCATCGAGCACCATCTGCGCCTCGGCCCGCTGGGCACCGCCCTGCTGCCGTACGCCCGCCCCCGCGCCCTGCTCATCGACGAGATCGACAAGAGCGACCTCGACCTGCCCAACGACCTGCTGAACGTGCTGGAAGAGGGCCAGTACGAGATCCCCGAGCTGGTGCGCGCCGCCCGGCTCGCCCCGGGCGGCACCGCCGAGGTGATGGCCGACGGCACCGACGAGCGGGTCCCGGTGGCGCGCGGCCGGGTCCGCTGCCGGGCGTTCCCCTTCGTCGTCCTCACCAGCAACGGCGAGCGCGAGTTCCCGCCCGCCTTCCTGCGCCGCTGTGTCACGCTGCATCTGCGGCAGCCGGACGACCGGCACCTCGCCGAGATCGTCCGGGCCCACCTGGGCGAGCCCGACGCGTACGCGCAGGGCCTGATCGACCGCTTCCTGTCCCGGGCGGGCGCCGGCGACCTGGCCACCGACCAGCTGCTCAACGCGATCTACCTGGCCCGCTCCGCCGACCTGGACGCCGGGTCCCTGGAGCAGCTGGCCGAACAGCTGATGCCGTACCTCGGGCAGAGCGCGCGGCCCGATGTCTTCTGAGCACCCCGGCTCCCCGGATCCCCTGGCCCGCCTCGCCGACGTCCTCGCCGGGACGGCCCACGGGGTCCGTCCGACGGCGCTCGAACTGGCCGAACTGCTGTGGCTGGCCCGGCACATGCGGCCCGTCGCCCCCGCGACCGACCGCGAGCCCGGCCCCGCCACCGCCACCGAACCCGAATCCGAGGTCACCGGCCGCGAAGCCGCCCCGCCCGCGCCCCCGGAGCGGCAGGCACCGCCCCCGGCCCGACCCGCGGCCCAGCCGCCGCCCGCCCGCGTCCCCCTGCACCTGCCCTCCCCGCACGCCGCCACGGCGGCGGACCGGCGGCACACCACGCTCCTGGCCCCGGCACCCCCGATGCTGCGCCACCCGCTCGCGCTGCAACGCGCGCTGCGCCCGCTGGGCCGCCGCGTCGACGCGCCCGTGGGCCACGAGCTGGCGGAGCGGGCGACCGCCGACCGCATCGCCCGACTGGGCGCCGACCCCGAGTGGTGGCTGCCGGTGCTGCGCCCCGCGCGGGAGCGCTGGCTGCGGCTGAACCTGGTGTACGACGCCGGTCCCACCATGCCGGTCTGGCGCCCCCTGATCCACGAACTGCACACGGTCCTCGCCCAGTCGGGCCTCTTCCGCACGGTCGCCCTGTACCGCGCCGCCGCCGACGGCACCGTACGCGGCTCAGGCCCGCACGCCCCCGCCGACGGCCGCAGCGTCACCCTCCTGATCAGCGACTGCATGGGCCCGCAGTGGCGGGAGGGGCCCGCCGGCACCCTCTGGTACGCCACGCTGCACCGGTGGGCGCGCCGGACGCCCCTGGCCGTCGTACAGCCGCTCCCGGAACACCTGTGGCGGGACACGGCCCTGCCCACCACGCCCGGCCGTCTGTCGGCCCCGTACCCGGCGGCACCCACGGCGACGCTGACGTTCACCTCGTACGAGCGGCCGGAGTCCGCCGGGGCCGAGGGGTTCGACGGGTCCGCCGGGACCGACCGGGCCGTGCCGCTGCCCGTGCTGGAGCCGGAGCCGCGGTGGCTGGGGCACTGGGCGGGGCTGCTCACGGCGCCGGGCGGGGTGGAATTCCCCGCCGCGGTCGCGGAGTTGGGCCGTCCGCTGGCGGCGGACGCCGAGGAGCGGACCGACGTCGGCCTGCTGTCCGCCGAGGAGCTGGTCCTGCGGTTTCGCGCGACGGCCTCCCCCGAGGCGTTCCGGCTGGCCGGCCATCTCGCGGTGGGGCGCCCCGATCTGCCGGTCATGCGGCTGGTGCAGGCCGCCGTCGAACCGGATCCGCGGCCCCGGCACCTGGCGGAGGTCGTCCTCAGCGGCATGCTCACCACGGTGCCGGGCGGCGCGCCCGGCAGCTACGCCTTCCGGGAGGGGGTGCGCGAGCTGCTCCTGCTCGGCCTGCCGCGCACCGCCCGCAAGCAGACCGTCGAACTCCTCGACCGGATCGGCGAGTTCATCGACCGCCGGGCGGGCCGGGCACCGGGCGAGTTCCCGGCGTCGGTCCCGTCCGCGCGCGGGGCGGGGACGGCCGTGGAGGGGGATCCGTTCGCCACGGTCAGCGAGGACAGCGTGCGACGGCTCGGCACGGACCGCGCCGCGCGGGGTGTCCCGGCCGAAGCCGAACCCCCGCTCCCCGCCGACGCCGCATCCCCCGTCCCCACCGAGGCCGGACCGGCTGTCCCCGCCGAGGCCGGACCCGGCGTCGACCGCCCCGGGATCCTCTTCGTCGCCGACGCCCTCGCCGGCCGCCCCGAAGCGCGCATCACCCTCGAAGCCACGGTGCACGACATCCTCGCGCGCGGCTCACTCACCCCGCGCCAGTACGAGGTGCGGGTCCGCCCGGACGGCTACCTCGTGCGCGTCGAGCCCGGTGCCTTCCTCCTGCCCGTCCTGGTCGCCGTGCTGCGTGAACTGCCGCACGCCCAGCGGCGGCTGACGGATCCGCCCCGCCTGTGGGTGACGTTCGGCGAGCCGCCCGTCCGGCCGCCGGAGGTGCCCGCGTACGCCATGGTCGTCGTACCTCCCGCGCTGTACGACGACTTCACCGGCAGCTCCGCCGCCCGCGGCACCCTGCGTTTCCTGCCGCTCTACGCCGACGACGCCCCGGACGCCTCCTCGGTCGCCTGGTACTGCGCCCTCGGACCGTCGAGCGGGCCGCCCGCGTCCGACGAACGCGACCTCGTGCAGGGCCCCTTCATCACCCGTGACCTGCGCGAGCTGGGCATTCCCGCCCCCGGCCGCACGGCGATCGTCCACACCCGGTCCGACGGCCCGCTCCGGGTGCTCGACCCGATCGAGCCGCGCGGCACGCGTCCACCGCGTCCACAGACGTACTACTCGGTCGACCTCACCCCGCACCATGCGCGGGACACCATGTCCCTGCCCAGCTCCGGCAAGGGCACCTTCACCGCCACGGTGGAGCTGTCCTGGCGCGTCGACGATCCGGTCGCCTTCGTCCGCGGCGAGACCCTGCGCGTCCGCCGGCCGCTGCTGGACCATCTGCGCGGCGCGGCGGCGCGCATCACCGGGCGGCATCCACTGCGTCGTGCGAACGCGGCCCAGCGGGAGGTGAACGCCCAGGTGGGCGGCTGGCCGGTGGCGGGGCTGGCGGTGTCGTACACCGTGCGCCTGGTCCCGGAGGGCGCACCCGCGCCGGTGGCGGAACCGTCGGTTCCGGCGCGGGGCCGGCTGGCGGCCCTCCTCGCCCGCGCCGAGAACGTGCTGATCGGCTTCGACGGCCCCCTCGCCCGGCTGTTCTCCGCGCGGACGGCACGTGAGGCCGTGCTCGACCTGCTGTCCGTGGTGGCCGAGCACCGTGACCCGCGGGACGCACTGGCGGGCCGGGCGCCGGCCGCCGCGGGCGAGACCGGCCGGGAGGCGTTCGTGCATCCGCTGGATCTGCTGCGTGCCTTCGCCCACGACCGGCTCGGCCCCGAGCTGCGGGCGCGCCTCGACGCCCTCGAACTGCGGGCCGTTCCCGACGCGCCCGCGACTCACCGGTCCCGCGCGCTCGTCCGCGCCCTGCACGGGTCCGGACGCCGGGTCAGCGTGGTGACGGACGTGGGCACGCAGGCCGTCCACCGCTGTCTGACGCCCGCCCGCCTGCCCCTCGCGGGCGTCCACGGCCGCCGCGACGACCTCGGCCTGCTGATGCCCGACCCCGACTGCCTGCTGCGCGCCCTGAGCGCCCCCGGCGCGTCGGCCCGTACCGGCGTCCTGATCGGCTCGTCGGTCGCCGAACTCACCGCCGCCCAGCAGCTCGGCCTCCCCTTCGTCGGGTACGCCCCCACCGCCACCGGGCGGCGGCACCTGCGCGAGGGAGGCAGCGAGATCACCCTCTCGTCCCTGGAACCCCTGCTGGAGGCCGCCCGCGCCCTGTGATCCGGCCGCCACCCCGGATTTCCGGCAGACACGCCGGAGCGGCCGGGAAATACCCCCGTTCAGCGGCACCCCGCCCGGCCGCCCCCAGCAGGCGCCCGCTCCCGCCCCCGCGCAGGATGCAGTGTGTGAGGCCCGCCATCCGGCCGGGCGCACCAACGCCCGCGCACCGGGAGGATCGTCGTGACCGTCAGTCTGGAGCAGTTGCGCCGCTGCCACTTCGCCGTCGACCTGGGCGCCGCCCGCACCCGGATCTATGTGAAGGGGGCCGGTCTCGTCGTGGACCAGCCCTCCGCCGCGGCCGTGAACACCCGCACCGGCGCGCTCATAGCCGTCGGGGAGTTCGCGGAGCAGATGACGGGACGGACGCCGGACTACATCCGGGTCGTCCGGCCGATCGCCGGGGGCACGGTGGTGGACATCGACATGGCCCAGCGCATGCTGCGCCAGCTCCTCGGCGACAAGACGCGCCGCGCCCTGCGCCGTAACCTGCGGCTGCGCGCGGCGGCCTGCACCCCGCACGACGCGGATCCGCTGGCCCAGCGGGCGACCACCGAGACGCTGGTCGGGCTGGGCGCGCGCAAGGTCGAGCTGGTGGACACGCTCATCGCCGCCGCCATCGGCTGCGGGCTGCCCGTCGAGCGCCCCGAGGCCACCATGATCATGGTGTGCGGGGCGGCGGCCACCCAGGTGGCCGTCCTCTCGCTCGGCTCCATCGTGACCGCCGAGCGGGTCCCGGTGGGCGGCGAGGCGGTGGACCACGCGATCGTGCAACACCTGCGGCACGAACACGAGCTGATACTTCCCAGCCAGTCGGTACGTCCACTGCAACTGGCCCTGTCCGGCAACGGGTTGACCGCGCAGGGCCCCGCACAGACCGAGATCCACGGGCGGGACGTGGCCACCGGGCTGGCCCGCAGCGTCCGGGTCGACACCGCCGCCGTACGGGACGCGATCCAGACCCCGCTCACCGGTGTCCTGGACGGCATCGGCAAGGTGCTGCGCGCCTGCCCGCCCGACCTGGTGGCCGACCTCGCCGACCGCGGGATCATGATGGTCGGCGGCTCGGCGCTGCTGCCGGGCTTCGACGAGATGCTGCGCGAGGCCACCGGGATGCCGGTGCACATCGCCGAACGGCCCGACATCTGCGCGGCCCAGGGGCTCGGCGAGATGCTGGAGGGCCGGATCGAGCCGCTGGTCCTGAACCCACTGGCCGCCTGAGCCACGAGGCCCGCGGCCCGGTGGACCACCTCATTCCGGACCGGACCGCCGACCGCCGCCGACCGCCGTGCACCGCACCATGACGACAGCCACCGGTCACCGGTCACGGGTCCCGGCCAGCAGCAGCACCGCGAGCACCCCCACCCCCGCCAGCAGGTACCCGGCCCCGGTGAGGCCGCCCAGCGTGCCCAGCACCGCGACGCCCAGGGCGGATCCGGCCTGCCGGATGCCGTTCAGCGCGCCCTGGCTCGTCGCCGCGTACTCCGCCGGCGCCGCGACGGCCACCGCGGCGGCGGCACCCGGGATGGACAGCGTGCCGGCCGCGGCGAGCGCCAGCTCGGCGGCGACGATCAGCGCCAGCGGCGGATGGTGACCGGCGGCGCATGCCAGCAGCGCGCCGGCGACGGCCGTGGCGGACATGCCGGTCAGCAGCACGGGACGGGGGCCGTAGCGGGCCACGAGCCGCCCGGTGAAGAACGGCATCACGCACACCGGGAACGCCATGGGCAGCGCGGCCAGTCCGGCCCGCAGCGGGGTCAGGTCGTAGGTGCGCTGGAGCCACACCGCGAGCAGGTACATGCCTCCGAAGTAGGCGAAGCAGGACACCGCAGCGGCGACCATCGCGGCCCGCACCCGCGGCAGCGCGAGCAGCGCGGGCGGCAGCACCGGGGCGGCGGCCCGGCGCTCCACGACGGCGAGGGCGCCGAAGCAGGCGAGCGCGGCGGCGAGCGGCAGCAGGGCGCGCGGCGCGCCCCAGCCCTCGATCCCGGCCTCGACCAGCCCGAAGGTGAGCAGCCCGAGCCCGGCGGTGGACAGCAGCAGACCCGGCCGGTCCAGGGCGCGGGCGGCCCCGACCGGCGGCGCGGGCAGCCGGCGGGCGAGGAGCAGCGCGGCGAGGGCGAGGGGCGGGTTGACAAGGAACACCAGCCGCCAGCCGCCGAGTTCGACCAGGCCGCCGCCGAGCACGGGGCCGGCCGCGGCGCCGAGTCCGCTGAGCGCGGCCCAGGCGCCGATGGCGCGGGTACGGCGGCCGGGGTCGGGATACAGGTGGATGAGCAGCGCGAGGGAGGCGGGCACCAGCCCGGCCCCCGCGGCGCCGAGCAGCGCGCGCCCGGCGATCAGGCCGGCCGCCCCGGGGGCGAGCGCGCACGCCACGGACAGCGCGGCGAACAGCCCGAGGGCCGCGGCGTAGACCCGCCGGGCGCCCCAGCGGTCGGCGAAGACCCCGCCGGCCAGCAGCAGCCCGGCGAAGACGACGGTGTAGGCGTCCACGGTCCACGGCAGTGCGGCGGCGCCCGGCCGCAGCGAGGCCTGGATGTCGGGTACGGCGACGTTGAGGATCGAGGTGTCCAGCAGGACGAGCAGATTCCCGGTGGCGATCCCGGCGAAGGCGAGCCGGGCGGCGCGGCGGGGAGCATGGCCGGCCGGGCCGGAAGGAGCGGCCGGGCCGGAAGAGGTGGCTGGTCTGGACACGGGTTCGGCTGTGGTCATGGGGGCAGCGTGTCGCCGGGCGGACCGATCCCGTGACACCGCAAGTCCGATGGCCCCATCGGAGAGTCCGATGGCAACACCCTGGGGCGCGGGGCCGTGTGCGCCCCACGGCTACCCTTCCCCCGTGGACTCCCGCTACCTCCGCGCCTTCGTCGCCGTCGTCGAGCACGGCGGCATCTCCGCCGCCGCCCAGGCCCTGGGCTACGCCCAGTCGAGCGTGAGTGCCCAACTCAAGCGACTGGAAGCCGACTTGGGCGTGAGCGTACTGGTACGGGCGGGCACAGGGGCGGTGCTCACCGAGGCGGGCGGCCGGCTGCTGCCGTACGCGCGCGAGGCGCTGGAGCTGGAGGAGCGGATGCGCCGGGCGGCCCGCGGCGACCGGCCCCGGCTCAGGATCGGCACACAGGAGTCGCTGGCCCACGCGTGGCTGCCCGAGGTGCTGGCCGCGCTGGAGTACGGCGCGGGCGGCCCGGACGCCGGTCCGGACGCCGGCGCGGACGTCGCCCTGACCGTGGCGTCCCGCGGCGCGCTGGAACGGGCCTTCGGGGCGGGCGAGTTGGACCTCGTCTTCCAGTACGACAACGGCATCCGCTCGGTCCGCCCGCACACGGTCGTGGGGCACGACCGCACGTTCCTGGTGGCGGCGCCGGGTCATCCGCTGGCCCGGCAGGAGACGGTGACGCCGGAGCAGCTGCTGCCCCACGAGTTCCTGGTGGCCGAACCCGGCTGCACCTCGGAGATGCTGGTGGACCGCTTCGGCGCCGACCTGCTGGCGGGCGCTCAGCAGACCCTGCTCCAGGGCTCGATCGCGGCTCTGCTGCGCCTTCTCGGCCATGGGCACGGCATCACCCTGCTGCCCGAGCTGACGGTCGCCCGGGAGCTGCGGGAGGGCGAACTGGTCGCGCTGCCGCTGACCGAGCCGCTGCGGCCGGTCAGCATCATCGCCCAGTGGCATCCTCGGCTGGGCGCGGCCGAGCGCACCGTGCACACCCTGCTCGACCTGGCCCGCCGCGCGGACCCCCTGCCCGAGGTGACCCGGATCGGCCCGCGCGTCCTGAGCGGACGCCGGCGCCCGGGTGTCAGTACGGCAGGATCCGCCCGGACGGGGTCCTGCGGTCGATCTCCTGCTCGCGGCGCGGGGCGGCAGGACGCCGGCTGACACGTACCCGGATACGACCGTCCATGACGCCTCCTCGGTCCGTACGACTCGGCAGTGGATGCCGGTAGGAGGTGCGTGCCCATGACACCGTCGCTTCAAGCCTGAACCGGCCAACTCGTCGCCCGGCCGGGAGTGCCGCTCCAGTCCTTCCCGACCGGTGTTCGAGCGGAGCGGGCAGGGCGGGCAGCGGGGCGGCCGGTCCGCTACCGCCTCAGGTACCGGCCGAGGACCGGGTCGAGCCGGGCCAGCCACTCGCCGAGCCGCGCCGATCTGCGGGCGTTCAGCTCGCAGTCGTACACGCCACCGTCCCACAGCCGTACGGCCACGGTGAGATGGTGGCCGCGCCAGGTGCGCCAGGCACCGGCGATCTCCGCCCAGGCGAAGTCCGCTGCCGCGCCCCCGACTTCGAGGACGATCCCGGTGGCGTTCACCACGACGCGGGAGTCCCCGTCGGTCAGCTCGGCCACCGGCGCGGCGTACGCGACCGGCGGCCCGAACCCGTAGGCGACCTGCGGCGGGGCCGCGGCGGTCACGGCAGGAGGGGTGGGGGCCACGGCGGGCAGGGCGGGGTACGGCGCCGGGTAGGGCGGCGCCGCCGGGGGCGGGGTGAGCCGCGGGGGTGTGGCGGGCGCCGGGGGCGCGAGGGGCGGCGGGCCGTACGCGGGGGTGTACGCCGGTGCCGGTGTCCCGTCCGTCAGCCGGTCCAGCAGTTCGGTGGGGGTCGGGCGGTCCCCGGGGTCCTTCGCCAGGCAGCCCGCCACCAGACCGGCGAGTCCGGCGGGTACGGTGGCCAGGTCCGGCGGCTCGTGGACGGAGCGGTACATCAGCCCCATCGGCGTGCCCTCGCCCCAGGCGCTGCCGCCCGCCGCGGCGACCAGGACGGCGCCCAGCGCGAACACGTCGGCCGCGCCGGTCACATCGTGGCCCAGGGCCTGTTCGGGGGCGAGGAAACCGGGGGTGCCGAAGGCGGTGCCGGTGGCGGTGAGGCGGGTGGACTCGACGGCGCGGGCGATGCCGAAGTCGAGGACGCGCGGGCCGTCGACGGCCATGACGATATTGCCGGGCTTGAGGTCGCGGTGGACCAGACCGCAGGAGTGGATGGACTCCAGCGCCTCGGCGAGCGCGGCGGCCAGGGCCCGCAGCCGGGGCTCGTCCAGCGCGCCCTCGGCCGCGAGTTGGGCCGCGAGGGTCGGTCCGGGGATGTAGGCCGTGGCCAGCCACAGCGGGTCGCCGTCGACGTCCGCGTCCACGACCGGCGCCGTGTGGAATCCGCCCACCGCGCGAGCCGCCTCGACCTCGCTGCGGAACCGCTCGCGGAAGACTGCGTCGGCCGCCAGCTCGGCCTTGGCGACCTTCACCGCGACGGCCCGCCCGCCGCGCGTCCGGGCGAGATACACGGTGCCCATGCCGCCCTCGCCGAGCCGGCGTTCGACGCGGTACCCCCCTATACGTTCCATGCGCACAGTATGGCCGTGGGGCACTGCCGGCTCCGCGTGCCCCCGGCGCCGCCATTGACAACCCGAATCCGCGAAGGTTGTCATGAACACATGCTGCGATGCGCGAACACCACGGGTGCCACCCCCACGGCACGAAGTGGCCGACTGCCGTGCGCATGCGGCCACTGACCGGACGCCACGAGCTTCTCGCCACCGCCCGGGCCGAGTTGACGGCCCGTCCCGGAGTGCTCTTCCACGGTCCCGCCGGAATCGGCAAGACCACGCTCGTGGCCGCCCTCATGAACTCCCTGGCCGTGCAGGCCCCGGCGGCCGGCACGGTGCTGCACTGCGCGCCCGCCCGGGAGGACGCCCCGCTGCCGTTCGTCGGACTCGTCGACCTGTTCGCACGGGTGCCGGACAGCCGCCTGGACGCCCTGCCGCCCGAGCCGCGCGCGGCCCTGCGGGCAGCTCTGCTGCGCGGCCGGGAACCGGCCGGCGACCAGGGGCGGCTCGCGGTGCGCGTCGCCGTCCTGGAGGTGCTGCGCGCCCTGGCCGCCGCCGGTCCCGTGCTGCTGGTCGTCGACGGCCTCCAGTGGCTGGACCCGCTCAGCGCCGAGGTGCTCGCCTTCGCCGTGCGCCGTGCGGGCGACCTCGGCCTGCGGATGGTGGCCGCGGAACGGGTCGCGGAGGGCGAGCAGCCCGAACGGCCGCACTGCTGCCCGCCGGGCACCGCCGAACTCGCCGTACCACCGCTGACGGACGGCGAGACGGACCGCCTCCTGCGCGCCGCCCTCGGCACCGGCCTGCCTCCGGCGCTGCTGCGGGTGGTCCGGGACACCGCCGCCGGAAATCCCTCGTACGCCCTGGAGTTGGGGCGGGCCGCCCTGCACGACGGGGCGTCCGCCGGCTCCGCCGGGACACTGCCCGTACCCCGGCGGCTGCGCGCCCTGGTGCTGGACCAGGCGCGCACCCTGCCCGAGGCGGTGCGGCACGCCCTCCTCGTCGCGAGCGCCGCCGCGGCCCCCAGCCTCACCGTGCTGCGGGCCGCCGGGTTCCCCGACCCGGCCGCGGACCTCGCGGCGGCCGAACAGCTCGGTGTCGCGGCGGCCGGCGCCGACGGCACCGTACGTTTCCGCCATCCGCTGATCCGCGCCGCCCTCTACGCCGACGCCCCGGAGTACCGCCGCCGGCAGGCGCACGCCCTGCTGGCCCGTGCGGTCACCGAGCCCCTGGAACAGGCCCGGCACCTCGCGCACGCCCGCCCGTACGAGGACGAGGCCGTCGCTCGGACCCTGTTGGCCGCGGCCGCGCAGGCACGCCGCCGCGGCGCGCCCGACGCCGCCTGCGAACTGGCCGGGCTCGCCGCCCGCCGCACCCCCGCCGACCGGCCCGCCGACCGCGCCGACCGACTGCTGACCGCGGCCGAGTACGCGTGCGACGCCGGGGACCCGGCGGCCGCGGGGCAGTCGGCCAGGGCCGTCCTCGCCGAGTCGGGCTCCGCCCGCCGGCGGGTGCGGGCCCGGCTGATCCTGCTGCGGGGCGCCGGGCAGGCGCTCGACGGCACCCGCGACCTGATCGAGGACGGCCTGCGGGACGCCGCCGGCGACCCGCGGGCCGAGGCGTGGCTGCACCACTGGGCGGCCGTACGCGGCCTGCTGTGCGGGGAGTTGGCCGAGGCGGCCCGGCACGCGCGGCGGGCCGCCGGGCTGGCGGACCGGGCCGGGGACACGGAGACCCGGATCGGGGCGCTCGCCACGCTCGCCCGGGTGCGGTCCCTGGCCGGGGAGGCGGGCGCCGCCGACGCCGCGCTCCAGGAGGCGCTCACCCTGGTCGGCACCGCCGGCGGCGGCCCGGAGCGCCGGCGGCTGATCCGGATGCGGGCGATCCTCGCCCTGGACTCCGACCGGGTGGCCGAGGCCCGGGAGGAGGTCTCCGGACTCCTCACGGTCGTCGACGAGTCCGCCGGGGCGGAGGAGGTGCTGGCGACCCTGGTGGCGCTGGCCCGTATCCAGGTGCGCGCCGGGGAGTGCCGGGAGGCGCTGCGCACCGCCGACCGCTGCGCGCGCGCCGTGGCCGAGGCGGGCGTCCCGGTGGCCCCGGCGCTGTACGCGGCGGCCCTCGCGGCGAGCGCGGGCGGCACCGCCGAGGAGGCCCGGCACCTCGCCGAGCAGGCGGTCCGCGCCTCGGAGGCCGACGGCGACCGGCTGTTCCTGCTGCGCGCGCTGGCGGTGCTCGGGCAGGCGGAGCTGCTCGGCGGCAGCCCGCGCGGGGCGGCGGCCGCGGTCGAGGCGCTGCAACAGGTCAGGCGGCTCGGCGAGTCGATGTGCGCCGCGGACCCGCCGTTGCTGCACTGGTACGGCGATCTGGCCGAGGCGCTGGTCGTCCTGGGGGAGACGGAGGCGGCCGGGACGGTGCTCGGCGAGGCTCGCGCGCGGGTGCCCGGCGACGCGCCCGGCAGCGTACTGGCGGCGCTGGAGCGGGCCGAGGGGCTGCGGGAGGCGGGCCTCGGCCGGGCGCGGGAGGGGGCGCTGCGGCTGCGCACGGCCGTGGACCGGCTGCGCCGGCTGGACCTGCCCGTGGACATGGTGCGCACGCTGATCGCGCTCGGCGCGGTCGAGCGCCGCGCGCGCCGCCGGAACGCGGCGCGCCTGGCGCTCGGCGAGGCGCTGCGGATCGCGACGCGGATCGGCGCCGCCCCGCTGGCGGCACGGGCCGGGGACGAGCTGGCGCGCCTGGAGGCCGCGGACCGCGGCGGCGAGGCGGGGCCGGGCGGGCCCGAACTCACGCCCACGGAGGCCCGGATCGCCGAACTGGTCGGCAACGGCGCCACCAACCGGGAGGTGGCGGCGGAGCTGTTCATCAGCGTCAAGACGGTGGAGGGGGCCCTGTCGCGGGTCTACCGCAAGTTCGGGGTCCGCTCGCGCACCGCGCTCGCCCATGCGATGGCGGTCGCGGTCATCGCCTCCGGCGCGTCCGTCGATCCGGGCGACGACGGCGGGCCGGGGCACATGGTGACGGTGAGTCAGCCCGTTCGCGCGCGCCCCTCCCGGGTGCTCGCCACCCGCCGTTCACACGACATCGACAGTTAACACATCAAGCAAGGGTTCCCCCGCTTATGGGGGTGGGGCCCGTGTTCCTACGGTGAAGCCGTTCCGCTTCCGGGACAACACCCCCACTCTCCGGAGGACCTCAGTGAAGTCACGCCTGAAACTGCTCGGCCTGGTCGCCGCGCCGGCCCTGCTCGCCGCGGCCGTCCCCGCGGCCTACGCCGCCGGCACCGCGCAGCCCCACGCGGCGCGGGCCGCCGTCACCGGAGACGTCCTCAAGGGCCTCGACCGGCACGCGACCCGGACCGGCGACGTGGCGGCGGGAAAGCGGATATCGGTGGCCATCAGCCTGACCCCCAGAGGCGGCAAGGCCCTCGACACCTTCGTCGCCCGGGTCAGCGACCCCCACTCCGCCTCGTACGGCCACTATCTGACGAAGGGTCAGTTCGCGGCCCGCTTCGGCCGGACCGACGCCGAGGTGGAACAGCTCAGGCACTACCTGCGGTCGCAGGGGGTCACCGTCGGCACGGTCCACTCGGGCAACCTGCTGGTCGACGCGAGCGGCACCGCCGCCCAGTTGGAGAAGGCCTTCGGCACCAAGCTGTCGACCTGGAAGGACGCCACGTCCGGCCGCTCGTTCTACGCCAACGACACCGCGCCGACGCTGCCGTCCTCGATCGCCTCGATCGTCAGCGACGTGGCCGGCCTCAACAACCGCCTCCAGCTGCACCGTCAGGCGCCCTCCACCGTGCGGCCGCACAACGGCCCGGGCGGCGGCTACACCCCGGCCCAGCTCAAGGGCGGCTACAACGTCTCCGGCACGTACACCGGCAGCGGGCAGAAGATCGCTCTGCTGGAGTTCGACGGCTTCCAGCAGTCCAACATCACCGCCTACGACAACAACTACGGCCTGGGTTCGCCGGCCCCGACCGTGCAGAAGGTGGACGGCGGCTCCGGCGCGCTCGGTGACGGGCAGGTCGAGGTCGAGCTGGACATCGAGGTCCTGCACGCCATCGCCCCCAAGGCGAACGTCACCGTCTTCGAGGGCCCCAACTCCGACGCCGGCGAGGTCGACACCTACCAGGCCATCGTCGACAGCGGCATCCCGACCACCTCGATCAGCTGGGGCGCCGCCGAGAGCGCCCGCACCACCTCCGGCATCAACGCGGTGGACGCCGTCTTCAAGGCGGGCGCCGCCCAGGGGCTCGGCTTCTACGCGGCCTCCGGCGACAGCGGCTCCGACGACGCGGGCGACGGCGGCACCTCCGTCGACTACCCGGCCAGCGACCCGTACGTCACCGGTGTCGGCGGCACCAAGCTGACCGTCACCTCGTCCAACGCCTTCAGCAAGGAGGTGGCCTGGTCCGGCGGCGGTGGCGGCAAGTCCTCCGTCTTCAAGATCCCGAGCTGGCAGACGGCCGTCCAGAAGAGCGCCGGCGGCGGCTACCGCCAGGTGCCGGACGTCTCGGCCCACGCCAACCCCAGCCCCGGCGTCTCGATCTACTCACAGGGCTCCTGGTCCTCGGTGGGCGGCACCAGCGCCGCCGCGCCGGAGTGGGCGGCGTTCGCGGCCCTCTACAACCAGCGGGCCGCGGCGGCCGGCAAGGCCAACCTCGGCTTCGCCGACCCGGCGCTGTACTCGGCGAGCGGCACCGGCTTCCACGACATCACCAGCGGCAGCAACGGCGCCTACTCCGCGGCCACCGGCTGGGACTTCACCACCGGCTGGGGCTCGTACAACGCCGCCACGCTGGCGAGCAAGCTGCTCGGCTGACGCCGTCGGCCGACCCTCATGAACGAGACGCGGACCGGGAGCACTCCCGGTCCGCGTTGCTGTTCACCTGACGTCACCACAGGCCACATCGTTTCTGCACCGGTGACGCGCGGTGGGGCGGGTGGGACTCGAACCCACGGCCGACGGATTATGAGTCCGCTGCTCTAACCGGCTGAGCTACCGCCCCATAGCGGCGTGTCGCGTACACGTGTGCGCGCCGTCTGCCGCAGCATAGCCGCTCATACGATCTCCTGCTTCGGATGGTCGGCTTCTGCGCTGCTCATGACCCTGAGGACACCGGCGCGGCCGCGCCGGTTCCCGCGGGCATGAAGCGGGCATGAAAAAGGACCCCGGAGGGGTCCTCGATCAGTGCGCTCCCCCGACTGGACTCGAACCAGTAACCTGCCGGTTAACAGCCGGCTGCTCTGCCAATTGAGCTACGGAGGACCGAAGCTCCCCCGACTGGACTCGAACCAGTAACCTGCCGGTTAACAGCCGGCTGCTCTGCCAATTGAGCTACGGAGGATCGCCTCGATTGCTTCGAACGCACCTACCTGGGTATTCGCCAGGGGGCGGGCGCTCGCTGCGACACATACATTAGCGCAAGCAGGGGGGTGCTCCGCCAATCGGATCCCCCACGGCACCGCAGACCCAGGCAAGGGAAGGGTGGCAGCCATGCGCTACCGGCTCACGTTCGTCGCGGGACTGGCCGTCGGTTACGTACTCGGCACGAGGGCCGGACGCGAGCGCTACGAGCAGCTGAAGAAGTACGCGCGCCGGATCGCGCAGAACCCCGCTGTCCGGAACACCGCCGAGACGGCCGCCCAGCAGGGCCGCCAGTACGCGGGCAAGGCCTTCCACACGGTCAGCGGCAAGGTCGGCGACCGGGTCCCCGAGACCGTGGCCCAGCGGGTCCGGAACCTGCGCGAGCGCAACCTCAACGGCACCCCCGAGGACGACTGGGGCACGAGCAACACCTAGCCCTTCCACCCCTTTGGCCGCCCCTGGCCCAAGCATCCTCAGGAATGCTGCAAAATTCGATGCATGGGGATAGTCGCCGGCTTGGACAGCTCGCCAGATTTCACGCGCATCGTCGTCTGCGACGCGGACAGCGGCGCCGTACTGCGGCAGGGCTACGCCCCGCACCCGGTGGAGGGCCGCCCCAGCGACATCGACCCCCAGGCCTGGCTGCTCTCGCTCGGCGAGGCCGCCGGCGGTGGTCTGCTGGAGGGCGTGCAGGCCATCGGGGTCTCGGCCCAGCAGAACGCCCTCGTCCCGCTGGACGCCCAGGGCAACACGGTGCGCCCGGCGCTGGTCGGCGGCGACAAGCGGGCGCAGGTCGCGGGGGCCGATCTGCTCGACGCGCTCGGCGGGCGCGAGGCGTGGGCGCAGGCCGTGGGGAGCGTGCCGCAGGCCGCGGCGCCGGTCACCAAGCTGCGCTGGCTCGCGAAGAACGAGCCCGAGAACGCCCGCCGCACGGCCGTGCTGCTCCAGGCGCACGACTGGCTGGTGTGGCAGTTGCTCGGCCGCCCCGTGCGCCGGACGACCGACCGCGGCGGAGCCTCCTCGACCGGGTACTGGTCGGCCGCCACCGGCGGCTACCGGCCCGATCTGGTCGAGCTGGCGCTCGGGCACCAGGCGATGCTCCCGGAGGTGATCGGCCCGTCCGAGGCGGCTGGTACGACCCCGGAGGGGCTGCTGATCTCGGCCGGGACCGGGGAGACCATGGCCGCCGCGTTCGGGCTCGGGATCGGGCTGGGGGACGCGGTGGTGAGCCTCGGGGCGTCCGGGTCGGTCATGGCCGTCCACCCGGAGGCGCTCGCCGACCAGTCCGGGATGATCACCTCCCTGGCCGACGCCACCGGCATGCACCTGCCGGTCGTCACCACCCTGAACGCCGTACGGACCCTGCGCGGCGCCGCCGAACTGCTCGGCGCGGCCGACCTGGAGGCCCTGTCCGATCTGGCGATGAAGTCGACGCCGGGGGCGCACGGGCTGGTGCTGCTGCCCTATCTGGAGGGTGAGCGGACGCCGAACCTGCCGCACACCGCCGGGACGCTCGCGGGGCTGCGGCGGGAGTCGATGAAGCCGGAGCACCTGGCGCGGGCCGCGTTCGAGGGCATGCTGTGCGGGCTCGGTGACGCGCTGGACGTGCTGCGCGGGCGGGGCGTGGACGTGCGGCGGATCTTCCTGCTGGGCCAGGCGGCCGAGCTGCCCGCCGTGCAGGCCTCGGCGCCCTCGCTGTTCGGCGCGCAGGTCGTCGTGCCGCAGCCGGCGGACTACGCGGCGATCGGCGCGGCGCGGCAGGCCGCCTGGGCGCTCGGCGTGTCGCAGGGCACACTCGATCCGCGCACCCCGCCGGCCTGGCAGGGCGCGGCGGCCCAGGTGCTGGAGCCGGGCGACGAGCTGGCGGTGGGTCAGGCGGTGCGGCAGCAGTTCACGGCCGTGCGGGAGCAGACCCATCCGGGGGCGTTTCACTCGTAAGTGTCGTACGAGCTTCCGCGCGCGTGGCCGTATGCGCTTCTCCGCCGGTTAATCACTTGAGGTAACGCGGGTGGAGTGTCGGACGATAGGGGCCAAGGGCAACCGAACCGCCCCTTCGCCGACCCCGAGAGACGCAGCGTGCTCATACGACTCCTGCGGGCCTATCTCAGGCCCTACAAAAAACCCATCGCCCTGCTGGTGCTGCTCCAGTTCCTCCAGACCTGCGCCACCCTCTACCTGCCCACTCTCAACGCGCACATCATCGACAACGGTGTCGTGAAGGGTGACACGGGTTACATCCTGTCCTTCGGCGCCCTGATGATCGGCATCTCGCTGGCCCAGGTGGTGTGCAACATCGGCGCCGTCTACTTCGGTGCGCGGACCGCCTCCGCGCTCGGCCGGGACGTGCGCGGTGCCGTCTTCGACCGGGTGCAGTCGTTCTCCTCGCGTGAGGTGGGTCACTTCGGTGCCCCCTCCCTCATCACCCGTACGACGAACGACGTACAGCAGGTCCAGATGCTGGCCCTGATGACGTTCACGCTGATGGTGTCGGCGCCCATCATGTGCGTCGGCGGCATCGTGATGGCCCTCGGACTCGACGTTCCGCTGTCCGGGGTGCTGGTGGCCGTGGTCCCGGTGCTCGCGATCTGCGTCACGTTGATCGTGCGCCGGCTGCGGCCGCTGTTCCGGTCGATGCAGGAGCGCCTCGACACGGTGAACCGGGTGCTGCGCGAGCAGATCACCGGCAACCGGGTGATCCGCGCCTTCGTGCGGGACGGTTACGAGCAGGAGCGGTTCGGGAGGGCGAACGGCGACCTCACCGAGATGCAGCTGGCCACCGGCCGGATGCTCGCGCTGATGTTCCCCATCGTCATGACCGTGGTGAACGTGTCGTCGATCGCGGTCGTGTGGTTCGGCGCACACCGCATCGACAGCGGCGGGATGCGGATCGGCGACCTGACCGCGTTCCTCGCCTATCTGATGCAGATCGTGATGTCCGTGATGATGGCCACCTTCATGTTCATGATGGTGCCGCGCGCGGAGGTCTGCGCCGAGCGCATCCAGGACGTCCTCGGGACCGACTCCAGCGTGGTGCCGCCCACGGCGCCCGTCACCGAGCTGCGCGCGCACGGCCATCTGGAGATCCGCGCGGCCGGCTTCCGCTATCCGGGGGCCGAGGAGCCGGTGCTGAAGGGCGTCGACCTGGTCGCCCGGCCGGGTGAGACGACCGCCGTGATCGGCTCCACCGGCAGCGGCAAGTCCACGCTGCTCGGGCTGGTCCCGCGGCTCTTCGACGCGACCGAGGGCGAGGTCCTGGTCAACGGCGTGGACGTGCAGCGGGTCGACCCGCAGCTGCTGGCGAGGACGGTCGGCCTGGTCCCGCAGAAGCCGTACCTGTTCGCGGGCACGGTCGCGACCAACCTGCGCTACGGCAATCCCGACGCCACCGACGAGGAGCTGTGGCAGGCGCTGACGGTGGCGCAGGCCAAGGACTTCGTCAGCAAGCTGGAGGGCGGGCTCGACGCGCCCATCGCGCAGGGCGGCACGAACGTGTCGGGCGGCCAGCGCCAGCGCCTCGCCATCGCCCGCACCCTCGTCCAGCGCCCGGAGATCTACCTCTTCGACGACTCCTTCTCCGCGCTCGACTACGCCACCGACGCGGCGCTGCGCGCGGCGCTCGGCCGGGAGACCGCCGAGGCCACCGTCGTCATCGTCGCCCAGCGCGTGGCGACCATCCGGGACGCCGACCGCATCATCGTGCTGGACGAGGGCCGGGTCGTCGGCACCGGCCGGCACCAGGAGCTTATGGCGGACAACGAGACCTACCGGGAGATCGTGCTCTCCCAGCTGACGGAAGCGGAGGCTGCCTGATGGCCGGGCCCATGCGCATGATGGCCGGGCGCGGTCCCGACCAGCGTTCCATGGACTTCAAGGGGTCGAGCAAACGGCTCCTCGCCCAGTTCAGACCCGAACGGGCCACGATCGGCCTCCTGCTGCTGTGCACGGTCGTCAGCGTGGCCCTGAGCGTGATCGGCCCGAAGATCCTCGGCCGGGCCACCGACCTGGTCTTCTCCGGCATCATCGGCCGGCAGATGCCCGCCGGTGTCACCAAGCAGCAGGTCCTCGACCAGATGCGGGCCCACGGCCAGGGCGCGGTGGCGGACATGCTGGGGAGCACCGCGTTCACCCCAGGCAAGGGCATCGACTTCGGGGCCGTCGGCGACGTCCTGCTGCTCGCGCTCGGCACGTTCATGGCCTCCGGCCTGCTGATGGCGGTCGCGACCCGGCTGGTCAACCGGACCGTGAACCTCACCATGCTCCGGCTGCGCGAGCAGGTGCAGACGAAGCTGTCCCGGCTGCCGCTGTCGTACTTCGACAAGCGCCAGCGCGGTGAGGTGCTCTCGCGTGCGACCAACGACATCGACAACATCGGCCAGACGCTCCAGCAGTCGATGGGCCAGCTGATCAACTCCCTGCTCACCATCGTCGGCGTGCTGGTGATGATGTTCTGGGTCTCCTGGATCCTGGCGCTGGTCGCCCTCGTCACGGTGCCGCTGTCGGCCCTGGTGGCGACCCGGGTCGGCAAGCGGTCCCAGCCGCACTTCGTGCAGCAGTGGCGCACGACGGGCAAACTGAACGCCCACATCGAGGAGATGTACACCGGGCACACCCTGGTGAAGGTGTTCGGCCGGCAGGAGCAGTCGGCGGGGCAGTTCGCCGAGCAGAACCAGGCGCTGTACGAGGCCGGGTTCAAGGCGCAGTTCAACAGCGGTGTGATGCAGCCGCTGATGATGTTCGTGTCGAACCTGAACTACGTGCTGGTCGCGGTGGTCGGCGGGCTGCGGGTCGCCTCCGGCTCGCTCTCCATCGGTGACGTCCAGGCCTTCATCCAGTACTCGCGGCAGTTCTCGATGCCGCTGACGCAGGTCGCCTCGATGGCAAACCTGGTGCAGTCCGGCGTCGCCTCGGCCGAGCGGGTCTTCGAACTCCTCGACGCCGAGGAGCAGGAGGCCGACCCGGTACCGGGCGAGCGGCCCGAGGAACTGCGCGGACGGGTCCGCCTGGAGCACGTGTCCTTCCGGTACGACCCGGAGAAGCCGCTGATCGAGGACCTCTCGCTCACGGTGGAGCCCGGTCACACGGTCGCGATCGTCGGCCCGACCGGCGCGGGCAAGACCACGCTGGTCAACCTCCTGATGCGGTTCTACGACGTCTCGGGCGGCCGGATCACCCTGGACGGCGTCGACGTCCGGCGGATGACCCGCGACGAACTGCGGTCCGGGATCGGCATGGTGCTCCAGGACACCTGGCTGTTCGGCGGCACGATCGCGGAGAACATCGCGTACGGCGCCACGCGCGAGGTCACGCGCGGAGAGATCGAGGAGGCGGCCCGCGCGGCCCACGCCGACCGGTTCATCCGCACCCTGCCCGAGGGCTACGACACGGTGATCGACGACGAGGGCACGGGGGTCAGCGCGGGTGAGAAGCAGCTCATCACCATCGCGCGGGCGTTCCTGTCCGACCCGGTGATCCTGGTCCTGGACGAGGCGACGAGTTCCGTGGACACCCGAACGGAGGTCCTGATCCAGAAGGCCATGGCCAAACTGGCGCACGGCCGCACGTCGTTCGTGATCGCCCACCGGCTCTCCACGATCCGCGACGCCGACATCATCCTCGTGATGGAGAACGGCTCGATCGTGGAACAGGGCGCGCACGCCGAGCTGTTGACGGCCGACGGGGCGTACGCGCGGCTGTACAAGGCGCAGTTCGCGCAGGCGGTGGCCGAGGTGGACTGAAGCGGGGGGGGGGGGGGGGGGGGGGGGCCCCCCCCCCCCCCCCCCCACACCCCCCCCCCCCCCCCCCGGACGCCCCAAAAGGTGCGGGCCGAGGGTGGGGGGTGTGG
>NZ_JBHJYK010000001.1:278569-739782 GCF_042269865.1 Streptomyces sp. NPDC055966
GGGGGGCGGGGGGTTCGTCCCGCGGGGGGGGGGGGGGGGGGGGGGGGGTGGCGGGGGGGGGGGGGCCCCCCCCCCCGGGCCCCCCCCCCCCCGCTTCAGTCCAGATAGCCCCGCAGCTGGTCCGCGAACGCGTGATCCCGGAGCTTGTTGAGGGTCTTGGACTCGATCTGCCGTATCCGCTCCCGCGTGACGCCGAAGATGCGGCCTATCTCCTCCAGCGTGCGGGGCCGGCCGTCGGCGAGGCCGTAGCGGAGCTGGACGACCTTGCGCTCCCGCTCCCCCAGCGTGGACAGGACCGCCTCCAGGTGCTCCCGCAGCAGCAGGAACGCGGCCGATTCGACCGGGCTCGCGGCGTCGCCGTCCTCGATGAGGTCGCCGAGAGCCACGTCCTCCTCCTCGCCGACCGGGGCGTGCAGGGAGACCGGCTCCTGGGCGAGCCGCAGCACCTCGCTGACCCGCTCGGGCGGCAGGTCGAGGTGGGCGGCGACCTCGTCGGGCGTCGGCTCGTACCCCCGCTCCTGGAGCATCCGGCGCTGCACGCGCACGACCCGGTTGATCAGCTCGACCACGTGCACCGGGACGCGGATGGTGCGGGCCTGGTCGGCCAGCGCCCGGGACATGGCCTGACGGATCCACCAGGTGGCGTACGTCGAGAACTTGTAGCCGCGCGCGTAGTCGAACTTCTCCACCGCGCGGATCAGCCCGAGGTTGCCCTCCTGGACGAGGTCGAGCATGGTCAGCCCGCGGCCGACGTACCGCTTGGCGACCGAGACGACGAGCCGCAGGTTGGCCTCGATGAGCCGCCGCTTGGCCATCCGTCCCATGACGACGAGCCGGTCCAGGTCGAGCGCCAGCCCGGTGTCCAGGTCCGGGGTGCTGCCCAGCTTCTCCTCGGCGAACAGTCCGGCCTCGACGCGGCGGGCGAGTTCGACCTCCTCGGCGGCGGTGAGCAGCGGGATGCGCCCGATCTCGCGCAGGTACTGGCGGAACAGATCGGCGGAGGGGCCACCGGAGTCGGCCCGTGCGGCGACCGGTGCGACGGCGGGTTCGTCGGGTTCCTCGGACTCTTGGGGCTCTTGGGGCTCATCCGTGAGCGCGTCCGCCGGCGGTTCGGCCGGCTCGGCGGGCGTGCCCTGCGGGTGCCGGTCGCCGCGGCTCTGCGGGGGCACGGCCCCGAGGACGTCCGGCTCCGCGTCCGGCTCGTCCGCGGTGGCGGTGGTGGCGCGGGTGGTGCGGGTGGCGCTGTCGGTCTGGGTGAGGGTCTGGGTCTGCACGGGGGGCGACCTCCAGGATGATCGCTGCCGGCCGAGTGCGGCAGCGGTACTTCGGGAGCGGAGAGTCGACGGCCTGCGCTCCGAGGACTCGGGCACCGCCCCCAGTGTGGAGTACGACACATCCCCGCCACGAGGGGCGTGCGGTGACTTTTTGCGTTCGCCTCGTGACCGGGTGGTTACTCAGCTCGTTGGACTATCCGAATGGCATATGCGGCCAGGAGTGGGCCGCACCGGCATGAGGCAGGATGGAAGGCATGAGCGAGATGGACGAGCTGCGGCGGCGCGTGGAGGCGCTGGAGGCGCTGGTGGACGAGGCCATGGCGGAGCGCACGACGACTCACAATCTCGCCGTGGGGGCGGACCGTGACGTAGCGGCACTCCAGGTGCAGCGGCGTGCGGACATGCAGGTGATCAGGGCTCTGCGGGACACCCAGCTCGAACACGGCAAGACGCTGGCGGAGCACGGCAAGTTGCTCGGCGCCCTGGTGTCCGGCCAGGTGGCGATGATGGAACAGATCGGAACGCTCACCACGCAAGTCGGCGCGATCACCGACCACCTCGGCATCGCACCGCCCGGGCAGCCGCAGGAAGAGGGCTAGCCCCCCTTTACAGCGCCTCCGCGCCCCGGGTCTTCAGGGACTGGTCGTACTGCTGCAGGACCCACAACTCGTTGTGCACGGAGGCCAGTTGGGCCGGGTCGCCGCCGGCTTCCAGGCGGCGGGCGGTGATCTGGAGTTCCTGGACGCGGCGCTCCACGGCGCGGCGGCGGACGGTCACGAGCTGTTCGCCCGCGTAGTTCTCGTCGACCGTGCGGCGCATGATCGCCTCCACGGCCAGCTCCGTGACCATGGCCCGGACCGTGTCGTCGGGGGCCGCCTCGCGGACCCGGACCAGGTACTCCTGGCTGTCCTGCATGCCGGACTCGGCGCCGCCCGCGTCCAGGATCGCCTGGCGGACGGCGGTGTAGGGGGCGGCGGTGAACTCGTCCACGCCGTACGCGTCGAAGGCCGGGGAGACCAGCTCCGGGCGCTGGAGGGCGAGTTTGAGCAGCTCGCGTTCGGTGGCGTAGATCGGGTTGCGGAGCTGGAGGGCGGGGCCCGCCGTGACGGGGCGGGCGGCCGCCTCGTACGACCGCGGGCCCGCCGGGGCCGGGCCCTGGCCGCCGCGCTCGCGCGCCCAGCGGGCCAGCTGGGCCACGCGCTTGACCACGAACTGGGTGTCGAGGATGCCGAGCATGCCGGCCAGCTGGACGGCGACCTCGTGCTGGGCGCCGCTGTTCTTGATCCGGGCGACGATGGGGGCCGCCTCGTCCAGGGCGCCGGCGCGGCCCGCCGGGGTGTCCAGGTCGTAGCGGTTCACGATCTGGCGCAGCGCGAACTCGAAGAGCGGGGTGCGCGGTTCGGCCAGGTCGGCCACCGCCTCGTCGCCCTTCGCGAGGCGCAGCTCGCAGGGGTCCATGCCGTCCGGCGCGATCGCGATGTACGTCTCGGCGGCGAACTTCTGGTCGTCCTCGAAGGCGCGCAGTGCGGCCTTCTGGCCGGCCGCGTCGCCGTCGAAGGTGAAGATCACCCGGGCCGAGCCGTTGTCCAGCAGCAGCCGGCGCAGGATCTTGATGTGCTCGCCGCCGAAGGCCGTGCCGCAGGTGGCGATCGCGGTCGTCACTCCGGCGAGGTGGCAGGCCATGACGTCGGTGTAGCCCTCGACGACGACGGCCCGGCTGGCCTTGGCGATGTGCTGCTTGGCCAGGTCGACGCCGTAGAGGACCTGGGACTTCTTGTAGATCGCCGTCTCGGGGGTGTTGAGGTACTTGGGGCCGTTGTCCGCCTCGTACAGCTTGCGGGCGCCGAAGCCGACGACCTCGCCGCCGATGTCCCGGATGGGCCACATCAGACGGCCGCGGAAGCGGTCGATGGGACCGCGGCGGCCCTCCTGCGCCAGCCCGGACAGGACCAGCTCCTTGTCCGTGAAGCCCTTGCCGCGCAGATAGCGGGTGAGGTGGTCCCAGCCCTGGGGGCTGTAGCCGACGCCGAAGTGGACGGCGGCGGCCTGGTCGAAGCCGCGCTCGGCGAGGAAGAGCCGGCCGGTCTCGGCCTCGGGGCTGGTGGCCAGCTGCTCGGCGTACCACTGCGCGGCGACCTTGTGCGCCTCGACCAGGCGGATCCGCTCGCCGCGCTGGTGGGCCGGGTTGTACCCGCCCTCCTCGTAGCGCAGCGTGATGCCCGCCTGGGCGGCGAGGCGCTCCACCGCCTCCGAGAAGGAGAGGTGGTCCACCTTCATCACGAAGGTGATCGTGTCGCCGCCCTCCTGGCAGCCGAAGCAGTGGAAGAGTCCCTTGCTCGGACTGACCTGGAAGGACGGTGACTTCTCGTCGTGGAACGGGCACAGGCCCTTGAGATTGCCGCCGCCCGCGCCGCGCAACTGGAGGTACTCGGAGACCACGGCGTCGATCGGGACCGCGTCCCGTACCGCCTTCACGTCCTCGTCGTTGATCCGTCCTGCCACGAGGTGATTCTACGGGGCCGTACTGACACACCCGGGGCACGCTGACCGGCCCCGGCCGGGGGTCTGGCCCGCCGCGCGGCGGCAATCGGATACAGCGTCCCCCGGGAATTGCAGCACGGGCCCCACGGACACTCCCGACGGTCAGGAGGCGAGGCCCTCCAGGGGTACGTGCGGGTCGGCCAGGGCGTCCGTGTCCACCTGGGCCCGGGAGCGGATCAGTTTCTGGATGGGGTCTGTGACATCCCACACGTTCACGTTCATGCCGGCCAGCACGCGCCCCTCCTTCACCCAGAACGCGATGAACTCCCGCTTGCCGGCGTCGCCCCGGATCACCACCTCGTCGTACGACCCCGGCGGCGCCCAGCCGCTGTACTCCATCCCCAGGTCGTACTGGTCGGTGAAGAAGTACGGCACCCGGTCGTAGCTGATCTCCTGGCCGAGCATCGCGCGGGCGGCGGCCGGGCCGCCGTTGAGGGCGCAGGCCCAGTGCTCCACCCGCAGCCGGGTGCCGAACAGGGCGAGCGGGAAGTTCGCCACGTCGCCGGCCGCGTAGATGTCCGGGTCGGAGGTGCGCAGCCGCTCGTCCACGACGATGCCGCCGCCGTGCGCCCGGTCGGCGATCTCCAGCCCGGCCGCCTCCGCGAGACCGGTCCGGGGCGCCGCGCCGATCGCCGCGAGGACGTCGTGCGCCGGGTGCTCCTCGCCGTCGTCGGTGCGGGCCGCGAGCACCATGCCGTCCTGGCCGACGATCTCGGTGAGCTGCCGCCCGAAGTGGAAGCGGACGCCGTGCTCGCGGTGCAGCTCGGCGAAGACGTTGCCCAGTTCGGGGCCGAGCACGTGGTGCAGCGGGGTCGGCGACGGTTCGATCACCGTGACCTCCGCGCCGTACTCGCGGGCCGCCGCCGCGACCTCCAGGCCGATCCAGCCGGCGCCCGCGATCACCAGGTGCCCGTTGTCCCGGCCGAGCGAGGCAAGCACGCCCTTGAGCCGCTCGGCGTGCGCGAGCCGGCGCAGGTGGTGCACGCCGGCGAGGCCGGTGCCGGGGATGTCGAGGCGGCGCGGCTCGGCGCCGGTGACCAGCAGCAGCTTGTCGTAGCGGACGAGGGTGCCGTCGTCGCCGAAGCGGACCGTCTTCGCCGCGCGGTCGATGCGGTCGACGAACTGGCCGAGGTGCAGCTCGACGTCGTTTCGCGCGTACCAGGCGGGTTCGTGCACGAAGACGCTGTCGCGCTCCTCCTTGCCGAGCAGGTAGCCCTTGGACAGCGGCGGGCGTTCGTACGGGTGGTCGCGCTCGTCGCTGATCAGTATCACCCGGCCGGTGAAGCCCTCCGCCCGGAGCGTCTCGGCCGCCTTCGCTCCGGCGAGACCGCCCCCGACGATGACGAATGTCTGATCCGCGTCGACCACTTGATGCCTCCTCGTAAGGATGTCGCCATGTGTGAGCGTCCCGCACGGAGCGTCCTGCGGGAAGAGGGAGTGACCCGATCAGGCCACCGCAGGTCACTTTCCTCTCACATATGCCCCGTCAGTCTCGCGTGCAGGGACCGCGCGGACACGTCCGTGAGGGAGGCGATCTGGTCGACGATCACCCGCTTGCGCGCGTGGTCGTCGCCTGCCCCGTCGAACAGGGCCCGAAACTGCGGATCAAGACCGTCCGGCGCGCGGACCGTGAGCGCCTGCGCCAGCTCGGCCACGATCACCCGCTGGTCCGCGCGCTCCCGCTCCTGCTCGGCGCGCTGCATGACGTAACGGTCCGCGACCGCCTTGAGCACCGCGCACTCCATCCGGGCCTCGCGGGGTACGACGAGTTCGGCGCCGTAGCGGGTGAGCCGGCCGGTGCCGTACGCGGCGCGCGTGGCGCCCTCGGCGGCCAGGCAGAATCGGCCGATGAGCTGGCTGGTGGCGTCCTTCAGCCGGGCCTGGGCGACCGCGGTGCCGTCGTAGCCGTGCGGCCACCACTCCGCGTCCTGGAGGCGGTCGAGGGCGGCGGAGAGCTCGGCGGGGTCGGTGTCCGCCGGGACGTAGCGGCCGACGGCGACCTCGAACACCGCCTGCCGTTCGGACTCGGCGTACAGGCAGTTGGGGTCGATGTGACCGGCGTGCAGACCGTCCTCGACGTCGTGCACCGAGTACGCCACGTCGTCCGACCAGTCCATGACCTGGGCCTCGAAGCAGGTGCGGGTGCCCGGCGCCGGGCCTCTGACCCAGTCGAACACCGGGCGGTCGTCCTCGTACACGCCGAACTTCCGCGACGCGGGGTCGGTGGGGTGGGCGCCGCGCGGCCAGGGGTACTTGGTGGCGGCGTCGAGGGTGGCGCGGGTGAGGTTGAGGCCGACGGAACGTTCCGCTGCGAACCGTTTGGGCTCGATGCGGGTGAGGAGCCGCAGGGACTGGGCGTTGCCCTCGAAGCCGCCGCAGTCGGCCGCGAAGTCGTTCAGGGCCTGTTCGCCGTTGTGGCCGAAGGGCGGGTGACCGAGGTCGTGGGCGAGGCAGGCCGCCTCGACCAGGTCGGGATCGCAGCCGAGGGCCGCTCCCAGCTCGCGGCCCACCTGGGCGCATTCCAGGGAGTGGGTGAGCCGGGTGCGGGGGCTGGCGTCCCAGGCCTGGCTGCGGGTGCCGGGGGTGACCACCTGTGTCTTGCCGGCGAGGCGGCGCAGGGCGGCCGAGTGCAGGATGCGGGCCCGGTCCCGTTGGAAGGCGGTGCGGCCCGGGCGTTTGTCGGGTTCGGGGGCGTAGCGCTCGGCCGAGGTGGAGCCGTAGATTCCGTTCGGTGCGGTGCCTTCCATGGCTCGACAGTAAGCCAGGCAGGCCGCTCCCCCTCAGGCGGCTTGCGCCGACGGCGTCACCAGGCTCTGCTCGTAACGCCGCACGATCAGCCGGGCCATCGCCGGATGGTCCCCCAGCGGGGCCGAGGCGAGCCAGGGCGCCGCGGCCGCGCACTGGGTCGCGAAGCGGCCCGGGGCGGTGAAGCAGGACGCGACCGCCACCCGGTGACGGCCCCTCGCCGCCAGGGTGCGCAGGGCCGTCGGGACCGTCGGGCCGGCCGCCGCGGCGTAGGCCGGGAGGACGGGGACGCCCAGGCGGTCGGCGAGGAGGCGGGCGGTGCGGCGGGTGTCCGTGGCCGAGTCGGGGTCGCGGGAGCCCGCCGCGGCCAGGACCACCGCGCCGGAGCGGCGCGCGGCCTCGTCCGGGGCCGTCGGCCAGCCGGCCTCCAGCAGGCGGTCGTACAGGGCCTCGGCCAGGAGCGGGTGCGGGCCGAGCGGGGGCGCCACGCGTGCGTGCGCCCGTGCCTCGGCCGCCATCGCGGGGATGTCGTGCTTGACGTGGTAGCCGCGGCTGAGCAGGAGCGGGACGAGGACGGCGGGGGCGCCGCCGAGCGCGGCGAGGGTGTCCGGCAGGAGCGGCGCGTTCAGCTCGATGTGGCCGAGGCGGACGGAGAGCCCGGGGCGCAGTTCGCGTACGCGGTCCCTGAGGGCCGTCACGGTGGCGAGCGCGCGCGGGTCCCGGCTGCCGTGGGCGACCAGGACCAGGGCGGGCCGGTCCGGGCGGCGGCAGGGCGGGGGGACCAGGCGGACGCGGGGCCCGGAGCGGGGAGGGGTCGACGCCGTCATGGGAGGATCCTGCCGGGGCCACGTTGCGTGGCCGTTGCCTGGCCGTCACGGGTATTTTCCGCGGCTTCACGTCGTACACCTGCGCGGTGTGAGGCGAAACCGGATCCGGGCCGCCGGCGTCCTCCATGGTCGGGACCGCTCGCTTCGGGACCGCTCACCGGGGACGTCGGGGGGATGTGACGTATGAGGATCCGTCGACCGCGGCTGCCGCGCACCCGTGCCGGGCAGCGGCGGCTGGTGCAGGCCGTGATGGCCGTGTGTGTGCTGGCGCTGCTGCCGGTGACCTGGCTGTACGCGTCCACGGCGGACCGGCTGCGCACGGTGGCCGACGCGCCGGCGGCGCAGGTCGCCGTGGTGTTCGGGGCCGGGCTGTGGAACGGGGAGCCGTCGCCGTACCTCGCGAACCGGCTGGACGCGGCGGCGGCGCTGTACCGGGCGGGCCGGGTGAAGGTCGTCCTGGTGACCGGGGACAACAGCCGCGAGGACTACGACGAGCCCGACGCCATGCGCGCCTATCTCAGCAGGCACGGCGTACCGGCCGGGCGGGTCGTGCGCGACTACGCCGGGTTCGACACCTGGGACTCCTGCGTGCGGGCCCGGAAGATCTTCGGGGTCGAGCGGGCGGTGCTGATCAGCCAGGACTTCCACATCCGGCGGGCGGTGGCGCTGTGCGAGGCGGCGGGCGTGACCTCGTACGGGGTGGGGGTCGCCGAGAAGCACGACGTGACCTGGTACTACGGCGGGACCCGCGAGGTGTTCGCGGCCGGCAAGGCGGTCCTGGACGCGGTGTTCCGTCCGGATCCGCAGTTCCTCGGACCGAAGGAGCCGGGGATCGCGCGGGCACTCGCCGCGCCGGGGCGCGGGCCCCGCTGACGTAGATTGCCGGTATGGCTGACACCGGGCAGTTCGACCTCGACGCCTACCTGGGGCGGATCGGCTGGCGGGGCGGCCGGCGGCCCGGTCCGCAGACACTGCGGGGTGTTCATCTGGCCCACGCGCTGTCCCTGCCGTTCGAGAACCTGGACCCGCTGAGCGGCCGGGCGCCCTCGCTGGCGCCCGGCGATCTCATGGCGAAGATGGTCCACGGGCGGCGCGGCGGTTACTGCTACGAGCACAACACGCTGATGTGGCTCGCCCTGGAGGCGCTCGGCTTCCAGGTGGGCGGGCTGGCCGCGCGGGTGGTGCTGGGCGCCCCGACGCCGTGGAGCCGGCCGCGCACGCACATGATGCTGCGGGTCGAGGTGCCGGGCGAGCCGCAGCCGTATCTGGCGGACGTGGGCTTCGGCGCGGCCGGTTCGCCGCTGGTGCCGCTCCCGCTGGTCACCGGCGCCGAGTCCGCGGGCGGCGGCCGCCGGCACCGGCTGATGCCGCTCCCCTCCGAACAGTCGCCGGACATGCTGGAGTTGCAGATGTACGACGGCCGGACGCGGGACTGGGCCGGGCAGTACGCGTTCACACTGGAGCCGTTCGCCGCCCCGGACTACGAGATGTTCAACTGGTACGTCGCCACCGGCCCCCGCTCCCCCTTCAACCGGCGGCCCTATCTCCAGCGGACCACCGCCGAGCGTCATCTCGCCCTGGACGGCGACCTGTTGACGCAGACGCTCGCCGACGGCACCACCACCGAGCACAGGCTCGTGGACGAGGCGGAGGCACGGCGCGTGATCGCCGAGGAGTTCGGGATCGCCGTGCCCGAGGGGCTGACACTGCTGCGCTGACTCAGCGGCGGGAGAGCCAGTCGCCGCCCTCGATCCGGGTGCCGTGGGCGCGCAGCCGGGCGGCGACGGGCGGGGCGGCGAGGTAGACCCAGGCGGGGGCGGTGCTGCCGTCGGCGCGTACGACGGGCCGGGCGACGCGTTCGTAGCGGCTGCGCGGGTCGCCCGGGGTGTACTCCTCCAGCCGGTCCAGGGCGGCGAGCAGGCCGTCGTACGACTCGGGGTGTGCGGTGACCAACTCCCCGCGTATCTCCGCGCCTCGGTGCTCGACGGCGTAGGGGTAGCCGGGCCCGTCGTAGAGCACGGCGCCCGGCAGCCGGGCCGGTTCCTCGGCGGCGGTGCGGCCGCGCAGGAACAGGTCGTGGTTGGCCTCGCCGGGACGCAGGGTGCCGTAGACGAAGAAGGGCAGTTGGGCCCCCGGTTCCGAAGTGATCACGGAAACCATTCTCCCCACCACCGCCGGTGTCGCCGTCACCACCGCGACCCTGCTCACCGTGGCCCTCTCCCCCGCCGCCCACGCCGACCCTGAGCCGACCACCGCGGTCGCGATCCGGAACGCGGCCTCGGCGCTCCTGGCCCACGCCGCGAGCCTGGGCCTGACCTCCGCCGAGAACACCAGCGTCCGCGACGTGATCGTGGACCGGGACGGCACCCAGCACGTCCGCTACACCCGCACCTACCGCCGACTCCCCGTCCTCGGCGGCGACTTCGTGGTCCACCTGAGGAAGGACGGCGGCTACCTGGGCGCTGACCGGGCGAGTCGCGGCACGATATCCCTGGCCTCGATCGTCCCGGACATATCCGCGCCGAAGGCCGCCGGCCTCGCGGTGAACGCGCTGCGGGCGGTCCACCTCGGCGACGGGCTCAGGCAGGTCGAGGCCCGGCCGGAGCTGGTGGTCGACGCCCTGCACGGCACCCCGGAGCTCGCCTGGCGCACCAACGCGGCCGGCCGGGACTCGCTCGGCAACCCGGTCGCCCGCACGGTGCTGACCGACGCCCGCACCGGCCGTCGGATCGACGCCTGGGAAAGCATCGAGACCGCCACCGGTGACGGGAAGTCGCTGTACAGCGGGACGGTGCCGCTGGAGACGACCCCGTCGGGATCGTCGTACGACCTCACCGACCCGACACGCGGCGGCACGTACACCGGCGACGCGGCGAACCAGACCGACCTGTGCGTCTTCGGCATCTGCATCACCCGCGCGCCCTCGACGGTGTTCACGGACGCCGACAACCACTGGGGCACCGGCACCACCGCCGACCGCGCCTCGGCGGCCGTCGACGCCCAGTACGGCACCGACATGACCTGGGACTTCTACAAGAACGTGCTGGGCCGCAACGGCATCGCCGGCGACGGCAAGGGCTCGTACAACCGCGTCCACTACGGCAACAGCTACAACAACGCCTTCTGGGACGACAGTTGCTTCTGCATGACCTACGGCGACGGTGACGGCACCACCTTCGGACCGCTGGTCGCGCTCGACGTCGCCGGGCACGAGATGACCCACGGCGTCACCTCCAAGACGGCCGGCCTGGCGTACACCGGCGAGTCCGGCGGCCTGAACGAGGCCACCTCCGACGTCCTCGGCACGATGGTCGAGTTCTACGCGAACAACCCCTCCGACCCCGGTGACTACCTCATCGGCGCGAAGACCATCAACGGCGCCAAGGACCTCTACGGCGCGGGCAGCACCGAGTACGACGCGGTGGCGGCGGCGTGGGGCGCGGTCAACGTCAACTGACGTGCGGGCCGGGCGAAACCGGGAAGCCCGGAAGGCCGGTGCCCCGCGGGCACCGGCCTTTCCCGTCGCGTCCGGTCAGACAGCCAACTCCTGCTCCGGCTCCTGCTCCGGCTCCTGCTCCGGGGACTGGGCGGGCTGCTGCGGCTTGCGGTCGCGCATCACGGCCGTGGCCAGCATCGCCGCCGCCAGGACACCCGCCGCGCTGACCGTGAAGGTGGTGGTCATCGAGGAGGCGAAGGCCTCGCGGGCCGCGTGGAGGAGGGCCGGGTGGGCCGTGGCGACCGCGCCGGCGATGGACTCGCGGGCCGGGGCGGGGGCGTCGGCGGGCATCCGGTCGGTGTAGCCGCTCGCGAGCAGTGAGCCGAGGATCGCGATGCCGAGGGCCGTGCCGGCCTGCTGGATGGTGTCGTTCAGGGCCGAGCCGACGCCCGCCTGCTCCGGCGGGATCGTGCCCATCAGCGCGCCGACCGCCGCCGGCATGGCGGCACCGGCACCGAGGCCGAGCAGGCCCAGGGCGATCGCCGGGACGGCGAAGCCGGAGCCGGCGTCGACCGTGGTGAGGACCGCGAAGGACGAGACCATGATCAGCATGCCGAGGAGGATGACCACGCGGTTGCCGGTCTTCGCGGCCGGCTTCACGCCTCCCGCGTTGCCGATGATCGCGGTCACGGCCGGCGGCAGGAAGGCCGGGCCCGCCTCGATGGGGCGAGTAGCCGAGGACGAACTGCAGGTACTGGGTGAGGACCGGCATCGGACCGCCGTTGCCGATCCGGACCAGGGCCGGGGAGAGCGAACCGCCGCTGAAGTTGCGCTGCTCGAAGAGGACCGGCGGGACCATCGGGGAGGCGGTGACGTTCTCCCCGGGCACGAAGCCCGCGAGCGTGAGCACCGCCGCCGCGAGCACCGGCAGCCGGCATGATCAGCGCCCCGCCGACACCCATCGCGATCCGCAGCGCGACGACCTGGCCCGGATCGGCGGCGAACGTCCGAGGCGGAGTTCGTCTCCCGCCTGCTGCCCGCGGCCCAGCAGGCCGCGGCCGGTCACGCCAGCCTCTCCGCCGCCTACGCCGCCACCGACGCGACGGCCGTCCGGGACCCCGCCGAGGAGCGGGACGCCAAGTTCGGGTACGGCCTCGACGTCGTCCTGGACGGCCTGGCCGCACGGCTCCCGCATTAGGGTGCTCTTCGCGCCGGCCGCTTCCGCGCACCCCTCGCACGCCTGCGACCTGCTGAAACCCCGCTCGGGTTGGGCCGTGCGGGGGTCGGGGGGCGGCACCCGTTCGCCGTATTCCTGACGGGTCATCAGCAGGCGGGACCCCGTGACTGCGACTTACCTCGATAGCGAACAGCCGAATCGCGAAGGTCTGGGGAACACCATGCGCCGCACTGCCCGTCTGATGACCGGTATCGCGCTCGTCGGGGCGGCCGCGGCGCCCGCCTGGGCCGGCACCGCCGGCAGCCTGGACGTCTCTCCCGGCACGGTGGCTCCGGGCACCCACGTCACGGTGAACACGGCCGCCTGCGGGCGCGAAAGCGGCGGCGCGACCGGGGACGCGGGCGCGGTCGGCGCCGGCACCTTCCTGCTGGCGCCCAGCGCACACGAGGGCGACGTGATCGGCCAGTTCGCGGTGCCGGAGAGCGCACAGCCGGGGACGTACGAGATCGTCGCCACGTGTGCGGAGGGCAACCGGCGGGTGACGGGCGACCTCGTGGTGGCCCTCACCGCGGCGCACGAGCAGGTGCAGCCGCACGGCAGTCTGAAGACGGGGGTCGGCGGCGCACTCGGCCCCGACCCCGTGCACACCGCGGCGGGTGTGGCGGCGCTGGCCGTCGCCGCCGCGGGCGGTACCTGGCTCCTGCATCGCCGGGCGAGAGGCGACGGGATCTGACGGACACCCTCCGCTGTCCGTCCGCCGGTACCGCACTTCCCGCCCCCTCCGGGTCCGATGCCCCTCGCGGCCCGGAGGGGGCCGGGGATTTTCGGGGGTCCGCCCCCCGGGAGAGGGATCGACATGCGCACAAGCGCCAGAAGTGCCGGGCGCCGCGCCCGCGCCGGCCGCGGCCGCGGCGCCCGGCTCGGCGACACCGCGATAGCCACGGTCACCGTCGTGGCCCTCGGTTCCGGGGTGTGGCTGCTCGGCGGCGGCACCGGGACGCACACGCCGCCGCAGCCCGCCACCGCGGAGGGCCGCCCGGACCCGGGCGGCGAGCCCCCCGCGGCCCGCGCCCTGGCCCCCTCGCCGCCCACCCGGATCCGCATACCCGCGATCCGCGTGAACGCCCCGCTGATGGGCCTGGCCCTGACCGGCTCCGGCAGCCTGGACGTGCCGCCCGCGGGGAACAACAACCTGGCCGGCTACTACGAGGCCGGCACCCTGCCCGGCGAGACGGGCACCGCGATCGTCGCCGGGCACGTCGACAACACCGAGGGGCCCGCCGTCTTCTACAACCTCGGCGCGCTCAGGCGGGACGCCCGCATCGAGGTGGACCGCCGCGACGGCTCCGTGGCCGTGTTCAGCGTGGACGCGGTGGAGGTGTACGCGGCCCGTGACTTCCCCGACGAGAAGGTCTACGGCGCGGCCCGCCGCCCGGAACTGCGCGTCATCACCTGCGGCGGCGGCTACTCGCCGACGACGGGGTACCAGGGCAACGTGGTGGTGTTCGCGCACCTGACGGGAAGCCGTGCCTGAGCCGCGCCCCGCAGGGGCCCTCGCACCCCCGGACCTCACACGCCGAAGCGCCGCAGGCTGAGGGCAGCGTTCCGCACGGGAAACAGACGTGATGCGGCCGGGTAACGTCCGCACCGCACGCTCAGGGGCATGACCTCGCATACACGTACCCCGGGAGCCACCCCCACGATCGTGCTCGTCGGCCACGGCATGGTCGGCGAGCGCTTCCTGGAAGCGCTCGCCGAGCGCGGCCTGACCGCCACGCACCGCGTGGTCGTCCTGTGCGAGGAACCGCGTCCGGCGTACGACCGGGTCGCCCTCACCTCGTACTTCTCGGGCCGGACCGCCGAGGAACTCTCCATGACCGACATGGGGTTCATCGACACCCACGGCATCGAGCTGTACGTCGGTGACCCGGCCGACGCCATCGACCGTGCGGCGCGGACGGTGACCGCCCGGTCCGGCCGGGTCTTCGCGTACGACACCCTCGTCCTCGCCACCGGCTCGTACCCGTTCGTGCCGCCCGTGCCGAACAAGGACGCCGACGGCTGCTTCGTCTACCGCACGATCGAGGACCTCCTCGCGATCGAGGAGTACGCGAAGGGCGCCCGGACCGGTGCCGTGGTCGGCGGCGGTCTGCTGGGTCTGGAGGCGGCCGGCGCCCTCAAGGGGCTCGGACTCGACACGCACATCGTGGAGTTCGCGCCGCGCCTGATGCCGGTGCAGGTCGACGACGGCGGGGGCGCGGCGCTGCTGCGCACCGTCGAGGACATGGGGCTGACCGTGCACACGGGCGTGGGCACGCAGGAGATCGTGACCGGGGCGGCGGGCGCCGTCAGCGGCATGAAGCTGTCGGACGGCTCCGAGCTCGGCGTCGACATGGTCGTGTTCAGCGCCGGTGTCCGCCCCCGCGACCAGCTGGCCCGGGACTGCGGCCTCACGGTCGGCGAGCGCGGCGGCATCAGCGTCGACGAGCAGTGCCGTACGGTCACCGACCCGCACGTGTTCGCGATCGGAGAGTGCGCGCTGGCGGCGGACGGCCGGGTGTACGGCCTGGTCGCGCCGGGGTACGAGCAGGCGGAGACGGCCGCCGCCACCATCGCCGCCGCCGAGGCGTCGTTCACCGGCGCCGACCTGTCCACCAAGCTGAAGCTGCTCGGCGTCGACGTGGCGTCCTTCGGCGATGCGCACGGCACCACCGAGGACTGCCTCGACGTCGTGTACTCCGACGCCCGCGCGGGCCTGTACAAGAAGCTGGTCATCGGCCGGGACGGCACGCTGCTCGGCGGCATCCTGGTCGGCGACGCGGAGGCGTACGGCACCCTGCGCGCGCTGACCGGTTCGGTGCCCCCCGTCTCCCCCGAGTCCCTCGTCCTGCCCGCCGGAGCGGACTCGGGGGCGCAGCTCGGCCCGGCCGCGCTGCCGGACGAGGCGATCGTCTGCTCCTGCAACAACGTCACCAAGGGCGCCGTCCGCGGCGCGGTCACCGAGCACCGGTGCACCACCGTGCCCGAGGTCAAGAAGTGCACCAAGGCCGGTACGACGTGCGGCAGTTGCGTCAAGGTGCTCGGCCAGCTGGTCGACGCCGAACTGGCGGCGTCCGGCGTCGAGGTCGACAAGGGGCTGTGCGGCTGCTTCGCCCTGACGCGCGAGGAGCTGTACGAGATCGTCCTGAGCCTGCGCATCACGTCGTACCAGGACCTGCTCGACCGCTACGGCCGGGAGGGCGCCCGCGGCGGCGAGGGCTGCGAGATCTGCAAGCCGGCGGTGGCGTCGGTCATCGCCTCCCTCGCCCCGACGATCGGCGCGAGCGGCTACGTCCTCGACGGCGAGCAGGCGGCCCTGCAGGACACCAACGACCACCACCTCGCCAACCTCCAGAAGAACGGCTCGTACTCGGTCGTGCCACGCATCCCCGGCGGCGAGATCGCGCCCGAGAAGCTGATCGTGATCGGCGAGATCGCCCGGGACTTCGGCCTCTACACGAAGATCACCGGCGGCCAGCGGATCGACATGTTCGGCGCGCGGGCGGAGCAACTCCCGTTGATATGGGCCCGGTTGGTGGACGCCGGCTTCGAGTCCGGACACGCCTACGGCAAGGCCCTGCGGACCGTGAAGTCCTGTGTCGGCTCGACCTGGTGCCGTTACGGCGTCCAGGACTCGGTCCGCATGGCGATCGACCTGGAGCTGCGCTACCGGGGCCTGCGCTCCCCGCACAAGCTCAAGTCGGCGGTCTCCGGGTGCGCCCGCGAGTGCGCCGAGGCCCGGTCGAAGGACTTCGGCGTGATCGCCACGGCGAACGGCTGGAACCTGTACGTCGGCGGCAACGGCGGCGCGACCCCGCGCCACGCGGACCTGCTCGCCCAGGACCTGTCGGACGCCGAACTGGTCCGGCTGATCGACCGGTTCCTGATGTTCTACATCCGCACCGCCGACCGCCTGGAGCGCACGAGCGTGTGGCTGGAGCGGATCCCGGGCGGCCTGGACCACGTACGCGACGTGGTGGTGCACGACTCGCTCGGCATCTGCGACGAGCTGGAGGCGCTGATGCGGGCGCACGTGGCGGGCTACCGCGACGAGTGGGCCGAGACGATCAGCGACCCCGAGAAGCTCACCCGGTTCGTGTCGTTCGTGAACGCCCCCGACACCCCCGACCCGGTCGTCGCCTTCGTCCCCGAGCGCGACCAGATCAAGCCCGACCTGCCGCTGCTCGCCATCGGCAGGCGGCCCGCCGCCGACGTCCTGGAAGGAAGCACCCCGCGATGACCCTGGCTGTCGAGACCACCGCTCTGAAGGTCCAACTCCGGCTCGCCGAGGGCTGGTTCACGGCCTGCGACGTGCACGCGCTGCTCCCGGGCCGCGGGGCCGCCGCCCTGCTGCCGGACGGCCGTCAGGTCGCCCTGTTCCGCGACCGCGCGGACCGCCTCTACGCGATCGACAACCGCGACCCGTTCACCGGCGCGGCCGTCCTCTCCCGCGGCCTGACCGGCACCCACGAGGGCCGCCCGTTCGTCGCCTCCCCCCTGCTGAAGCAGCGCTTCGACCTGGCCAGCGGGGAGTGCCTGGACGACGAGACGGTCCGGGTGACGGCGTACGAGGTCCGGGCGGCGTAGGCCCTCGCGGTGACCGCCGACGTCTCGCGCGCGGCTGATGCCGACGCGGTGGTCCGGGCCGCCGTCGACTCCTACGGCTCACTGGACGTGGCGGTCGACAACGGGGGCGTCTTCCGGGGCGGGCAGCCCCTCGTGGACCTCCCGGAGCAGGACTGGCACACCCGGCTCGCCACCAACGTCACCGGCGTGTTCCTGGCCCTGCGGGCTCAGATCCGCCAGATGCGCGGCCAGTCGGCGGGGGGGGCTCGATCGTGAACATCTCCTCCACCTTCGGACGGCACACCGCAGCCCCCGGGGCGGCCGCCTGCTCCGCGTCCAAGGCCGCCGTGACCGCGCTCAGCCGGGGCGCCGCCCTCGACCACGTCCGGGACGGCGTCCGGATCAACGTGGTCAGACCCACGGCCACCGAGACCTCCATGTCCCTGCGGCCGGGCGAGACCGAGGCGGGCCGGACCGAGCGCGCGAAGAACACGCTTCCGCTCGGCCGCATCGCCACCACCGGGGAAGTCGCCGCCGCCGTCCTCTACCTGGCCTCGGACGACGCGGCCTCGGTCATCGGCACCGACCTGGGCGTGGACAGCGGCGCCACACTGTGAGCACTAGTCGATCCCCGAGCGCTCCACCCCCGCCACGATCCACCGCTGGAAGCACAGGAAGACGAGCAGCAGCGGCAGGACGGACACGACGGCGGCGACGAACAGCTCGTGCAGCCGCACGACCTGGGACGTGGTGAAGGACGACAGCGCGACCTGCACCGTCCAGGCGCGCTGGTCCTGCCCGATGACCAGCGGCCACAGGAAGGAGTTCCAGGCGCCGAGGAACACGATCGTCCCGACCGCCGCGAACACCGGCCGCGCGTTCGGCACGACCACCAGCCAGTACGTCCGCCAGTACCCGAGCCCGTCGACCTGCGCCGCGTCCTCCAGCTCCCGCGGGAAGCCGAGGAAGTACTGGCGGAAGACGAAGCAGGCGAACGCCGAGAACAGCGTCGGGACGATGAGCCCGCGGAGCGTGGAGATCCAGCCCAGCGACGACACCAGCACGAAGCTCGGTACGAAGGTGACGGCGGCCGGGACCAGGAGGGTGCCGAGGATGCCGTAGAAGACCTTGTTCGCGTGCCGGTAGGGGATGCGGGCGAGGCCGTACCCGGCGAGGGAGGCGAGCAGGAGCGTCCCGGCGGTGGTGGCCACGGCGATCAGCGCGGAGTTGACCAGGGACCGGGCGAAGGGCACGGACGGATCGGCGAACAGCTCCCGGACGTTGCCCCACCTCAACTCCCCCGGGAAGAAGGTCCATCGAGGCGAGGTGATGTCCTGCTCGCTCGCCAGCCCGTTGCGGACGAGCAGATAGAAGGGGATGAGGAAGAGCAGGGCGAGCGCGATCAGCAGCACCGCCCGCAGGGCCCGCCCGGCCCGCACCAGGGCGTCATCCATCGGCGTCCGTCCTTCCCAGCCGCAGCCACCGCGCCTGACCGACCGTGACGACCGCGATGATCAGCGCGAGGATCACCGCTCCCGCGCTGCCGAGCCCGAGGTTCTGCCCCTGCCCGAGCGCGGTGTAGTAGAGATAGACGAGCGGCGGCCGGGCGTACGGCGGATAGCCCCGGGCGTCGGAGAGCAGGTTGTAGAACTCGTCGAAGGCCTGGAAGGCGTTGATGACGAGCAGCAGCAGCACCGCGACCGAGGTGGCTCGCAGCTGCGGCAGGGTGATGTGCCGCAGCACCGTCCAGCCGGGCCGGGCCCCGTCCACGGCGGCCGCCTCGTAGAGCACCGGATCGATCCTCTGCAGCCCGGCCAGGAAGAGGATCATGTAGAAGCCGGCCTGGAGCCACAGCCGTACGGTGACGATGACCAGCCAGTACCAGGGCGGGTCGGTGGTGGACAGCCAGGCCACCGGATCGCCGCCGAACCAGTCCAGCACGGTGTTGGCCAGCCCGAACCGCACCCCGTTGAAGATCGACATCTTCCAGACCAGGGCCGCGACGACGTAGCTGCACGCGGCCGGGAGGAAGAAGACGGACCGGAAGAACGCGCGCGCCCGCCGGACCCGGTTGACCATGAGCGCGAGCGAGAGGGACAGCAGATAGGTGACGGGCACGATGAAGGCGGTGAAGACGAGGAACGTCTTCAGACTGCCGGTGAACGCGTCGTCCCGCAGCATCGCCGTGTAGTTGTCCAGACCGACGAAGTGCGTGGGCGTGACGGTGTTCTGCGCGTCGAAGAAGCTGAGGCCCACGCTCCACAGCAGCGGGACGTAGGTGAAGAGCGCGAGCCCGGCGGCGAACGGCCCGACGAACACCCAGAACCAGAGGACCCGGCGCCGCCTCACGACGTCCTCTTCACCCGGTCGAGCTCACCGGACACCTTCCGTACGACGGCCCGCAGTTCGCTCTCCGGGTCCGCGCCGCTCTTGATGATCCGGCTGAGCGCGTCCTGGTAGGCGGTCTGCGCGGCCGGTGTCCACAGCAGGGGCTGGGCGTACCCGTGCTCGGTGGCAAGGCGGACGGCGTCGGCGGCGGGACCGCTGTGGAGTTGCGTGGCCTTCTTGGCGAGGGAGATCCGGGCGGGGATGTGAAAGCCGTAGGAGAGGGCGAAGTCCTCCTGGTAGTCGGTCCGTTCGACCCACAGCCACTTCACGTACTCCCTGGCGGCCTCCCGGTGCCTGCTGCGGGCGCTGACGGCGGCGCCGTACGCCCCGACGGGCACGGTGGGCCTGCCCTGTCCGCCGTCCGCCGGGAAGGGCAACACCCCGAAATCGTCGCCCAGTTGCTGCTTGATCTGGGGCAGCGCCCACAGCCCGCACCACTGCATCGCGGTGAGGCCCTGGAGGAGGGCGGACGGGTCCGACCAGTCCGCGGGCGCGCCGAGGAGGAGGGACTTGTCGGCGTAGAGCCGGCGCAGCTTGCCGAGGGTGCGGGCGGCGGCCGGGTCGTCGAAGCCGGCCTTCCCCTCCTCGGTGACGAGCTCAAGTCCGGCGGCGTAGAGGGGAGTTCCCCCGAGGACACCGGCACCTCCGTCGTTGCCCAGGAAGAGGCCCTTGACCTTGCTGGTGGTGAGCGTGCGGGCGGCGTCCACGAGGGCGTCGAGCGTGGCGGGCGGCTGGACCCCGGCCGCCTTCAGCAGGCTCTTGCGGTAGTAGAGGAGCTGCATGTCGACGACCTGCGGGATGCCGTAGATCCTCCCCTTGTACGTCTTGGGCGTGAGCACGGCGGGGTTGAAGTCGTCCTTGACGCCGTCGAGCAGGTCGGTGAGGTCGACGACCTGTCCGCCCTGGATCTGGTCGAGTGTGGGCCCGTTGACCTCGAACACGTCGGGCCCGGAGTCGGTCAGCAGCGCGGCGGCGGTCTGCTGGTCGTAGTTCCCTGGCCGCCACTGCACGGTGACGTGCGCCTTCTTGTACGCGGCGGCGTACCGCTGCACGGCCTGCTGGGTGCCCGGCTCACCGTACTGGTGGTACCACTGGGACAGCGCCGCCCCCGAACCCCCGCCCCCGCGCCCGGTGTCGGATCCGCACGCGGCGAGTGCCCCCGCCCCGACTCCGGCCCCCGCGACCAGCAGTGCCCTGCGACTCATGGCCATCGTCCGTACCCCCTGACGTATCGGTGTCGGTCATCGATGCACGGCCCAACGATCAACCTTGCGCGATGATTACGAAAGGGGTGTTGCAGCCGTGTGTCACCGTGCGGGGGCACGGTGTCACGATCCCGGGCCGATTCCCGCCGCCGTCACCCAGCCCGGATCCCACCGGAATCACCCAGTTCGGCGGCCGCCGAAATCGCCCGGCCCGAGGCACAACTTTTCCGGGCCGCGACGCATCCAACACAGTGACCTTCATCCACCCGTTCGCCCGATGGAGGCGGATATGTCAGTTCACTGTCCGAACCCTCTGAAGCTCTTCCGGACGTCGCCGAGGCGCGGCGCGGCGGCCGTCCTCACCGCGGCCGTCGTGGGCCTGACGGCGGCGGGAGCGGCCTGGAGCGCGCCGGCGGCGGCACCGTCGGCCGCCAAGGCCCTGCGCACCTGCACGGCGAGCGACCTGCACCTCTCCATGGGCCGCAAGGAGGGGGCCGCCGGGTCGCTGTACTGGCCGGTGCGGTTCACCAACACGAGTACGGGCAGCTGTGCCCTGCGCGGATACCCGGGCGTCAGCGTCCTCGACACCGCTCACCACCAGCTCGGCCCGGCGGCCGCCCGCAGCGGCACCTCCTACCGCACGGTCGCCCTCGCCCCGGGCCACTCGGCCTCGGCGGTGCTGCGCACCACGAACGGCCCGGTGGGCGGCCCCTGCCTGCGCACCGGCTCCTACCTGCGCGTCTTTCCCCCGGCGTCCCGCACCCCGGTCCTGATACCGGCGTCGTGGACGACGTGCTCGGGGCTCTTCGAGGTGGGTCCGGTGAACACGGAGGGGGTGTTCTAGAGGGACGGCACCCGAAAACGCCGGAGAGGCGACACCCCCGCACAGGGTGTCGCCTCTCCTTCTCGTGCGCCGGGGCCGCCGCCGATCGGTGAGGGTCGGGGACCGACGGCGGCTCCGGGGTTCATACGGCCCCGGAGGGGTCAGCGGTGGTCGCTGCCCGCCGACTGCGTCGCCGCGCGGCCCGCCTCCAGGCGGGCGACCGGGATGCGGAACGGGGAGCAGGAGACGTAGTCCAGGCCGACCTCGTGGAAGAAGTGGACCGACTCCGGGTCGCCGCCGTGCTCGCCGCAGACGCCGAGCTTGAGGTCCGGGCGGGTGCGCCGGCCCGCTTCGGCCGCCAGCTTCACCAGGGAGCCCACGCCGTCCTTGTCGATCGTCTCGAACGGGGAGACGCCGAAGATGCCCTTCTCCAGGTAGGCCGTGAAGAACGAGGCCTCGACGTCGTCGCGGGAGAAGCCCCACACCGTCTGCGTCAGGTCGTTCGTGCCGAAGGAGAAGAACTCGGCCGCCTCCGCGATCTGGCCGGCGGTGAGCGCGGCGCGCGGCAGCTCGATCATGGTGCCGATCGCGAGCTTCAGCTCGGTGCCCGTCGCCGCCTCGACCTCGGCGATGACCTGGTCGGCCTCCTCGCGGACGATCTCCAGCTCCTGGACCGTGCCGACCAGCGGGATCATGATCTCGGCGCGCGGGTCGCCCTTGGCGTTCTTGCGCTCGGCCGCCGCTTCCGCGATCGCGCGGACCTGCATCGTGAACAGGCCGGGGATGACCAGGCCGAGGCGTACGCCGCGCAGGCCCAGCATCGGGTTCTGCTCGTGCAGGCGGTGGACGGCCTGGAGCAGGCGCAGTTCGTTCTCGTGGGGCTCCTGGCGGGACTCGGCCAGGGCCACCCGGACCGAGAGCTCGGTGATGTCCGGGAGGAACTCGTGCAGCGGCGGGTCCAGGAGGCGGACCGTCACCGGCAGGCCGTCCATCGCCGAGAACAGCTCGACGAAGTCCTGCTTCTGCAGCGGGAGAAGGGCCTTCAGGCTCTCCTCGCGCTCGGCCTCCGTGTCGGCCAGGATCAGACGCTCGACCAGCTCACGGCGGTCGCCGAGGAACATGTGCTCCGTGCGGCACAGGCCGATGCCCTGGGCGCCGAAGCGGCGGGCGCGCAGCGCGTCCTCGGCGTTGTCCGCGTTGGCGCGCACCCGCAGCCGGCGCTTGCGGTCGGCGAAGGCCATGATGCGGTGCACGGCCTCGACCAGCTCGTCGGCGTCGTGGGCACCCGCGTGCATGCGGCCCTCGAAGTACTCCACGACCGGGGACGGGACGACCGGGACCTCGCCGAGGTACACCTTGCCGCTCGAACCGTCGATGGAGATGAGGTCGCCCTCCTCCACGACCTGCCCGCCCGGCACCTTCATCCGGCGGCGCTTGGTGTCGACCTCCAGCTCCTCGGCACCGCAGACACAGGTCTTGCCCATGCCGCGGGCGACCACGGCCGCGTGCGAGGTCTTGCCGCCGCGGGAGGTGAGGATGCCCTCGGCCGCGATCATGCCGTCGAGGTCGTCGGGGTTGGTCTCCCGGCGGACCAGGATGACCTTCTCGCCCGAGCGCGACCACTTCACGGCGGTGTACGAGTCGAAGACGGCCTTGCCGACCGCCGCACCGGGCGAGGCGGCGATGCCGCGCGCGACCTGGGCGACCTTCGCCTGCTCGTCGAAGCGCGGGAACATCAGCTGGGCCAGCTGGGCGCCGGTGACGCGCTGGAGCGCCTCGGTCTCGTCGATCAGGCCCTGGTCCACCAGCTGCGTCGCGATGCGGAAGGCCGCGCCCGCCGTGCGCTTGCCGACCCGGGTCTGGAGCATCCACAGCTGACCGCGCTCGATGGTGAACTCGATGTCGCAGAGGTCCTTGTAGTGGTTCTCCAGGGTCTCCATGATCTGCATGAGCTGGTCGTACGACTTCTTGTCGATCGACTCCAGCTCCGCGAGCGGGACCGTGTTGCGGATGCCCGCGACGACGTCCTCGCCCTGGGCGTTCTGGAGGTAGTCGCCGTAGACGCCCTGGTGGCCGGAGGCGGGGTCACGCGTGAAGGCGACGCCGGTGCCGGAGTCGGGGCCGAGGTTGCCGAAGACCATCGAGCAGATGTTGACGGCCGTGCCGAGGTCGCCGGGGATGCGCTCCTGGCGGCGGTAGAGCTTGGCGCGGTCGGTGTTCCACGAGTTGAAGACCGCCTCGATGGCGAGGTCCATCTGTTCGCGCGGGTCCTGCGGGAAGTCCCGGCCGGCCTCCTTCTTGACGATCTTCTTGAAGGTGGTGACCAGCTTCTTCAGGTCGGCGGCCTCCAGGTCGGTGTCGACCGTGACCTTCTTGGCCTCCTTGGCCTTGTCGAGGGCCTCCTCGAAGAGCTCACCGTCGACGCCGAGGACGGTCTTGCCGAACATCTGGATCAGGCGGCGGTAGGAGTCCCAGGCGAAGCGGTCGTCGCCGGCCTGCTTGGCCAGGCCCTGCACCGACTTGTCGGACAGGCCGATGTTCAGGACCGTGTCCATCATGCCAGGCATGGAGAACTTGGCGCCCGAGCGGACGGAGACCAGCAGCGGGTTGTCCGGCTGGCCGAGCTTCTTGCCCATGTTCCGCTCAAGGGCGTCGAGGTGCGCACTCACCTCGTCACGCAGTGCCGCGGGCTCCTCGCCGCTCTCCAGGTAGACCTTGCAGGCCTCCGTGGTGATGGTGAAGCCGGGAGGGACCGGCAGACCGAGGTTGGTCATCTCGGCGAGGTTGGCGCCCTTGCCGCCGAGGAGGTCCTTGAGGTCCTTGTTGCCCTCGGTGAAGTCGTAAACGAACTTCGCTACGTGGGGTTCTTTGTTTTCCGACACGGGTCTCGACTCCTTGAGGCCACGGTGGCTGCCCTGACGGCGAGGAACATACCCAGATCGAAGGTTCCTGGGTACGTCTACTTGCGCGTCATGCGCCTGTAACCACCCGTCCGCCACCGGATCGAAAGTCAAAGCTTGGCAAGCCGGCACGGCCCGATGTGTTCACTTCTTGAAGGCAAGTACCCCTCAACACCGGGTCTATCGCTCAGATGAGCAGGGATCCCGCACGTCTGATTTCGATCGATGAACGATCAAGGGGTGGCACCGAGTGCCACCCCTTGGAGAAGTGCAGTCGCCCATGATTCGCTCATCTGAGCGCAACCCTTATCAAGGGTGGCGAGAATCACGCTGCCACAGCGGCCGGGATTTCACCATGCGGACCGTCGTCCGAGACCCGAAACGCGCCCGGAAACCCCTCGAAACCCCTCGTCACGCACCCGCCGGCAGCGGGCCTCACACCCCCAGCGCCAGCAGCCGCTCCTCCACCCGCTCCGGCGCGTAGAGGTGTTCCACGACCAGTGCCCCCGCTCCGATGAGCGCGGCCCGGTCGCCGAGCGCCGAGGTGACGACGTCCAGGTGGGCCGTGGAGCGGGGCAGCGCCCGCTGGTAGAGCAGCTCGCGCACGCCGGTGAGGAAGGGCGTGCCCGCCAGGTCGCCCGCGATCATCAGCACCCCGGGGTTGAGCAGGGTCACCACCGTCGCCAGCACGTCACCGACCAGGCGCCCGGCCTCCCGGGCCAGCGCCGCCGCCTCCGGGTGCCCGGCGGCCAGCAGGTCCCGTACGTCCGAGCCGGACGCGGCCGGGACGCCGGACTCCGCCAGCCGCCCCGCCACGGCACCCCCGCTCGCGACGGCGGCGAGACAGCCGTGGGAACCGCACCGGCACAACGCGTCCGCGCCGACCCGGATGTGCCCGATGTCCCCGGCGCCGCCGTCGATGCCCCGGTAGATCGAGCCGTCGACCACGACCCCGGCGCCGATCCCGGTGGACACCTTGACCAGGACGAACGCCCCGCAGTCGGCGTGTCCGGCGCGCTGCTCGCCGTACGCCATGAGGTTGGCGTCGTTGTCGACCAGGACCGGGACGGCGGCCGGGGCGCCGGCGCGGCCGCGGTGACCGGTGTGCTCCGCGAAGGCGCGCGAGAGACGGCCCCGTATGTCGTAGCCGTCCCAGCCCGGCATCATCGGCGGCTGCACCACCCGGCCGGTCTCGCTGTCCACCGGACCGGGTACCGCCAGCCCGATGCCGGCGACCTCCGTCGCCGTGTGCCCCGCCTTCTCCAGCAACGCGCCGAACCAGCGGCCGAGTTCACCGAGCACGGCTTCCGGCCCGTCCTCCACCACCAGCGTGCCCGCGTGCTCGGCGAGCAGTTCGCCGGTCAGGGACAGCACGGCCGCGCGGGCGTGCCGGGTGTCGAGGTCGGCGGCGAGGACGACGGCGTGGGAGCCGTCGAACTCCAGCGTGATGGAAGGGCGCCCGCCGAGCGGCGAGCCGACCGGGCCGCCGGCCCCCTCGCGCAGCCAGCCCGCCCGGAACAGCCGGTCCAGGCGCTGGCCGACCGTGGCCCGGGACAGCCCGGTGACCTGCTGGAGCGCGCCCCGCGTCACCGCCCGTCCGCTGCGCACCAGTTCGAGCAGGTCGCCGGCGCCGGCCTGGCCGCCGTTCGTCCTGACGGCTCTTCCCGGACGTCCGGTCATGCGCACCCCCTTGTGTTCCTCAACCCTGCATTACATAGTGGGTTTTGCGTGTTAAGTAGACGTAACCCTACGGTAGCCACAACCGAACCCGGCCGACCCGGCCGGGCGTTCTTCGTCTTCGGGGAGCCCCGAGTGGATCGCACTGCCCAGCTCACCACCCGCGCCACGGAGCACCCGATCGCATACGATCCCCCGGCCTCCGGCGACAGTCTGCACGTCAGGGCGGCCCGGGTACTGGCGGCGAACTGGACCGGGAACGCGACGGTCCCGTCCCGGAGCCTGTATCCGCACCAGTGGTCCTGGGACTCGGCGTTCATCGCCATCGGCCTGCGGCACGTCTCGCCGCTGCGGGCCCAGACCGAGCTGGAGACGCTGCTGGCCGCCCAGTGGGGCGACGGGCGCGTGCCGCACATCGTCTTCAACCCCTCCGTCCCGCTCGACGCCTACTTCCCGAGCCCCGACTTCTGGCGCTCCGCCACCGCCGGGCGCACCGCGGGCGCCCCGCGCACCGTACAGACCTCCGGGATCGTGCAGCCACCGGTCCACGCGCTCGCGGCCTGGCTGGTCCACCGCGCCGACCCGGTGCTCTCGCGCTCCCGCGGCTTCCTGGCCCGGGTGTACCCGCGCCTGGCCGCCTGGCACCGCTATCTGACGCACCGGCGCGACCGGGGCGGCGCAGGGCTCGTGTCGGTGGTCCACCCCTGGGAGCAGGGCATGGACAACAGCCCCTGCTGGGACGCCCCGCTGGCCCGGATCACCCCGGCCCCGGCCCGCACCTTCCGCCGGGCCGACCTCGACCACGGGGCGGCCGAGGACCGGCCGACGGATCTGGACTACGGGCGGTACGTGCGGCTGGCCGCGGACTACCGGGACGGCCGATATGCCGACGGGGAGGGCGAGTTCGCCGTCGAGGACCCCGCGTTCAACGCCCTGCTCATCGCCTCCGAGCACGCGCTCGCCCGGATCGCCGAGGAGCTGGGCGCGGCCGGCACCGCCCGCCGCGCGCGGGCCGAACGGCTGACGGCGGCGCTGGTGGAGCGGCTGTGGGACCCGGCGGCCGGCATGTTCCTGTGCCGGGACCTCATGGGCGGGCAGGGACTCGTCCGCGAGCGCAGCGTCTCCGGGCTGATCCCGCTCATGCTCCCCGGCCTGCCGCCCGAGATCGCCGCCACGCTCGTCCGCACCCTGCGCGGTCCGCACTTCGGATGCGGGGACGGGCCCGGCGACCGCACCCGGCTCGTGCCGAGCTACGACCTCCTCGGCGAGGCCTTCGACCCGCACCGGTACTGGCGCGGGCCCGCCTGGTTCAACACCGGCTGGCTGCTGGAGCGGGGCCTGCGCGCGCACGGGGAGCCGCGACTGGCCGACACCCTGCGGGCGGCCGTGCTGCACCTCGCCGACGCCACCGGCTTCGCGGAGTACGTCGATCCGCGCACCGGCGAGGCCTGCGGCGCGACCGGCTTCGGCTGGACCGCCGCACTCGCCCTGGACCTGTATCACGACGTGCAGGGCCAGCCCCGCCCCCAGCCGTACCAAGAGCTTGTCAAGGGCGCCCGCGAGGGCGTGTCCAGCGCGGTCACCGGCACGTTCGACACGAGTGACGAAGGAGGAGACCGGCGATGACGGACCGGCATCATCTGCTCGTGCACGGGGCGACGTTCGCCGCCGTGGGCGACCGGGGCGACATCAGCGGAGTGCGGGGCAGCGGCGCCCCGGACGGGTTGTTCGTACGGGACGCCCGGCACCTCAGCCGCTGGCAGCTCACCGTCGACGGCGCCGTGCCCGAGGTGCTCACCCCGGTCACCGAGGGGGACGCGGCCCGCTGCGTCCTGGTCCCGCGCGGCGGCCGCCGGGAACCCCCGGCGCACACCGTCTTCCGTCACCAGGCCGTCGGCGACAGCGCGTTCGTGGAGTCGCTGCGGGTCACCAGCAACCGCCCGGTGCCGACCACGGTCCGGCTCGCCCTCACCGTCGACGCCGACTTCACCGACCAGTTCGAACTCCGCTCCGACCACCGCACCTACGTCAAGCCCGGCGCCGTACGCTCCCGCGAAGTGACGGGCGACGGCATCGAGTTCACCTACCGGCGCGCCGAATGGACGTCCCGCACGGCGATCACGGCCGACCCGGCCCCCGACGCCGTGGAGGAGACCGGCACCGGCGCCCGCCGCCTGGTGTGGACCCTGGACCTGCCCGCGCACGGCACGAGCGAGCTGATGCTGCGCGTGATCGCCCGCCCGCACGGCGAGAAGCGGGCCGTCCGGGTGCCGCGCGACCCCGCCGCCGTGCACGAGCAACTCCAGGCGCGCGAAGCGGAGTTCATGGAGGGCGTGGCTTTCCCGACCGGCTGGCCGGAGCTGGCGGAGGCGTGCGCGCGCGGCCTCGCCGATCTGGCCGCGCTCCAGGTGCCGGCCGGCGGACCGGGCGGCGAGGAGCTGCGCGTCCCGGCCGGCGGGGCCCCCTGGTACCTCACGCTGATCGGCCGGGACGCCCTGCTCACCTCCCTGTTCGCGCTGCCGTACCGGCCCCGGCCGGCCGCAGCCACGCTGCTCGCCCTGGCCACGACCCAGGCGACCGGCTCCGCCGGCCCGTCGCGCGTCGCCCAGCCCGGCAAGATCGTGCACGAGGTGCGGCACGGCGAGCTGGCGCACTTCGGGCAGGTGCCGTTCGGGCGCTACTACGGCTCCGTCGACGCGACCCCGCTGTTCCTGGTCCTGCTCGGCGCGTACGTCGAGCAGACCGGGGACACGGACCTGGCCCGCGGCCTGGAGCGGCATGCCCGCGCCGCCGTCGGCTGGATGCTGGACCACGGCGGGCTGACCTCGCGCGGCTATCTCGTCTACCGCGCCGACGAGGGCGGCCTCGCCAACCAGAACTGGAAGGACTCCCCCGGCGCGATCTGCTGTGCCGACGGCACCCGGCCCACCGGCGCGGTGATGGCGGCGGGCGCGCAGGGGTACGCGTACGACGCGCTGCGCCGCACGGCGTGGGTGGCGCGGACGGTGTGGGGCGACGAGACGTACGCGGCGCTGCTGGAACAGGCGGCGGCCGATCTGCGGGACCGTTTCCAGCGGGACTTCTGGATGCCGGAGCACTCCTTCCCCGCGCTCGCGCTCGACGGGCGGGGCCGCCGCGTCGACGCGCTGGCCTCCGACGCCGGGCATCTGCTGTGGTCGGGGCTGCTGGACAAGGAGTACGGCGAGGCGGTCGGCCGCCGGCTGCTGGAGCCGGACTTCTTCTCCGGGTGGGGCGTGCGCACGGTGGCCGCGGGCCAGGCCGCGTACCACCCGCTGTCGTACCACCGGGGCTCCGTGTGGCCGCACGACAACGCGCTGATCACGCTGGGGCTGGCGCGGTACGGGCTGCACGACGAGGCCCGGACGGTGGCGCACGCGCTGGTCGACGCGGCGAGCACCGCCGGACACCGGCTGCCGGAGGTCCTGGCCGGGTACGGGCGGGACACGCATCCGGAGCCGGTGCCGTACCCGCACGCGTGTGTGCGGGAGTCGCGTTCGGCCGCGGCGCCGCTCGCGCTGCTGACGGCGGTGGGCGGGGTCTAGCCAGGGCGTTGGATTTGCCCGGTGTTTGCCCTGTGGCCTGAACAGGGGCCCGTGAGGGGCCGTACGAGACTGCGGTACAGGTCTCGCACGGAAGGACCTTCGGGTTGTCCCAGGACATGAGCACGCGCCAGGAAACCGGTACGGACGGGGAGACCGAGGCGCCGGACACCATCCCCGACGGAACTCCCGCGCGCTCTCCCCACCGCCCCCTCACGCTCAGGCTCAGGGCCCTGCCCCGGCCCTGGGCCGCGGTGCGGGCGCGGACGCGGCGGTGGCGGGCGGCGCATCCGGGCGCCGCGCGGGCGCTGTCCGGCACGGTCACCGTGCTGGCCGCGGTGCTCGTCGTCGTCGCCCTGGGGATGCCCAACTCCGTGGACCGGGTGCACACCTCGACGTTCGTGCGGATACCGGCGGAGGCCGTGATCGGGGCGGCGGTGATGATCGCGCTGCCGCGCCGGCCGCGGGTGGCGCTGGCCGTCGTGTCCGGGGTGGCGCTGGGCGCGATGACCGTGCTGAACGTGCTGGACATGGGGTTCAACCAGTACCTCGGCCGGGGCTTCAACGCCGTGCTCGACTGGAGCCTGTTCGGCGACGCGGAGTCGTACCTGGTGGACTCCTTCGGGCACACCGCCGCGGTGGCCGCCGTGGCCGCCGTGATCCTCCTCGTGCTGCTGGTCTTCGTGCTGCTGGCGCTGTCCATGGTGCGGCTGAGCAATCTGCTCGCCCGGCACCCCGGCCTCGCGACCCGGGGCACGCTGGTCGCCGGAGTCGTCTGGATCACCAGTTCCTCGCTCGGCCTGCAGATGTCCGGCATGCCGCTCGCCACCGACACCACCGCCACCGCGCTGAAGGACCAGGCCCACCGGATCTCGAACGCGATCAGGGACGAGGCGGCGTTCCGCAAGGTGGCGAAGGTCGACGCCTTCGGGAACACCCCGGGCAGCCAGCTGGTCCCGGACCTGCGCGGCAAGGACATGATCTTCACGTTCATCGAGAGCTACGGCCGCAGCGCCGTCGAGGACCCGATCATGGCCCCCGGCGTCGACGCGACCCTCGACGCCCGCACCAAGGCGCTGGCCCAGGCGGGCTTCCACGCCAAGAGCGGCTGGCTGACCTCGGCGACGTACGGCGGCAGCAGCTGGCTCGGCCACTCCACGACCATGTCGGGCCTGTGGATCAGCAACCAGCAGCGCTACCGCACGGTCATGGCGAGCGACCACATGAGCCTGACCGACGCGTTCAAGAAGACCGGCGACTTCGACACGGTCGGCGTCATGCCGGGCGTGCAGAAGGGCTGGCCGGAACAGAAGTGGTACGGCCTGGACAAGGTCTACAACGCCTTCCAGCTCGGCTACCAGGGACCGAAGTTCAGCTGGTCGACCATGCCGGACCAGTACACGCTCCAGCAGTTCCAGGACCGGGTGCACAGCAAGAAGCCGGCCGCCGGCAAGTCACGGATGTCGCTGCTCATCCTCACCTCCAGCCACACCCCCTGGGCGCCGATCCCCAAGATGGTCCCCTGGAACCAGCTGGGCGACGGCTCGGTCTTCGACTCCATCGAGAAGGCGGGCCACCCGTCCACCTACACCCTCACCGACGACACGCACACCAAGCAGGAGTACGGCAAGTCCGTCCAGTACACGGTGACGGCGCTGACCGAGTGGCTGGAACGGTACGGCACGAAGGACACCGTGCTGGTCTTCCTCGGCGACCACCAGCCGAACGCCCACGCCAGCGGCAACCACGCCAGCCGTGACGTGCCGGTCTCGATCGTCGCCAAGGACCCGAAGCTCCTCGACAGGATCACGAGCTGGAACTGGACCGACGGCCTGCGCCCCGCGCACAACGCCCCGGTGTGGAAGATGAGCGCCTTCCGCGACCGCTTCCTGACGGCGTTCGGCTCGACTCCGCACCCGAAGACGAACTGACCGAGGGGCCGTCAGCCGCCGGAGGTGTCGAGTTCGGCGTCCTCGCTGATCCCCGCGCAGTCGTACGGGTCCTTCAGCCAGCCGTCCGGCAGCACCACCCGGTTGTTGCCGGACGTACGGCCGCGGGGCCCGTCCGCGCCGGCCGGCCAGGGCTGGTCGAGGTCCAACTCGTCCAGTCCGGCCCGTAGTTCGGCGAGCGACGAGGTGATCGCGAGCCGCTTACGCATCTCCGAGCCGACCGCGAAGCCCTTCAGGTACCAGGCGACGTGCTTGCGGAAGTCGACCACGCCCTTGGACTCGTCACCGAGCCACTCGCCCAGCAGCGTCGCGTGCCGGACCATGACGTCGGCCACCTCCCGGAGCACCGGGCGGGCCAGATCGTCCAGGCGTCCCTCGAAGGCCGCCACCAGGTCCGCGAACAGCCACGGCCGCCCGAGGCACCCTCGCCCGACCACGACGCCGTCGCACCCGGTCTCGCGCACCATCCGCAGCGCGTCCTCGGCCGACCAGATGTCGCCGTTGCCGAGGACGGGGATCTCCGGGACGTGCTCCTTGAGGCGGGCGATGGCCTCCCAGTCCGCCGTGCCGCCGTAGTGCTGGGCGGCGGTGCGGCCGTGCAGCGCGATGGCCGTCACGCCCTCCTCGACGGCGATGCGGCCGGCGTCGAGGAAGGTGAGGTGGTCGTCGTCGATGCCCTTGCGCATCTTCATCGTGACGGGCAGGTCACCGGCCCCGCTCACGGCCTCCTTCAGGATCGCCCGCAGCAGGTTCCGCTTGTACGGCAGCGCCGAGCCGCCGCCCTTCCTGGTGACCTTGGGGACCGGGCAGCCGAAGTTCAGGTCGATGTGGTCGGCCAGGTCCTCCTCCGCGATCATGCGGACGGCCTTGCCGACGGTGGCCGGGTCGACGCCGTACAGCTGGATCGAGCGCGGCTGCTCGCTCGCGTCGAACCTGATCAGCTGCATGGTCTTCTCGTTGCGCTCGACCAGCGCCCGGGTCGTGATCATCTCGCTGACGAACAGCCCCTTGCCGCCGCTGAACTCCCTGCACAGCGTGCGGAAGGGCGCGTTCGTGATGCCCGCCATGGGTGCGAGCACGACCGGCGGCAGCACGGCGTGCGGGCCGATGGAGAGCGAGTGGGACATCAGACGACTCCGGAACAGGCGTACGGCGGTGACGGCAGAGGGCAAGAACCCATTGTCCCTCACTCCCCCGGCAGCCCGGCCGGCCGCTCCGGATCATGCAGCAGTCATTAGTTAGACGCACTATCGAAATCGGCGTACGATGGAACGCATGCCCGAGCTGAGCCCTCGCCGCCGTCTGCTCGTGCTCGCGATCTGCTGCATGAGCCTGCTCATCGTGAGTCTCGACAACACCGTCCTGAACGTGGCGCTGCCCTCCATGCAGCGCGAACTGCACGCCTCGACCTCCGGCCTCCAGTGGACGATCGACGCCTACACCCTGGTGCTCGCCTCGCTGCTGATGCTCGCGGGCTCGACGGCCGACCGGATCGGCCGCAAGAAGGTCTTCATGACCGGCCTGCTGGTCTTCACCGTCGGCTCCGTGCTCTGCTCGCTCGCGCCCAACCTCTCCCTGCTGATCGTGTTCCGCATGGTGCAGGCCGTCGGCGGCTCGATGCTCAACCCGGTCGCCATGTCGATCATCACCAACACCTTCACCGACGCCCGTGAGCGCGCCCGCGCGATCGGCGTGTGGGGCGCGGTGGTCGGCATATCCATGGCGGCCGGCCCGCTGGTCGGCGGGCTGCTGGTGCAGTCGGTGAGCTGGCGCTCGATCTTCTGGATCAACCTCCCGGTCGGCCTCGTCGCCCTCCTGCTCACGCTCCGCTTCGTCCCCGAGTCCCGCGCACCCAGGGCCCGCCGTCCCGACCCGGTCGGCCAGCTCCTGGTCATCGCCCTGTTCGGCTCGCTGACGTACGCGATCATCGAGGCGCCGGACTCCACCGCGTCCGTCGTCGCCCCCTTCGTGGCCGTCGCCGTCGTGGCCCTCCTGGCGCTGCTGTGGTACGAGCCCCGCCGCGACGAACCCCTCATCGATCTGCGCTTCTTCCGCTCGGCGCCGTTCAGCGGGGCCACCGTGATCGCGGTCGCCGCCTTCGCGGCGCTCGGCGGCTTCCTGTTCCTTTCGACGCTGTACCTCCAGAACGTCCGCGGCCTGGACGCCCTGCACGCGGGCCTGTGGATGCTCCCGATGGCGGCGCCCACCTTCCTGTGCGCGCCCCTGTCCGGCCGCCTGGTCGGCACCCGCGGCCCCCGCCTCCCGCTCCTGATCGCCGGTACGGCGATGACGGCGAGCGGCGTCCTGTTCGCGGCCTTCGACGCGCAGACCTCGAACGCCGGCCGCCTGCTCTGCTACGTCCTGTTCGGCATCGGCTTCGGCTTCGTGAACGCGCCGATCACCAACACCGCCGTGTCGGGCATGCCGCGCGCCCAGGCCGGGGTCGCCGCCGCCGTCGCCTCCACCAGCAGGCAGCTGGGCCAGACCCTCGGCGTCGCGGTGATCGGCGCCGTCCTGGCCTCCGGCATCGGCTCGGCCTCGTACCACCATGCCTTCGTCGCGGCGGCCCGCCCCGGCTGGTGGATCCTCACGGGGTGCGGACTGGCCGTCCTGGTCCTCGGCCTCCTCACCAGCGGCCGCTGGGCCCGCGCGACGGCGACCCGCACGGCGGAGAGCCTCCGGGCACCGGAGATCCGCCAGCCGGTGGGCACCTCCTAGAGCGGCCCGCCGACGGCCGGCAGCGGTTCGCGGGACAGCTCGTACAGCCTCTCCAGGCGCTCCCGGGTCTCCTCGTCCTTCGCCGTGTACATCACCATGCGGGCGCCCGCCTCGGGGCCCAGCCACAGGTCCGTGTGCACCAGCCGGAGGTGGCCGACGTAGGGGTTGTGGTACTCCTTGGTCTTCGTGCGGGCGCCGACCACCTCGTAACGCTCCCAGTGCTCGCAGAACGCGGGGGACGCCGCCTCCAGGCGCTTGAGGAGCATCTTCCAGGCCGGTTCGCCCAGGTGACCGGCGAGGGAGGCACGCAGCCGGGCGGCCATCAGCCGCTGGGTCTCCTCCAGGTGGACGACCGCCTCCTGCCACTCCTTGTTGGTGTACACGAGCAGCATGCAGTTGCGGTCCTCGGGCGGGATCGCGTCCAGGTCGCCGAGGAGGCGGCCGTAGGGGCGGTTGTAGGCGAGGATGTCGTACCGGCTGTTCTGGATGCAGGCCGGCAGCGGCTCCAGCCGGCGCAGCATCTCGCGCAGCGCCGGGGTGACGCTCGGGCAGCTCGCGGCGGGCGTCGGGTCGGTGGCACCGGCCAGCTGGAACAGATGGGCGCGCTCGCTGGCGTCCAGCATCAGGGTGCGGGCCAGGGCGTCCAGGACCTGCACGGAGACCTGGATGTTGCGGGCCTGTTCGAGCCACGTGTACCAGGTGACGCCGACCGCGGAGAGGTGCGCGACCTCCTCCCGGCGCAGTCCGGGCGTACGGCGCCGGGCCCCGCGGGGCAGGCCCACCTGCTCGGGGGTGATGCGCTCGCGACGGCTGCGCAGGAACGCGGCCAGCTCGTGCCGCCGGATCTCCGCGCCCCGGGCGGACTGCGCCGCGCCGTCCTGTGCCATGGTCGTCATGCGTCCAGGGTGCCGCCGGGCCGATCCTGTTGCCAGGTATTTCTTCTACCAGGATGAACACACTCTGGTACCCGTCTGAGCGGGGGCACAGGGTCGAGGCATGAGCGAAACCGTCGTCTCCACCCGGGCCGTCCGTACGACGGCCGCGCCGCCCGCACTCGGCGGGCCCGGGCTGTTCACCGTGCTGCTGGCCGCGGCACTGCCGCTGATCGACTTCTTCATCGTCAACGTCGCCCTGCCGACCATCCGCACCGACCTCGCCGCGAGCGAGGCGGTGCTGGAGCTGGTCGTCGCCGGGTACGGCGTCGCGTACGCGGTGCTGCTCGTGCTCGGCGGGCGGCTCGGGGACCTGTTCGGCCGGCGCCGGCTGTTCCTCGGCGGGATGGCCGCGTTCGGGCTGACCTCGCTGGCCTGCGGGCTCGCGCCGGACGCGTGGAGCCTGGTCGCGGCGCGGGTCGCGCAGGGCGCCGCGGCCGCCGCGATGCTGCCGCAGGTGCTCGCCACCATCCAGGCCACCACGCGCGGCGCGCACCGGGCGCGGGCCATGAGCCTGTACGGCGCGACGGCCGGACTGGCCATGGTGGCCGGGCAGATACTCGGCGGAGTGCTCGTCGCCGCCGACATCGCCGGGACCGGCTGGCGGGCCGTGTTCCTCGTCAACGTGCCCGTGGTCGTGGCGGGTCTGCTCCTCGCCGTACGGTTCGTGCCCGAGACCCGCTCGCCGCACCCCGAGCCCGTCGACGGCCCCGGCACCGTCCTGCTCGCGGTGTCCCTGCTGACGCTGCTCGCGCCGCTGACCGAGGGCCGGGCGGCGGGCTGGCCGCTGTGGACGTGGCTGTCGCTGGCCGTGTTCCCGTTCGCCGTCGGCGCGTTCTGGGCCGTGGAGCGGCGGGCCGACCGGGCGGGGCGGACCCCGCTGGTGCCGCCGAGCCTGCTGGCGCTGGCCTCGCTGCGGCGCGGTCTGCTGCTGATCGTGCCGTTCTCGATCGGCTTCAGCGGCTTCATGTTCGTGATCGCGCTGGCGCTGCAACAGGGCGCCCGGCTCTCCCCGGTGCCGGCCGGGCTCGCGCTCGCGCCGATGGCCGTGACGTTCCTGCTCACCTCCCTCGCCGGCCCCCGGCTGATCGCCCGGTACGGCACCCGGGTGGTCACCGCCGGTGCCGTCGTCCAGGGCGTGGGCATCCTGCTGCTGGTGCTGGCCGCCTGGCGGGACTGGCCGCACCTCGGCCTCGCCCCGCTGCTGCCGGGCGCGGCCGTCGCAGGCGTCGGACAGGCGCTCCAACTGCCCAATGTGATGCGGCTGGTGCTGTCCGAGGTGCCGCCGGCCCGGGCCGGGGTCGGCAGCGGCGTGATGGTCACCACCCAGCAGTCCGCGCTCGCCCTCGGCGTGGCCACCCTGGGCACGCTGTTCCTCACCCTCGTACCGCGCGTGGGCATGCGGGAGGCACTGCTCGTCGCGTTGCTGGCGCAGTTGGCCGGGATCGTGCTGACGGGCCTGCTCAGCCTGCGGCTGCCGCGCGAGATCGGCTGAGCCCCGGCCACGACTCGCCCAACTGACCGTGAACAACTCCCTGTTGATGTTGATTCTGCTGCACACTCCCTGCGGGCACGCAGAGACGGAGGCAGGGATGGCACAGGACAACAGCACGAGCAAGGTCAGCCGCTGGGACCGGCACGGCCGGGAGCACGTCGTACGCGTGGAGCGCACGGGCGTGCAGCGGCTGATCAGATGCGACACCTGCGGCTGGCGCAGAAGCGCGCAGTTCCTGCCGTGGCTGAAGGCGGAGGAGCATCTGGCCGAGGTCCACCAGGCGACGGTCGACCCGGCGGGCAGTCACCAAGGGTAAAAAACGGGTAACGGAGAGGATTGGGAAAACGTTGTCCAACCTGCGGCTTTACGCAAAGCGATAGACGTTTCAACGGCTGCCGCGGCCCGTTCGACATGCCGCTGCGCCGCACTCGGGTGAGCCTGGACTGGCGAGCAGGCCCCGCGAGGGCCGCTCGCGACAGGGGGGAACTCCCTCGAAAACAGGAGACCCACATGAGCTTCACCCGGAGCCGCTGCGCCCGAGCGCTCGCCGCCGGCACCCTCTCCCTCGCCCTGCTGTCGGCCGGTACGGCCGCAGCCTTCGCCGCGAACGAGAAGCCGAGCCCCTCACCCACCACACACATGACGGGCAAGCCGAAGCCCACGTCCAGCCCCAGCATGGACAAGGCCTCGATCACCCTGACGGCCAAGCCGACCACGGTGAAGACCGGCGAATCGGTGAAGCTCGCCGGACGCACCTCGGGCCTGAAGATCGGCTCCCCGCTGGTGCTCCAGCACGAGGTGAACGGCAAGTGGACCAAGCTGACCCCGACCACGGTGGTCAAGAAGAACAACTCCTACGCCATGACCGCCAAACTGCCCAAGGGCACACACGTCCTGCGGGTCGTGAGCGCGAACAAGGCCGGCAAGGCCGTCTCGCCGACCGTCACGGTGAAGGTGAGCTGAGTCCCCTCACCAACAGGTCCACCACCGCCGTGAACTCCTCGTCGATGCCGGGGCCGGTCCATTCCCTGGCGTAGCAGGGGTCGTGGAAACGGCCGGTGGCCTGGAAGACGGCGCGGGCCGCAGGGGCCGGGTCGGGTACCGGGAAGGTGCCCGACTCGGCCCCCGTCGCGATGATCCGGGTCAACTGCCCGGTCAGTTCGTCGATGTGCTCGGCGACCGCCGCGACGTTCTCGTCGGTCAGCACCGTGTACGTCGCGAACAGCTCGGGGTCGTCGCCCGCCTTGTGCCGCTTGGCGTCGAACAGCGCCACGAGCCAGGCCCGCAGCCGCTCCTCGGGGGTGCCGTCCATGGAGACGATGCTGGCCAGCCGCTGCGACGTGCGGTCCAGCCAGCGCTTGGTGACGGCCTCGCGCAGTGCCGCCTTGGTGCGGAAGTGGCGGTAGACACTGCCGTGGCTGACGCCGAGCGCGCGGGCCACGTCGACCACGGTGGCCTTGGCCGGGCCGTGCCGGCGCAGCACCTCCTCGGTGGCTTCGAGGATGCGCTCGGCGGTCAGGGTCCCGGTGGGCGGTGTCATGTCATAGACCGTACGTCATGGGCCTGGTACGGCCGCCGGGTCAGCGCTCGCTGTCGAGCGTCGTCATCTGCGCGGACGGGTAGCGGTCGCCGGCCGCCGCGTCCGCCGGCACGGCCTCCTCGATCGCCGCCAGGTCGGCCGCGTCCAGGGTGACGTCCAGCGCGCCGAGCGACTCGGTGAGCCGCTCGCGGGTGCGGGCGCCGACCAGCGGGACGATGTCGTCCCCGCGGGAGAGGACCCAGGCGATGGCGGTCTGCGCGACCGACGCGCCCTTCTGCTCGGCGATCTTGCGCAGGGCCTCGACCAGGTTCAGGTTGTGCTGGAGGTTCTCGCCCTGGAAGCGGGGCGAGTGGGCACGGAAGTCGGTCGGGGCGAGCTGCCGGTCACGGGTGAAGTGGCCGGAGATCAGGCCGCGGGACAGCACGCCGTACGCCGTGATCGCGATGCCCAGCTCGCGGACGGTCGGCAGGATCTCCCGCTCGATGCCCCGGCTGATCAGCGAGTACTCGATCTGGAGGTCGGCGATCGGAGCGGTGGCGGCGGCCCGGCGGACGGTCTCGGCGCCGACCTCGCTGAGGCCGACGTGCCGGACGTAGCCCTTCTCGATCAGTTCCGCGATGGCGCCGACGGTCTCCTCGATCGGCACGTCCGGGTCGAGGCGGGCGATCCGGTAGACGTCGATGTGGTCGACGCCGAGGCGCTGGAGGGAGTAGGCGGCGAAGTTCTTCACGGCGGCCGGGCGGCCGTCGTAGCCGGTCCAGTTGCCCTCCGGGTCGCGCAGGGCGCCGAACTTCACGCTGGTCAGGGCCTTCTCGCGCAGGGCGGCCGGGGCGGTGCGCAGGGCCTCGCCGATCAGCATCTCGTTGTGCCCCATGGCGTAGAAGTCGCCGGTGTCGAGGAGTGTGACGCCCGCGTCCAGGGCGGCGTGGACGGTCGCGACGGACTCCGCGCGGTCGGCGTCGCCGTAGAGCGCGGACATGCCCATGCAGCCGAGGCCGAGGGCGGAGACGGTCGGGCCGGTGGTTCCGAGGTTTCGGGTTCGCATCGTCATGTCCCCCACTGTGACACGACGACTGACAAATTTCAATATCTGTCAGTCCAACTATGTCAGCGAATTCGGGAAAATGGTCCAGACCTATTGACGAGAGGTCTGGACCACGAGCACTGTCATGCCTACGACACCTCGCCGCACCCCCACCGGGAGGCCTCGCATGCTCAGACGTCTGCTCGCCGCCGCGCTCACGGCCGCCGCCCTCGCCCCCCTCTCGATCGCCGCCGCCCCGACCGCCTCCGCCGCCGACACCTGCGCGGTCAAGTCCCGGCCGGCCGGAAAGGTCCTCCAGGGCTACTGGGAGAACTGGGACGGCTCGGCCAACGGGGTCCACCCGCCCTTCGGCTGGACCCCGATCACCGACTCCCGTATCCCCGCGCACGGTTACAACGTGATCGACGCGGCCTTCCCGGTGATCCGGTCCGACGGCACGGCGCTGTGGGAGGACGGCATGGACACCGGCGTGAAGGTCGCCACCCCGGCACAGATGTGCGCGGCGAAGGCCTCCGGCCAGACGATCCTGCTCTCGATCGGCGGCGCCACGGCCGGCATCGACCTCAACTCGACCGCCGTGGCGGACACGTTCGTCTCGACCATCGTCCCGATCCTGAAGCAGTACAACTTCGACGGCATCGACATCGACATCGAGACCGGCCTGACGGGCAGCGGCAACATCGGCCAACTGTCCACGTCCCAGGCCAACTTGATCCGCATCATCGACGGGATCCTGGCGCGCATGCCGTCGGGCTTCGGCCTGACGATGGCCCCGGAGACGGCGTACGTCACCGGCGGCAGCGTCACCTACGGCTCGATCTGGGGCGCGTACCTGCCGATCGTCAAGAAGTACGCGGACAACGGCCGGCTGTGGTGGCTGAACATGCAGTACTACAACGGCAGCATGTACGGCTGCTCCGGCGACTCCTACGAGGCCGGCACGGTCGCCGGCTTCACGGCGCAGACCGACTGCCTGGACAAGGGGCTGGTGGTGCAGGGCACGACCGTCAGGGTGCCCTACGACAAGCAGGTCCCGGGCCTGCCCGCACAGCCCGGCGCGGGCGGCGGCTACCTGTCACCGTCGCTCGTCTCCCAGGCCTGGCAGCACTACGGCGGCGCGCTCAAGGGCCTGATGGACTGGTCGATCAACTGGGACGGTTCGAAGAACTGGACGTTCGGGGACAACGTGAAGGCGTTGCAAGGGCGTTGAGGCAAGGAAAAACGCCCACCCTCCGGCCGACCGAGTCGGCTGGAGGGTGGGCGTCGGCGACGGTGGGCGTCAGCAGCCGATGAGACGCTGCGCCAGGTAGCCCTCGATCTGGTCCAGGGACACGCGCTCCTGCTTCATCGAGTCGCGCTCACGCACGGTGACGGCGTTGTCCTCAAGGGTGTCGAAGTCGACCGTCACGCAGTACGGCGTGCCGATCTCGTCCTGGCGGCGGTAGCGGCGGCCGATGGCGCCGGCGTCGTCGAACTCGATGTTCCAGTTCTGCCGCAGCGCCTGGGCGAGGCCCTTGGCCTTCGGGGACAGCTCGGGGTTGCGGGACAGCGGCAGGACGGCGACCTTCACCGGGGCCAGGCGGTGGTCCAGGCGCAGCACCGTGCGCTTCTCCATCTTGCCCTTGGCGTTCGGCGCCTCGTCCTCGACGTAGGCGTCGAGCAGGAAGGCCAGCATCGTGCGGCCGACACCGGCCGCGGGCTCGATGACGTACGGGGTCCAGCGCTCCTGGGCCTCCTGGTCGTAGTAGGCCAGGTCCTGGCCGGAGGCCTTGGAGTGGGCGCCGAGGTCGTAGTCGGTGCGGTTGGCGACACCCTCCAGCTCGCCCCACTCGCTGCCGCCGAACTGGAAGCGGTACTCGATGTCGGCGGTGCGCTTGGAGTAGTGGGAGAGCTTCTCCTTCGGGTGCTCGTACCAGCGCATGTTCTCGGTACGCAGGCCGAGGCCCGTGTACCAGTTCCAGCGCTGCTCCATCCAGTACTCCTGCCACTTCTCGTCCTCGCCCGGCTTGACGAAGAACTCCATCTCCATCTGCTCGAACTCGCGGGTGCGGAAGATGAAGTTGCCGGGCGTGATCTCGTTGCGGAAGGACTTGCCCATCTGGGCGATGCCGAACGGGGGCTTGCGGCGCGAGGTGGTCTGCACCTGGGCGAAGTTGGTGAAGATGCCCTGGGCGGTCTCGGGACGCAGGTACGCGACGGAGCCGGAGTCCTGGGTCGGGCCGAGGTGGGTGGACAGCAGGCCGGAGAACTGCTTGGGCTCGGTGAACTGGCCCTTGTTGCCGCAGTTCGGGCAGTTGATGTCAGCGAGGCCGTTCGCCGGGGCGTGGCCCTTCTTCTCCTCGTACGCCTCTTCCAGGTGGTCGGCGCGGAACCGCTTGTGACACGCGGTGCACTCGGTCAGCGGGTCCGTGAAGGTGGCGACGTGGCCGGACGCGACCCAGACCTCGGAGGCCAGGATGACGGACGAGTCGATGCCGACCACGTCCTCGCGCGACGTCACCATGTAGCGCCACCACTGGCGCTTGATGTTCTCCTTGAGCTCGACACCCAGCGGTCCGTAGTCCCAGGCGGCGCGCTGACCGCCGTAGATCTCACTGCACGGGAAAACGAAGCCACGGCGCTTGCTCAGGCTGACGATGGTGTCGATCTTGTCGGCGGCCACGGTGCTCTCTTCATGACGATTACGACGACGGGCGATGGAGCGAGATGCATCCAGCTTGCTTGCGAATGATTCAGGGTACCGGCGGGGGCTCCCCCTCAATCAAATCGGTACCGCTCACCAGGCTTGTTGACAACGGTTTCCATATTTGTTGAAAATGACTGTCATGAACGTACGACGACGCCTCATACCCACCGCCGCGCTCACCGCGGTCACCGCCCTCGGTATCGGCACGCTGTCCGCCTGCTCCAGCGACAAGGCCGAGGCGGCGAACACCGGCAAGCTCGGCGTCGTCGCGTCCTTCTATCCCATGGCCTTCCTGGCCGAGCAGATCGGTGGCGCCCATGTGCACGTCACCAGTCTCACCTCCCCCGGCCAGGAACCCCACGACCTGGAGATCAGCCCCAAGCAGATCGCGATGCTCCAGGACTCCGACGCGGTCGTGTACCTGAAGAACCTCCAGCCCTCCGTCGACGACGCGGTGGCCCAGTCCCCGGTGAAGACGAAGATCGACGCGGCCGCCCTGACCACGCTGGAGAAGCACGGCAACGAGGTCGGCGGCCACGCGGCCTCCCACGACACCCACCCCGGCGAGGAGTCCGGCGCCGAGGACCCCCACATCTGGCTCGACCCGGTGCGCTACGCCCAGGTCGCCCAGGGGGTCGGCAAGGCCTTCGAGAAGGCCGACCCGAAGCACGCGGCCGACTACGAGAAGAACACCGCCGCGCTGGTCGGGAAACTGACCGACCTGGACAAGCAGTTCAAGGACGGCCTGGCCCGCACGAAGACCAAGGTCTTCATCACCACGCACGCCGCCTTCGGCTACCTCGCCGAGCGCTACGGCCTGACCGAGGAGGCCATCAACGGCCTCGACCCCGAGTCCGAGCCCAGCGCCGCCCGGGTCCGGGACCTGGAGAAGATGGCCAGGGCCGACGGCGTCTCCACCGTCTTCTACGAGACGCTCGTGAGCGACAAGACCGCCCGGACCATCGCGGGCGACGCCGGCCTGAGGACCGACGTCCTGGACCCCATCGAGGGCATCACCGCCAAGTCCCGCGGCAAGGACTACTTCGCCGTCCAGGAGGCCAACCTCAAGGCCCTCCAGCAGGCGCTGGGCGCCAAGTGACCGGCAGGGAGGGCAGGATCATGGGAGAGCCCGTCATAGCCCTGCGCGGGGTGACCGCCGAACTCGGCGCCCGTCCCGTGCTGCGCGGCATCGACCTCACCGTCGGCCGCGGCGAGGTCGTCGCGCTGCTCGGCGCGAACGGCTCCGGCAAGTCCACCGCGATCCGCACGGTCATCGGCCAGGTCCCGGCGAGCGGCGGCACGATCGAGCTGTTCGGCACCCCGCGCCGCTCGTTCCGCGCCTGGTCGCGCGTGGGCTACGTACCCCAGCGCACGACGGCCGCCGGCGGGGTCCCCGCGACGGTGACCGAGATCGTCTCCTCCGGGCGGCTCTCCCGCACCCGCTTCGGCGTCTTCCGCCGGGCCGACCGGGAGGCCGTGCACCGGGCCCTGGCGGCGGTCGGGATGGCCGACCGCGCCAAGGACTCGGTGAACGCCCTCTCCGGCGGCCAGCACCAGCGCGTGCTGATCGCCCGCGCGCTCGTCGCCGAACCCGAGCTGCTGATCATGGATGAGCCGATGGCGGGCGTCGACCTGGCCAGCCAGGAGATCCTCGCCCGCACCCTGAAGGAGCAGGTGGCGGCGGGCGCCACGGTCCTCCTCGTGCTGCACGAACTCGGCCCGCTGGAGCCGCTGATCGACCGCGCGGTCGTCCTGCGCGACGGCTGCGTCCTGCACGACGGCCCGCCCCCGCAGGCCCTGGGCCAGCACGCGCTCCCCGGCCACGACCACGTCCACCCCCACGAGTCGATCCACACGGGACTGCTGAGCTGATGGACTTCCTGAACTACGCCTTCATGCAGCGGGCACTGCTCGCCGCCGTCCTGGTCGGCATCACCGCCCCCGCCGTCGGCATCTACCTGGTCCAGCGCCGCCAGGCCCTGATGGGCGACGGCATCGGCCATGTGGCGATGACGGGGGTGGGACTGGGCTTCCTGTTGTCGACGTCCCCCGTGTGGATGGCGACGGCGGTCTCGGTCCTCGGCGCGGTCCTGATGGAGCTGATCCGCTGGTACGGAAAGACGCGCGGCGACATCGCCCTCGCCATGCTCTTCTACGGCGGCATGGCCGGCGGCGTGATGTTCATCAACCTCGCGCCGGGCGGCTCCAACGCGAACCTGACGTCGTACCTGTTCGGCTCGCTGTCCACGGTGTCGCAGTCGGACGTCGTCTCGATCTGCCTGCTCGCCGCGTTCGTGGTGCTGGTCACCCTCGGGCTGCGCCGCCAGCTGTTCGCGGTCAGCCAGGACGAGGAGTTCGCCCGGGTCACCGGCCTGCCGGTGCGCGCGCTCAACCTCCTGACGGCGGTGACGGCGGCGGTCACGGTCACGGTCGCGATGCGCGTGGTCGGGCTGCTGCTGGTGTCCGCGCTGATGGTCGTGCCGGTGGCGGCGGCCCAGCAGCTCACCCGCAGCTTCACCGCCACGTTCGTGATCGCCGTCGCGATCGGCATCGCCGTGACCGTCAGCGGCACGATCACCTCCTACTACCAGGACGTCCCGCCCGGTGCGACGATCGTTCTGCTGACCATCGCCGCGTTCGTCGCGCTGACCGCGCTGGCCACCCCGCTGGCCCGGCGACGCGCCCGCGCGGCGGCCCAGGCCGGGCCCGCCGGGGACCCGGCGGAGTGCACGATCCCGACCACGATTCCGGCCACGAGAGGGGCCGGGGACGAGATCGGCGTCTGACCGCCGGCAGCCCGGGCTGGCACAATGGCCCGGGCACAGGCGAGACGTGAGGAGGCAACCGGTGACGACCGCTGGACCGCCCGTGAAGGGCCGCGCGACCCGACAGCGGGCAGCCGTGTCGGCGGCGCTGAACGAGGTGGACGAGTTCCGCAGCGCGCAGGAACTGCACGACATGCTCAAGCACAAGGGCGACTCGGTCGGGCTGACCACGGTGTACCGCACCCTGCAGTCCCTCGCCGACGCCGGCGAGGTCGACGTCCTGCGCACCTCCGACGGCGAGTCCGTCTACCGCCGCTGCTCGACCGGCGAGCACCACCACCACCTGGTGTGCCGTGCCTGCGGCAAGGCCGTGGAGGTCGAGGGCCCGGCCGTCGAGAAGTGGGCCGAGGCGATCGCGGCGGAGCACGGCTACGTCAACGTGGCCCACACGGTGGAGATCTTCGGTACGTGCGCGGACTGCGCGGGCGGCGCGTCCTAGCCGGCCGCGGCCGAAGCACCGCCCGAGTCGACGAACGGCTTCGTGAAGAGGCGGCGCAGCACGCTGCGCGGGCCTTGGCCCACAGGGCGAGGACGAGATCGCCGTCCTCGCCGTCCGTGGCTACGAAGTGGCCTGGTTCCCCTTGATGGCGGCTTCCATGGCCAGCAGTTCCTCGTTCGGCACGGCCCCGCCGAAGCGCCGGTCGCGGGAGGCGAACTCCATGCAAGCCCGCCACAGGTCGCGCCGGTCGAAGTCCGGCCACAGCACGTCCTGGAAGACCATCTCGGCGTACGCGCTCTGCCAGAGCAGGTAGTTGGAGGTGCGCTGCTCGCCGCTGGGCCGCAGGAAGAGGTCGACGTCCGGCATGTCGGGGTAGTACAGGTACTTCTGGATGGTCTTCTCGCTGACCTTGGCCGGGTCGAGCCGGCCCGCCTTCACGTCCTCGGCCAACGCCTTGGCGGCGTCGGCGAGTTCGGCACGGCCGCCGTAGTTCATGCAGAAGTACAGCGTCAACAGGTCGTTGTCCTTGGTCTGCTCCTGGGCGACCTGGAGCTCCTTGGCGACCGACTTCCACAGCCTGGGCATCCGGCCCACCCAGCGCACCCGGATCCCGAGCGCGTCGAGCTGGTCGCGGGTCTTGCGGATGAAGTCGCGGTTGAAGTTCATCAGGAAGCGGACCTCGTCGGGCGAGCGCTTCCAGTTCTCCGTCGAGAAGGCGTACAGGGAGATGTTGCGCACCCCGACCTCGATGGAGCCCTGCAGCACGTCGAGGACCCGCTCGGCGCCGACCTTGTGCCCTTCCGTCCGGGGCAGCCCGCGCTCCTTCGCCCAGCGCCCGTTGCCGTCCATGACGATGGCCACGTGGTTCGGCACCAGCTCGCCGGGGAGCTTCGGCGCGCGGGCACCCGACGGGTGCGGCTCCGGCGCCTGGTACTCGCGGCGCTGACGCCCCAGGATCCCGCGTACGACCATGTGCTTCTCGTCTCCCTACTACCGCTAGCTTTTTTCCACGTACCGCAGCGAGCGCAGCCCGCGCTCCAGATGCCAGTGCAGGTAGGCCGACACCAGCCCACTGCCCTCGCGGACGTACCGCGCCTCGCACGTGTCCGCCGTCTCCCAGTCTCCCGTAAGCAGGGCCCCCAGGAGAACCAGGGCCTGCGGTGAGGGTACGACGCTGCCGGGCACCCGGCAGTCGACGCAGACGGAGCCGCCGGAGGCCACGGAGAAGAACCGGTTGGGTCCGGGCATCCCGCACTTCGCGCAGTCGCCGAAGCTGGGGGCGTATCCGTTGACGGCGAGGGAGCGCAGCAGGAAGGCGTCGAGGACGAGGTGCGGGGCGTGCTCCCCGCGCGCAAGCGTCCGCAGGGCGCCCACGAGCAGCAGATACTGCTGCACCGCCGGCTCCCCCTCGTGATCGGTGAACCGCTCGGCGGTCTCCAGCATGGCCGTCCCGGCGGTGTAGCGGGCGTAGTCGGTCACGATCCCGCCGCCGTACGCCGCGATGGTCTCGCTCTGCGTGCACAGCGGCAGCCCGCGCCCGACCAGCTCGCTCCCGCGCGCGAAGAACTGCACGTCGACGTGGGAGAAGGGCTCCAGCCGGGCCCCGAACTTCGACTTCGTCCGCCGCACCCCGCGCGCCACGGCGCGTACCCGCCCGTGACCGCGCGTGAGCAACGTGATGATCCGGTCCGCCTCACCCAGCTTCTGGGTGCGCAGCACGATGCCGTCGTCGCGGAACAGGCTCATGCCGTCCATTCTCACGTACGGGGACCACTGCGCTGTCCGTCCGGGTGAAAACAGCCGATATGCATGGAGGGGGCCATTCCCTGTGCGCCCCCTTGACCGCCCCCAAAGCCCCTTTTATGGTCACGCTGACCGAACCGGACGTAGGACGTCGTACCTCCTCTCTCACCTCCCCGACCTCGCTGGAGGCCCCGTGCGTGACGACGTGACCCGCGACCCGCCGGCCCCGCGCCGCCGGTCCTTCCTGAAAGGCGCCGGCGCGCTCGGGCTGGCCACCGCCCTGCCGTCCACGCTGGCCGCCTGCTCGGGCGGGCCGCAGTCCACGAACGACACCGGGGGCGGCGGCAGCGGGAAGGACCGGACGCTGACCGCCGTGATCGGGTACGGCAACGACGGCAGCTGGGATCCGACCCAGACCGCGTCGGCCTTCTCGATGGCCGCCAACAACCACATCTACGAGGGCCTGCTGGACACCGATCCGATCAGCCGGGTGCCGTATCCCGCCCTCGGCACCGAGGTGCCCGGCGATCCCGGCGCCACCACCTGGAAGTTCGGCCTGCGGAAAGGGGCCACCTTCCACGACGGCACGCCCGTCACCGCCGACGACGTCGTGTTCGTCTTCGACCGGATCCTCGACCCGAGGACCCCGACCCTCGCCAAGGGGTTCTTCGAGAGCTGGCTGAAGGAAGTCCGGAAGGTGGACGACCGCACCGTCGAGCTCGTCCTCAAGTTCCCCTTCCCGGACGGGCTTTCGCGGCTCACCCTGGCCAAGATCATGCCGAAGCACGTGTTCTCCCGGCCCGGCGGCTGGGACAGGGCGATCACGGGGCTGGCGGTCGGCTCGGGGCCGTACCGGCAGAGTGCGCATCATCCGAAGTCGAACACGACGTTCGAGGCGTTCGCCGCGTACAACGGGCCGCGCCCGGCCGCCTTCCGGCGGATGAACTGGCTGACGATCGTCGACGCGGCGCCGCGCGTCGCGAAGATCTCCGGGTCCGACGCCGGCGCGCAGATCGCGGACAACATCCCGTACGCCAACATCGCGCGGCTGGAGCAGGGCGGGCTGACGGTCTCGGGCGGGGCCGGGATGAACAACCTCTTCCTGATGTTCAACACCGCGCACAAGCCCTTCGACGACGTGCGCGTGCGGCAGGCGCTCCACTACGCGATCGACCGGCAGAAGATGGTGCAGGTCGCCCTCCGGGGGCACGGGAAGCCCGCCTCTTCCTTCCTCAACGAGGGGAATCCGTCGTACCGGCGGGCGAAGACCGTCTACGACCACGACCCCGAGAAGGCGAAGGCGCTGCTGAAGGCCGCCGGGGTCAACGGGCTGAAGGTCAACATCCTCGCGGTGAACGTCAGTTGGATCGTGGACTGCCTGCCGACCATCAAGTCCTCCTGGGACGCGATCGGTGTCGAGACGACGCTGGCGCCGCAGGAGACCACGGCCGTGTTCACCAAGATGGACCAGAAGCAGGACTACCAGGTGGTGGCGGCGGCCTCCAATCCCAATCAGTTCGGGCTCGACGCGGACCTGATCATGCACTACAACTACGGGCCGCAGAACCTGTGGATGGGGTACACGCGGTGGGCCGGCGATCCCGTCGCCCAGCGGCTCTTCGCCGACATGGACCGGGCGACCGCAGAGCCCGACCCCGCGAGGAAGAAGGCGCTCGTCCAGGACTGCATCGACGTCGTCGCCGAGCAGGCGGTGCTGTACCCCGTCGTCCACAACGAGCTGATGACGGCCTGGGATCCGCGCAGGCTCACCGGGATAAGGGCCCAGCCGTACCCCGGGATCAACGTGCTCCAGGCCAAGTGGGTCTGACGGCATGACGGCCGTCGTACGGATCCTGCTGCGCCGTGTCGCCCTGCTGGTGCCGCTGCTGCTCGGGATCGTGCTGTTCGTGTTCCTGGTGATGCGGTTCTCCGACGTCGACCCGGCGTCCGCGTTCTTCCAGGGCGCGAACCCGACCCCGCGGCAGCTGCACGACTTCCGGGAGCGCAACGGACTGCTGGACCCGCTGCCCGTGCGCTACGTCCGCTTCGTCGGCGGCCTGCTGCACGGCGACCTCGGCACCAGCGCCCTGACCCGCGCGCCCGTCGTCGACCAGGTCACCACCGCGCTGCCGCTCACCCTCCAGCTGACCTTCCTCGGCCTCGGCGTCGCCGTGGTGCTGGCGCTGGCGGGCGGGGTCACGGCCGCCGTGTACCGGGACCGGGTGCCGGACCAGGTCATCCGGGTCGTCTCGCTCGTCGGGGTCGCCGCGCCCGGGTTCTGGCTGGCGCTGCTGATGATCCAGTACCTGGCGGTGGACCGGGGCTGGTTCCCGACCGGCGGATACATCAACCCGGCCGATTCGCTCACCGGTTGGCTCAGGACGATGGCGCTGCCCGCCTTCGCGCTGTCGCTGCCGGTCGCCGCCCAGCTCATCCGGATCGTGCGGACGTCCGTCGTGGAGGAGCTGGACAGGGACTACGTCCGGACGGCGATCGGGAGCGGGCTGCCGCCCCTCGTGGTGGTGGGGCGGAACGTACTGCGCAACGCCCTCGTCAATCCGCTCACCGTGCTCGGGCTGCGGGTCGGCTATCTGCTCGGCGGTGCCGTCGTCATCGAGACGATCTTCTCGCTGCCCGGCATGGGCAAGCTGATGATCGACGCCGTGCAGAACGGCGACCCGGCCGTGGTGCAGGGGGTCGTGCTCACCACGGCCACCGGGTTCGTCGTCGTGAACCTCGTCATCGACATCCTGTATCTGCTGGTCAACCCACGTCTGAGGGCGGCCTGATGAACACCCGCACCGGTCTCGTCGAACGGCTCACCCGGCCCGGCGGCGTCCGGCTGCGCGGCTGGCGCCGGCTGCCGCTGCCGTCGAAGCTCGCCGTCTGCTTCCTGGCGGTCGTGATCCTGGTCGCCGTGTGCGCCCCGCTCCTCGCCCCCGACGATCCGCTCGACCAGCAGGCCCCGGCCGGCGGCAGCGGGCATCCGTCGGCCGCGCACTGGCTCGGACAGGACAGCCTCGGCCGGGACATCCTGAGCCGGCTGATGTACGGCGCCCGCTGGTCGCTGGCCATCGGGCTGGGGGCGACGGGGCTCGCGCTGGTCGTCGGCGCCGTCGTCGGGGCGGTCGCGGCCACCTCCCGCAAGGGGGTCGACGAGACGCTGATGCGCTGCCTGGACGTCGTCATGGCGTTTCCCGGCATCGCGCTCGCCGCCGTCCTCGTCGCGGTGTTCGGCGGCGGGATCGGGGTCCTGATCTGCGCCATCGCGTTTCTCTTCACGCCGCCCGTCGCCCGGGTCGTACGCGCCAACGTGCTCGACCAGTACGGGGAGGACTACGTCACCGCCGAGCGGGTCATCGGGGCCCGCACCCCGCACATCGTGCTGCGGCACGTGGCCGTCAACTGTGCCGCGCCCGTGCTCGTCTTCTGCACGGTCCAGGTCGCCGAGGCGATCGTGTTCGAGGCGTCGCTGTCGTTCATCGGGGCGGGGGTGCGGCCGCCGGATCCGTCCTGGGGCAGTGTCATCGCCGACGGCAAGAACATGGTGCTGACCGGCGGCTGGTGGGCGACCGTCTTCCCCGGGCTGCTGATCCTGCTCACCGTGCTGTCGCTGAACATCCTCTCCGAGGGGGTGTCGGACGCGTGGGCCGCGCCCGCCGCCCGTGAAGTCGCGGCCCCCGAGGACCAGTTGGAGAAGGCGGTACCGGGCGACGTGCTCCCCCTGCCGGGGCTGTCCCAGGCCGCGCGGCGGCTGCGTGCGCGCGCCCGGCCCCGGCCCGGCCGCGGCGGTCAGCCGGTGCTCGCCGTGGAGAACCTCGCCATCGGCTTCCCGGACCGGCACCGGGGCGTGGACATCGTCGCCGGCGTCGGCTTCGAGGTGTACCCGGGCGAAGTGCTGGGCCTGGTCGGCGAGTCGGGCTGCGGGAAGTCGCTGACCGCGCTCACGATCATGGGCCTCCAGCCGAGACAGGCCCGGGTGCGCGGGCAGGTGCGGTTCCAGCAGCGGAACCTGCCGGCCGAGCCGATGCGGGTACGGCGCCGGCTGCTCGGGCACGAGATGGCGATGGTCTACCAGGACGCCCTGTCCTCGCTGAACCCCGCCATGACCATCCGCGCCCAGCTGCGGCAGCTGGTGCGGCGCGGGGGCCGTCGCAGCCCGGGCGAGCTGCTGGAGCTGGTCGGGCTGGACCCGGAGCGCACCCTGCGCAGCTATCCGCACGAGCTGTCCGGCGGGCAGCGCCAGCGCGTGCTGATCGCCATGGCCCTGTCCCGCGAACCCGGGCTGATCGTCGCCGACGAGCCGACGACCGCCCTCGACGTCACCGTGCAGGCCCAGGTGATGGAGCTGCTGCTGCGGCTGCGCGAGGAGCTGGGCTTCGCGCTGCTCCTGGTCTCGCACGACCTCGCGCTGATCGCCGACGTCACCGACCGGGTGGTGGTGATGTACGGCGGGCAGATCGTGGAGAGCGGGGTGACCGCCGACCTGGTGGCGGCGCCGGCCCACCACTACACGCGCGGGCTGCTCGGCAGCGTGCTGTCGCTGGAGTCGGCCGAGCAACGGATGACGCAGATCAGGGGAGTCGTGCCCTCCCCCGCCGACTTCCCGGCGGGCTGCCGCTTCGCCGACCGCTGCCCGCGCGCGAGCGAGGTGTGCCACGAGCGCGCTCCGGTCCTCGCCGGCACGGCCACGCACACGGCGGCCTGTCACCACCCTGCCGTGCCCGTGGAACCCGTGGAGGAGGCGCTCCAGTGACCGCGATCATCGACGTACGGGACGCCCATGTCGTCCACAAGGCGCGCGGCGGCGGTCTGTTCGCCCGCGACCGGGTGTACGCCCTGACCGGCGCCGATCTGTCCGTGGCGGCCGGTGAGACGGTCGGGGTCGTCGGCGAGTCGGGGTGCGGGAAGTCGACGCTGGCGAAGGTGCTGGTCGGTGTCCAGCGGCCGGTCCCGGGGGCGGTGGCGTTCCGGGGGCGGGACCTGTGGGCGATGTCGGCCGGGGAGCGGCGGGCCACGGTCGGCGCGGGCGTCGGCATGATCTTCCAGGACCCGGCGACCGCGCTGAACCGGCGGCTGCCCGTGCGCCGGATCCTGCGCGACCCGCTGGACGTCCACGAGCGCGGCAGCCGGGCCGAACGGGACGTGCGCGTGAGGGAGTTGATGGGCCTGGTGGGCCTGCCCCGGGCGCTCGCCGACGCCCTGCCCGGGCAGCTCTCCGGCGGGCAGCGCCAGCGCGTCGCCATCGCCCGCGCGCTCGCCCTGGACCCGGCGCTGGTCGTCGCCGACGAGCCGACCAGCGCGCTCGACGTGTCGGTGCGCGCGCAGATCCTCAACCTCCTGCTGGACCTGAAGGACCGGCTCGGGCTGGCGCTGGTGTTCGTCTCGCACGACATCCAGACGGTACGGCGGATGAGCGACCGGGTGATCACCATGTACCTGGGCCGGATCGTGGAGGAGACCCCGGCCGACCGGGTGACGGACGCGGCCCGGCACCCGTACACCCGCGCGCTGTTCTCGGCCACGCCCGGACTGCTGGATCCCGTCGACCCGATCCCGCTGACCGGGCCGGTGCCGTCGGCGACCCGGCCGCCGAGCGGCTGCCCGTTCCGCACCCGGTGCTGGAAGGCGGACGCGGTGTGCGCGGAGTCGATGCCGGACTTCTCGGCCGCGTCACGGCCCGGACACCGCTACCGCTGCCACCATCCTGTGGAGGAGGACCGGCCGACCCTCGACCTGGCCCGACAGAGCCTGCCACAGGAGCCCTGAATGACGTTCCCCGTCCCGCTCACCGGTGTCGTCCCGCCCGTCTGCACTCCCCTGACACCGGAGGGCGAGGTGGACGTGCCCTCGCTGCTCCGGCTGGTGGACCATCTGGTGGGGGGCGGGGTGCACGGGCTGTTCCTGCTCGGCTCGACCTCCGAGGCGGCCTTTCTGACGGACCGGCAGCGACGGCAGGTCGTGTCGGCGGTCGTCGCGCACGTGGGCGGCCAACTGCCCGTCATCGCCGGGGCCATCGACATGACCACGCCCCGCGTCCTGGACCATGTCACGGCGGTGACGGCGGCCGGGGCACAGGCGGTGGTCGTCACCGCGCCCTTCTACACCCGCACCCACCCCGCGGAGATCGTCCGCCACTACCGGCGGCTCGCGGCGGTGAGCGAGGTGCCCGTCATCGCGTACGACATCCCGATGGCCGTGCACACCAAGCTGCCCGCCGATCTGGTGCTGGGGCTGGCCGCCGACGGGGTGCTGGCGGGGCTCAAGGACTCCAGCGGGGACCTGGGCGCCTTCCGGGAGGTCGTCACGGGCGCCCGCGCGCACGCCGGGTTCAGCGTGCTGACCGGCTCCGAGCTGATCGTGGACTCCGCGCTGGCGCTCGGCGCCGACGGCTGCGTGCCGGGGCTCGGCAACGTCGACCCGCACGGGTACGTCCGGCTGTACCGGCTGTGCCGGGCGGGCGACTGGGCGGGGGCGCGGGCCGAACAGGAGCGGCTGTGCGCGCTGTTCGGGCTGGTCGGGGTCGGTGACCCGGGTCGGATGGGCGGGAGCTCCTCGGCGCTGGGCGCGTTCAAGGCGGCCCTGCAGCTGCGCGGGATCATCGACTGCCCGGTGACGGCCGAGCCGCAGGTGCCGCTGTCCGGCGAGGAGACGGAGAAGGTCGGCAAGTTCCTGGCGGCGGCGGGCTTGCTCTAGGGGGTGTGCCGGGGCGGTCAGGCCGGGCAGCGGAGGCAGGCGCGGACCTCCCGGCCGCCGCGTGTCTGGTGGATCTCGGTCGACTGCGCGAGGCAGGTGACGATGCCGGTGCCGCGGCCGTGTTCGTCCGGGGCGACGTCGTGCGGACCGTGCTCCACCGCGGTGCCCGAGTCGCTGACCACGATGGACAGGGCGCCCTGGTCGAGGACGAGCACCAGCGTCATGCACTCGCGGCCGTACCGGGCGGCGTTGGCGGTGAGTTCGTCGACGATGAGGACGGCGGAGTCGCGCTCGCTCTCGGGCACGCTCCAGCACTCCAGCAGATCCGCCGTGAAGTGACGCGCGGCGGAGACGTGTGCCTCCCGTGCGGGCAGGGTCAGCGTCGCCCGCTGGGAGCAGGGCCCTGGGCTGGTGCGCCCGGGATCGGTCACATACATGGTCTTCCGGCTCTTCTGTGTGGGTGCGAAAGCTGTAGGTGAGCGCTCATCCGGTAATACGCACGGCGACGGGCGTACGGTTCGAGCGATTTGCACCTTTTTACGCCCGGATTTCTCCGCCCGGATCACGCCCGGATCGTGACCAGCTTCTGGCCGTTGCCGGCGACGATCTCGAAGTGCTCGATGGCTCCCGGAGACATGGGGACCGCTCCCGGGATCCTCGTCCCGGCCGGGTACGCGCCGGCCCGCCAGGTGGCGGCGTCCGCCCTGGCCCCGCCGGACCCGACCGCCTGCAACCGGCAGACGATGCCGGCCGGCGCACCATGCGCCGAGACCCGCAGGACACTGCCCCAGGCCGACGGGAAGACCTCCACCGAGGCGGTGACGCCGGTCGTGGCATCGCTTCCGGAGAAGGTGCGCGACGGAGTCGACGTGGCGGCCCCGGGCGGCCTGCCCTCGCTCGTCACGGACGCGCCGGTCACCAGCCAGGTGCCGCCGACCGCCGCCGCCGCGACCAGCATCAGGGAGGCGGCCGCGCCGGCCAGCTGCCACCGCACGGTCCTGCGGCGCCTGGCCGCGGCCCGCCGGAGCAGCCCGTCGAGCAGCCCGGCCCCGGGAGCCCGGGGCGCCGCGGGCGGCGCGCTCCCGGCCGCCCGCACCAGGCGGTCGGCCGGCTCCTCGTCGCCCGCGGGCACCGCACCGCCCGCCGCCTCGGCAGCCGTGACCGTCGCGAGCAGCGCCGGCAGTCCGGCCAGCTGCTCGTACTCCGCCCGGCACGCGTCGCACGTCGCCAGATGGGCGCGCACCTGTTCCGTCTCGGCCGGGGACAGCGCGCCCAGGACATACCCGCCGAGCGCCATCCGCAGAGCCTCGTGGTCCGCGTTCACGGCCGGCGCCTCCTCCGTGCCTCGGTCATGGCTCGATGCCTCGCTCCTGCAACGCGAGCCGGAGGGCGTGCAGGGCGTAGTACGTCCGCGACTTGACGGTGCCCAGCGGGATGCCCAGCACGTCCGCCGCCTCCGCCATGGTCCGGCCCCGGTAGTACGTCTCGACCAGTACGGCGCGGTGGTCCGCAGACAGCGTCCGGACTGCGTCGGCCACCGCCCAGCTCTGCAGCGCCTGCTCGATCCGGTCCTCGCCCGCCGTCCGCTCGGCGACCCGGTCCAGGGCGTCGCCGCCGGTCTCCGCGGGCCGGGCCTGCCGGGCCCGGTGGGCGTCGATGACCAGGTGCCGGGCGACCGTGAACAGCCAGGCCCGGGCGGAACCGCGGCGGGGTTCGAACGCGGCGGGATGCCGCCACGCCCGCAGCAGCGTCTCCTGTACGACATCCTCGGCCCACTGCCGGTCTCCTGACGTCAGGCGCAGCGCGTAGTGGAACAGGGGCCCCGCGTGCTCGGCGTACAGAGTGCGGATCAGCTCCTCATCCGTGGCCGGCACGGTCCCTTCACCAGGGACACGGCGCGCGGAGCGATCCGTATCGGCTGTCCCGCCACGTCTGCGGGCGCTCCATGGCATAAGCAGATCATTACGCATTTGCTCACTTTTGTCGCGTATCGACCGAACCGGTCGGCAGCACCGCCCGTGAAGTCAGGAAAGGGCAGACACATCCCCTTCCTGAGAGGTGAGGAGCGAACACCATGCACCCGAACTTCGGTCACTCCGTCCGGCGCTCACTCGTCACGGCCGGGCTCGCCACCGTGACGGCGGCCGGACTGGGGTTTCTCAGCGCGTGCGGCCAGTCCCCGCACGCCACCTCGGTCGGCGCCATCACGGCCGGTCCCGGTCAGCACCAGATGGCCGGGATGCCCGGCGCCTCCGCACCGGACCCCGCGGCGAGCACCGTGACGATCAGGAGCTTCGCGTTCACCCCGGCCACCCTGAAGATCAAAGCGGGCACGACGGTGACCTGGACCAACCAGGACACCGACGCCCACACCGTCACCAGCGCCACCGCGGGCGGACCGCTGCACTCGCCCGCCCTGGCCACCCACGCCGGCTACAGCCACCGGTTCACCGAGCCGGGCACCTACGCCTACCTCTGCACCATCCATCCCTTCATGACGGCCACGGTGGAGGTGACCCGATGACCGGGTACCGCGAGCACGACATGACACGACGTCAACTCATACGGCACGCGGGGTGGTTCGGCGGGGCCGTCGTGCTGACCGTGGCCGGCGGAGAGGTGGTCAGCCACATCGCCGGCCCCCGGGACACCGTCGCGGAGGCCGCCGCGCCGACCACCGGCGCCCTGCGGTTCGTGCAGGTCTCCGACAGCCACATCGGCTTCCACGGGCCGGCGAACCTGGACGTGGCCGGCTCGTTCACCGAAGCCATCGACCAGGTCAACGCACTCGGCTTCCGGCCCGACTTCGTCATGCACAGCGGCGATCTGACCCACCTGTCCACGACGGGCCAGTTCGACCAGGTCAGGCAGATGATGACCCGGCTGCGGACGGACCGCGTCTTCACCGTGCCGGGCGAGCACGACTCCATCGGCGACGCGGGCCGCGCCTACCGGCAGGTCTTCGGCAGGGGCACGCTCGGCGACGGCTGGTACAGCTTCGACACCCACGGAGTGCACTTCGTCGCCCTGGTCAACACCCTGAGCCTGGAGAAGCTGGGCCACCTCGGGACCGAGCAGATCGACTTCGTGCGGCGGGACCTGGCGGGGCAGTCGCCGGACACCCCGATCGTGGTCTTCAGCCACATCCCGCTGTTCGCCATGTACCCCCGGTGGGGCTGGAGCACGGACGACGCGTTGAAGGTGATCGCGCTCCTGCGCCGGTTCTCCTCGGTGACCTGTCTCAACGGACACGTCCACCAGCTGTTCACCAAGACGGAGGGCAACATCACCTTCCACTCCGCCACCACCACCGCCTACCCGCTGCCGAAGCCGGGCCGGGCCCCCGCCCCCACCCCGCAGGTCGTACCCGCCCGGCAGCTCAGGGCCGCGCTCGGCATCCGCACCGTGGGGTACCGGCAGGGCGACCGGGAACTGGCGGTCAAGGACCAGCGGCTGGCATGAGCGAGGGCACGTCCAGCCTGCGGAACTCCAGGCTCTCGTAGCTCCCGGCGGTGCCCGTCTCGTACAGGACACCCACCGTGGCGGGGCCCAGCTGGACCAGGTCGGAGTAGGCGGCCGGGCGGTCGGAGAGGGTGAGCCGCTTGGTGAAGGTGCGGCCGGCGTCCGTGCTGGTCCACAGGGCGAGCGCCCGGCGAGCGGTCGGCACGGAGGGGGCGGAGAACAGCAACGGGGCGCCCGGTCCCCGGAGTTGGAGGACGCTGCCCTGGACCACGGGGACGTCGGACAGGCTCGGCTGACGGGCGTACGGGCGGTCGAGGGAGCGGCCGCCGTCCCCGGAGTAGCTGTCGAGGCGGTTGCCGGGGGCGCTGCCGTACTGGTCACGGGCGTTGAAGTAGAGCCTGCCGTCCGGGAGTTGGGCCGCCGTCGTCTCGTTGACGTTGGTCACACCGCGGGTGCTGTCCGTCACGAAGCCCAGGTGCCAGGTGCGGCCGCTGTCGTCGCTGTAGAGCGCGTGGCCGCCGTCGCGGCCGGAGCCGGCGGAACCGGAGGAGCCGGCGGGCGGGGCGACGGAATGGTTCGCGGGGACGAGGAGACGGCCTCGGTGCGGGCCCCGGGTGAGGGCGACGGCGTGGCCGGGGCCGGTGGCGTACCAGCGCCAGTCGGATCGCTTCACCTGAGCGGTGATGTCGGCCGGGGGTGAGAAGCGGCGGCCGTCGTCCCGGCTGCGCTGGACGTACACCCGGCGCTCCCCTTCGCCGCTCATGATCTCACCCTCCGTCGCCGCCCCGCTGTTCCCGCAGGTCACGAGCACGACGGCGCCGGTGCGCGGGTCCACGACCGGCGCCGGGTTGCCCCGGGTGTCCCCGTCCCCGGGCGTCACGACGGTCAGCGGACCCCAGGTGCAGCCGCCGTCGGTGGAGCGGCGCAGGACGACGTCGATGGCACCGGTGTCCCCCGCGTCGTACCGCCGCCCCTCGGCGAAGGCCAGCACCGTGCCCTGCCGGGTCCGGACGACCGCCGGGATCCGGTACGTGTGGTAGCCGCCCAGGCCCGAGACGTAGGGGACGGAGGAGGCGCAGCCGTGCGCGGGGGGCGCGGGTGCGGCCCCGGCGGGCAGGGCGGCGGCGAGCGGGAGGAAGAGGCCGAGGGCGGTGAGGAGGACGAGGGCGGTGAGCGGGGTGCGGCGGAGCGGGGTCATCCGCTCATCGTCGTCGCAACCCCTCCCTCCGGCGGGTAGCCCACGCTCGTGCCGCTGCCGGAAGGCGGCACGCCGAGGCGGCCGTCGCGGACCTCGACGACGCGGTCGGCGGCGCGCAGGTGCGTGCGGTCGTGGGTGACCAGGACGGTGGCGGTGCCCCGCTCGTGGGTCAGCCGGGTGATCAGGTCGACGACGGCGGCGCCGCGTTCGTGGTCGAGGGCGCTGGTGGGTTCGTCGACCAGGAGCAGGGTCGGCTCGTTCATCAGCGCGCGGGCGATGCCGACCCGCTGACGCTGGCCGCCGGAGAGCTGGTGGGGGCGCCGGCCGGCCCGGTCGGCGAGGCCCACCGCGGCCAGCAGCTCCAGGGCCCGGCCGCGCGCCCTGGCCGGTGAGCGCCCGTCGATCGAGGCCATGAGCTGGAGCTGTTCGACCGCGGTGAGCGAGGGCAGCAGATGGGGCTGCTGGAAGACGATGCCGATGGTGCGGCGGCGCAGCTCGGTCAGTTCCGCGCGGCTCAGACCGGCCGTGGTGGCACCGTCGACGCTGACCGTGCCGGCGTCGGGCGTGACGAGGGTGGCGGCGACGGCGAGGAGGCTGGACTTGCCGGAGCCGGAGGGCCCGGCCACGGCGGTCAGGGTGCCCCTGGGCACGTGCAGGGTGACGTGGTCGAGGGCGGTCAGGCGGTCGTCGCCGTCGGGGTAGGTGAGGGTGACGTCGGACAGGTCGAGGCTCATCGGGCGCTCCCCAGGGCGGTCAGCGGGTCCACCGAGGTGATGCGGCGGACGGACAGGGCGGCCCCGAGCGCGCCGAGCAGGATCATGACGGCGGCGGGGGCGAGGACGGTGGCGGGGGTGAGGAGGAAGGGCACCGTGTCCGGTACGACGAGGGCGCCGAGCGCGGCGGCGATGCCGGTGCCGAGGAGCGTGCCGCCGACGAGCAGGGCGGCGGCCTGGCCGAGGGCGTCCCTCAGCAGGTGCGCGGTGGAGGCGCCGAGCGCCTTCAGGACGGCGATGTCGCCGCCGCGCTGGATGGTCCAGACGGTGAAGAAGGCGCCGACGACGAGCGCGGAGATGGCGAACAGGAAGCCGCGCATCAGCTGGAGGGAGCCGTTCTCGGAGGCGTAGGAGCCGATCGCGGAGAGCGAGCCGTCCTTGGTGACGGTCCTGGTGCCGATGACCCGGTCGGCGGCCGCGACATCGGCGCCGCCGGTCGTGTCCAGGGCGATCACCGTCGCCGTCGCTCCGGCACCGGCGGCGCCGGGAGGCGCCACGCTCCCCCAGGTGCTGAGGCCGGTCCAGATCACGGGGGTGTGGCTGAAGGAGGCGTCGCCCGCCACGGCCGCCACCGTCAGCTTCCGGCCGGCCAGGGTGAAGGTGTCGCCGGGTGCGAGGCCGCCGAGGCCGGCGGCGGCGGTGGTGGACAGCACCGCCGTACGGTCGTGGATCGCGGCGCCGTCGGGGGCCAGGCGGGAGCCGGGGCGGACACCGAAGGCGGAGACGGGGGTGCTCCGGTCGCCCGCGGTGGCCTTGGTGGTGGTGATCCCGAGCGGTTCGGCGCGAAAGACGCCGGGCACCTCGGCCCACCGTTGCCATTGCCGGGCGGTGACGGTGGAGTCGCCGTACGACAGGCTCCGCCCCGGTCCGGGGGCGGCGAAGGCGATCCGGTCGGCGGGCAGGCCGGTGATCGCGGAGATGTTCTGCCGGCCCAGACCGGCGGTCAGTGCGGACAGCAGCCCGACCAGCAGGGTGATCAGGGTGATGACGGTCCCCATCAGGGCGAACCGGCCCTTGGCGAACCTCAGGTCTCTCCAGGCGACGAACACGGCTGCGACTGCTCTCTGCGGAGGTGGACGGAGTGTGCCTCCACCGTCGCCGCCCGCGCCCGCCGCAGGCATCTGGCGACGGAGGTCACTTCGCGGATCGAACGGCGGTGCCCGGATTGCAACTTTCGACAGAGGCCGGGCCGTGGCTCGTCTCCGTACCCTGGGGGGACTGTGAACCACGCTGGTACGACCGTGAACACCGCCGCCCCCGCCCTGACCCCGACCACCCGGGCCCTGTCCTGGTGCCTGCACCTGCTCGTCGTCGGCCTGCTCGCGCTCGCCGCCGTCCGGGCCGTGACCGACGGCCGGCCGCACGCCGCGCCGACCCTCGCCGGGGCCGCCGGGTGCGCTCTGGTGTACGCGGCGGGCCCGCTGCTGCCCCGGGTCCGCGGCGACCGGCGGGCCGCCGCCTGGTGGCTGGCGGCCGTCGGCGCGGCGTGGCTGGTGCTGCTGGCGCTGTCCGCCGACGGCGTGTGGGTGGCCTTCCCGCTGTACTTCCTCCAGCTCCATCTGCTGCCGCGCCGCTCGGGCCTGGCCGCCGTGGCCGCGACCGCGGGCGCGGCGATCGCCGCGTTCGCCGCGCATCAGGGCGGCTTCAGCGCGGCCATGGCGATCGGTCCGGCGCTCGGGGCCGCCGTCGCGGTCGCGGTGGTCTGGGGATACCAGGCGCTGTACCGGGAGAGCGAGCGGCGCCGGCGCCTGATCGAGGAACTCACCGCCACCCGCGCCGACCTGGCCGAGGCCCAGCACACCGCGGGAGTGCTGGCCGAGCGCGAGCGGCTGGCCCGCGAGATCCACGACACCCTCGCGCAGGGCCTGTCCAGCATCCAGCTGCTGCTGCGGGCCGCCGAGCGGACCCTGCCCGACGGTGCGCAGAGCGCGGCGCGGCACGTCGGCCAGGCCCGCCAGGCCGCGGTGGACAGCCTCGCCGAGGCCCGCCGCTTCGTCGCCGCCCTCGCCCCGCCCGCCCTGGAGGGCAGCACCCTGCCGGACGCGCTGGAGCGGCTGTGCGCCACCACCGGCACCCGGCACCGGCTCACCGCCCGGTTCCGCCCGGTCGGTGCGCCGCTCGCCCTGCCGACCGCACACGAGGTGGCCCTGCTGCGCATCGCCCAGTCCGCGCTCGCCAACACCGTCCGCCACGCGGGCGCGACCGCCGTGGAGGTCACCCTCGGCCGCCTCGACGACGAGGCCGTCCTCACGGTCGTCGACGACGGCGCCGGCTTCGAGCCCGGCCGGCTGCCCGCGCCCGACCCGGAGACGGGCGGCTTCGGCCTGGCCGCCATGCACGCCCGCATCCGCGCCCTGGGCGGCACCCTGGCCGTCGACTCCGCCCCGGGCCACGGCACCACCCTGACCGCCCGGCTCCCGCTCACGCGGACCCGGACCGCCGACGCCGGGACCACGTCCGCCGAGACCGGGGCCCACCGGTGACCGCCCACCCGAACCCCACCGACCACCAAGGCCCCACCGACCACACGGACCTCCCCCGGCCCGCCCGCACCGACATCGCGGCCGCCGCCGCGGCAGTTGCCCGCCGAGACGAAGGCCCGCCCGTGACCGCCCACCCGGATCCCACCGGCCACACCGGCCCCGCCGACCACACGGACCTCCCCGTCCGGCTGCTCCTCGCCGACGACCACCCGGTCGTGCGGGCCGGGCTGCGGGCCGTGCTGGAGACCGAGCCGGGGCTCGTGGTCGTGGCGGAGGCGGCCACCGCCGAGGAGGCCGTCGTCCGGGCCGGGGCGGGTGACGTCGACGTCGTGCTGATGGACCTCCGGTTCGGCACGGGGATGGGCGGGGCGGAGGCCACCGCCGCGATCACCGCGCGGCCGGGCGCCCCCCGGGTCGTGATCGTCACCACCTACGACTCCGACGCCGACACCCTCCCGGCCATCGAGGCCGGTGCCACCGGCTACCTGCTCAAGGACGCTCCCCCGGAGGAGCTGGCCGCGGCCGTGCGCTCGGCGGCCGCCGGCCGTACCGCGCTGGCGCCCGCGGTCGCGGACCGGCTCATGAACCGGCTGCGCGCCCCCGGCACGTCACTGACCCGGCGCGAGACCGAGGTGCTCGCCCTGGTCGCCGAGGGGCTGTCCAACCAGGCCGTGGGCCGCCGGCTCCACCTCACCGAGGGCACGGTCAAGTCCCATCTGGCCCGCGTCTACGCCAAGTTGGGCGTCGACTCCCGCACCGCCGCCGTCGCCGCGGCCACCGACCTCGGTCTCATCCGGCGGCCGTGAACGCGACCGAGCCTGTGCTTGTGCCCGTGCCCGTGCCCGTCAGGAGGGGGTCGTCCGTGCCGCGGCCAGCAGGCGGGTGACGTCGGGGGCGCAGATGGTCAGGGCGGCGCCCACCGTGGTGAGGGCGTCGCGCTCGGCCGGGGTGTAGGGGCCGTCGGCCAGCGCGATGCGGGCGGCCTGAAGGAGCAGGGACTCGCGGCCGGCGGGGGCGAGGTGCGGGGCGAGCGGGTCCAGGGCCTCGTGCAGCTCTATCGTCAGGCTCGCGCCGCAGGGCTGTTCGAAGACCCGGCCGGTGTCGGCGGCGAGGGCCTCGACCAGGGCGGCCAGCCGGTCCTCGGTGCAGTCCTCGAAGCCGGCCGCGCGGACCGCGGCGGCGGCGCTCTCCAGGGCCGTACGGGAACCGGTGCCGCCCGCGGCGAGCACGGCGAGGGCGACGGTGTGCACGGCGTCGCGGAGCATCGCGGAGAAACGGCGGGTGGTGGGGTGGTCGAGGACGTCGGTGCCGTAGTGCTCGGCGCACGCCGCGCACTCCACGACCGGTCCGGCCGTCCCGCGCGCCAGCAGCGGCAGCCCGAGCAAGGTGAGCCGGCGACGGCCGGTGAGCCGCTGGTAGTTGCGGTCGCCCCCGCAGCCCGGGCAGTAGAACTCGCCGTCGCCCACGGGCGTCCATGCGGTGCGCGCGCCGAGGAGGCGCAGGACCCGGCCGTTTCGTCCCCGTACTGGCAGCACGTCGCACCTCCGTAACCGCGCGGCAACATCGCCGTGCTGGCGTGATGTTAGCCACATCACGGAGGCTGAGTCAGTACCCCGGAAGAGACCTTTCTGTTACCTGCCCGGCACAGTGGCCGAAAACGGCGGCGCCCCGACCGCCGTATACAGCGGTCGGGGCGTCGAAACCCCCGGTCAGAGGGATCAGCGGGCCGCGCGGTTGACCGCCGAGACGACCGCCTTCAGCGACGCACGCGTCGTGTTCGCGTCGATGCCGATCCCCCACAGGACCTTGCCGTCGATCGCGCATTCGATGTAGGAGGCGGCCTGCGCGGAGGCGCCCTCGCTCATCGTGTGCTCCTGGTAGTCCAGCAGGCGTACGTCGACGCCGATGGACTCCAGGGCGTCGAAGAAGGCCGAGATCGGACCGTTGCCGGTACCGGTCAGGACGGTGTCCTCGCCGTCGACCGTGGCCTCGACCGTCAGCGCGTCGACGCCGTCGGTGTCCGTGGTGGACTGGCCGGTCCTGACCTGGATGCGGCCCCACGGGTTGTCCGGGTTCGGCAGGTACTCGTCCTGGAAGACGGCCCAGATCTCCTTCGGCGTGATCTCGCCGCCCTCGGCGTCCGTCTTCGCCTGGATGAGCCGGGAGAACTCGATCTGCATGCGGCGCGGCAGGTCCAGCTTGTGGTCGTTCTTCAGGACGTAGGAGATACCGCCCTTGCCGGACTGCGAGTTGACCCGGATGACGGCCTCGTAGGAGCGGCCGACGTCCTTCGGGTCGATCGGCAGGTACGGCACCGCCCACTCGATGTCGTCGACCGTGACGCCCTTGGCCTTCGCGTCGGCCTCCATGGCGTCGAAGCCCTTCTTGATGGCGTCCTGGTGGGAGCCGGAGAAGGACGTGTAGACCAGGTCGCCCACGTACGGGTGGCGCGGGTGGACCTCCATCTGGTTGCAGTACTCCCACGTGCGACGGATCTCGTCGATGTCGGAGAAGTCGATCTGCGGGTCGACGCCCTGGGAGAACAGGTTCATGCCCAGGGTGACCAGGTCGACGTTGCCGGTGCGCTCGCCCTGTCCGAACAGGCAGCCCTCGACGCGGTCGGCGCCGGCCATCAGCGCCAGCTCGGCGGCCGCGACGGCCGTGCCGCGGTCGTTGTGCGGGTGGACGGAGATGCAGACGTGCTCGCGGCGGGAGATGTTGCGGCTCATCCACTCGAAGCGGTCCGCGTGCGTGGACGGGGTCGAACGCTCCACGGTGGCGGGCAGGTTGAGGATGATCTCGCGGCCCGGGCCCGGCTGGTAGACGTCCATGACCGCCTCGCAGACCTCCAGCGCGAAGTCCAGCTCGGTGTCGGTGAAGATCTCCGGCGAGTACTGGTAGCCGAACTCCGTCTCGGGGCCCAGCAGCTTCTCGGCGTACTCCATCACCAGGCGGGTGCCGTCGACGGCGATCTGCTTGATGTCGTCCTTGGAGCCGCGGAAGACGACCCGGCGGAAGACCGGCGCGGTGGCGTTGTACAGGTGGACGGTGGCCCGTTTGGCGCCCTTCAGGGACTCCACGGTCCGCTCGATCAGGTCCTCGCGGGCCTGGGTCAGCACGGAGATCGTGACGTCGTCCGGGATCGCGCCCTCTTCTTCGATGATCGAGCGCACGAAGTCGAAGTCGGTCTGGCCGGAGGCGGGGAAGCCGACCTCGATCTCCTTGTAGCCCATCGCGACCAGCTGGTCGAACATCCGGCGCTTGCGCTCGGGCGACATCGGGTCGATCAGGGCCTGGTTGCCGTCGCGCAGATCGGTGGAGAGCCAGCGGGGGGCGACGGTGATCCGCTGCTCCGGCCAGGTGCGGTCCGGGATGTCGACCTGCTCGTAGCGGCCGTACTTGTGGATCGGCATGGTGCTGGGCTGCTGGCGGTTGACCATGGTGCGTGGGCTCCTCAGGGTGTCCGGAAGGACGGCCGACGACGCAACACGAAGCTCCGCGGGGAGGGAGTCGACCTGGACTACAGGCCCTCGCCGCGGCAGCTAAGAAGAAGCAGCCCGAAACGCATGATGCTCCGCAGCCTAGCCGAGCCGCGCCGGGTACGAGGGCCTGTATCAGTATGCGGGACCGCACGAATAAAAGGGACAAAAAGTGCGCCATACCACTTCCGACTACGGAGGGTGGCCGGGCGTCCCGATATTTCACCAATCACGGTTGCGGGTAGTGACACTGGCGTCACACAATGCCAGCATTTTGTCATGACGACCAACGGGGGCTTCCAGCCCGTCTTCTGCACGATCGTGCCGCCGCACATCCTCGACCGGCTCGCCCGGCACGAGGACTCCGCCATCGCCGAACGCGCGCAGCGCACCCTGGAGCACGACTCCGCGCTGCGCACCCGCCGCCGCGAGACCGCGGTCCGCACCCGGGGCGCCGCCGCCGGCGCCGCCCCGGCCGGCAGCAAGCCGAAGCGCACGATCTACGACGCCGGGCACGGCAGCGACCTGCCCGGCACCGAGGTCCGCGCCGAGGGCCAGGACCCGGTGCAGGACGCCAGCGTCAACCGCGCCTACGCCGGCCTCGGCGCCACCTTCGAGCTCTACCTGAAGGCGTACCAGCGGGACTCCATCGACGGCCACGGGCTGCCGCTCAACGCGTCCGTGCACTACCAGACCGGCTACGACAACGCCTTCTGGAACGGCGACCAGATGGTCTTCGGGGACGGCGACGGCCAGGTCTTCGTCGACTTCACCAGCAGCATCGACGTCATCGGCCACGAGCTGACCCACGGCGTCACGCAGTACACCGCGAACCTGGACTACGAGGGCCAGTCCGGCGCCCTCAACGAGTCGGTCTCGGACGTCTTCGGGTCCCTCATCAAGCAGTACTCGCTGGGCCAGAGCGCCGACCGGGCCGACTGGCTGATCGGCGAGGGCCTGCTCGCCCCCGGCGTCCACGGCACGGCGCTGCGCTCGATGAAGGCCCCGGGCACCGCGTACGACGACCCGAGGCTCGGCAAGGACCCGCAGCCCGCGACCATGGCGGGCTATGTGGACACCAGCGACGACAACGGCGGCGTCCACACCAACTCCGGCATCCCGAACCACGCCTTCTACCTGCTCGCCACGGCCATCGGCGGCAACGCCTGGGAGAAGGCCGGGCGGATCTGGTACGCCGTGCTCACCGGCGGCGAGCTGGCGTCGGGCGCGCAGTTCACCGACTTCGCCAGGCTGACGGTGCAGGCGGCCCAGACGCTGTTCGGCACCGGGGACGAACTGGAGGCCGTCAAGAAGGCGTGGGAACAGGTCGGAGTGCACACGTCGTAGTGCGGCCGGCGGCGTTCCGTACTAGACACGGACCCATGCGCATCCAGATTCGACGCACGGGCGGCTTCGCGGGGATCGAGCGCCGGGCCGAGGTGGACACCTCGGCCCGGCCCGACGCCGCCGAGTGGCAGGCCCTGGCCGAGCGCGTCCTCGCGTCCGGCCCGGGCGCCCCGCCCGCCGGCGTCCCGGACGGCTTCCGGTACGAGATCACCGTGGACGGCCGCACCGTGTACGCGGCCGATCCCCGACTCACCGAGGACCAGCGGGAGTTGGTGACCCGGCTGCTGAAGGAAGGGGCGTAGACGGCGGTTGCCGCCGGGGCATTGACTTCCGTTACCGGGGGTAAGGATGATCCCGGCCATGGCGACTGACGCAGGTGACCCGATACCCCGGTTCCCCGACGGCTTCCTGTGGGGCGTGTCGACGTCCGCCCATCAGATCGAGGGCGCGGCCGACGCACGCGAGCGTTCCGTGTGGGACGTGTTCACGGCCGAGCCCGGCCGGGTGAAGGACGGCTCGACGGCGGCGGTGGCCTGCGACCACTACCACCGCTACCCCGAGGACGTCGCCCTCCTCGCCGGCCTGGGCGTGGGCGCGTACCGCTTCTCGGTCTCCTGGCCGCGGGTGAACTCCCCCGGCGGGCTGGACTTCTACGACCGTCTGGTGGACGAGCTGTGCGCGGCGGGCGTCCGGCCCGTGCCCACCCTCTTCCACTGGGACCTGCCCGTCTCGCTTCAGGAGGCGGGCGGCTGGCTGGCGCGCGACACGGCGGCCCGGTTCGCCGACCACGTGAGCGTGGTCGCCGAGCGCCTGGGCGACCGGGTGCCGAAGTGGATCACCCTCAACGAGCCCGCCGAACACACCCTGCTGGGGCACGCCCTGGGCGCCCACGCCCCGGGCAGGCGGCTCCTGTTCGACGCGCTCCCGGTCGCCCACCACCAGCTCCTCGCCCACGGTCTCGCGGTACGGGCCCTGCGCGCGGCCGGGGCGGGCGACATCGGCATCGCCAACTCCCACGGCCCCACCTGGCCCGCGTCCGAGGAACCGGCCGACCTGGAGGCGGCGGGCTTCTACGACGTCCTCCTCAACCGCCTGTTCGCCGAGCCGGTCATCCTCGGCGAATACCCGGACGGAATGGGCGAGTTGATGCCGGGCCACGACGTCTCGGCCGACCTCAAGGTCATCGCCGAGCCCGTCGACTGGTACGGGATCAACTACTACGCGCCGACCCGGGTGGGCGCCCCCGGGGGCACGGACAGCGAGTACGGCGGACTCGCCCTCCCGGCCGAACTCCCCTTCTCCGTACGGGAGATAGAGGGCCGGCCGACGACCGACTTCGGCTGGCCGGTCGTCCCGGAGGCCCTGACCGAGCTGCTGACCGGCTTCCGCGACCGCTACGGCGACCGGCTCCCGCCGATCGTCATCACCGAGAACGGCTGCTCGTACGAGGGCCTCGACGACCAGGACCGCATCGCCTACCTGGACGGCCATCTGCGCGCCCTGCACACCGCGCTCACGGCCGGGGTGGACGTGCGCGGCTACTTCGTGTGGTCGCTGATGGACAACTTCGAGTGGGCGGAGGGCTACGCGCGCCGCTTCGGCCTGGTGCACGTCGACTACACCACGCTGGAGCGCACCCCGAAGGCCTCCTACCACTGGTTCCGGGACGTGCTCCGGAACCAGGGCTGACGGCGCCGGGATGACCACGGTGCCGGAGCCGGTCCGGCCCCCGGCCTCCTTGTCGGAGCCGGTGGAGCCGGTCGGCCGGGGCTGGACGGCGGCACTGTCGCTGGCCAACGGGGCGATCTGGGTGGGCTGGTTCGGCCCGCTGCAGATCCTGCTCGCCTCCCAGGCCAAGGACTTCGCGCCCGGCTCCGGGATGTCGAAGGAGACGATGCTGGCCTGGGTGACCGGGATCGGCGCGCTGGTGTCGCTCGTCGCGAACCCCTTCTTCGGCGCCCTGTCGGACCGGACGACCGCCCGCCGGGGCCGCCGTACGCCGTGGATCGTGGCCGGGGCGGCGGGCGGGGCGCTGTCGCTGCTGCTGCTCGCGCGGGCCGGCGGGGTGTGGTCGCTGGCGGCGGGCTGGTGCCTGGTGCAGCTCACCCTGAACGCGGCGTTCGCGGCGGTCACGGCGGCCGTTCCGGACCGGGTGCCGAGGCGCCAACGGGGCGCGGTGGGCGGCTGGTTGGGGGCCGCGCAGATCCTGGGCGTGGTCGGCGGCACGGGCCTCGCGACGGCGGCCGGCGGGATCGGCGCCGGGTACGTGGCGTGCGCGGTGTGCACGGTGGCGGGCGTGCTGCCGTACGTCCTGCGGTATCCGGATCTGCGGCTGTCCGCGCGGGACCGCCCGCCGTGGTCCTGGCGGGCGTTCCTGGCGGGGTTCTGGCTGAGCCCGCGCCGGTATCCGGACCTGGGCTGGGCGTGGCTGACCCGGTTCCTGATCAACCTCAGCAACTCACTCGTGCTGCTCTACCTGCTGTACTACCTGCGCGACCGCCTGCGCTACCCCGACCCCGGCCAGGGGGTGCTGATCCTGACGGCCGTCAACAGCCTGACGCTGGTGGCGACCGTGGTGGCGGGCGGGGTGTGGTCGGACCGGGCGGGCCGGCGCAAGCCGTTCGTCGTCTGGTCCGGGGTGCTGATGGCGGTGGCGACGGCGGCGCTGGCCGGGTGGCAGACCTGGCCCGGCGCGATCGTCGCGTCGGCGGTCCTCGGGATCGGCTTCGGCGTGTTCACCTCGGTCGACTTCGCGCTGATGACGGACGTGCTGCCGACGGCCCTGGACCGGGGCAAGGACCTCGGGGTGATCAACGTGGCCAACGCCCTGCCCCAGGTCGCCGCCCCCGCCCTCGCCGCGCCGATCGTGACGTACCTGGGCGGATACCGGGTGCTGTACCTGGTGGCGGCGGTGATCGGGCTGGCGGGGGCGGTGCTGGTGGGCCGGATACGCGGGGTGCAGTGAGCGGGGCAGGGCGAGCGGGCTACAGGGCGCCGGCGTCGCGGGCGGACCAGACGCTCGGGTAGAGCGGCCGGTAGCCGAGGTCGCGGCGGATCTTCTGGGTGGACATGATCACGAGCCACGGGTCGGGGTCCGTCCGGGTGTCCATGCCCTCGGGCGGTTCGGCGCCGTTGACCTGGTGCAGGTCGACCGCCGTGACGGGGGTGTCGTCGGCGATGTTGTGCACGGGGCCGTTCACCGCCGGTGCGTACAGCAGGCGGAACAGGCCCTGGGCGACGTCGGCGTGGTGGCCCATGTGCAGCCGCTGGGCCGGCGCCCAGTGCGCGGCCCAGCGCAGCGAGTCGGCGAGGTGCGGGTCGCCCTCGCCGTAGACGAAGGGGAGCCGGCCGATCCGCAGGTCCAGGCCGTCGAGTGCGAGCAGCTCCCGCTCGGCCGCCGCCTTGGACTCGGGATAGGCGCCCCACATGGACCCGCCGGGCCGGCTCTCGTCCTCCTCGACCAGCGGCCTGCCGCGCCCGGTGCCGTACACGAGCCCGGTGCTGACCTGCACGAACCGCCGCACACCGGCGGCCTGCGCGGCCCGGCCCAGGGCCACGGCCGCGTCCCGGTTGACGGCCCGGGCCTCCTCGTCGGGCACCCCGCGGAAGGCGGCGGCGACGTTCACGACGGCGTCCACGCCCGCGACGGCCTTGCCGAGCACGTCCTCGTCCCGCAGATCGCCGAGCACGACCTCGGCGCCGAGATCGGCGAAGCGGTCCGCGCGGGAGGCGTCCCTGACCAGGACCCGCACCTGCTCATCCGGCCGGGCCTGCGCCAGCAGCCGGGGCACGAAGCGCCGCCCGACCTGCCCTGTCGTACCGGTCACCAGTGTCAGCATGTTCGTCTCCTCGCTGTTCGCCGTGTTCACCACCACGGTGGGACGGCGCGGGGGCGGCCGGTAGAGACCTCCCGATCAGGGGATCGGCAGTCCCTGGATAAGCCGGGCGGGCTGCCGCACGCTGGAGGGGTGAACCGGAGCGAACTCGCCGACTTCCTGCGCCGCGGCCGTGCCCGTCTGAACCCCGCCGACGTGGGCCTCACCCTGGGCGCCCGGCGCCGTACGCCCGGCCTGCGCCGGGAGGAGGTGGCGTCGCTGGCGGGCATGTCGGTCGACTACTACACCCGGCTCGAACAGTCCCGGGGCCCGCGTCCGTCCCGCCAGATGCTGACGGCGCTGGCGCGTGCGCTGCGCCTCACGGACGCCGAGCACGACCATCTGTTCCATCTGGTCGGCGAGGAGCCGCCGCGCCGCGAGACGGCGTCGACGCATGTCCGGCCCGGCCTGCTGCTGATCCTGGACCGCCTGTACGACACCCCGGCGCAGCTGGTGAACGACTGCGGAGAGGTCCTGGCCCAGAACGCGATGGCCAAGGCGCTGGTCGGCGACGTGATGTCCCGCCCCCGGCCGGAACGGAACCTGGTGCGCCGCTTCTTCCTGGACCCGGCCGCGCGCTCACTGTTCCCGGCGGAGGACCACGAGCCGCACGCACGCGCCTCGGTGGCCAACCTGCGCGCGGTGGCCGCCGCCCGTCCCGACGACCCGGAACCGGCCGACCTGGTCGCCGAACTCCGTTCCACCAGCGAGGAGTTCGCACGGCTCTGGGACGAACACGAGGTGGCCCCGCGCCACCGGGCGACCAAGCGCTTCCAGCACCCGCTGGTCGGCCTGCTGGACCTGGACTGCGAGGTCATGCTCAGCCACGAGCACCACCACCTCCTCGTCGTCCACACAGCCCGCCCGGGAACGGACTCCTACGAACGACTCCAGCTGCTGCGGGTGGTGGGGTTGCAGGACATGACCCCGCAGGCCACCACTGGTTAGAAACCCAGCCTGCGCAGTTGCTCCGGGTCGCGTTGCCAGTCCCTGGCCACCTTCACGTGCAGATCGAGGCTGCATCGACGTGCGGCCACCGCCGCGCGGCCGACGTGCCCAGCAACACCTCGATGCGCACCAGCCACCCAGGGTCCGAAGCGCAGCCCCATGGCGGTACTGCTCAGCCGACCGAGACGGGCAGGCAGATGGGAAAGCGGACTAGAAACCCAGCCTGCGCAGTTGCTTCGGGTCGCGTTGCCAGTCCTTGGCCACCTTCACGTGCAGGTCGAGGAAGACCGGCGTACCCAGCAGCGCTTCGATCTGCTTGCGGGACTTGATGCCGACCTCCTTCAGGCGCTTGCCCTTGGGGCCGATGATGATGCCCTTCTGGCTGGGGCGCTCGATGTAGACGTTGGCGTGGATGTCCAGCAGCGGCTTGTCCGCCGGACGGTCCTCGCGCGGGAGCATCTCCTCGACGACCACCGCGATGGAGTGCGGCAGCTCGTCACGGACGCCTTCCAGCGCGGCCTCGCGGATCAGCTCGGCGATCATGACCTGCTCGGGCTCGTCGGTGAGGTCGCCCTCGGGGTAGAGCGCCGGGCCCTCGGGCAGGAGCGGGATCAGGAGGTCGGCCAGCAGGCTCACCTGCTTGTCCCCCACCGCCGACACCGGCACGATCTCCGCCCACTCGATGCCCAGGTCCTTGCCCAGCTGGTCGATCGCGATCAGCTGCTCGGCGAGGGTCTTGGAGTCCACCAGGTCCGTCTTGGTGACGATCGCGACCTTCGGGGTCTTCCTGATCCCCGCCAGCTCCTTGGCGATGAAGCGGTCACCCGGGCCGATCTTCTCGTTCGCCGGGAGGCAGAAGCCGATCACGTCCACCTCGGCCCAGGTGGTGCGTACGACGTCGTTCAGCCGCTCGCCGAGCAGCGTGCGCGGCTTGTGCAGCCCAGGGGTGTCGACCAGGATGAGCTGGGCGTCCTCCCGGTGCACGATGCCCCGCACGGTGTGCCGCGTGGTCTGCGGCTGGTTCGCCGTGATCGCCACCTTCTGCCCCACCAGAGCGTTCGTGAGGGTGGACTTGCCCGCGTTCGGGCGGCCCACGAAGCAGGCGAAGCCGGCACGGTGGACGGCCTCGGCCGACTGCTCGGATGACTGGGTACGCACGCTCATGCCGTTCATTGTCCCTGATCCACGACCCCCCGCCGCACCGTGAGGTTTCGGTAACCCTCAGGCAATGAAACGTCACGGAAACACACCCGTACACGACCGGAAACGCGCGCCGGTGACCCTCTGACGCAGCCCCCACCCCGTTGGAGACGCCCGTGCCCCTCTCCGCCGCGCCCCAGGTTCACACCGTGAACACCGGCGACACCGCCTGGCTCCTCGCCGCGACCGCCCTCGTCCTGCTGATGACGCCGGGTCTCGCCCTGTTCTACGGCGGCATGGTCCGCACGAAGAGCGTCCTCAACATGCTGATGATGAGCTTCGTGTCGATCGCCCTGGTCACCGTGGTCTGGCTGGCCGCCGGCTACTCCCTCGCCTTCGGGAACGACGCGTTCGGCGGACTGATCGGCGGGCTCGGCCACGCCGGCATGCGCGGCCTCGGCCCGGGCAGCGTCCACGGCACGGTCCCCACCCTCCTCTTCGCCACCTTCCAGCTGACCTTCGCGATCATCACCGCCGCCCTGATCAGCGGCGCGGTGGCCGACCGGACGAACTTCTCGGCGTGGCTGGTCCTCGTCCCCGTCTGGGCCCTCGTCGTATACGTGCCCGTCACCCACTGGGTCTGGGGCCCCGGCGGCTGGATCGCGGACAGGCTCGGCGCGCTCGACTTCGCGGGCGGTCTGCCCGTCGAGATCACCTCCGGCGCCTCCGGTCTCGCCCTGTGCCTGGTCCTCGGGCCCCGGCTCGGGTTCAAGAAGGACGCCATGCGCCCGCACAACCTGCCCATGGTGATCCTCGGCGCCGGTCTGCTCTGGTTCGGCTGGTTCGGCTTCAACGCGGGCAGCGCGCTCGGCGCGAACGGCCTGGCCGCGGCCGCCTTCCTCAACACCATGGCCGCCGGCTGCACGGGCCTGCTCGGCTGGCTCTTCGTGGAGCACCGGCGTGACGGCCACCCGACCACCCTCGGCGCCGCCTCCGGCGCGGTGGCCGGTCTCGTCGCGATCACGCCCTCCTGCGGCACGGTCTCCCTGCTCGGCGCCCTCGTCGTGGGCCTGGCCGCGGGCGTCGTCTGCTCCTCCGCGGTGAGCTGGAAGTTCCGGCTGAACTACGACGACTCCCTCGACGTCGTCGGCGTCCACCTGGTCGGCGGCATCATCGGCACGCTCCTGATCGGGCTGTTCGCCGACAAGGCGATGACCGGCGGCGCCGAGGGCCTCCTCTACGGCGGCGGACTCGCCCCGCTCGGCAGGCAGCTGCTCGCCGTGGTGGTCGTCGCGGTGTACGCCTTCACGGTGACGTACGGGCTCGGCAAGCTGCTCGACAGGACGCTGGGCCTGCGGGCGAGCGAGGAACAGGAGCACACCGGCCTGGACCTTACGGTGCACGCGGAGACGGCATACGATCACGGCGTCCTGGGCCACGGCGCCCCGGTCAGCGCGTCCGTCGTCCCCTCCGCCGTCTCCCCCGTCCAGAAGGTCGAGCGCCAGGCATGAAGCTCATCACCGCCATCGTCAAGCCGTACCGCCTCGACGAGGTCAAGACCGCCCTCCAGGAGCTGGGCGTGCACGGCCTGACCGTCACCGAGGCGAGCGGCTACGGCCGGCAGCGCGGCCACACCGAGGTGTACCGGGGCGCCGAGTACCGGGTCGACCTGGTGCCGAAGGCGCGCATCGAGGTCGTCGTGGAGGACGCGGACGCCGACGCCGTGATCGACGCGGTCGTCAGGGCCGCGCGGACGGGGAAGATCGGGGACGGGAAGGTGTGGTCCGTGCCCGTGGAGACCGTCGTACGGGTGCGGACCGGCGAACACGGCCCCGACGCGCTCTGACCAGCAGCACGCCGGCCGCCACGCCCGCGAGGAACACCAGCGCCACGGCGAGCCACGGCAGCGCGAGGAACGAGGCGCTCGCCGACTGCCGGGTGCCCGGCGCGCTCGCGGTCAACGTCACGTCCGCCCGGTCGAGTTGGGGCGCCCCGGACCAGGGCTCGGTGAGCCGTACCGTCTGCCCCGGCAGCAGCTCGGAGGGGACCCGGGTGAGGGCGCGGTCGAGCAGCGTGCGGCCGAACAGCCCGTGTGCCGTCAGCTCCACCTTCGGGTCGACGGTGACGTTGCCGGTGTTGCGCAGGGTGTAGGAGACGGTCGCCGTACTGGCGCCGAGGCCCGGGACCAGCGGCTGGTGATGGCTGATCCGCACGTGTTCCACGGACACGGCGGGCAGTGTGGGCCCGACGACCCGGAGATAGACGCGGGCGCCGACGGCCTGCTGCACACCGAGGGCGGGAGAGCCGCCGGAGGAGCCGCGGTCGACGTGCTCGTCGAGCGCGACGATCGCGCCGGGGTGGTCGCCGGGCTCTGCCCCGTCGGGCACGCGCAGCGTGAACGGCACGGTGACGGTCCGGTGCCCCGGCACGGTGATCTGGGAGGTGGCCGGTTTCGCCCAGGCGCCCACCCCGCGCATCCGCTCCGCCGGGCCGCGGACCGCGAATCCGCCGTCGCGGGCGGTGTTGTAGGCGTCGGCCGCGTAGAGGCGGAAGGTGAGCGGGCCGCCGGTCTTGTTCTGGACGGCGACCTCGTCGGCGAGGGTCTGGCCCGGATCCGCGGAGAGGTAGAAGTAGGGGCGCGCGGCGACCTTCGAGGCGACCGGGTAGACGGACCAGCTGCCGTTGTCGGCGGCGTGCGCGGGCGTGGCCTGCCAGGTGAGCAGGAGGCCGAGGAGGCTCAGGAGGAGGACGTACGGCTTGCGCATGGGTGCGGACCCCCACGGGCGGGAGACGGAGGGACGGGCGGGTGCGGACGCCCGCACGCTCAGGTGAGCGTCAGCGTGAGCACGCCGGAGTACGCGCCCGGAGGCGTGAACGCCGGTACGTCCAGGGAGAGTCCGGCGTCGACGGTGAACTCACCGCCGGTGAGCGTGCCGTCGGGCGTCTGCGCGAGGGTCGCTCCCGAGCCGCCCACGGTGCCCGCCGAACCCGCCTTGCAGGTGCTGGGGCTGCCCGCCTTGGTCGCGCAGGCGGGAGTCCAGCTGAGCCTGCCGGCGTCGATCTTCGCGCCGGGTCCGCCGAAGTCGGTGACCTTGCCGGTGAGCGACCAGCCGGCCGGTCCGCCGCGGAAGTCCTTGACGGTCACCGTCCGGAGCGTGCCGGTCGAGGCACCGCCCTGGCCGAAGTCGACCGCCGACAGCGCGACGGAGTCCCCGGCCTGGGACATGGCCAGCGTGCCCGCCTTGACGCTGGTCGTCAGCTTCTGGCTGCCCGGCGGGACGGGCGTGGTGTCGTTGACGACGTAGGCGGCGGGCCCGGCGCCCGTGTCCGCGTTCCAGGAGCCGCCCTCGTACGCGACGATCCCCGTCGTCGCCTTGTCGTTGACGACGAGGGACCCGCTGAAGGAGCCCTGCGCGTTCGCGGTCACGGTGGCCGTGTCGGCCGTCTGCCGGTCCCCGGCCCGCCCGGCGAGGGTGACACTCGCACCCGGCGTGAAGTTGCCGCCGGTGACGGTGACGCTCGCGCCCGGGTTGCCGGAGGCCGAACTCAGCGAGACGGTACGGGTGTTGGCCGGGGTGCCGCTGGTCGCCGTGACGGTCTCGGAGACCGGGGCGGGCGGGGTGGTGACCGTGCAGGGGGTGTCCAGCTCCAGGATGTAGCTGGTGTGGATGTTGTAGTCGCCGGGCGAGAGGGTGATGCGGCCCGGCTTGGTGACGGTGAACGTGCCGGTCATGGAGAAGGACGGGAACGCGGCCTTCCCGGGCACCGGCGGGTTCTTCTTCGGCCCGGCGACCGTCACGTCCCCCGTCTGTGCGCCGCCGAGGGTGACCTTCCCGGTCGGGGTCATGATGTCGGCGGGCAGGGCGAGGTCGGTGGGATTGGCCGCGGCTGCCGTGACCACCGTGTACGTGACGGTGACGGTGTCGCCGACCTTCGGGCTGGCGTTGTCCACCGAGACACCGGCGGTGGTCGTGCCGTCGATCGGCGGCAGGCCCGCGACGGCGGGCGGGATGCAGTGCGTGGCGAAGTCCACGTTCGTGCCGGCGGCACCGGCGGGGCAGGCCAGCGCGCCGCCCGCGGTGACCGCGAGCGCGGTGGCCCCGAACAGTGAGATCCAGCGCCATCGCGGGGATCTTCGTGAGCTTGTGGGTGTGGCACCCATGAGCCCCCTCCTGAGGGTTGCGGGCGCAGCGGCTCGGCTGCGCCGACAGGGGGCATTGATGTGGAGCGGAGGTGAGAAGTCAATGGAGATGCCGCAGAGAACTGACGTATCATCAGTTTTCTGCGGCACCCGGGGGAGTTGGGGTCAGTCGAAGACGAAGGGGCCGGGCGACTGGGGACCGCTGGCTGTGCAGTTCACGGTGACCCCGAAGATCACCATCGTCAGCGAGCCGCCGTAGGCGTCGAGGCTGTCGCCGGACGCGACGGTGCCGGGGAGCGGACCGACGCTGACCGAGCCACCGGCGGCCATGGCGGGGTTCTTCGTGCCACTGAAGACGACCGAACCGCCGGCGGAGTTGGCCATCGTGAGGGTGGAGGTGATGGAGTCCTGGGCCACCGCGACCGGCGCGGTGATCGCTGAGGTACTGAGGGTGATGGTGGCCGAGGTGCCGCTCTGGGTGGCGGTCAGCGTCGCCGATCCGCCGCCGAAGATGCCGCAGCTCGCGGTGATGGTCGCCGACTGTGGGGTGACGGCGGCCGCGGAGGGTGCGAAGGCGAGACCGGTGACCGCGAGGGCCCCGGCGGCCAGTGCCGCACCCATTGCCGTGCGCTTGCCTCTCATGGAGATCCGCTTCCCTTCCCTATGGTGGGGAGTGCCATGTGGGGGGCCGACGGACGAAGAGGCCTGAGCAGGCGGGTGCGGGCACACTGCACGGCGATGCGGATCTGACGGTCCGTCGGAAAGTTACGGCTCCATTGATGCGCAAGGGCAGGAACCGAACAAGGCTGAATTCCAGCCGACCTTTCGTTCGGCCGGCGCGGCCCGTGAAAGCGGCGGGCGGGCCCGCGGATCAGCCCGCGGAGACGGTGCTCCGGACGGTTCCGTCCGGCCCGGCGAGCAGGACCGGCGTCTGCGGGCCGCCGAGGTCGGACACGGCGGCCAGATCCTGCGCCGGCACGGACTCCGCCTCGCTCACCACCGCCGCCGCCTCCAGGGACGTCGCCCCGGACGCCACCGCCATGGCGACAGCCGTACGCAACGCGCTCAGCCGCAGCGACGCGAGCTCCACCGACCCGGCGACGTACGTCCGCCCGGTCTCGTCCCGTACGGCCGCCCCCTCGGGCACACCGTTGCGGGCCCGCGCGGAACGGGCCAGGGTCACGATCTTGCGGTCCTCGGGATCAAGCGCGCTGCTCTCGGTCATGCCCCCAGCTTAGAGATCCACGAGCCGACAACACCGCCCGGGAGACCGCATCCGCCGACCGGGCGGGCGGCGCTACCCCAGCCACCCCCGCAACAGCTCCTCCCGCTCCGTCCCGCGGGGCGATCCGCCCTCCCACCCACGGCCCCACTGCGACATCGCCGCCAGCGTCGTCTCCATCGTCGCGGCGCCCTCCGTGAGGCGGGCCAGGAGGGCGCGGGAGAGGTCGGCCTCGGTCTGGGAGTAGCCGACGGCAGCGGCGGAGTAGGCGGCCAACTCGTGCTCGCCGTCGGACGCCGCCACGCGGACCGTCATCAGCGGCGGGGCGTCGTCCCCCCAGGCCGAGCCGAGGGGCGTGGCCAGCTCCAGCACCGTGTTCAGCGCCAGGTCCTTGACCGCGTTCACCTGCCGCATCAGCGACTTCACGGGAACGTCCGCCACCGTCAGGGCGTGCACGTCCTCCCACAGGTGGAGGCCGGCCTGTCCGTCCCCGAGCGCCACCACGCCCCCGGGGCTCAGCCGCACCCCGGGAGCCGGCCCGGCCGGCTTGGCGCCCACGTACACATCACCCTCGGCGATCCAGAACAGGCCGACCATGGCCATGGGTTGCCCACTTCCCCCGACGACGGCACCGCCGCCGCATCACACATCGAACGATCAGGTCCTCCTCCGCAACGCGCGAACGAGCGGGGAAGTTCCCGTCACCCCGCCGCTGCGGGGCACGGACCCGACCACGCGATCACGCGATCACGGCCGGTCCAGCCGCAGTCGCTCCGCCCGCGGCAGGCCCGCGACGACGAGGTCGTAGGAGTCCTCGATCAGTTCCCGGACCAGACGCGGCGGCAGCTCACCGTCCACCGTCACGGTGTTCCAGTGCCGTTTGTTCATGTGCCAGCCGGGCACGATCAGGCCCTCGTGTTCGGCGCGCAGCCGGACCGCGTCCTCCGGGTCGCACTTGAGGTTGACCGTCAGGGGGCGCCCGTCGAGGTGCGACAGGGCGAACATCCTGCCCAGCACCTTGAAGACCGAGGTCTCCGGATTGAACGGGAAGTCCTCCACGGCCGCGTTGAACGACAGACAGAAGGCGCGCAGTTCCTCGGGGGTCACTCGGGTTTCTCCTCCGTGGCCGGCCCGTCCTTCCCGGAGGGTTCGACCAGGACCGTGACGATCTTGTTGCGGCGGCCGGCGGCGGCCTCCGCCGTGAGCTTCAGGCGGCGCTCGTCGGGGAGTTCGACCTCGGCGGACGCGCCCGCGATGGGCACGCGGCCGAGGGCCTTGGCGAGGAGTCCGCCGACCGTCTCCACGTCCTCGTCGTCGTACTCGTCCAGCCCGTACAGCTCGCCCAGGTCGGTGATGTCGAGGCGGGCGGTGACCCGGTAGCGGTCGTCGCCGAGCTCCTCCACGGGCGGCAGTTCGCGGTCGTACTCGTCGGTGATCTCGCCGACGATCTCCTCCAGGATGTCCTCGATGGTGACGATGCCGGCGGTGCCGCCGTACTCGTCGATGACGACCGCGACGTGATTGCGGTCCTTCTGCATCTCGCGCAGCAGGTCACCGGCGTTCTTCGTGTCGGGCACGAAGACGGCGGGCCGCATGGCGGTCGAGACCACGTCGCTCTCGGAGTCGCGGTTGATGTGCGTCTTGCGGACCAGGTCCTTCAGATACACGATCCCGACGATGTCGTCCTCGCTCTCGCCGGTGACCGGTATCCGGGAGAAGCCCGAGCGGAGCGCCAGCGTCAGCGCCTGGCGGATGGTCTTGAAGCGCTCGATGGTGATCAGGTCGGTCCTCGGCACCATCACCTCGCGCACCAGCGTGTCACCGAGTTCGAAGACCGAGTGCACCATCCGGCGCTCCTCGTCCTCGATCAGCGACTCCTGCTCGGCGAGGTCGACCAGCGCGCGCAGCTCCGCCTCGGAGGCGAACGGACCGCGCCTGAAGCCCTTGCCCGGGGTGAGGGCGTTGCCGATGAGGATGAGGAGGTACGGGATCGGGCCCATCACGCGCGCGAGCGGCAGCAGCACGTACGCCGCCGCCGTCGCGGTGTTGAGGGGGTGCTGACGGCCGATGGTGCGGGGCGACACGCCGACCGCGACGTACGACACCAGCACCATGACCCCGATGGCGACCAGCAGGGCCTCCCAGGTGGCGCTGAACTCCTTCAGGCAGGCGTACGTCACCAGGGCCGCGGCCGCCATCTCGCAGGCGACGCGGACCAGCAGGGCCACGTTCAGATAGCGGGTGGGGTCGGCGGCGACCTGCGCGAGCCCGGCGCTGCCGCGCCGGCCGGCCTTGACGGCCTCCTCGGCGCGGAAGCTGGAGACGCGCGCGAGGCCCGCCTCCGCGCAGGCGGCGAGCCAGGCGACGACGACCAGCGCGATCGCGCCGATCACGATCTGCGGGGACATCGGACGACGACCGATCCGCTTACGAGACCGTCGGCGCCGGGGACGGGCCGGTCAGACCCTGCTCGCCCCGCCAGCCGTCGACGATGGCGGCCTGCAGCCCGAACATCTCGGCCTTCTCGTCGGGCTCCTCGTGGTCGTACCCGAGCAGGTGCAGCACGCCGTGGACGGTGAGCAGCTGGAGCTCCTCGTCCATGGAGTGCTGCGTCGGGGCGTCCGCCCCCTGCTTGGCGGCGACCTCGGGGCACAGCACGATGTCGCCGAGCAGGCCCTGCGGGGGCTCGTCGTCGTCCTTCGACGGCGGCCGCAGCTCGTCCATCGGGAACGACATGACATCGGTCGGCCCGGGCAGGTCCATCCACTGGATGTGCAGCTGCTCCATGGCGTCGGCGTCCACGACGATCACCGAGAGCTCGGAGAGCGGGTGGATGCGCATCCGCGCGAGTGCGTAGCGGGCGATGTCGAGGATCGCCTGCTCGTCGACCTCGGTTCCGGACTCGTTGTTGACGTCGATCGACATGGTCGTGCTGGTCTACTTCCCCTTGGAGCCCTTGGCACCGGACTTGCCGTGGCCGCCCTTGTGGGTGCCGTTCTCGGTGCCGTGCTTGCTGTCGTACAACTCGTACGCGTCGACGATACGGCCCACCAGCTTGTGCCGTACGACATCGTGGGACGAGAGCCGGGAGAAGTGGACGTCCTCGACGCCCTCCAGGATCTCCTGCACCTGCCGCAGACCGGACTTGGTGCCGTTCGGCAGGTCGACCTGCGTCACGTCACCGGTGATCACGATCTTCGAGTCGAAGCCGAGCCGGGTGAGGAACATCTTCATCTGCTCGGGGCTCGTGTTCTGGGCCTCGTCCAGGATGATGAAGGCGTCGTTGAGCGTGCGGCCGCGCATGTAGGCGAGCGGCGCGACCTCGATCGTCCCCGCCGCCATCAGCCGCGGGATCGAATCCGGGTCGAGCATGTCGTGCAGCGCGTCGTAGAGCGGGCGCAGGTAGGGGTCGATCTTCTCGTAGAGCGTGCCGGGCAGGAAGCCCAGCCGCTCGCCGGCCTCGACCGCGGGGCGGGTGAGGATGATGCGGTTGACCTGCTTGGACTGGAGGGCCTGGACGGCCTTGGCCATGGCCAGGTAGGTCTTTCCGGTACCGGCGGGGCCGATGCCGAAGACGATCGTGTGCTTGTCGATCGCGTCGACGTACCGCTTCTGGTTGAGGGTCTTCGGGCGGATGGTCCGCCCCCGCGAGGACAGGATGTTCTGCGTCAGCACCTGGGCCGGGGTCTCCGGGCCGTCGCTGGTCCCGTTCTCGCTCGCCTTGAGCATGGCGATCGAGCGTTCCACTGCGTCCTCCGTCATCGGCTGCCCGGTGCGGAGCACCAGCATCATCTCGTCGAACACGCGCGCAATGAGGGCGACGTCGTTCCGGTCGCCGACCGCGCTGATCTCATTGCCCCGGACGTGGATGTCGGCCGCCGGGAAGGCCCTCTCTATGACGCGCAGGAGGGAGTCGCCAGAACCCAGCACGGTCACCATGGGGTGCTGGGCGGGGACGGTGAACTGCGCTCTCGCCTGCTCCTGCGCGGGGGTGGTGTGAGCTGTGGATGTCTGTGTCATGGGCCGGCTCTGAAGGCCTGCGCTTCCTCCTCGTCACGGCCGCCTGGCTGAGGGCGGCCTCGCGATTCCAGAGTACGTCGGAGGGCTGACAACGCCGTAGGACTTTTCCCGGGCCTCCACGGCATGCCTCCCTGGCGTGCAGGAAGCCCGCCCGCCCCCGTCACCGCGTCACCCCGAGCGCCGGAACCCGATCGTCGGCACCGCCCGCCGCAGCGGCCACGGCCGGTCCAGTTCCTCCGGGACGATCCCGTCGAGGAACGCGTACCGCCGCAGGGCCGCCGGATCCTGCCCGGGAAGGGCCTGCACCCTGCGCCACCACGCCCCGATCTCGGACCACCCCGGCGCCGACAGGGACCCCCCGAACTCCTGCACCGACAGGGCCGCCGTCAGCCCCGCGAACGCCAGCCGGTCGGCCAGCGGCCACCCCGCGAGGGACCCGGTCACGAAGCCGGCGACGAACACGTCCCCCGCCCCGGTCGGATCCAGCGCCTCCACGGCGATCGCGGGCACCTCCGCCGCCTCCCCCGTCCGCCGGTCCACCGCGTACGCCCCCTCCGAGCCGAGGGTCACGACGGCCACCGGCACGTACGCGGTCAGCGCGTGGGCGGCCACGCGGGGGCAGCCGGCCCCCGTGTACCGCTTCGCCTCCTCCGCGTTCGGCAGGAACGCCTCGCAGTGCTCCAGGTCGGCGAGGCCCGACAGGTCCCAGGCCCCGGTGTCGTCCCAGCCCACGTCGGCGAAGATCCGGGTGCCCTCGCGGGCGGCCTGCGCGATCCAGGGCGCGCGCGTGCCCGGCGTCAGCGAGGCCACGGCGGCACGCGCGCGGGGCGGGCGGTCCGGCGCGCCCTCCTGGAGGAACACGGCCCCGGAGGGCGGCTCGTGCCCGTGGGACACCATCGTCCGCTCGCCCTCGTACGCCATCGACACCGTCACCGGCGAGTGCCAGCCGGGCACGGTCCGTGAGGCCGTGAGGTCGATGCCCTCGCCCTGCGCGAGCGCGTCCCAGCAGTACTCGCCGTAGTGGTCGTCGCCGAAGGCCGCCGCGAGGGAGGTCCGCAGGCCGAGCCGGGCCAGGGCGGTGGCCATGTTGGCGACCCCGCCGGGGCTGGAGCCCATGCCCCGGGCCCAGGACTCGGTGCCGCGCACGGGCGCCGAGTCCAGGCCGGTGAAGATGATGTCGAGGAAGACCGTGCCGGTCAGGTAGACGTCCCAGGGCGGATCGCCGGGTGCGCGCAGCGCGGCGAGCGGGTCGACGTCGGCCCGTCGGCTCCCGGCCCGGGTGAGGTGGTCCGGTTCCTCTGCGGCGATGGCGTGCGAGGCGGTCACGGTGCGCTCCCTGACATGGTGCGGGTCTGGCCAGTGTGCACCAGGGAGCGCTCCGCGCGAGGGGCGTACGAGGGGATGTGCGCGGGGTGTGTGCGGGGGGCGCGCCGTAGGCCCGGGGCTACCAGCGCGGCATCACCGGCTGCCGCCACCCCGGTTCGCCGATCCGCATCGCCGCCGCGTCGTCGCGGTCGCGCAGCGAGCCGTCGTCCTCGGCCCACCTGCGGTGCAGCCGCTCCAGTTCGTCGCGGTCGAGGGTGACGCCGAGGCCCGGCGTGTCGGACACGGCGACCCGGCCGCCGTCGAAGACGACCCGCTCGGTGAGGACGTCCTCGGACTGCCAGGGGTAGTGGGAGTCGCAGGCGTGGTGCAGGTTCGGGACGGTGGCGGCGACCTGGGTCATCGCGGCGAGGCTGATCCCGAGGTGGGTGTTGGAGTGCATGGACACCCCGACCCCGAACGCGGCGCAGATCGCCGCGAGTTCGCGGGTCTTGCGCAGCCCGCCCCAGTAGTGGTGGTCGGAGAGGACCACCTGGACGGCGTCCTTCGTGAACGCCTCCTTGACCTCCCCGAGGGTGGTCACGCACATGTTGGTCGCGAGCGGCACGTCGGTCCCCGCCGAGACCTCGGCCATCGCCGGGGTGCCCAGCGTCGGGTCCTCCAGGTATTCGAGGACGTCGCCGAGTTCCTTCGCCACCTTCAGCGAGGTCTCGACGGACCAGGCGCCGTTGGGGTCGAGGCGCAGCGGGTGCCCGGGGAAGGCCTCGGCGAGGGCGCGGACGGCAGCGATCTCCTCGTCGGGCGGGAAGACACCGCCCTTGAGCTTGAACGAGGTGAAGCCGTAGCGGTCCTTGAACGTCCGCGCCTGCGCCACGACCCCGGCCGGGTCGAGGGCGGCGCCCCAGTCGTCGGGCTCGGCGGTGACGCCCGCCGGGTGGCCGGCCCACTTGTAGAACAGGTAGGCGCTGTACTCGACGGAGTCGCGCAGCCTGCCGCCGAGCAGCGCGTGCACGGGCAGGCCGAGCGCCCTGCCCTGGGCGTCGAGGCAGGCGACCTCGAAGGCGGAGAGCACGGACAGCCGGAGTTTGTCGGCGCTCTGCACCCCGCGCAGCCCGCCCGCGTCGACCTGTCCCTGGACCCGGGACGCGTCCACGCCGAGGTCGAGCGCGAACAGCCCATTCACATCCATGACCGACCGCCCGGTGAGCCGCTCCGCCAACGGGCGGGCGGTCTCCAGGTACTTGGTGTCGCCGTACGTCTCGCCGAGCCCGGTGATCCCGTCGGCGGTGACGATCTCCACGATCAGCCGGGGGGTGTACGGCTGGTGCACGCCCTGGGTGTTGAGCAGCGGCGCGTCGGCCACCAGGATCGGCGTCAGGCGTACCTCGGCGATGGTCAGGTCACGGGTCGGTGCGGTCGTCGCGGTCGTCACAGGGCGGCTCCTACGAGGTCGAGTCCGGTGGTGAGCAGGGCCTTGAGGTCGGCGAGGTCGGCGGGCGCGGGGTCGGTGAGCGGGGCGCGCACGGGTCCGACGCGCTGTCCGCGCAGCCGGGCCGCCGCCTTCACCAGGGACACGGCGTACCCGGGCGTGCGGTCGCGCAGTTCGACGAGGGGGACGTAGAACTCCCGCAGCAGTTCGTCCATGGTCCCCCGGTCGCCGTCGCCGAGCGCCGTGAAGAAGGCGCCGGCGATCTCGGGGGCGAAGGCGTGCACGGCGGAGGAGTAGGCGGGGACGCCGACGGTGGCGTAGGCGCGGGCCTGGATCTCGGCGGTGGCGGCGCCGTTGAAGAAGAGGAAGCCGTCGGGGGCGGCGAGGGTGAGGCGCTGGAGCCGGTCGAGGTCGCTGTGGCCGTCCTTGAGGCCGATGACGTTCGGGATGTCCGCGATGCGCTTCAGCGTCTCGGCGCCGTAGGCGACTTGGCCGCGCTGGTAGGCGATCAGCGGCAGCCGGGTGCGGGCGGCGAGCTGCGCGAGCTGGGCGGCGAGGCCGGCCTGCGGTGCCTCGACGAGGTAGTGGGGCAGGGCGAGCAGGGCGTCGGCGCCGGCCTCCTCGGCGATCCGCGCGAACCGGGCGGCCTGCGCCCAGCCGTACCCGGTCCCGGCCACGACGGGCACCCGGCCCGCCGCCTCCTCGACGGTGATCGAGACGACCGTCCGGTACTCCTCCTCGTCCAGCGAGAAGAACTCCCCGGTGCCGCAGGCGGGGAAGACGGCGCCGGGGCCGGCGGCGAGCCGGCCGGCGACATGGGCACGGAAGCCGTCGGGGTCGAGGGAGCCGTCGTCGTGGAAGGCGGTGAGCGGGAAGGACAGCACACCCCGTGTCATGCCCTCCCGCAAGTGCCGCGCCACCTGCTGCGGACTCGGGTCGCCGTCCACCGCGATCATCTCCCTTTACAGAAGTCTTCCACATATGAGAACAGAGATTAGATATACAGACAGCGCCCGTCAATGAGGCGGCAACAGGTCACCCGTTATGGCGACTGCCGGGCAGATGCCGATTGCGTGAGCGCATGCCGCACTAATGTCCAGGGCTGTGAAGCTGGTAGTGCAGGTGAAGCTGCTGCCGACGCCCGAGCAGGCGTCGACACTCGACGCAACCCTGCGCGCCTGCAACCGGGCCGCCACCTACGCCTCCATCGTCGCTTTCACCAAGGACCTCAAGGACCGCAACAGTCTCCAGAAAGAGGTGTACTCGGACCTGAAGGCGACCTTCGGGCTGTCCGCGCAACCGGTGGTGCGGGCGGTGAAGAAGGTCGTCGACGCCTACGCCACCTTGAAGGCCAATCTGCGGGCGGGGAACCTGGGCCCGCCCACCTCCAAGCGGCTCCGCAAGGTGGTCGGCACTCCGATCGCCTTCCGCCCGGAGGCAGCCCAGCCGTTCGACGACCGCTGCTTGTCCTGGCAGTACGACGCACGCACCGTCTCCATCTGGACCGTGGACGGGCGTATGAAGAACCTCCGGTTCGCCTGCTCGCCCGACCAGCTCAAGACGCTCGTGACCTGCCGCAAGGGCGAGAGCGACCTGGTCCAGAGGGGCGGCAAGTGGTTCCTGGTGGCCACCTGCGACATCCCGGATCCCGAGGTGTACGAGCCCGCTGACTGGATCGGCGTGGACCGCGGCATCACGAACCTGGCCACGACCAGCGACGGCGTCAACTACCAGGGTCGCCGTCTGAGCCGCTACCGGCGTTGGCATGCCCGCAAGCGCGCGGAACTCCAGGCCAAGCAGACCCGATCGGCCACCCGCCGCCTCGCCCGCCGCACACAGAAGGAGCGCCGCCATGCCACGCATGTGAACCACAAGATCAGCAAGGAGATCGTGTCCGTCGCCCAACGCACCGGTCGCGGTGTCGCCGTCGAGGAACTCGGCGGGATCCGCGAGCGGGTACGGCTACGCTGCGACCAGCGGAGCATCCTCTCCTCCTGGCCCTTCCACCAGCTCGGACGACACCTCGCCTACAAGGCCAAGAAGGCCGGGGTGCCGTTCCTCGAGGTGGACCCGCGCCATACCTCGCAGCGCTGCCCGCGCTGCGGGCACACCGAGCGGGCCAACCGGCCCACCCGGGACCACTTCCACTGTCGTCGGTGCGGGCTCGCTGGCCCCGCCGACCACGTCGCCGGGGTCAACGTGCGCGACCGCGCACGCTCGGCCTGGGTGTTCGTCACCGCACCCGCACCCTCCCTCTGACAGCCGCCAGTGGGAGGGTGGATGCGACCCGTGACCGTCCTGTCGTAGGGGACAGTCGGGAGCGCGACGAGGTGTGAACGACCGAGTGCACAAGCTCTGCCGTTCGCGACCAAGAAGGTGACGGCCGGGTATCTCGCTTACGACATCGCGTCCCCGAACTCGTACGCCTCCACCTCGGCCAGGTAACGCGCCCGCCGCTCCTCGTCGTCCTCCAGGAAGGAGGCGAGGAAGGAGTTGCGGGCCAGCTCGCGCAGCCGGTCCTCGGTCAGGGCGAGGGTGCGGTGCACGGCCGCGAAGTTGTCGCCCGCGTAGCCGCCGAAGTACGCCGGGTCGTCGGAGTTGACCGTGCACATGAGGCCGGCGTCGAGCATGGCCGGCAGCGGGTGGTCGGCGAGCGTGTCGACCGTCCGCAGCCGGACGTTGGACAGCGGGCACAGGGTCAGCGGGATCCGCTCCCGGACCAGCCGCTCGACCAGCGCCGGGTCCTCCATGCAGCGCAGCCCGTGGTCGACGCGCTCGACGCCGAGCACGTCCAGGGCCTCGGTGATGTACGCCGGCGGCCCCTCCTCACCGGCGTGCGCCACGCGCCGCAGCCCGAGCGCGGCGGCGGCCTCGTACACCTCGCGGAACTTCACCGGCGGATGCCCGACCTCGGCGGAGTCGAGCCCGACGCCGGTGATCCGGTCGAGATACGGCTTCGCGGCGTCGAGCGTCCGAAGGGCCGACTCGGCGGACTCGTCGCGCAGGAAGCAGAGGATCAGCCGGGTGGAGATCCCGTGGTTCTCCTCGCTGCTGCCGAGCGCCCGCCACAGCCCCTCCACGACGGTGCCCATGGACACGCCCCGCGCGAGGTGGGCCTGCGGGTCGAAGAAGATCTCCGCGTGCCGGACGCCCTGTGCGGCGGCGCGGGCGAGGTAGGCGTTCGCCAGGTCGGCGAAGTCCTGCTCGGTGCGCAGGACGGCCATCAGCTCGTAGTACAGGTTCAGGAAGGACTGGAGGTCCTCGAAGTCGTACGCCTTGCGCAGTTCGTCGGTGTCCGCGTACGGGAGGGTCACGCCGTTGCGGGCGGCCAGCTCGAACGCCAGCTCCGGCTCCAGGGTGCCTTCGATGTGGAGGTGCAGTTCTGCTTTCGGGAGGGGCATCGACGTATCGTACGGGGGCTCTGCCGTTGTTTCGCGTCAGCGCCGTTTCGGCACCGGCACGCGCAGCAGATCGTGCGCCACGGTCAGCTCGCCCTCGAAACCCGCGGCCCGCGCCTGCCGCTCGAACTCCTCCGGCTCGGCGTAGCGCTGGCTGAAGTGGGTCAGGACGAGGTGCCGCACGCCCGCGTCCCGGGCGACGGCGGCGGCCTGCCCGGCGGTCAAGTGGCCGTGTTCCAGGGCCAGTTCGACGTCCTCGTCCAGGAAGGTCGACTCGATCACGAGCAGGTCGCAGCCCTCCGCGAGCGCGTGCACGCCGTCGCAGAGCCGGGTGTCCATGACGAACGCGAACCGCTGTCCGCGCCGCACCTCGCTGACGTCCTCCAGCGCGACGTCCCCGATCCGCCCCTCGCGCTGCAGCCGGCCGACGTCCGGCCCCTCGATCCCGTGCGCGGCGAGCCGTTCGGGCAGCATGCGGCGGCCGTCGGGCTCGATGAGGCGGTAGCCGTAGGACTCGACCGGGTGGGACAGCTTGCGGGCCTCCAGGGTGTACGACGAGGTCACCGCGAGGATGCCGTCGGCGGCGACGGGTGCCTCGGTGATGCCGACCGTCTCCCGGTAGGCCGTCGCGTACCGCAGGCGGTCGAAGAAGCGCTGCCCGGAGCGCGGGTAGTGCGCGGTGACCTCGTGCGGCACCTGGTCGAGGTTGATCCGCTGGATCACGCCGGCGAGGCCGAGGGAGTGGTCGCCGTGGAAGTGCGTGACACAGATGCGGTTCAGGTCGTGGGCGGCGACCCCGGCGCGCACCATCTGGCGCTGCGTGCCCTCGCCGGGGTCGAACAGGATGCCCGCGCCGTCCCAGCGCAGCAGGTAGCCGTTGTGGTTGCGGTGCCGGGTCGGGACCTGGCTGGCGGTGCCGAGGACCACCAGTTCACGTACGGACACGGTGGGTCACCCGGGGGGCCACTGCATGCCGCGGCCGCCGAGGAGGTGGGCGTGGGCGTGGAAGACGGTCTGTCCGGCGCCGGAACCGGTGTTGAAGACGGTGCGGTAGCTCTCCAGCTTCTCCTCCGCGGCGACCTCGCCGATCGCGCGCAGGACGTCGGCCGCGCTCTGCGGGTCGCCCGCGCCCAGCGAGGCCGCGTCCGGGTAGTGGACCTTGGGGATCACCAGGATGTGGGTCGGCGCCTGGGGGTTTATGTCCCGGAAGGCGACAGTGGTGTCTGTCTCGCGGACGATCGTCGCCGGGACGTGTCCCGCGACGATCTTGCAGAACAGGCAGTCGTCCTGCGGTTCGCCTGCCATACGCGTGCGCTCGCTTTCGCCAGTGATCGATACGGGGGGCAATCGTAGTCGTTCGGGTGCGGATGGTCTGTGGTTGTTCGCGCCCACGCGGCGGAGCCGCATGTCAATACGGCCCCGCGCCCCTAAGTCGGCAACCCCGGGGGCGTCTTCGCAGGTGCCGCTTCCAGGGCCTCAAGCGCCAGCCTCACCGCCGCGTCCAGCTGGGCGTCCGTGCCCGATGCCCAGTCCTGGGGGCGCTGGACGACCTCCACGTCCGGGTCCACGCCGTGGTTCTCCACGTCCCAGCCCTGGCCCTCCAGCCAGATCGCGTACTTCGGCTGGGTGACCAGGGTGCCGTCGAGCAGGTGGTAGCGGCTGTCGATGCCGATGACGCCGCCCCAGGTGCGGGTGCCGACGACCGGGCCGATGCCGAGGGCCTTGATCGCCCCGTTGACGATGTCGCCGTCGGAGCCGGAGAACTCGTTGGCGACGGCGACGACCGGGCCGCGCGGGGCGTCGACGGGGTAGCTGGTGGGGCGCATGCCGCGCGGGACGTCCCAGCCGATGACGCGGCGGGCCAGCTTCTCGACCACGAGCTGGGAGGTGTGGCCGCCGCGGTTCTCGCGGACGTCGACCACCAGGCCCTCGCGGGCGACCTCGACGCGCAGGTCGCGGTGGATCTGGGCCCAGCCGGGGGCCTGCATGTCGGGGACGTGGAGGTAGCCGAGGCGGCCGGCGGAGGCCGCGTGGACATGGGCGCGGCGGTCCGCCACCCAGGCGTGGTAGCGCAGGGGTTCCTCGTCGGCGAGGGGGACGACGACCGTGTGGCGCACTTCGCCGCCGCCCGCCGGGGCGACGGTCAGTTCGACCGGGTGACCCGCCGTGCCGACGAGGAGCGGGCCCGGGCCCGTCACCGGGTCGACCGGGTGGCCGGCGACGGCGATGATCGCGTCGCCGGGGCGGACCGCGACGCCGGGTGCGGCGAGCGGGGAGCGGGCGTCCGGGTCGGAGGTCTCCGAGGGCAGGATCCGGTCGATGCGCCAACTGCCGTCCTCGTGGCGGGAGATGTCGGCGCCGAGCAGTCCGTGCCGGGCGCCGCCGTGGCCGCCGGCGGGGATGACGTAGGCATGGGAGGTGCCGAGTTCGCCCTGCACCTCCCACAGCAGGTCGGTGAGGTCGCTGTGGGTGGCGAGGCGGGCCAGCAGGGGGCGGTAGCGGGCGAGGACGGCCGTCCAGTCGGTGCCGCCCAGGTCGGGGCGCCAGAAGTGGTCGCGCATGAGGCGGCCGGTCTCGTCGTACATCTGGCGCCACTCGGCGGCCGGGTCCAGGGTCTGCCGGACGCGGGCGAGGTCGACGGTGACGCTGGTGTCGCCGTCGTCGTCGGTGCCGGTGCGACGGTCGCCCGGCACGACGCGCAGCCGCTCGTCGCTCCACAGCAGGACGCGCTTGCCGTCGCCGCTGACCTCGAAGTGGTCGGCGTCGGAGGCCAGTTGCTCCAGGCGCCGCTGGGCGAAGTCGTAGCGCTCCAGCTCGGTGTGCGGGTCGGGGTCCTCGGGGTGGGCGCGGGCGGTGCCGAGGACGCCGTGCACGGGGTGGCGCAGCCACAGGACGCCGTCCTTGGCCGCGCGGAGGGTGGAGTAGCGGCCCGCCTCCACCGGGAAGGGCACGATGCGGTCGGCGAGGCCCTCCAGGTCGACGCGGGTGGCGGGGGTGCCCTCGCTGTCCGGGGTCTCGTCCTTGTCCGGGGTCTCGAAGGGGCGGCCGTGCCGCTGCGGGCCGAAGGGCGAGGGCGTGGTGGCCGCCAGGGTGATCAGGTGCGGGCGGGCGCCGACCACGAAGGCGAGGTCGAAGACGTGCTCGTCGTAGACCGGGTCGAAGGCGCGGTTGGACAGGAACGCCAGGTGTTTGCCGTCGAGGGTGAAGGCGGGGGCGTAGTCCATGAAGCGCAGCGGGGTCGCCTCGGTGACCGTCAGGTCGGTGGTGTGGGCGAGGCGCAGCTGGGAGAGCGGCCGGGGGCCGGGGTGGGCCCAGGCGAGCCAGGCGGAGTCGGGTGAGAAGGCGAGGCCGGAGACCTCGCCGTCGTCGCTGCGGTCGACCTCGCGGACCTCGCCGGTCTCGCGCTCGACGAGCAGCAGCCGGCCGTCGTGCGCGGCGACGGCGGCGCGGCTGCCGTCGGGGGCCATGGCCAGCTCCAGGACCCGGCCGAGCTGTCCGGCGGCGAGGCGGCGCGGGGGCGCGCCGGGCACGTTGCCGGTGGCGGGGGCGAACTCCAGGGCGTCGTCGCCCTCGGCGTCCGTCACCCAGACCGCCCACTCCTCGCCGTCGGCGCGGAAGGTGCGGGGCAGCCGGGCGCGCACGCCGGGGGTGGCGGCGAGGGCGCGGGCTGGGCCGGAGCGGTGGGTGACCCAGTGGATCCCGCCGCGTACGCAGACGGCGCTGCCGCGCGCGGTGTGGTCGGGCGACGCCGCCCCGAACCAGCGGGCGGCGTTCACCGGGCGGGGGCGCAGGTCGATGCGGGGTCCGCCGAGGCGCACGTCCAGCCGGCGCGGCTCGGCGCCCTCCAGGTCGTCCAGGAGCCAGAGTTCACCGCCCGAGACGTAGACGACGCGGGTGCCGTCGCCGGCGGCATGGCGGGCGTAGAACCCGTCGATCGGGGTGTGGCGGCGCAGGTCGGAGCCGTCGGCGAGGGAGGAGTACAGGGCGCCGGTGCCCTCGTGGTCGGAGAGGAAGGCGAGGCGGTCGCCGGCCCAGACCGGGCACTCCAGGTTCCCGTCGAGCTCGGCGTGCAGCCGGACGAACTCCCCGCTCCCCTCCCGGTCGATCCACAACTTGCCCGCCGTGCCGCCGCGGTAGCGCTTCCAGTACGCCGCCTCGCGGCCCATCTGCGCGGACAGCAGCACGGTGGCCGGGCCGGGCGCCACGTCGCCGACCGGGCCGTACGGCAGGGTCTCGGCGGGGCCGCCGTCCAGCGGGACGGCATGCGCCCAGCTCTGGCGGAAGCTGGGGCGGCCCTGCGCGCCGAGGGCGAGGACCCGCCCGTCGGCGGTCCAGCCGCGCACGTCGGTACGGCGGTTGCCCCAGTACGTCAGCCGTTCGGCGGGGCCGCCGTCGACGGGGGCGACATGCACCTCGGGCGCGCCGTCCCGGGTGGAGGTCCAGGCGATACGGCGCCCGTCCGGGGATATCCGGGGGTGGGTCACGGGCCGGTTGTCGGCGCTGACCCGCCAGGCGCGGCCGCCGTCGAGGGGGGCGAGCCATACGTCGTCCTCGGCGACGAAGGTCACCAAGTCGCCGTGTACGTGGGGGAATCGGAGATAGCCGTAGGACGCCGGGGTTCCGGCCGTTCCCGTCGTTCCCGTCGTTACCGTCGAAGCACCCTGAGTCACCCCGTCACTGTACGCAGCGACCGGCGTGCCCCGCCCGTGTTTCGATCACTTGCCCTGGACGGGCCAGCAGGTCGGATCGCCCTTGCACCAGAGGGTCCGGGTGACGGTGACCGTCACGGTGGGCTGCCCGCCGCCGGGGTGGTACGTGGGCGGCTCGTACGTCGGCCCGGGCGTGGCAGCGCAGTCACCGAGCCCGCTCACGTGGAACACCTGCCGGCCCCCGACCCTGGCGGTCAGGGAGCCGCGCACACACGCCCCGTCGACGGCCCTGGTGACCCTCCCGGTGACGGTGATCTTCTTCCGGCTCCGGGTCTCGCCCTGGCACTCGACGGAGACGACGGTGGTCTCGGTCGGCGAGGGCGTGCCCGCCTTCCCGTTGTTCCCGTAGTTGCCGGTGCAGCTGAGCCAACTGACGTCCACGTGCTGCTGTTTCAGCCTGGCCGTGGCGGTCGTGCCGGTGGTGTAGGCGGCGGAGGAGGAGTTGAGATCGGCCGGCTGACAGCCCGCCAGCGCCCCGCCGGCCACGACGACGGCCCCCACCGCACCCGCGACCCGCACCCCGCGCGCCCCGTACCCAATCCGCCTGAAAGCCCCCATGCAGGGCAGAGTGCCACCGTCCCGTCCCCGGGGGAAGGCGGCATACGGCCACTCACCCGTTCGGAGTGCCGGACCTGCCCGTCCGGTGCCGCGCGCGGCGAACGTAGTGTGGCCGGGTGCGCAGTGAACGCAGGCTGAGGCGGCTCGTGCTGCCGGACGCAGCCGTGTGGGGGTGGACGGTCCGGCACCGGCACCGGGACGGCGGCCTCTGCCAGGAGGTGCTGACGCTGTACCGGGACAGGACGCCGGTCCGGATCGTCTTCCCGGGCACGGGTGGCGCCTACGGGCACTCCGGTCTCGTCGCCGACCGCCACGGGAACGCCGTCAATCTGCACGAGCCCGGCGTCGTACGGGCGTTCGTGGACGCGGTGCGGCGCCGGGAGGCCACGGGCGGCGAGGTGGACGGGTGGGCGCTGCTGCCCGGCGTCGTCGTCAGCCTCGCAGCAGCAGCCACTCCTGGAGCTCCACCAGGTTGCCCTCCGGGTCCTTGAGGTGGGCCACGCGCATGCGGTCGGTCATGGGGGCCGGGCCGTGGATCACCGTCCCGCCGCGGGCGGTGATCCGCGCGCAGTAGGCGTCGAGGTCGTCCACGCGCAGCACCACCAGGGAGCGGTGGCCGTTGACGGTGTCGCCCAGCTCGTCCAGGATCTCGGCCATCATCGCCCGGTCCTGGAGGGCGATCCCGGCGGAACCGGTGTGCGGGCTGAACTTCTCGTACGGGCCCTCGGTCGCGCCGGACTGCGGCTTCAGGCCGAGGACGTCGGCGTAGAAGTGGTAGCAGGCGGCGAAGTCGGTGACCAGGAGCCGGACTTGGGCGAGTTCCACGGTGTCCCCCAGGTGTGTCAGGACCAGCGGCCGGTGCAGCCCAGCAGCAGGGCCGCGGCGGCGGTGCCGGCGGTGGATGTGCGCAGCACGGTGGGCCCGAGGACGTACGGCCGCGCACCGGCCTGCGCGAAGAGTGCCAACTCCTCGGGGGAGACGCCTCCTTCGGGGCCGACGACCAGCACGATGTCGCCCTCGGCGGGGAGTTCGGCGGTGGCGAGACGTCCCTCGCCGCTCTCGTGGAGGACGGCGGCGAAGTCGGCGGTGGCCAGCAGTGCGCACACCTGCTTGGTGGTCGCCGCGTCCGCGACCTCCGGGAAGCGGACCCGGCGCGACTGCTTGCCGGCCTCGCGCGCGGTCGCCCGCCACTTGCCGAGCGCCTTCAGGCCGCGCTCGCCCTTCCACTGGGTGATGCAGCGCGACGCCTGCCAGGGCACGATCGCGTCGACGCCGACCTCGGTCATCGTCTCCACGGCGACCTCGCCCCGGTCGCCCTTCGGCAGGGCCTGGACGACGGTGATGCGGGGGACGGCCGGCGGCTCCTCGTGGACCGACGCCACGTCCACCACGAGCCGGTCCTTGCCCTCGGCCGCCTTGACGACGCCCTCGGCCCAGCGGCCGCGCCCGTCGGTGAGGACCACGTCCTCGCCGGGCCGCAGCCGCTTCACGGACACGGCGTGCCGTCCCTCGGGTCCGTCGAGCACGAACTCCGGTCCGGTGAGGTCGAGTCGGTCCACGACGAAGACGGGTGCGGTCATCGCGCGTCACCTCCGGCCGACAACGCTGTCCGGGCGGCGGCGAGTTCGGCCGCCAGCACCTCCACCAGCTCTCCGGCGGGCAGTTCCCGGGCCAGCCGGTGGCCCTGGCCCGCGAACAACGACATGCTCTGCGCGTCCCCGGCCCGGGCGGCGGCCTTGCGCAGTGGCGAGGTCAGGTGGTTGACCTCGGGGTAGGCGGCGGGGGCGTAGGGGCCGTGCTCGCGCACGAAGCGGTTGACCAGTACGCGCGCCGGGCGGCCCGAGAACGCGCGGGTCAGCTCGGTGCGCGCGTACAGGGGGTCGGTCAGCGCCCGCTTGTGCAGGGTGTGGGCGCCGGACTCGGGGGTGGCGAGGAACGCGGTGCCGAGCTGGGCCGCGCTGGCGCCGGCCGCGAGGACGGCGGCGATCTGACCGCCGCGCATGATGCCGCCGGCGGCGACGACCGGCAGGCTCACGGCCTCCCGGATCTGCGCGACCAGCGACAGCAGACCGATGGCGGAGCCGTCGTTCTCGGGCAGGTCCCGGTGCGTGCCCTGGTGGCCGCCCGCCTCCACGCCCTGTGCGATCACCGCGTCCGCCCCGGCCCGCTCGACCGCGCGTGCCTCCTCGGCGGTGGTGGCGGTGACCAGGGTGAGGGTGCCGGCCCGGCGCAGCCGGTCGAGCACGTCCCGGCCCGGCACGCCGAAGTGGAACGAGACCACCGGCACCGGGTTGTCGAGGAGTACGGCGAGCTTGGCGTCGTAGCCGTCGTCCCGGCCGCTGTCGGGGTCGCCCAGCTCGGTCTCGTACCAGGCGGCCTCGCCGGCCAGCTGATGCGCGTAGACCTCCACGGCGCCCGATTCGGACAGCTCGGGCTGCGGCAGGAACACGTTCACGCCGAAGGGGCGGCTCGTCAGCCCCCGCAGCTGTTTGATCTCCTGGTACATCCCGTCGGCGGTCTTGTAACCGGCGGCGAGGAACCCGAGGCCGCCGGCCTCGGAGACGGCGGCGACGAGCTGCGGGACGGAGACGCCGCCCGCCATGGGGGCCTGCACGATCGGGTGGGGGAGGAGATCGGTCAGCGCGGAGGACATGACCGCATGTTGTCACGTCCTCCGAACAAGTCCGAATCCGGGCTTCCCACGGCATAGGACAGGGGCATACGGGTCGTCCGAGCACCCCGTACGCCCCTGGTCCCCCGGGGCTCAGCGCCCGTTGAACGCGTCCTTCAGCCGCGAGAACAGCCCCTGCTGACCCGGCTGGAACTGTCCCTGCGGACGCTCCTCGCCGCGCAGCTTGGCCAGCTCGCGCAGCAGTCGCTCCTGCTCGGGGTCCAGCTTGGTCGGGGTCATGACCTCGACATGCACGATCAGGTCACCCCGGCCGCCGCCGCGCAGATGCGTGACACCGCGGCCATGCAGCGGGATCGACTGGCCGGACTGGGTGCCCGGCCGGATGTCGACCTCCTCCATGCCGTCCAGGGTCTCCAGCGGCACCTTGGTGCCGAGCGCGGCCGCGGTCATCGGGATCGTGACCGTGCAGTGCAGGTCGTCGCCGCGCCGCTGGAAGGTCGAGTGGGGCAGCTCGTGGATCTCGACGTACAGGTCGCCGGCCGGACCGCCGCCGGGGCCGACCTCGCCCTCGCCGGCGAGCTGGATCCGGGTGCCGTTGTCGACACCGGCCGGGATCTTGACGGTCAGCGTGCGCCGGGAGCGGACCCGGCCGTCGCCCGCGCACTCCGGGCACGGGGTCGGCACGACGGTCCCGAAGCCCTGGCACTGGGGGCAGGGGCGCGAGGTCATGACCTGACCCAGGAAGGACCGGGTGACCTGCGAGACCTCGCCGCGGCCGCGGCACATGTCACACGTCTGGGCGGTCGTACCGGGCGCCGCGCCCTCGCCGTTGCAGGTGTTGCAGACGACCGCCGTGTCGACCTGGATGTCCTTGGTGGTCCCGAAGGCCGCCTCGTCCAGCTCGACCTCGATGCGGATCATCGCGTCCTGGCCGCGCCGGGTGCGCGAGCGCGGCCCGCGCTGCGACGCCGTGCCGAAGAACGCGTCCATGATGTCGGAGAAGTTGCCGAAGCCACCGGCGCCGAAGCCGCCCGCGCCCGCGCCGCCGCTCTGCGAGAGCGGGTCGCCGCCGAGGTCGTAGACCTGCTTCTTCTGCGGGTCCGACAGCACCTCGTAAGCGGCGTTGATCTCCTTGAACCGCTCCTGGGTCTTCGGATCGGGGTTGACGTCCGGGTGCAGCTCGCGCGCGAGCCGACGGAACGCCTTCTTGATCTCATCCTGCGACGCGTCGCGGCGCACGCCGAGAACGGCGTAGTAGTCCGTGGCCACTTACGACTCCGCCAGGATCTGTCCGACGTACCGTGCCACTGCGCGTACCGCTCCCATCGTTCCCGGGTAGTCCATGCGGGTCGGTCCGACCACGCCGAGCTTGGCAACCGCCTCGCCGCCCGAACCGTAGCCCACCGACACGACGGACGTGGAGTTGAGTCCCTCGTGTGCGTTCTCGTGACCGATACGCACGGTCACGCCCGGATCCTTCGCCTCGCCAAGGAGTTTGAGGAGCACGACCTGCTCCTCAAGGGCCTCCAGGACGGGCCGGATCGTGAGGGGAAAGTCATGTCCGAAGCGGGTGAGATTGGCGGTGCCGCCGATCATCAGCCGCTCCTCGTTCTCCTCCACGAGTGTCTCCAGAAGAGTGGAGAGCACCGTGGAGACCGTACCGCGGTCCTCCGGATCGAAGGCGTCCGGAAGATCCTCGACCAGCGTCGGCACGTCCGTGAACCGGCGCCCCGCGACCCGGCTGTTGAGCCGCGCCCGCAGATCCGCCAGCGAGGCCTCGCCGAACGGCGCCGGGCAGTCGACCATCCGCTGCTCGACCCGGCCGGTGTCCGTGATCAGCACGAGCATCACGCGCGCGGGCGCGAGCGAGAGCAGCTCGACGTGGCGGACGGTGGACCGGGTCAGGGACGGGTACTGCACGACGGCGACCTGCCGCGTGAGCTGCGCGAGCAGCCGTACGGTACGGGCCACGACGTCGTCGAGATCGACGGCGCCCTCCAGGAAGTTCTGGATGGCCCGCCGTTCCGGAGCCGTCATCGGCTTGACACCGGCGAGCTTGTCGACGAACAGCCGGTAGCCCTTGTCGGTCGGAATCCGCCCGGCGCTGGTGTGCGGCTGCGCGATGAAGCCCTCGTCCTCCAGGGCCGCCATGTCGTTGCGGACGGTCGCCGGGGAGACCCCGAGGTTGTGCCGCTCGGTCAGCGCCTTGGAGCCGACCGGCTCCTCGGTCCCGACGTAGTCCTGGACGATCGCGCGCAGCACCTGGAGCCTGCGTTCACTCAGCATGCGCGCGCACCTCCAGCACGTCGTCCCCTCGCCCCGCTCGTCCGTCGGGGTCGGCCTCCTGGCACTCTTCCCATACGAGTGCCAGCCCTTTCCCGGCCCCAGTGTACGGCTGTCCGGTACACCCGGGGCAAGGTCGGTGCGCTCGCCACGCGTCGTACGGCTAGCGTCGCGGTATGACCGTGACTTGGGAAGAGCTGGGGTGGGAACGGCTGGCCGCCGGGGTCGGGCGGTGCCGGCTGCCGGGCTGGGACTGCACGGTGGGGCTGGTCCTCGGCGAGGGTGCGGCGCTCTTGGTGGACGCCGGGTCGAGTCTGACCGAAGGCGCGCGGCTGCGGGGGCAGGCCGAGGAACTGGCCGGCCGCCGTGTGACCCATCTCGCGCTCACCCACCCCCATTTCGACCATGTCTTCGGGGTCCCGGCGTTCGCCGGGGCGCGGGTGTACGCGGCGGTGGGGGTGGACGCGGTGTTCGCCCACGAGCGGGAGGAACTGCGCCTGGACGCGATCAGGAACGGCCTGCCGGTCGCCGACGCCGACGAGGCGACGGACGCGCTGGTCCCGCCCGCCCACCAGGTGTCGGGCGAGTGGACCCTGGACCTGGGCGCCGGCCGCCAGGTCCTGCTGGCCAACGTGGGCCCCGGCCACACCGCGAACGACCTGGCGGTCCTGGTCCCCGGCGACCGTGAGGTGGTCTTCTGCGGCGACCTGGTCGAGGAGTCCGGCGAACCCCAGGCGGGCCCGGACGCGGTCCCGTCCCACTGGCCCGCCGCGCTCGACCGGCTGCTGGCGCTGGGCGGTGCGGACGCTCTGTACGTGCCGGGTCACGGAGCGGTGGTGGACGCGGCGTTCGTACGACGGCAGCGCGATCGACTGGCGGCCCGTTTCGGCGTGTCGTAGGCGCTGGTCCGCGACTTCTCCTATCGTCACTCGAATGCGCCAGTACTCCGCCGATCTGACCCCGCCGTGGAAGAAGTCCGCGCCCGTGCCGGAGGTGGCGGCGGAGCCGGGACTGGTGGTGGAGGAGCCCGGCACCGGGTTCTGCGGGGCGGTGACCCGCTGCGAGGCGGGCACGGTGACCCTGGAGGACCGCTTCGGCAAGCACCGCGTCTTCCCGCTGGAGCCACGCGGCTTCCTGCTGGAGGGCAGGGTGGTCACGCTCGTACGGCCGTCGTCGTCGCGCGGTCCGGTACGGCCCACCCGTACGGCCTCCGGCTCGGTCGCCGTCCCCGGCGCACGCGCGCGCGTGGCCCGCGCCGGCCGCATCTACGTCGAGGGCCGGCACGACGCCGAACTGGTCGAGAAGGTCTGGGGTGACGACCTGCGCGTCGAGGGCGTGGTGGTGGAGTACCTGGAGGGCGTGGACGATCTGCCGTCGGTCGTCGCGGAGTTCGCTCCCGGGCCCGACGCCCGCCTGGGCGTCCTGGTGGACCACCTGGTCCCCGGCACGAAGGAATGGCGCATCGCCGAGTCCGTGACGAGTGAGCACGCGCTGGTGGTCGGCCACCCGTACATCGACATCTGGGAGGCCGTGAAGCCGGCCGCCCTGGGCATCGCCGAGTGGCCCCGGGTCCCCCGCGGCCAGGACTGGAAGACGGGCGCGTGCCGCGCCCTGGGCTGGCCGTCGGACAACACCGGCGCGGTGTGGCAGGCGATCCTGAAGCGGGTGGGCTCCTACAAGGACCTGGAGCCGGAGCTGCTGGGGCGGGTGGAGGAGCTGATCGACTTCGTCACGGGGCCCGCGTAGCGGAACGCGGGCGCCTCGTGCCTCGGCGCGGTCTCAGTCGACCAGGTCCCGCACCACCGCGTCCGCCAGCAACCGCCCCCGCAGCGTCAGCACGGCGCGCCCCTCGTCGTACGGCCCCGGCTCCAGGAGACTCTCCCCCAGCGCGCGCCGGGAAGCCGCCAGCCCCTCCTGCCTCAGCAGGGACAGCGGTACGCCCTCCCGCAGGCGCAGCTCCAGCAGGACGCGCTCGACCCGCCGGTCCTCGTCGGAGAGCAGCTCGCGCCCGGCGCCCGGTGAGCGGCCGGAGGCCAGGGCCGCCGCGTAGGCGCCCGGGTGCTTGACGTTCCACCAGCGCACGCCGCCCACGTGCGAGTGCGCCCCCGGGCCCGCGCCCCACCAGTCGGCGCCGCGCCAGTACAGCTCGTTGTGCAGGCAGCGCCCGGCTTGCGAGGTGGCCCAGTTGGAGACCTCGTACCAGTCGAAGCCCGCCGCGGACAGCAGTTCCTCGGCGATCAGATAGCGGTCGGCGTGAACGTCGTCGTCGGTCATCGGGATCTCGCCCCGGCGGATCCGGCGGGCGAGCTGGGTGCCCTCCTCCACGATCAGGGCGTACGCGCTGATGTGGTCCGGGCCCGCGCCCAGCGCCGCCCGGAGCGACGCCCGCCAGTCGTCGTCGCTCTCGCCCGGCGTGCCGTAGATCAGGTCGAGGTTGACGTGCTCGAAGCCCGCCGCCCTCGCCTCCGCCACGCAGGCCTCGGGGCGGCCGGGGGTGTGGGTCCGGTCCAGGACCTTCAGCACGTGCTGCCTCGCGCTCTGCATGCCGAAGGAGATGCGGTTGAAGCCGCCCTCGCGGAGGGTCGCGAGATAGGCCGGGTCGACCGACTCCGGGTTCGCCTCCGTCGTCACCTCCGCGTCCGGCGCCAGGCCGAACTCGTCGCGGATCGCGCCCAGCATCCGGACGAGATCGTCGGCGGCCAGCAGCGTCGGCGTACCGCCCCCGACGAAGACCGTGCGGACCTCCCGGGGGTCGTCGCCGAGCACCTTGCGGGCGAGGCGGATCTCGTCCGTCAGCGTCTGCGCGTAGTTGTCACGGGACGCCAGCACCCCGCCCGTGCCGCGCAGCTCGGTCGCGGTGTAGGTGTTGAAGTCGCAGTAGCCGCAGCGGGTGGCGCAGTACGGCACGTGCAGGTAGAAGCCGAGCGGGCGGTCTGCGGCCCCGGCGAGCGCGTGCGCGGGCAGCGCGCCGTCGGCGGGGACGGGCTCGCCGTCGGGGAGTGCGGAAGGCATGTCCCCATTGTCCAGCACCCGGGGCGTCACTCCGCCTGGAGGACGAGCAGCGCCAGATCGTCCTCGGGCTGGCCGCCGCCGAAGTCGTGCACCAGGCGGCGGATCGTCTCCGCGATCAGCTCGGCGTCCAGGCCCGCGCAGCCGGACAGGGCGCGGGCGAGTCCGTCGCCGTCGTCGAACTGGCGGGAGCCGGAGCGCCGCTCGGTCACCCCGTCGGTGACGCACAGCAGGCTGTCGCCGGGCCGCAGGTCGAGGGTCTCGCTGGTGTAGGTCTCGTCCTCGATCACGCCGAGCAGGGTCTGCGGGCGGGCCGCCGTGCGCACCGTGCCGTCGGGGCACAGGACGAGCGGCAGCGGATGGCCGGCGGAGGCGAGGGTGCAGCGGACCCCGTCCGCGTGCGGCGTCAGCTCGCCGTAGAGGAGGGAGAGGAAGCGGGTCTGCGGGCCGTCCCCGGGGGCCACGGGGCGGCCGCCCACCGCGACCAGGGCGCGGGCGGCGGCGTCGGCGGCCTCGGTGGCGTCGTCCAGGAGGAGCTGGTTGAGGCGGTCGAGGACGTCGGCGACCCGGTAGCCCTCGCGGGCGAGCAGGCGCAGCCAGGGCCGGGCGAGGCCGATCACGACGGCCGCCTCGGGGCCCTTGCCCTGGACGTCGCCGATGGCGAAGCACCAGCGGCCGTCGCCCGCCGGGAACAGGTCGTAGAAGTCGCCGCTGGGGCCGCCCTTGTCGCACGGCTCGTACACGAGCGCGCTGCTCATCCCGGGGATCTGGGCGACCGCGCCGGGCAGCAGCCCGCGCTGGAGCACGGCGCTGATGGTGGCCTGGCGGGCGTACTGGCGGGCCGCGCCGATGGCGAGCGCCACCCGGCGGCCCAGGTCCTCCACGAGCCCGGTGACCTCGTCGGGGAAGGCGGCGGGGCCGGAGCGGCCGATGACCAGCGTGCCGAGCGGCCGGCCGCCCGCGATCAGCCGGTACGCCAGCGCCGTGCCCTCGGCGCCGCGCGGGCCGAGCGCGTCCCCGGGCCAGGGGTACGGCTCGGGGCCCGAGCGCAGCCCCTCGCGCGGGGCGGGCGGCTCCTTCTCCAGGGCGCGGTGCAGCTCCTCGACATGGCTCTCGCAGGTGTGCCAGACCCGGGCGGGTCCGCCGCCGAGGCCGCCGCGCGCGCTCGCCTCGTCCTCCAGCCACACCGCGCACCAGTCGGCGAGCCGGGGCACGATGAGCTGGCCGGTGAGCGCGGTGACCAGGGACTCGTCCAGCTGTCCGGCGAGCAGGTCGGAGGCCTCGGCGAGGAAGGACAGCGCGCCCCGCCCGAGCCACTCGCCCCCACCGTCGGCCCGCAGCGGCTGCGGGGCCAGCTCCTCGGCGACCGCCAGGGCGGCGCCCGGGGCCGGTCCGTCCGGCTCGCCGACGCCGCCCGGGGGCAGCCGCGCCCAGACGGTCTTGGCGCCGACGCGGTAGGTGACGCCCCAGGACTCGGCGAGGGTGGCGACCAGCCGCAGCCCGCGCCCGTACTCGTGGGCGTCGTACGGCGCCTCGCCGCCGAGGGGGTCGCGCGGGGCGCGCGAGGGGTGCCGGTCGCACACCTCCACGGTGAGCGCGCCGCTCTCCTCCAGCCGCCACTCGACCTCGACGTCCGTACCGGCGTGCACGACGGCGTTGGTGACCAGCTCGCTGACGACGGCCATGGCGTCGTCGGCGAGCCGCGGCGCCACGCCCGGCTCGCCGGCGAGCGCGGCCCGCACCAGCGCCCGCGCCGCCCCGGGCGCCAGCGCACTCCCGGGCAGCGCCGCCCGCCCCCGTGCCTCCCTGGCCCGTGGCCCGCTCTCCCGCTGCGTGGGTATGGCCGCCATGTCCATGCGGCCAGGGTGACAGACAGGGGGCGATCAGAAGCGCTCAGTTATCGAAGTGGCCAGAAGAGGGCCACTTTTGAACAAGGTCGAGCGCAAACTCCCCGGGGCACGGGGAACCACGCGCTACTTCTCCCTCGTCCCGGCGTACATCTCGTCGATGAGGGCCTTGTACTCCCTCTCCACCACCGGCCGCTTCAACTTCAGGCTCGGCGTGATCTCGCCGTGCTCCACGTCGAGGTCCCTCGGCAGCAGCCGGAACTTCTTGATCGTCTGCCACTTCTGGAGCCCCGCGTTGAGCTCCCGCACGTACCCGTCGACCATCTCGACCGTCTGCGGCGCGGCGACGATGTCGGCGTACGACCGTCCCTCCAACCCGTTCGCCTTCGCCCAGTCCAGGATCGCGATCTCGTCGAGGGCGATGAGGGCGGTGCAGTAGTTCCGGTCGGCGCCGTGCACCAGGATGTTGGAGACGTACGGGCACACGCCCTTGAACTGGCCCTCGACCTCGGCCGGGGCGACGTACTTGCCGCCGGAGGTCTTGATGAGGTCCTTCTTGCGGTCGGTGATGCGCAGGTAGCCGTCGGGGGACAGCTCGCCGATGTCGCCGGTGTGGAACCAGCCGTCGGACTCCAGCACCTCGGAGGTCTTGTCGGGCAGCTTGTGGTAGCCCTGCATGATGCCGGGGCCGCGCAGCAGGATCTCGCCGTCCTCGGCGATGCGGACCTCCGTGCCGGGCAGCGGCTTGCCGACCGTGCCGGTGCGGTAGGCCTCGCCGGGGTTGACGAAGGAGGCGGCGGAGGACTCGGTGAGGCCGTAGCCCTCCAGGATGTGGATGCCGGCACCGGCGAAGAAGTAGCCGATCTCGGGCGCGAGCGCGGAGGCGCCGGAGACACAGGCGCGCAGCCGGCCGCCGAAGGCCTCGCGGAGCTTGGCGTAGACGAGGGTGTCGGCGACCTTGTGCTTGGCGGCGAGGGCGAAGGGCGCCGCGTGGGTGCCGGTGCGGCGGAAGTTGTCCTGGGTGACCTTGGCGTACTCGCGGGAGACCTCGGCGGCCCACTGGAAGATCTTGTACTTGGCCGGGCCGCCCTCGCGGGCCTTGGCGGCGACGCCGTTGTAGACCTTCTCGAAGATGCGCGGCACGGCCGCCATGTACGTCGGCTGCACCACCGGAAGGTTCTCGATGATCTTGTCGACCCGGCCGTCCACGGCGGTGACGTGCCCGACCTCGATCTGTCCGGAGGTGAGCACCTTGCCGAAGACGTGCGCGAGCGGCAGCCACAGGTACTGCACGTCGTCGATGGTGACCAGGCCGGTCGCGGCGATGGCCTTCGCCATGTACGACCAGTTGTCGTGCGGCAGGCGCACGCCCTTGGGGCGGCCGGTGGTGCCGGAGGTGTAGATGAGGGTGGCGAGCTGGTCGCTGGTGATCGCGCCGACCCGCTCCTTGATCAGCTCGGGGTGCTTCTCCAGGTGGGCGGCGCCGCGCAGCTCCAGCTCGGCGAGGGTGATCACCCAGTCGTCCGTCTCGACGCCGGCCGGGTCGATGACGACGACCTTGGTCAGCTCCGGCAGCTCGGCGCGCTTCTCGACGGCCTTGGCGACCTGCGCCGCGTCCTCGGCGATGAGCACCCGGCTCTCGGAGTCGGAGAGGATGAAGGCCGACTCGTCGGCGTTGGTCTGCGGGTAGACCGTGGTCGTCGCACCGCCCGCGCACAGGATGCCGAGGTCGGAGAGGATCCACTCGACGCGGGTGGAGGCCGCGAGGGCCACCCGCTGCTCGGGCTGAAGGCCCAGTTCGATGAGTCCGGCCGCGATCGCGTACACCCGCTCGGCCGCCTGCGCCCAGCTCAGCGACTTCCAGTCGTCGGGGCCCTGGCCCGAGGACGGCGGCACCGGGTAGCGGTAGGCCTCGGCGTCCGGTGTGGCCGCGACGCGCTCCAGGAAGAGGGACGCCACGGACGGCGGACGGTTCTCGATCAGGGTCTGTGTGTCGCTCACGACATCCTCCGGGGCCCGCGACGGTGCGGCTGGCTCAGTGCGGCTGGGGTGACTCACGGTGGGGTTCGCGCGTGTTGTTTAACTCGCGAGTAACTATCGAGCAGGGATCAGAGTAAGCCGCGACCGGCCGCTGCGTAAGGGGCATCGGGCTGTCTGTTTCCCCGCACGTTCCACGCAGAGCGACGTTACGCGCGCGTAGGGGCCCGCCGCACTTTCGTACGACGAGCCCCTTCATGCCCGGTTTGCGGACGCAACCCGTTGTTACCCGTGGTTACTTCTTGCCCTTGGCCGACCCCGCGCTGTCATCACTGGACAGGACGGCGATGAAGGCCTCCTGCGGAACCTCCACGGAACCCACCATCTTCATCCGCTTCTTGCCTTCCTTCTGCTTCTCCAGCAGCTTCCGCTTACGGGAGATGTCACCGCCGTAGCACTTGGCGAGGACGTCCTTGCGGATGGCGCGGATGGTCTCGCGGGCGATCACCCGGGAGCCGATGGCGGCCTGGATGGGCACCTCGAAGGCCTGCCGGGGGATCAGCTCGCGCAGCTTGGCCACGAGCCGCACGCCGTACGCGTACGCCGCGTCCTTGTGGGTGATCGCCGAGAAGGCGTCCACCTTGTCGCCGTGCAGCAGGATGTCGACCTTGACCAGGCTGGACGTCTGCTCGCCGGTGGGCTCGTAGTCGAGGGAGGCGTAGCCGCGGGTCTTGGACTTCAGCTGGTCGAAGAAGTCGAAGACGATCTCCGCGAGCGGCAGCGTGTAGCGGATCTCGACCCGGTCCTCGGAGAGGTAGTCCATGCCGAGCAGGGTGCCGCGCCGGGTCTGGCACAGCTCCATGATCGAGCCGATGAACTCGGTGGGCGCCAGGATGGTGGCGCGCACGACCGGCTCGTACACCTCGTTGATCTTGCCTTCGGGGAACTCGCTCGGGTTGGTGACGACGTGCTCGCTGCCGTCCTCCATGACCACGCGGTAGACCACGTTGGGGGCGGTGGCGATCAGGTCGAGGCCGAACTCGCGCTCCAGCCGCTCGCGGATCACGTCCAGGTGCAGCAGGCCGAGGAAGCCGACGCGGAAGCCGAAGCCGAGGGCCGCGGAGGTCTCCGGCTCGTAGACCAGCGCGGCGTCGTTGAGCTGGAGCTTGTCCAGCGCCTCGCGCAGCTCGGGGTAGTCGGAACCGTCCAGCGGATACAGGCCCGAGAAGACCATCGGCTTCGGGTCCTTGTAGCCGCCGAGGGCTTCCGTCGCGCCCTTCTGCTGGCTGGTGACGGTGTCACCGACCTTGGACTGGCGGACGTCCTTCACGCCGGTGATGAGGTAGCCCACCTCGCCGACGCCGAGGCCGTCGGCCGGCAGCATCTCGGGCGAGCTGACGCCGATCTCCAGCAGCTCGTGGGTGGCGCCGGTGGACATCATCTTGATCCGCTCACGCTTGTTGAGCTGACCGTCGATGACACGCACGTACGTCACGACGCCGCGGTAGGAGTCGTAGACCGAGTCGAAGATCATCGCGCGGGCGGGGGCGTCGGCGACGCCGACCGGGGCCGGGATCTCCTTGACGACCTTGTCCAGCAGCGCCTCCACGCCGAGGCCGGTCTTGGCGGAGACCTTCAGCACGTCGGACGGGTCGCAGCCGACCAGGTTCGCCAGCTCCTCGGCGAACTTCTCCGGCTGGGCGGCCGGCAGGTCGATCTTGTTCAGCACGGGGATGATCGTGAGGTCGTTCTCCATCGCCAGGTAGAGGTTGGCGAGGGTCTGCGCCTCGATGCCCTGGGCGGCGTCGACGAGGAGGACGGTCCCCTCGCAGGCGGCCAGCGACCGCGAGACCTCGTAGGTGAAGTCGACGTGCCCCGGGGTGTCGATCATGTTGAGGATGTGGGTCGTGCCCTGATCGGGGCCCTCGGTGGGGGCCCAGGGCAGACGCACCGCCTGGGACTTGATCGTGATGCCGCGCTCGCGCTCGATGTCCATCCGGTCGAGGTACTGAGCACGCATCTGCCGCTGCTCGACCACACCGGTCAGCTGGAGCATCCGGTCGGCGAGCGTGGACTTGCCGTGGTCGATGTGCGCGATGATGCAGAAATTGCGGATCAGCGCCGGGGCGGTACGGCTCGGCTCGGGCACATGCTTAGGGGTCGCGGGCACGCAGGGTCCTGTCTCTTGAGGCGCCTTATGCCTCGGGTCGGATCGATACGTAGTCTCCATGGTCCCACGGGGAGCGACCGGGGACCGTTTTGGGCTGCCGGCTGGGCCGCTGGTACTGTAGATGGCTGTGCCTCATGCCCTCTCAGCGCGAGGCACGTCCGAGAAATTTTGGATCACCGGTACGGGACCCGAGCGGCCCCGCACCAGAACCTGAAAAGGCTCCTTCGTGGCGAACATCAAGTCCCAGATCAAGCGGATCAAGACCAACGAGAAGGCGCGGCTGCGCAACAAGGCCGTCAAGTCCTCCCTGAAGACCGCGATCCGCAAGGCCCGTGAGGCCGCTGCCGCGGGTGACGTCGAGAAGGCCACCGAGCTCCAGCGCGCCGCTGCGCGTGCGCTCGACAAGGCCGTCTCGAAGGGCGTCATCCACAAGAACCAGGCTGCCAACAAGAAGTCGGCGCTCGCTTCCAAGGTCGCGAGCCTCAAGGGCTGAACTCTCCCTTTGATCTGACCGCCGGACGGACCCAGAGCGGGCCCTCTCTCATCCGCTCCCTTTCGGCATCCACGGATTCGCACGCGGCCTGCGTTCGCCACGCGGGTGCGAATCCACCAGCTTGAATCGCAGACCCCGGTATCTCTCCCTTCCCCAGGGCGGATACCGGGGTTTTCGGTGTCCCGGTGCCGCCTATCCGCGCCCGCGCGACCGGGCGGCCCGGGCGATGGTCACGACCGCCTTCTCCAGCGCGTACTCAGGATCATCGCCTCCGCCCTTCACTCCGGCGTCGGCCTCGGCGACGGCGCGGAGCGCCACCGCGACACCGTCCGGCGTCCACCCCCGCATCTGCTGCCGCACCCGGTCGATCTTCCACGGCGGCATGCCCAGCTCACGGGCCAGGTCGGCCGGCCGCCCGCCGCGCGCGGACGACAGCTTTCCGATGGCCCGCACACCCTGGGCCAGCGCGCTGGTGATCATCACCGGCGCCACCCCCGTGGCCAGCGACCAGCGCAGCGCCTCCAGCGCCTCCGCCGTACGCCCCTCCACGGCCCGGTCGGCGACCGTGAAGCTGGAGGCCTCGGCCCGGCCGGTGTAGTACCGCCCGACGACCGCCTCGTCGATCGTCCCCTCCACGTCGGCGACCAGCTGCGACACCGCGGAGGCCAGCTCGCGCAGATCGCTGCCGATGGCGTCGCACAGCGTCTGGCACGCCTCGGGCGTCGCCGAGCGGCCCGCCGCGCGGAACTCCTGCCGCACGAACGCCAGCCGGTCCGCCGGCTTGGTCATCTTCGGGCAGGCCACCTCCCGCGCCCCCGCCTTGCGCGCGGCGTCCAGCAGGCCCTTGCCCTTGGCCCCGCCCGCGTGCAGCAGCACGAGGGTGATCTCCTCGGCGGGCGAACCGAGATACGCCTTGACGTCCTTGACCGTGTCGGCCGAAAGGTCCTGTGCGTTGCGTACGACCACGACTTTGCGCTCGGCGAAGAGCGAGGGACTGGTGAGCTCGGCGAGCGTGCCGGGCTGCAACTGGTCCGGGGTGAGGTCGCGTACGTCCGTGTCGGCGTCGGCGGCCCTGGCGGCGGCCACCACCTCCTGCACGGCACGGTCGAGCAGGAGGTCCTCCTGGCCCACGGCGAGTGTCACCGGGGCGAGAGGGTCGTCATTCGCAGTCTTCCTGGCCATCGCCTACAGCATCCCACGCGGCACTGACATCGAGTCCGCCCGCGCACCCTGAGCGGTCCCTGAACAGACCCGGAGCCCGCCTCGGGGGTCCGGCTCGGGGGCCGGATCCGGGGGCGGGCTCGCGCGGTCAGGGCTCCTCGCGCCAGCCGTCCCACTCCCCGGCGAACGCGTCCAGTTCGGCGGGGTCCAGCCGCTCGCCCTCGTCGCGCAGGACCAGCAGCCACTGCGCGTCCTCGGCGTCGTCCTCGCCGGCCAGGGCGTCCCGGACCAGTTGGGGCTCCTCGGCCAGGCCGAACCGCTCCCCGAGCGCCTCGGCCGCCTCCTCGGCGGCCTCCCGGTCGGGCAGCACCAGCACGTGTCTCACATCGCTCACGCACCCATTCTCCGGCACCCCCGGGCGGCGAAACCGCCAGGTCAGCCGTTGACCACGGCCCGGTCAGCCCTTGGCCACGAGCTGCACGTCGAGGTCGACCCGGACGCTGGAACCGACCACCGCGATGCCTCGCGCCAGCATGGACTGCCAGTTGACCGTGAAGTCGTCCCGGTGCAGCTCGGTGGTGGCCCGGCAGGCGGCCCGTACCTCGCCCTCCATGCCGTTGCCGAGGCCGAGGTACTCGGTGTCGAGCGTGATCGTGCGCGTCACCCCGTGCAGCGACAGCGCGCCGGTGATCGCCCACCGGCTGCCGCCCCTGTGCACGAACCGTTCGCTGTAGAACTCCAGGGCCGGGAACCGCTGCACGTCGAGGAAGTCCGCCGACCGCAGATGGTCGTCCCGCATCCGCACCCCCGTGTCGATGGAGGCGGCGTCGATCACGACGTGCATCGCCGACCGCTCCACCCGCTCGCCGATCCGCACCGCCCCGGCGAAGGAGGTGAACTGTCCGTGGATCCGGGCCAGTCCGATGTGCCGCGCGGTGAACCCGATCGAGGAGTGCATGGGCTCGATCTCCCAGTCGCCCGGCGCGGGCGGCTCCGGCGGATGGGACACCTGGAGGGTCACGTCGCCCAGCGAGGCGAGGGAGTTCTCGCCGACCAGCGCGGTGGCCCGGTAGGGCGTGTAGCCCTCGGCCGACAGCGCGAGCCGGTACTCCCCCGCCGGCACCGTCGCCATGAACGTCCCGTAGGGGTCCGTGCCGCCGCACATGACCTTGCGGCCCATGGTGTCGCTGACCGTGAACTCGGCGCCCGCGACCGGCTCGTCGACCGGATCGACCACCCGGCAGCTGAGCACCCCGGCGCCCGGCGGTGTCCGCACCGCCACCAGGGGACTCGTCCGTTCCTTCTGGTTCGTCCGGTTACCCAGCCAGCGGCCGAACATCTACGACACCCCTGTACGCCTCGACATCACCTGCTGTCGAAGGTCTATTCGATCACTGGTGCGGCTTTCGGGGCAACACGGGCCCACATCGCTGGAATCCGGCCCATGTGCCGGAACTGAGCCGAATCAGGGGTTCAGCTTCCGGTTTCGCACAGCCGGAACACAGCTCAGCTCGATCCCGAACCGCTCCCGGTACTACGCCAGCACCTCCTCGTCCGTCCCCAACTCCCTTGTCCCGCGCGCACCGTCCGCGTCCGTCGTGGTCAGCGACCGCCCGCTGAGCGTGATCCGCCCTCCGTCGCCGGCGACCCGTGAGCAGACCAGCGACCCGGTGAAGTGCGACAGCGGCGAGGTGCTGTGCCACCAGGCACCGGCTTTGAAGTCCGCGAGCACCCGGGGCCGCGTCTCCAGCCGGTACTGCGGCACCCCGTCCCGTACGACGTCCAGGTCCGGCTCCCCGGACCCCGCCGGGCCGTCGCCGCGCACCCCTGCCGCGTCCGGTCCCGCCTCCGCGACGCGGAACAGCCCGCCCGGGTCGGCCTGCTCCCCACGCTCGGCGAACCGCAGCGGGTAGTGGCTGTTCGCCCCGAACCCGACGTCGGCGAGCCAAACGTCCCCCTCCGCCGTCCGCACCCGCAGCGCGAGATGGTCGTACGGGACACCGAGCCGCCCCTCGTCCCCGTACACCCGCGCCGCGAGCAGCTCGACCTCGTAGCCGAGAGCGGTGAGCAGCGCGCCGAAGGCGCCGTTCAGTTCGTAGCAGAAGCCGCCCCGGCGCGCCCCGACCACCTTGTCCAGCAGCCGTTCCTCCTCCAGTGCGATCTCCTCGCCGAGGTGGACGGAGAGATTCTCGAAGGGAACGGTCCGCAGATGGCGCAGATGCAGCTCGCGCAGCGCCTCGCCGGTGGGCCGCTGCGGGCGCCCGGCCCCGATCCGGTGGAGGTAGGCGTCGGCCTGGCGTGAGTTCATGCGCTCAGTCTCTCGTCACCCGCACCTCACCGCCCGGCCCTCCCGTCCCGCCGACCGCGAGGGAGCCGTCCCGGTCGGTGCGCAGCACCAGCGCGCCGCCCGCCCGCAGCGCGGCCAGGGTCGCCGGTGCCGGGTGGCCGTACGGGTTGCCGGCCCCGGCGGAGATCAGGGCCACCCGGGGCGCGGCGAGCCGGATCAGGTCCGGGTCCTGGTAGGCCGAGCCGTGATGGGCCACCTTGAGCACGTCCACACCGGCCAGCTCCGCCGCCCGCGGGGACCGCAACAGCGCCTGCTGGGCCGGGGGTTCGAGGTCACCGAGCAGCAGCAGCCGCAGTCCGCCCGAGCGGACCAGCATCGCCACGCTGGCATCGTTCGGCCCGTCCGGCACCGGCGCCCATCCCGCGATCGTGCCCGGCCGTCCGGGGACCCCCGGGTCCGGCGGCGCACCGCCACTCGGCGGGGGCCACAGCACCCGCCAGGCGAGCGGACCGGTGCGCCGCTCCTCCCCGGCCACGGCCCGCATGAGCGGGATGTGCCGTCTCGCCGCCTCCTTCCTGACGAACTCGGCCTGGTCGGCGGGCTCTTCCAAGCCGGTGGTCTCGATCGCGGCGACCGTGCGGCCCCGCAGCACACCGGTCAGTCCCGCGACGTGGTCCGCGTGGAAGTGGGTCAGGACGAGCAACGGGATCCGTGTGATGCCCAGCTGTCGCAGACAGCGGTCCACCGGCACCGGATCCGGTCCGGCGTCCACGACCACCCCGGCGCCGTCCCCCGCCGCCAGCACCGTCGCGTCGCCCTGTCCGACATCGCACATCGCGAAGCGCCAGCCGGGCGGCGGCCAGCCCGTGAGCACCCGGGTCAGCGGTGCCGGCCGGACCACCGCCAGCAGGAGCAGCAGCCCGAGCAGCCCGCACCACCACGGGTGCCGTGACAACCGCCGCCCGGCCAGGACCACGGCCACGGTGACGGCCGCGAGTGCCAGCGCCCCCGGCCAGCTCCCCGGCCAGTCCACGCCCGCGCCGGGCAGCGCCGCCCCGGTCCGGGCGACCCCGGCGATCCATCCCGCGGGCCAACTCGCGCACCAGGCCAGCGCCGTGGCCACCGGCATCGCCACGGGTGCCGTCAGCAGCGCCGCGAACCCCAGCACGGTCGCCGGTGCCACCGCCGCCTCGGCCAGCAGATTGCACGGCACCGCCACGAGGCTCACCCGGGCCGACAGCACCGCCACGACCGGCGCGCACACCGCCTGCGCCGCGGCGGCCGCCGCCAGCGCCTCCGCGAGCCTCGCCGGCACCCCGCGCCGGTGCAGCGCCTCGCTCCAGCCCGGTGCCAGCACGAGCAGCGCGCCGGTGGCCAGCACGGAGAGCAGGAAGCCGTAACTCCGGGCCAGCCAGGGGTCGTAGAGCACCAGCAGCAGGACGGTCGTGGCCAGTGCCGGGACCAGGGATCTGCGGCGCCCGGTGGCCAGTGCGACCAGCGCGAGCGCGCCGCAGGCGGCGGCGCGCAGCACACTGGGGTCGGGGCGGCACACGACCACGAAACCCAGGGTGAGCGCCCCGGCGGCGAGCGCGGTCGCCCGCAGCGAGAGCCCCAGACGCGGGGCCAGGCCGCGGCGTTCGGCCCGCTGGGCCAGTCCGGGCGGCCCGATGAGCAGCGCGAGCAGCACGGTGAGGTTGCTGCCGGACACGGCGAGCGTGTGCGCCAGGTCGGTCTCCTTGAACGCCTCGTCCAGCTCGGGGGTGATCCGCGTGGTGTCCCCGACGACCAGCCCGGGCAGCAGCGCCCGCGCGTCCTCCGGCAGGCCGTCCGTCGCCGCCCGCAGCCCGGCTCTGAGCCGGCCCGCCAGCCGCTGTGGCCCACTGGGCCCCTCGACGATCCGCGGCCCCGGCCGCCCGCGCACCCGCAGCACGGCCGCGGTCCGGTCGCCGCCCGTCAGCGCGGGCGCCAGCCGTCCGCCCAGCCGGAGCCGCGTGGACGGCAGCAGCCCGAGCCAGGCGGCCCGCGTCTCCTGGGCCCGCCGGGCGGCGGCCGCCGAGGTCGCCCCGCAGACCCCGCTCCCTTCCGCCGGGCCGTCCGCCGCACCGCTCCTTCCTCCGGCGTTCCCCTCCGGTGCCGGGACGTCCGCGTCGACGACCAGCAGCACCGGGCTCCGGGTCCGCACCCGGGTCCCGTCGCTCCGCTCGACGCCGCGCACCTCCGCGCGGGCCAGCACCGCCAGGGGTGCCGTGTGATCTCCGCGCACCTTCGGCCGGCTGAGCCAGGGGTCGCCGCTCACCTCGATCTCGGCAGTCACGGTCGCGAACCGCCGGGCCAGCTCGGGCACCGGCCCGCGCCGCGCGTCGGCCCCGTGCAGCCCGGCGGAGACGGCGGCCGCGGCCACGCAGAGCAGCACGGCGGCGACCGAGGCCCGGGCCCATGCGAACCGCCTCGGCATCACCACAGCGCCGGTCCCGCGTGCCCACAGCAGCGCGGCGCCGCCCGCCAGGCAGACCCCTGCCGACGCGGCGGTCCAGCCGGCCGGTGCGTCCAGCGTCAGGGCCGCCGTGGCCCAGGCCGCGAGTGCGGGCGGCACGAGGCGCAGGTCCAGGGGCCCCGCCCGGTCGCCGCGCGAACTCCCCCGCGCCTCGCGCGATGCCTCCCGCCCCTCAGGGCCACGGCCCGCGGTGGTCCCGGGCGGCCCGGTGCCGGTCGCGCGGCTCATGGCCGTACCAGCTCGCGCAGGTCGCGGAAGCGGCGGTCGCCGATGCCGTTGACCTCGCGCAGTTCGTCCACCGAGCGGAAACCGCCGTGCTGGGTGCGGTAGTCGACGATGTGCCGGGCCAGCACCGGGCCGACCCCGGGCAGGGCGTCGAGCTGGTCCGCCGTGGCCGTGTTGAGGGAGACCGGGGCCGCGGGGACCGCGCCCGCCGCCGCGGAGGCCGGACCTCCCGCCGGACCGGGGGGCAGCACCGCCGAGGCGGGCAGGCCGACGACGACCTGTTCGCCGTCGACCAGGAAGCGGGCCCGGTTGAGCCCCTCGACGCTCACGCCCGGACGGACCCCGCCGGCGGCCCGCAGCGCGTCGGCCACCCGGGAGCCGGCCGGCAGCCGCCGGATCCCCGGTTCCCGCACCTTGCCGCTGACGTCCACGACGATCTCCCCGCCCGGCGCCCCCGAGGCGCCCGTGCTCACCCCCGCACTCGCCCCGACGCCCGCACCCGTCTTCGCGTTCTGCCCCTGCCCTTCGCCCCTCTTGGCGTACGGCGCCTCGGCACGCACCACCTGAGGGGCTTTCAGGGGTTCGGGCCGCCCGGCCCAGAAGTGCTGGACGGCGAACACGGCGGCGGCCACGAGCAGCACCGTGAGCGCGACGACGCCCCGCCGCTCCACCCCGCACCGCGTCTGCAACCACACCGGCATCCGCTCCCGCACCGCCAGGCCCACCCGCTCCCGTACACCAGTAGGGGCGGGACCGCCGGGACCGGCGGGTGACAGCGGCTCCAACGGGCCCGTGGATTCGGCTGGTTCGGGGTCGAGCGTCGCCGTGGCCGGCGCCCGCACCTCCCCCTGCGGCGGCCCGTGGTCCGACTCCAGCCGCCGCACCGCTCGTTCGCCGAAGAGGAGTTCCGCTCGGCGGCGCAGTTCGTCTCCCGGCGGCGACGGGCGGAGACCGGCGCGACGGTGATACCGGACCCGCCCGTCCGACGCGGGCCCGCGGCCGGGTCCACTGCTCGCAGCGGTGATGCGTGTACGTGATCGAAGTGCCATGCGACGAGGATGGAACATCCCGCCGACTCGCGATGATCTTGGTTAATTCCCGGGTACTACCGCCCGGTTGTGGAAAACTCCGCCACCCGCACGAGTGAGACGGGAGACCCGTCCACCCCGGTCAGCGGGGCGAGACCACCGCTCCCAGCAGCCCCGGCCCGGTGTGTGCCCCGATCACCGCTCCGACCTCGCTGACATACAGGTCGGCCAGGCCCGGCACCCGTGCCCGGAGCCGGTCGGCGAGGGCGGCGGCGCGCTCGGGGGCGGCGAGGTGATGGACGGCGATGTCGACGTCGGCGTCGCCCGCCCGCTCGGCGGTCAGCTCCTCCAGGCGGGCGATGGCCTTGGACGCCGTACGGACCTTCTCCAGCAGCTCGATACGGCCACCGTCCAGCTGGAGCAGGGGTTTGACGGCGAGCGCGGAGCCGAGGAGAGCCTGGGCGGCTCCGATGCGGCCACCGCGGCGCAGGTAGTCGAGGGTGTCGACGTAGAAGTAGGCGGACGTGCCCGCGGCGCGTTTCTCCGCGGCCGTGACGGCCTCGTCCACCGTGCCGCCTGCCTCCGCGGTCTCGGCCGCGGAGAGCGCGCAGAAGCCGAGGGCCATGGCGACCATGCCGGTGTCCACCACCCGCACCGGCACCGGCGCTTCACGCGCCGCGAGGACCGCCGCGTCGTAGGTGCCGGACAGTTCGGCGGACAGGTGCAGCGAGACGATGCCGGCGGCGCCGGACGCGGCGACCCTGCGATAGGTCTCCGCGAACACCTCGGGACTCGGCCGGGACGTCGTGACGGGGCGGCGCTTCTGCAACGCCTGGGCGAGCGAGCGGGTCGAGATCTCCGTGCCCTCTTCGAGCGCCTCGTCACCGAGGACCACGGTCAGGGGTACCGCGGTGATGCCGTGACGCTCCATCGTCCGGGGCGGCAGGTAGGCCGTTGAATCGGTGACGATCGCGACATGGCGGGACATGAGCTGGAGGTTACCTGCCGTAGCGCGCACGCGGCAGCCCGGCCCCCGTCGAGGGGAACGCGGCGCTCCGCTCAGGCCGTGCTCTCCGGGCGGGGCTTCTTCTGCCAGGGGTAGGCGGGGCGGGGTGCCGGCGGGGTGATCGCCTGCGGAGCCGGGTCCTCGGCGGGACCGGAGCCCGGGGCCCAGGACTGGGTGTGCTGCGCCGCCCGGTCCCCGGCGTCGGAGGCGTCGGGCCACGGCGTGGGCGGCGGCTGGGCCGGCCCGGCCGGCGTCCAGTGGCGCAGGGCGTCCGCCTCCAGGTCGATCTGGTCGCTGAGCGCGCCGAGATCGTCGTCGCAGAAGCGGCGGGCCCGGTCGCGCACGGCCCAGCGCAGGGAGTCCGCGGACTTGATGACGCGCTCGGTACGGCCACGCAGCTCGGCCAGCCGCTCTTTGACCTCGGCCCGGTCGGGATCGGCCTCCAGGCGCCTGAGGTCGGCGTCCAGCTGATGCCCGTGCGCGCTGAGCCGCTCGAAGAGGCCGAGGGACTCCTTGAGGGACTCGTCCTCGGCGGAGCCCGTGCGCAGCGCGTCCTGGGTGGCGCGCATCGACGTGCGCAGCGTGAGCCTCAGCTGCGCGATCTCTGCGGTGGGGCCGACCTGGACGAAGGACTTCGCGCGCAGGGTGTGGTCCTCGACCGTGCGCCGGGCCTGCTCGATCGTGCGGTCCACGCCGCGTTTGGCGGCGGTGATCGCCTTCACCGTGGCGTACGCGCCCAGGCCGATGAGCACCAGGACGAGTAGGGCGAAGACGGCGATCACTGCTTCCACGACGCTCCTCCTCCGGCGGACGCGGCACTCACCGCCGCACTCCCCACGGTAAACGCCGCGGGCAGGCCCGGAGTTCCGGAAGAACCCCGAACCTGCCCCGAGTCTCCCCGTAGGGGTCAGCGCTGGGAGATCATCCCGTGACGATGTTCACCAGCTTCGGCGCGCGCACGATGACCTTGCGGACGGTCGCGCCGTCCAGTGCCCGCACGACGGCCTCGTCGGCCAGGGCGACCTTCTCCAGCTCCTCCTCGGAGATCGCCGGTGCCACCTCCAGGCGGGCCTTGACCTTGCCCTTGATCTGCACGACGCAGGTCACGGTCTCGTCGACGACGTAACTCGGGTCGGCGACCGGGAAGTCCTGGTGGACGACCGAGTCGCTGTGGCCCAGCTTGCGCCACAGCTCCTCGGCGATGTGCGGGGCCAGCGGGGCCACCATCAGCACCAGCGACTCGGCGACCGGACGCGACACCGCGCCACCGGCCTTGGTCAGGTGGTTGTTCAGCTCGGTGACCTTGGCGATGGCGGTGTTGAAGCGCAGGCCCTCCAGGTCCTGGCCGACGCCGTCGATGGCCTTGTGCAGGGCACGCAGCGTGTCCTCGTCGGGGGCCGTGTCGACCACCGTGATCTCGCCGGTGTCCTCGTCGACGATGTTGCGCCACAGCCGCTGCAGCAGCCGGAACTGGCCGACCACCGCGCGCGTGTCCCACGGCCGGGAGACGTCCAGCGGGCCCATCGCCATCTCGTACAGGCGCAGGGTGTCGGCACCGTACTCGGCGGCGATCTCGTCCGGAGTCACCGCGTTCTTCAGGGACTTGCCCATCTTGCCCAGCAGGCGGCTGACCTGCTCGCCCTGGTAGTAGTAGGCGCCGTCGCGCTCCTCCACCTCGGCGGCCGGCACGGCGATGCCGCGGCTGTCGCGGTAGACGTAGGCCTGGATCATGCCCTGGTTGAACAGCTTGTGGAACGGCTCCGCGGAGGAGACGTGGCCCAGGTCGTACAGGACCTTGGACCAGAAGCGCGCGTACAGCAGGTGCAGCACGGCGTGCTCGGCACCGCCGACGTACAGGTCGACACCGCCGTGCGGCTGGCCCGCGCGCGGGCCCATCCAGTACTGCTCGACCTCGGGGTCGACCAGCTTGTCGTCGTTGTGCGGGTCCAGGTAGCGGAACTCGTACCAGCAGGAGCCGGCCCAGTTGGGCATGGTGTTGGTCTCGCGGCGGTACTTCTTCGGCCCGTCGCCCAGGTCCAGGGTGACGTTGACCCATTCCTCGTTGCGCGACAGCGGCGTCTCGGGCTGGGTGTCGGCGTCGTCCGGGTCGAACGTGCGCGGGCTGTAGTCCTCGACCTCGGGCAGCTCCAGCGGCAGCATCGACTCGGGCAGCGCGTGGGCGGTGCCGTCCTCGTCGTAGACGATCGGGAAGGGCTCGCCCCAGTAGCGCTGGCGGCTGAACAGCCAGTCACGCAGGCGGAAGTTGACGGTTCCCTCGCCGATGCCCCGCTCCGCCATCCACGCGGTGATGCGGGCCTTGGCCTCGGCGACGCCCAGGCCGTCCAGGGAGATGTCGTCGTTCGAAGAGTTGATGATCTTCGCGTCGTACGACCCGAAGGCGTTCTCCCAGGTCGACGTGTCCGTGCCACGGCCGTCGGAGGGTTCCACGACGCAGTGGATCGGCAGCTCGAAGGCGCGCGCGAACTCGAAGTCGCGCTGGTCGCCCGCGGGGACGGCCATGATCGCGCCGGTGCCGTAGCCCATCAGGACGTAGTCGGCGATGAAGACCGGGACCTGCTCGCCGTTGACGGGGTTGGTCGCGTACGCGCCGATGAAGACGCCGGTCTTGTCCTTGGCCTCGGCCTGGCGCTCGACGTCGGACTTCGAGGTGGCCTGTGCGCGGTAGGCGGCGACGGCCTCGGCCGGGGTGGCGTGACCGCCGGTCCACACCGCGTGCGTGCCCTCGGGCCAGGCCGCCGCGGTGAACTTCTCGACCAGCGGGTGCTCGGGCGCCAGCACCATGTAGGTCGCGCCGAACAGGGTGTCGGGGCGGGTGGTGAAGACCGTGATCTTCTCGCCGTCGATCGGGAAGTCGACGCGGGCGCCCTCGCTGCGGCCGATCCAGTTGCGCTGCTGCAGCTTGATGGCCTCGGGCCAGTCCAGCTCCTCCAGGTCCTCCAGCAGCCGGTCGGCGTAGGCGGTGATGCGCATGTTCCACTGGCGCAGCTTGGCCTTGAAGACCGGGTAGTTGCCGCGCTCGGAGCGGCCGTCGGCGGTGACCTCCTCGTTGGCCAGCACGGTGCCCAGGCCCGGGCACCAGTTCACGGGCGCGTCGGAGGCGTACGCCAGGCGGTACTCGCCCAGGACGTCGGCGCGTTCGCCGGCGCTCAGCTCGCTCCACGCGCGCGTGGAGCCCGGGACCGCACGCTCACCGGACTCGAACTGCGCGATCAGCTCGGCGATCGGGCGGGCCTTCCTCGCCTCCTCGTCGTACCAGGAGTTGAAGATCTGCAGGAAGATCCACTGGGTCCACCTGTAGTAGTCCGGGTCGATCGTGGCGAACGAGCGGCGCTTGTCGTGGCCCAGGCCCAGCCGGCGCAGCTGGGACTTCATGTTCTCGATGTTGGCCTCGGTGGAGACACGCGGGTGCGTGCCGGTCTGCACGGCGTACTGCTCGGCGGGCAGGCCGAAGGCGTCGAAGCCCAGGGTGTGCAGGACGTTGTGGCCGGTCATGCGCTGGAACCGGGCGTAGACGTCGGTGGCGATGTAGCCCAGCGGGTGGCCGACGTGCAGGCCCGCACCGGAGGGGTACGGGAACATGTCCATGATGAACTTCTTGGGCCGGGCGACGATCTCAGGGGCGCCCGCCAGGTCGCCCTTGGGGTTCGGGGCCGCGTAGGTGCCGTCGGCATCCCAGAAGTCCTGCCAGCGTGCCTCGATGTCGGCCGCCATGGCGGCCGTGTAGCGGTGCGGCGCGACCTCCGCCGACGTGGCGGCGGCGGCAGCGGGGTTCGTCTCGCTCATGATCCTCAAAGCTCCATCGATCGTCTCTGCCTGCGGCTGTTCAAAGAAACGAAAAATCCCCTCACACAGGAGGGGACGCCGCGCCGATGCCGACCTCACGGGTACGACCGGGGTCGGTGCTGATCAGCGCGGCCCGCTAAGCAGAAGGCGTACGGCACGCATGGCGTTAGGGTACCGCAGGCCCCGAGCGGGCCGCGACGGCCTTGAGCAAGCCGGGACGCGCGTCCGTATCCCTTGTGGACATGCCAGGAACCCGCCGGAACTGAACCAAGGTCAAGAAATACATCGCGTACTGTCCCCTAAGGGACACCGTCCAGTCATATTGCCCGTTGATAACAACGCAATAACTGAAACCCCGTACCGATCGGTATGGCGCCGCTTAGAGTTCGGCAGCGGGACCGCTTTCCCGAAACTGCTCGGAGTTGCCCCCATGAACCCTCGTCGTAGTACCAGCTCCCTCCCCAAACCGGGCCGCTCGGCCTACGGAGTGGCGACCGCCGTCGCCCTGCTGCTGATACCCGTCAGCGTGCTGGTCGGAGGCACCCAGTACGTCGATTTCCTGAACTTCGGCGCGGGCGTGATGTCCCTGGTCTCGCTCAGCTGCTCGGTGATCTGGGGCCTGTTCGCCCAGGACCGGATCTTCCTGAACATCCGGCAGCGGATCGTCGGCCAGGCGGTGCACCGCACGCTGGGGATCGCGTCGATCGCGTTCCTCCTGCTGCACATCGTCACGAAGATCGCGCTCGGCCACACGCAGGTGATCGCCGCGATCATTCCGTTCTCCCTCGGCATCACCGGAATCGGCGGCCTGATCGGACTGGGGTCGGTGGCGGGCCTTCTGATGATCTTCGTGGGCATCACCGGCGCCCTGCGCAGCAATTTCGCCACCCCGGCCCCGGTCGCCGCCCGCTGGCGCGCGATGCACATGCTGTCCTACCCGGCCTGGTGCGCGGCGCTGGTCCACGGCCTGTACGCGGGCCGTCCGGTGAAGAGCCCGTTCTTCACCTACGCGTACGCGCTGTCGCTGATCGCCGTCATGGCCGCCCTCGCGCTGCGCGCCGCCCCGCGCCCGGTCAAGCGCAGGGTCGCCGACCGCCTCGTGGCGCTGTTCGGCAGCTCGGAGCGGCCGGGACTCGACGAGCTGGACGCGAGCCGCTCCCGGGTCGCCGAGGCGGGCCTCGCGGGCTTCGGAAGCGCCCGCGAGCCCCGCGAGCCCGAGGCGACGGCGGCCACGGCGGCACCGCTGTACCAGACCCCCGCAGCCCCCTCCGGGCAGCCGGCGTCGGGGTTCGCGGCCGCCTACCGCGCGGTGTCCCCGCGCGGTGGCGCCCAGCAGCCGTTCGCGGCCGGCCAGACCGCCCGCATGGACCTGCCGCTGGACCTCCAGGCCACGGAGGCCCTCCCGCGCGTGGACGGCCCCTCCAGCACCTCGGGCAGCTGGCCGATCCCCTCCCCGCCGCCGGTCGGCGAGGCCCCGCCGTCCGCCTACGACCCGCTCCAGGACACCGGATTCAACATCCCGGTCTACGACAATCCGGGCACGTCCGGATACGGCGGAAGTGAGATGTACGACACCGGTGAGACAAACGGCCGGTATGACACGTACAACGCCAGTGACACGTACAACAACGGTCCCTCGACCGGACCGCTGCCCGGTTCGTCCTTCGACGCACCGGGTTCGGGCGAGTCCTGGAACACCCCGTCCGGAGGCTTTAAGTGAACGAGGCCCTGCCCGACGTCCCCGAGGTCCGCGTCGTCGGCCTTCCCCAGCTGACGTCGGGCTTCGACCTTGTGGAACGACTCGACCTGCCCATGCACCTGAAGGTGCACGGGCCGCTCGACCCCCTGGGCGGCGAACAGCTCGCCCAGCTCGCCGAGAACATCAACCTCAAGGGCCGCGGCGGCGCCGGCTTCCCCTTCCACAAGAAGCTGCGCTCGGTCGCCGAGTCGGCGATCAAGCGCGGGGTGCGGCCCGTCGTCGTGGTCAACGGCAGCGAGGACGAGCCCGCCTGCCGCAAGGACACGGTGCTGATCAACCGCGCCCCGCACCTGATCCTGGACGGCGCGCTGCTGTGCGCCGAGGCGCTCGGCGCGCGCACGCTCGTGATCGGCGTCACCCGCGAGTCGACCCAGCGCTCCATGGAGGCCGCGCTCGCCGAACGCGGGCTGAGCAACAGCCGTAGATCGGCGCTGCGCGCGTGGGTGCAGCGCAACCCCGTGCGCATGGTCACCGGCGCCGCCGCGTCGCTGATCCGCTCGGTCGACGGCGGCCCGGCGATCCCGCCCGGCCGCAAGATCAGCGCCTCGCAGAGCGGTGTCGGCGGGGCACCCACGCTGCTGTCGAACGCCGAGACGTTCGCGCAGCTGGCCATCGCCGCCCGCATCGGCCCGGAGCGCTACGGCAACACCGGCCTGTACGACGAGCCGGGCACGGTCATGCTGACCGTGTCCGGCGCGGTGGCCCGCCCGATGGTCCTGGAGGTCCCCACGGGCGTGCCGCTGCGCTACGTGCTCCAGCTGGCGGGCGCCCCGCCGGTGCCGCAGGGCGTGCTGACCGGCGGCTACCACGGCAAGTGGATCGACGCGGCGACCGTCGACGAGGCGATCGTCTCGCGCAACTCCCTGGACGCGGTGGGCGGTTCGCTGGGCGCGGGCGCGATCCTGCCGATCAGCCAGGACACCTGCCCGCTGGGCGAGTCGCTGCGGGTAGCGCAGTGGCTGGCCGAGGAGAGCGCGGGCCAGTGCGGCCCCTGTTACCTCGGACTGCCCGCCGCCGCGCGCGGGATGGAGGACATTCTCAACGGCGGCGGACCGGCCGCCCTGGAGGCGCTCAAACAGGTCGCGAAGAACGTCAAGCGCCGCGGGGCGTGTTCGCACCCGGACGGCTCGGCGATGTTCCTGGAGTCGACCATCAAGGCGTTCACCGACGACCTCGCCGCCCACGTCCTCGGCAACGGCTGCGGACGGCCCGTGGAAGGCGTTCTGCCGCTCTTCGAGGGCGGCAGAACCCCTACGGGCATCCCGGGCGGCGGAGAGCCCGAGGAGACCGGCGCCAGCCGCCAGAAGATCTACGTCGACTGGACGCTGTGCCGGGGCCACGGGCTGTGCGCCGACATCCTGCCCGAGGTGTTCGAGCTGGGCGCCGACGGTTTCCCGACCGTCGCCCAGGCGCAGGTGCCGCGCTACGCCGAGGCCAAGGCGCTGCGCGCGGTGCGCCGCTGCCCGGCGCTCGCCCTGCGCCTGGAGGAGGACACGCGCGGCCAGGCACCGTCGCGCAACCTGCCGGTTCTCTCGCAGGGCCGCGGCCGGCGGGCCCTGGGCCGCTGAGCGGACCCGCCCAACACGTCGAAGGCGGACCATCCTCGGGATGGTCCGCCTTCGACTTCTGTGGAGCTAAGGAGAATTGAACTCCTGACCTCCTGCATGCCATGCAGGCGCTCTACCAACTGAGCTATAGCCCCTTGTTTTGTTGTTTCGCCCGGTTCCCCCGGCGACGTCGTAAACATTACAGGGCCGGGAGCGGAGCGCAAAATCGGTTTCGGAGCCGCACCAATACGCTCACGTATGTCCGCTTTTGCACTGAAGCTGTCAGGCCGTCACGAAGGAGTAGAACCGCTTGAGCGTGCAGTGCTCTTCGAGGAGGCGGCCGTAGATCGGCTCGCCCTCCAGCTCCCGGTACGTCTCGATCGGGTCGCCCTTTATGATCAGCGCCCGCGCGCATTCCTCGCACCAGTACTGGTAGTCGGGGTTGATCGGCTCCATGTCACGGACGATCGGCGTACCGCTGCCGCACCAGTCGCACTTTCGCCTGTGTGCACCCATCGATCAGCTCCAGCTGTGGCCGCAGGCCGTGCACACGTAGGAGATTCCGCCGTTGTCGCCGAGGACTTGGGCCACGTGCGCGGAACCGCAGGAAGGGCAGAGCAGCCGGGTCGTCGTGTTCCGTATCAATGCCGCACCGAGGAGGTCGCCGCCCTCCCCAAGGATGCTCGCAGGCATCGCTACTCCCTCCCGTCGGGCCGCGCCCCCTTCCGGCCGTTTGATTCTGCCACGGGAACGCCTCCGGAGGGGTATACGAGCACGGGACCCCGAGCGACTCAAAGGCCGCCGCCGACAAACAGAAGATCCCGCCCCCTCAGGGGACGGGATCTTCTCACCGATCTCTGACACTCGACAGAGTGTCGATCAGTGGAGCTAAGGAGAATTGAACTCCTGACCTCCTGCATGCCATGCAGGCGCTCTACCAACTGAGCTATAGCCCCTTGTCACGCGGCGGAGCCGCATGATGTTTCGCTTCCCGCTCGGCGGGGCGAACAAGAAGAACTCTAGCCTGTGACCTGCCGGAAAGTGAAATCCGGGGTGCGCGAGCCCCGGCGGGTCGGCCGGCGGGTCAGTCGTCGTCGCCGAGGACGGGCTCCGGGAGGGTGCCGGCGTTGTGCTCCAGCAGGCGCCAGCCGCGGGCGCCCTCGCCCAGCACGGACCAGCAGCAGTTGGACAGACCGCCGAGGCTCTCCCAGTCCCGGGCCGCGAGCCCGAGGAGCCGGCCGATGGTGGTGCGGATGGTGCCGCCGTGGCTGACGACGACGAGCGTGCCGTCCTCGGGCAGCTTCTCGGCATGCCGCAGCACGACGGGGGCGGCCCGGTCGGCGACCTCGGTCTCCAGCTCACCGCCGCCGCGGCGGACCGGCTCGCCGCGCTTCCACGCGGCGTACTCCGCGCCGTGGCGGGCGATGATCTCCTCGTGCGTCAGCCCCTGCCACACGCCCGCGTACGTCTCGCGCAGGCCCTCCTCGCGCGTGATGTCGAGGCCGGTGAGGGCGGCCAGCTCGGCGGCCGTGTGCGCCGCCCGCTGGAGGTCGGACGAGACGATCGCGTCCGGGCCCAGGGAGGCCAGCAGCCGGGCGGCGCGGCGGGCCTGGCCGACGCCGGTCTCGGTCAGCGCGACGTCCGTGCTGCCCTGGAAGCGGCGCTCGACGTTCCACGCGGTCTGGCCGTGCCGCCACAGGATGATGCGGCGGCCGCGGCCCTTGCGGTCGGTGACCTCGCCGGTGGCGCTCATCACCACTCCCCGCCCGGCCCCTGGTCGGCCTCGGCGGCCTGCTGCTTCGCGTGCTCCTCGGCCTTGCCGCGGGTGGCCTTGGCGTCGGCGGGCAGCTCCAGCTCGGGGCAGTCCTTCCACAGCCGCTCCAGGGCGTAGAAGACCCGCTCCTCGCTGTGCTGGACGTGGACGACGATGTCGACGTAGTCGAGCAGGATCCAGCGGGAGTCGCGGTCGCCCTCGCGGCGCACCGGCTTGGCGCCGAGTTCCTTCTGCAGGCGCTCCTCGATCTCGTCGACGATGGCCTTGACCTGGCGGTCGTTCGGCGCGGAGGCCAGCAGGAAGGCGTCCGTGATCGACAGCACGTCGCTGACGTCGTAGGCGATGACGTCGTGGGCGAGCTTGTCGGCCGCCGCCTGGGCGGCGGTGTGGATGAGCTCAAGGGAACGGTCGGTGGCGGTCACTACATGGCTTTCCGTCGGCGGTCGTTTGCCCTCAAGGGTCTCACGGACCGCCCGGGGCACCCCACGTGATTAAAGGGTCGCGCAGGGTGCCCCGGCCGGGAGGCGGCCAGGAGGCGGACGGTCAGGAGGCGGACGGTCGGTAGTCCTGGCCGAGTACGACCGAGACGTCGGCGCCCGAGGAGACCGTGCCCTTGGCCACGGCGCCGCTCGGCAGGCCGAGGGTCTTGGCGACCTCGGTGGCGTTCTGCTTGTGGGAGGCGTCCGAGTAGAGCACCTTCGAGACGGCCTGGGTGCCGGTGGCGCTGCCGCCCTCCAGGAACGTGAAGCCGCCGTTGAGGAGCACCACGCGGGCCTTCTCCGTGTCGTCCTTCACACCGGTGGCGTTCTGCACGGAGACCCGGATCGCGGAGCCGGCGTCGGGGCTCTTCGCGGTGCCGCCGAGGATGTCCTTCACCACGCCGTCGCTGGTCTTCGCGCTCAGTGTGCCGTCGGTCTGCACGGGCAGCAGGGCGGTCTTGTAGGCACCGCTCTTGGCGAGGTCGGAGAGCTTGGCGAGGAAGGTGCCGAGGTCCTTGTCGGTGAGCGGCGGGTCGAGGATCTGCGCCAGGGTCTGCACCGTGGTGATCGCCGCCGACGGGTCGGACGACAGCTTGCGCAGCGTGCCCTGCATGACCTGTCCGAACCGCTCCAGCTGGGCGTTCTCGTTCTCCCCCGGGGCACGGTAGGTGGCGTAGGCGACGGCCGTCTTGCCGCTGAGCGTCTGCTGGCTGCCCTTGTGGACGAGCGGCTCGGCGCCGGCCTTCTTCGAGCTCGGGTCGGGCACGTCGGCGTTGGTGTCGATGTCGATGTTGCCGACCAGGTCGACCAGGTTCTGCAGGTAGGGGGTGTCGAGGCGCCAGGTGGCCTGGATGTTCGTGCCGAGGACGGTGCCGAGCTGGTCGCGGGTGCCGGAGGAGCCGTCGCCGTCCACCGACTTGGCGAGCGTCGTGGTGGCGCCCGAGTCGTCGCTCAGGGCGAGGTTGTTGGGCAGCAGCACGGTGCTGCCCTGCTTGGTGGTGGTGTTGTCGACCAGCAGCGCCGTGGACGTGCCGCCCTTGTCGGTGTTGTGCAGGTGGACGACGATCACGTCGCGCTTCTGGGCTCCGACGGGCGTGGCCGCGCCGGGCTTGGCGGCCGCGGAGGACAGGCCGGGCAGCTTTCCGGCGTACCAGAGGTAGCCGACACCGCCGACGGCGACCAGGGCGAGGACGACGACCAAGGCGATCAGCCGGCCGCGGGCGCGGCGCCTGGCCTCCTCGCGGCGTTCGGTGCGGTTCTCGGTGAAGTTCAGCCAGTCGATGACGTCCTCGGAGTCACCCTCCGGGTCCTCGACGAACGCGAACTGCTCGGTGCGGTAGTCCCGTTCGACCCCGTCCCGGGTCTCCGAGTGCCGCTCCCCCGGCTCCCCCGGCCCCTGTGCCGGGCCGGGCTGGTGCGGGATGTGGGCGGTCTGTCCGGCGGCCCGGGGCTGCTGCCCGCCAGCCGCGCCCTGCCCGTACGGGTCGTAGCCGGGCACCTGCTGGGTGCCGGTCCCGTACGGGTCGTACGGGTTCTGGGCGGCATAGGGGTCGTACGCCGGCTGCTGCCCCGAGTCGTAGGAGGGCACGGGCGGCTGCTGGCCGGTGGCGTAGGGGTCGTAGCCGTAGCCCTGGTGCTGGGCGTACGGGTCGTAGCCGGGCTGCTGGGTGTGCTGGGCCTGCTGTGCCGGGACCTGCTGGTAGACGGGCCGGCCGTACTCGTCGTAGCCGACGATCTCGTACGGGTCGGCGCCGTAGCCGCCATTGCCCGTGTCGTATCGGTCGTTCACCGGTGCCCCTCTCGGCTCACTCGCCGCGGTACAGCTCGCGCTTGGCGATGTAGCGCACGACTCCGTCCGGCACCATGTACCAGATGGGGTCTCCCTTCGCGACTCTCGCACGGCAGTCTGTGGAGGAGATGGCGAGCGCGGGAACCTCGACCAGCGAGGCGCCGCCCTCGGGAAGGCCGGGGTCGGTCAGGTGGTGGCCGGGCCGGGTGACGCCGATGAAGTGCGCGAGGGAGAACAGCTCCTCGCTGTCGTGCCAGGTCAGCAGCTGGGCGAGCGCGTCGGCACCGGTGATGAAGAACAGGTCGGTGTCGGGGTTGAGGGCCCTGAGATCGCGCAGGGTGTCCACGGTGTAGGTCGGACCGCCGCGGTCGATGTCGATGCGGCTGACGGAGAACTGGGGGTTCTCGGCGGTCGCGATGACCGTCATCAGGTAGCGGTCCTCGGCCGGGGAGACCTTGCGGTGGGACTTCTGCCACGGCTGGCCGGTGGGCACGAACACCACCTCGTCCAGCTGGAACTGCGCGGCGACCTCGCTGGCCGCCACCAGGTGTCCGTGGTGGATCGGGTCAAACGTCCCGCCCATGACGCCCAGGCGTCGCTTGCCCGTGTGCACGGGGCCGGTAGGCATGTCCTGCTCTCCCATGCGTGCAGACCCTACCGGCCCGGCCTCGAAGGTCCCGCCGGGGACGGGGTTCCGGCTCAGCGGTCGCGGTTGAACCGCGTGGTGATCCACAGCAGGAGCAGCAGGATGACGAAGGCGCTGCCGCCGGTGATGGCCGGGTTGAGGCTGTTGTGGTGGCCGCCCTCGGCTTCGGCGAGGGTGACCATCTGGGCTGCGGCGCTGTGAAGGCTCATCTTCGGCAGGACCTAACGCGTGTGGGCGGGATAAAGATGTCGGCTCATCGTATGCGGGCGGTCCGGCGACGATCACGCCGACTCCGCCGTTGGGGCCCGGCGGGGAACTTTCGCCGCCGCTCAGTCGTCCTTGCGCTTGTAGCCCCTGAGCAGGAACCAGGCGGTCAGCGCGCAGCCCAGGACCATCACGACCAGAACGACGCGGAGCAGATTCCCGGACCCGTGCTGCTGGACGGCGCTGGTGGCGGCCTCGGTCAGCCAGGCGGCTGCGGGGTGGTGATCCATCGGTGGACTCCTTCGGCTGTACTGCCCGTCCACGGTATCTCCGCCTAGGCTGGGCCCTGCCTCGGGGGCACAGTGGGCACTCACACGCACTTGGGGGACGACATGTCCGACGACGGCCAGCAGACCGGGCACGAGCGCGTGCCGAGCAGGCAGCGCAGGCGCTTCCCGGGGATCTCCTCGCGTGCCTACGAGCATCCGGCCGACCGCTCGGCCCTGGTCGCGCTGCGCAAGCTGAGCGGATTCGACACGGTCTTCAAGGCGCTCAGCGGGCTGCTGCCCGAGCGGAGCCTGAGGCTGCTGTTCCTGTCCGACTCGGTCCGCGTCTCCGAGCGGCAGTTCCGGCATCTGCACGACATGCTGCTGGACGCCTGTTACATCCTGGACCTGGAGAAGGTCCCGCCGATGTACGTCAACCAGGACCCGCAGCCGAACGCCATGTGCATCGGCCTGGACGAGCCGATCATCGTGGTCACGACGGGCCTCGTGGAGCTCCTCGACGAGGAGGAGATGCGCGCGGTCGTCGGCCACGAGGTGGGCCACGCCCTGTCCGGCCACTCCGTGTACCGCACGATCCTGCTCTTCCTGACCAACCTCGCCCTGAAGGTCGCCTGGATCCCGCTGGGCAACTTCGCGATCATGGCGATCATCACCGCCCTGCGGGAGTGGTTCCGCAAGTCGGAGCTGTCCGCCGACCGCGCGGGTCTGCTGGTGGGCCAGGACGCACAGGCCTCGATGCGCGGCCTGATGAAGATCGCGGGCGGCAACCACCTGCACGAGATGAACGTGGACGCCTTCCTGGAGCAGGCCGAGGAGTACGACGCCGCGGGCGACCTGCGCGACTCGGTGCTGAAGATCCTGAACGTGCTGCCCCGCTCGCACCCCTTCGCCGCCGTGCGGGCGGCCGAGCTGAAGAAGTGGTCCGAGTCCCGGGACTTCCAGCGGATCATGGACGGCCACTACGCACACCGCGACGAGGACAAGGACACCTCGGTCAGCGACTCCTTCCGCGAGTCGGCGGCCGCCTACGCGAGCGACGTCAAGACCTCCAAGGACCCGCTGATGAAGCTGGTCTCGGACCTCGCGGGCGGCGCGGGCGACCTGGGCGGCCGGGTGCGGCGCGGCTTCGACGGCTTCAAGAGCGGCCCGCCTACGGCGCAGGAGGGGCCGACGGACGAGGAGTAGCCAGGGTCCCGCACAGCGCCGCCGGGCTGTCCGTGGCGAACGGGTCGGTGCCCGCCGGGCCCCCGCTGCGGGCCGTCTGCCCGGCCAGCAGCGGCCGCAGGTACGCCGAGGAGTCCTCGGCGCAGGCGAGGGGACCCGCCTGGACGTACGACGTGAGCAGCTGGACCTGGTGGGTGCGCAGGTCGTCGCGGGTGAAGCTGAAGGTCAGCTCGCGGCGCACGGTGAACAGGGAGGCCCGCGCACCGGCCGGGGCGCCGGTGGGCCGCAGTGCGTAGACCAGGGTGTGGTCGGCGGTGACCTCCAGCGTGTCCGCGTCGGCCTCGACGGCCTGGAGGTCGCCCTGGACCCGGATCCGGTCGTCGGCGAGCTGGGTGCGGGCGGGGTCGAAGCGGACCACCCAGCCGGTGGCGGCGTGCCGCCCGTCGGCCGCCGGACGGGCGAAGCTCTGGTCGAACTGGTCGAGCTGGTCGGCGTCGACAAGGGCCCGGGCGGGGGCGCTCTGACGGCCGGTCAGCACCTCGGGGTAGAGCGCGGAGCGCACGATGTAGTCCTTGGCGCTGGTGAGCGCGGTGACCACCTGGCTGTCGGAGAAGTGGACGGTGCCGCGCGCGACCGGCAGCGGGATCCCCTCGGCGCCGACCTCGAACTGGGCGGCGGGGCTGTGCGCGTACAGGCTCTCGGCGTCGGCCCCGCCGGGCACCTCGGCCGTCGGGGCGAGCGGGATCACCGTGGTCCGCAGGGGTTCGGCGGAGCGCCGGACCTGCGGGGAGCCGTAGGGATGGCGCACGCTCATGTAGACGGCGGTGCCCATGGCGACGGCGAACAGCACGACGAGGACCAGCAACTGCCGGTGCAGGCCGCGGTGCAGGGGCGGGCGGCGGCGTACGGCCGGCGTGTGGTCGGCCATCCGCTCCTCGGCGGAGTACTCCTGGAGGCGGGCAGCGCGGACGAACGACTCGTCGAACACGACGGGTCGGTACTCGTCCTCGCCACCTGCGGGGCCGCCCTCGGGTGTCCCCTCCGGTGGGTCTCCTGGCCCGCCCATACCTTCAGGGTAGGTCGCAGGGGCCTCAGGTAAACGCCCTGGTACACGACAACTTCTGACAGGTTCTCACCAAGGGGCGGGCGGGTGCGCTCAGGGGGTGCGCGGCGTGGCCGAGGCGACCGGCTGGCCGGTGTCGGCGGAGACGGAGGGCGCGGCGGCGCCGCCCTGTTCCACACCGGTCGAGGCGGGGGCGGGCACCCGGTCGCGGGCGCCGGAGGAGCCGCCGCGGTAGACCGCGGCGAAGGCGAGGGCGACCATGCCTATGCCCATCACGACGGCGAGCACCCAGGCCACGGGGCGGTGCCAGCGGACCTGTCTGCCGTGGGCGCCGAAGGGGCCGTCGCCGTCGTCGAGGACGTAGAGGTCGTCCAGGTCGTCGTCGCGATCTTGGCCCGGATCGGTGCCCTCGGGGGCGTACGTGTCGTCGTAGCGCTCGCCGCGGGCGCGGGCACGGCGGGCCTCCGCCTCGGAGGCCTCGGCTCTCGCCTGCGCGGCGGCGAGGAGGCGCTCCACGGCGGTCGGTTCATGGACCGTGGCCGCCTGCACGAAGGCCTCGTCGAAGACCACGGAGGCGAACTCTTCGTCCGACACCCCGCGGTCGTGGTCGTCGTCGGGCTCCCAGCCGTCAGGGAACGGCGTGCCCCCCACGTCCTCCGGCACACGTCCAGAGTAGACCTGAGGGGTCAATTTGGGCAGACGGTAGGGAAATTCGTCTGACTGGTGAGACGCCTTTCGGCCGCCCGCCCGGATCCCCGGACGTACGGCCGAACGGGTGATTCTCAGGGGCGTACGTGGCCGTCGCCGGTGACGATGTACTTCGTGCTGGTCAGCTCGGGCAGGCCCATCGGGCCGCGGGCGTGCAGCTTCTGGGTGGAGATGCCGATCTCGGCGCCGAAGCCGAACTGGCCGCCGTCGGTGAACCGGGTGGAGGCGTTCACGGCGACGGTGGTGGAGTCGACCAGCTGGGTGAAGCGGCGCGCGGCCTGCTGGGAGGTGGTGACGATCGCCTCGGTGTGGCCGGAGGTCCACAGCCGGATGTGCTCGACGGCCTTGTCGAGGGAGTCGACGACCGCGGCGGCGATGTCGTACGAGAGGTACTCGGTCTCCCAGTCCTCGGCCACGGCCTCGACGACGGTCGCCTTGGAGTCCTTGGCGTGGGCCAGCACGCGCTCGTCGGCGTGCACGGTGACACCGGCCTCGGCGAGGGCGTCCAGGGCGCGCGGCAGGAACTCGGCGGCGATGTCCTGGTGGACCAGGAGGGTCTCGGCGGCGTTGCAGACGCTGACCCGCTGGGCCTTGGAGTTGATCAGGATGTCGATCGCCATGTCGATGTCCGCGGCCGCGTCGACGTAGACGTGGCAGTTGCCGGTGCCGGTCTCGATGACGGGGACGGTGGACTCGCTGACCACGGTCTGGATCAGGGAGGCGCCGCCGCGCGGGATGAGGACGTCGACCAGGCCGCGGGCGCGCATCAGCTCGCGCACGGAGTCCCGGCTCTCGCCCGGCACCAGCTGCACGGCGTCGGCGGGCAGCCCGGCGCCGCCCACGGCGTCGCGCAGCACCCGCACCAGCGCCGTGTTCGACTCGTACGCGGACGCGGAGCCCCGCAGCAGGACGGCGTTGCCGGACTTCAGGCACAGGACGGCGGCGTCGACGGTGACGTTCGGGCGGGCCTCGTAGATGATGCCGACGACGCCGAGCGGGACGCGGACCTGGCGCAGGTCGATGCCGTTGGGGAGGGTGGAGCCGCGGACGACCTCGCCGACCGGGTCGGGCAGCTTCGCGACGTCGCGGACGTCGGAGGCGATGGCGCGGACCCGCGCGGGAGTGAGGGTGAGCCGGTCCACGACGGACTCGCTGGTGCCGTTCTCCCGCGCCCTGGCCACGTCCTTGGCGTTGGCCTCGACGATCTCGGCGGTCCGTACCTCCAGCGCGTCGGCGATGGCGAGCAGCGCGTCGTCCTTCACGGCGCGCGGCAGCGGCGCGAGGTCCGCGGCCGCGGCCTTGGCCCGGTAGGCGGCCTGGGTGACCGGGGACATCGAGTCGTACGGCGAGAGCGTGGTCATGAGGGAAGGGTAGTGCGCGCCGCGTACGCCTCCGGAGCACGTCCCACACCCCGAGACGAAACCCCCCGTACGGGACCAGAACGCACGGGATCAAAAGGGGTGGGATCAGAAGGGGTGGACCCCTACGGGTGTCGCGGGCGACGGGCCGTAGCCCTCGGCGATGCGGTGGTGGTAGGTCTCGCGGTCGATGACCTCCAGGCCGACGATCTCCCACGCGGGCAGTCCGGCGCTCTGCCGGTGCTCGCCCCACAGGCGCAGGGCGACGGCCGCGGCGTCGTGCAGGTCGCGGGCCTCCTCCCAGTACCGGATCTCGGCGTGATCGGTCGCGTATCTGCTGGTCAGGAGGAAGGGGTGGTCATGGGCCAGCTGTTCCAGGGCCCGGCGCAGATCGGACAGGGGAACGGTGTCCCCGGAGACGCTGAGGGTGACGTGCCACAGCCGGGGCAGGTCTTTCGGCTCCTCGTAGGTGTCCCCGGCCACGACGCTCGTCAGAGCACCGCGCGACGTCGCCCCAGGGCGCACTCGTCTCACGACGGCCTCCTTCATGGCTCGCTCGGCCCCTTGACGGAAGGCGTGTCCTGCCAACATGCCCCCGAGACAAAGTTGAGCAGGCCGCAGGGCTCCGCGTGGTGGTTTTACGGAACGTCCCCCACCGGGGGCGTGCCGTACGCCCTGTTTTACGAGCGGTCTTGCGACTGTCAGAGGTGCAGGAGCACCAGGTCGTCCCTGTGTACGACCTCGCGTTCGTACGCCGGGCCCAGTTCGCGGGCCAGCTCGTGGGTCGAGCGCCCGATCAGCCGGGGGATCTCCTTGGCGTCGAAGTTGACGAGGCCCCGGGCCACCGCGCGGCCGGCCGCGTCGCGCAGTTCGACGGGGTCGCCGGCGCTGAACTCGCCCTCCACGGAGGCGATTCCGGCGGGCAGCAGCGACTTGCGGCCCTTGACGACGGCCTCGACGGCGCCGTCGTCGAGGGTCAGCGCGCCCTGCGGGGTGGAGGCGTGCTGGAGCCACAGCAGCCGGCCGCCGGAGCGCTTGCCGGTGGGGTGGAAGTAGGTGCCGGTGTCGCCGCCGCTGAGCGCGTCCGCCGCGTGCACGGCGCTGGTGAGGACGACGGGGATGCCGGCGGCGGCGGCGATCCGGGCGGCCTCGACCTTGGTGACCATGCCGCCGGTGCCGACCCCGGCCTTGCCCGTGCTGCCGACGTCCACGCCCGCGAGGTCCTCGGGACCCGTCACCTCCGCTATCCGCGAGGTGCCGGGCTTGCCGGGGTCGCCGTCGTAGACGCCGTCGACGTCGGAGAGCAGGACGAGCAGGTCGGCGTGGACGAGGTGGGCGACGAGGGCGGCGAGGCGGTCGTTGTCGCCGAAGCGGATCTCGTCGGTGGCCACGGTGTCGTTCTCGTTGACGATCGGGAAGGCACCCATGGCGAGCAGCTTGTCGAGGGTGCGGGAGGCGTTGCGGTGGTGGGCGCGGCGGCTCATGTCGTCGGACGTGAGCAGGACCTGGCCGACGCGGACGCCGTAGCGGGCGAAGGAGGCGGTGTAGCGGGCGACGAGCAGGCCCTGGCCGACGCTGGCGGCGGCCTGCTGGCGGGCCAGGTCCTTGGGGCGGCGGCGCAGGCCGAGCGGGGCGAGGCCCGCGGCGATGGCACCGGAGGAGACCAGGACGATCTCCCGCTCCCCGCCGCTGCGGATCTTGGCCAGCACGTCGACCAGCGCGTCGACGCGGTCGGCGTCGAGGCCGCCGACGGCGGTGGTCAGGGAGGAGGAGCCCACCTTGACGACGATCCTGCGGGCCTCGCGTACGGCCTGCCTTGCCCTTGCCACGGTGCTGACTGTCCCCTCGCGTAGGTCGGCTTCGCAGCCAAAATCTACGCGAAGAGGAGAGGGGGCATCGCGCAGGTCCGCTCTGCGGACGCGCGGGTCCGCGTGCCCGGCTCGCGTACCCGGCTCGCGCGCCCGCCCGCCGGGCGCGCATCACGAATCCCGCGCCCCCCTCACTGAATATCGGCCACAAGCGGTCAAAAAGAGCGGGCGCGCGTCACGAAGCCCGCACTTCTCCGCCGAACCATTTCCGGCATGGAATGTCCTGTTTGCGCGCCAAAAATACGGACAGCGCCTCTTTTCCTCTTCTTACCTTTGGAGGGGCTCGCACACCTTGACCGCAGGCCCGGAGTCGGGGGTGAGTCCTGCCACATCCCCGCTGACCAGCGGCGGACGGGCTGTGGTAAGAACGTCTCACGAGTGACGTTAGGATAGGCTTAAACCAACCTTAACCTTGCACTCCTTGTGCCTCTCGCCACCCGCGCCGCATGTCAGCAGCGGGACGCGGGTGAGTCTGATCGACAGTCCAGGAGCCCCAAGCATGCCCCTCGCGAATGGAAACACTTCGCCCAAAATAAGCGTGGTCGTCCCTGTCTACAAAGTTCAGGGATATCTGCGCGCATGCTTGGATTCCATTCTCTCCCAGTCGTTCGAGGACTTCGAGATCGTCGCGATCGACGACCACTCCCCCGACTCCTGCGGCCGCATACTCGACGAATACGCCGCCCTGGACGAGCGCGTCATACCCGTGCACCTGGCGGAGAACCAGGGCATAGGCAAGGCGCGTGACGCCGGCGCGCTGAAGGCACGCGGCGAGTACATCCTGTTCCTCGACAGCGACGACACCCTCGCCGACGGCGCTCTCCAGGCGATGGCCGACCGGCTGGCCGTCACGGACAACCCCGACATCCTCCTGCTCAACCACGTCCGCACGTACTGGAACAACCGTGTGCAGGCGAGCGCGGCCGGCGAACTGCTCGCCGCGGCCGGCACGGACGTCTTCACGGCACTGGAGCGTCCCGAGTACCTCGGCATGTTCGCCGTGGTGTGGAACCGCGCCTACCGCCGCGAGTTCTACGTCGACGACCACCGCTTCACCTTCACCGACGGCATCTACGAAGACGCCCTCATGGTCTACAAGACCATGCTGACCGCGGAGCGCATCGCCGCCACCGACCACGTCTGCGTCGAGTACCGCCAGCGCCGCCAGGGCAACTCCATGCGCACGCCCGGACGCAAGCACTTCGGGATCTTCGAGCAGTACCAGCGGCTCTTCGCGTTCCTCGACGAGCGCCCCCACCTGGAGCCCGTGCGGGCCCTGCTGTTCGAGCGCGCCGCCAGCCACTACCTGTTCACCCTGGCCCGTGAGGACCGCATCGTCCCCAAGGACCGCGCGGAGTTCTTCAAGCTGGCGGCCGCCGACTACAAGCGCTTCAAGCCGAAGGGCCTCGTCCTCCCCGAGGGCACGCAGGGCACCAGGTTCCAGCTGCTGGAGCGCGGCTCCTACACGGCGTACGCGACGGTGATGGCCGCGAGCAACACCCGTCGCCAGGTGATCCAGCGGGCCACCAAGGTCAAGACCAAGCTCGGCAAGACCGCCTACAACCGGCTGTACCAGCTGCACCTGCGCCGCCCGGTCGACGAGAACCTCGCCGTCTACGCGGCCTACTGGAACCGCGGTGTCGCCTGCAACCCGGGAGCCGTCTACGAGAAGGCGAAGGAGCTGGCCCCGAACGTCCACGGAGTGTGGGTCGTGAAGCGCGACGCGGTGGACACCGTCCCCGAGGGCGTCGACTACGTGGTGGCCAACTCGCCGCGCTACTGGGAGGTCATGGCCCGGGCCAAGTACCTCGTCAACAACGTCAACTTCCCGAACAACATCGTCAAGCGGCCCGAGCAGGTCTTCCTCCAGACCCACCACGGCACCCCGCTGAAGCAGATGGGCATCGACCAGCAGAAGTACCCGGCGGCGGCCAAGAACATGAGCTTCGCCAAGATGCTGGAGCGGGCCGACAAGTGGGACCTCAGCCTCACCTCCAACCAGCACTCCACGGAGATCTGGGAGCGGGTGTACCCCTGCGCGTTCGAGGCCGTCGAGTTCGGATACCCGCGCAACGACGTCTACTTCCGGGCCACCGCCGAGGACGTCACGCGGATCCGCCGTGAACTCGGCATCGAGGACGGCAAGACCGCCATCCTCTACTGCCCGACGGTGCGCGACTACCAGAAGGGCTACGTGCCCCGCATCGACCTGGAGCGCTTCTGCCGCGAGCTCGGGCCCGACCATGTCGTCCTGGTGCGCACCCACTACTTCTACGGTGCCGACCCCCGGCTGGCGGCCCTCCAGGAGCGCGGGCTGATCAAGGACGTGTCGAGGTACCCGGTGGTCGAGGACCTCTGCCTGGCCGCCGACGCCCTGATCACGGACTACTCGTCCATCATGTTCGACTACGCGTGCCTCGACCGCCCGATCGTCAGCTACGCGGACGACTGGGAGGTCTACCGCAAGGCCCGCGGTGTCTACTTCGACATTCTCTCCGGGCAGCCGGGCGAGACCCCGGGCGCGACCGCCACCACGGAGGACGAGCTGATCTCGGTCTTCCGCTCCGGCGCCTGGAACAGCGCCGAGGCCGCCGAGCTGCGGGCCGCGTTCCGCGAGCGGTTCGTGCAGTTCGACGACGGCAACGCGGCGGAGCGCGTCGTGCGCCGGCTGTTCCTCGGCCAGGACCGGGGTCCCGCGGTGCTGCCCCTGGACGAGCGGACTCCGGCTCCCGCGCCGGGCGTCGTCGCCAAGGCGCGCATTCCGCGGCAGCCGACCGCAGAGCGTGGCCTCATCGGCGCCTGACGCACGGCCTGACGTACAGAACGAGAGAGACGAGCACCACGTGGTTTCCCGCCCCTCCATCTCCAAGGCCGTCATCCCTGCGGCAGGCCTCGGTACGCGGTTCCTGCCGGCCACCAAGGCCACTCCCAAGGAGATGCTGCCGGTCGTCGACAAGCCGGCGATCCAGTACGTGGTCGAGGAGGCCGTGGCGGCGGGTCTCGACGACGTGCTCATGGTCACCGGACGCAACAAGCGTCCCCTGGAGGACCACTTCGACCGCAACTACGAGCTGGAATCGGCCCTTCAGAAGAAGGGCGACGCCGGCCGGCTCGCCAAGGTCCAGGAGTCCAGCGACCTGGCGACCATGCACTACGTCCGCCAGGGCGACCCCAAGGGCCTGGGCCACGCCGTCCTGTGCGCCGCCCCGCACGTCGGCCACGAGCCCTTCGCCGTCCTCCTCGGCGACGACCTGATCGACCCCCGCGACCCGCTGCTCCAGCGCATGATCGAGATCCAGGAACAGCACGGCGGCAGCGTGATCGCCCTCATGGAGGTCGCTCCCGAGCAGATCCACCTCTACGGCTGCGCGGCCGTGGAGGCCACCGCCGACACCGACGTCGTGAAGGTGACCGGACTGGTCGAGAAGCCGGACCCGGCGGACGCCCCGTCGCACTACGCGGTCATCGGCCGCTACGTCCTCGACCCGCACATCTTCGACATACTCCGCCGGACCGAGCCGGGCCGCGGCGGCGAGATCCAGCTCACCGACGCCCTCCAGCAACTCGCCCAGACGCATTCATCAGCGGCTACCGCCGCGGGGAAGGCCGGCGGACCGGTGCACGGCGTCGTCTTCCAGGGCCGACGCTACGACACCGGCGACCGCGGCGACTATCTGCGTGCCATCGTCAGACTCGCGTGCGAACGTGAAGACCTGGGCCCGGACTTCCGGACCTGGCTTCGCGGTTACGTAGCCGAGGAGCTGACGGACGCGGAAGCTGACGTCTGAAACACAAGAGGGCGGGCCCGGAGGAAACCTCCGGGCCCGCCCTCTTGTGCGCCTGCCGCCTAGAACGGCTCGAAGTCGTCGAACTCCCGGCCGGCCTCGTCCCGCTCCGCCTGCTTGTCCCTGCGGCGCTGCGCCGCGGGCCGCTGTGCGTCGAAGCGGTGGTCCTCGCCGCGGCGGCCCAGCATCTCCGCGCCGGCCATGACCGTCGGCTCCCAGTCGAAGACGACCGCGTTCTCCTCGGGGCCGATGGCGACGCCGTCGCCGTTCCGGGCGCCCGCCTTCATCAACTCCTCCTCCACACCGAGGCGGTTGAGGCGGTCGGCGAGGTAGCCGACGGCCTCGTCGTTGTTGAAGTCGGTCTGGCGGACCCAGCGCTCGGGCTTGTCGCCGCGCACCCGGAACAGCAGCTCGCCGCCGACCTCCTCGCGCGTGACGGTGAAGCCCGCGTCGTCCACGGCCTGGGGCCGGATGACGATCCGCGTCGCCTCCTCCTTCGGCTTCGCGGCACGCGCCTGGGCGACCAGCTCACCGAGCCCGAAGGACAGCTCGCGCAGCCCGATGTGGGCGACGGCCGACACCTCGAAGACGCGGTAGCCGCGGGCCTCCAGGTCGGGGCGGACCATCTCGGCGAGGTCCTTGCCGTCGGGCACGTCGACCTTGTTCAGGACGACGATCCGGGGCCGGTTGTCGAGCCCGCCGTACTGGCGCAGCTCCTCCTCGATGATGTCGAGGTCGGAGACCGGGTCACGGTCGGACTCCAGGGTCGCGGTGTCCAGCACGTGCACCAGCACGCTGCACCGCTCCACGTGCCGCAGGAACTCCAGGCCGAGGCCCTTGCCCTGGCTGGCGCCCGGGATCAGACCGGGCACGTCGGCGATGGTGTAGACGGTCGAACCGGCCGTCACCACACCGAGGTTGGGCACGAGGGTCGTGAAGGGGTAGTCGGCGATCTTCGGCTTGGCCGCGCTGAGCACGGAGATCAGCGAGGACTTGCCGGCGCTCGGATAGCCGACGAGGGCCACGTCGGCGACGGTCTTCAGCTCCAGGACGACGTCCCGCAGGTCACCGGGCTCGCCGAGCAGCGCGAAGCCGGGGGCCTTGCGGCGGGCGGAGGCCAGCGCCGCGTTGCCGAGCCCGCCGCGGCCGCCCTGCGCGGCGATGTACGACGTCCCGTGTCCGATCAGGTCGGCGAGGACATTGCCGGCCTTGTCGAGGACGACGGTCCCGTCGGGCACGGGCAGGACCAGGTCCTGGCCGTCCTTGCCGGACCGGTTGCCGCCCTCGCCGGGCTTGCCGTTGGTGGCCTTGCGGTGCGGCGAGTGGTGGTAGTCGAGCAGGGTGGTCACGGACTGGTCGACGGTGAGGATGACGTCACCGCCACGTCCGCCGTTGCCGCCGTCCGGGCCGCCGAGCGGCTTGAACTTCTCGCGGTGGACGGAGGCACAGCCGTGGCCTCCGTTACCCGCGGCGACATGCAGTTCGACGCGGTCCACGAAGGTGGTCATGGTTCAGTGCCTCCAGAAACTCACGGGTATTACCTATGTCAACACGCGAAAGGCGGACCCGCCTTCCCGACCGGGAAGTGAGGTCCGCCTCGCGAAGTGAAGCGTTCGGCGCTGAATCAGGCGATTCAGGCGACCGGAACGATGTTCACGACCTTGCGGCCGCGGTGGGTACCGAACTCCACCGCACCGGCCTCGAGGGCGAACAGCGTGTCGTCGCCGCCACGGCCGACACCGGCGCCGGGGTGGAAGTGGGTGCCGCGCTGGCGGACCAGGATCTCACCAGCGTTCACGACCTGACCGCCGAAGCGCTTCACGCCGAGCCGCTGGGCATTGGAGTCGCGACCGTTCCGGGTGGACGATGCGCCCTTCTTGTGTGCCATGTCTCCTCAGTCCCTTACTTCGCAGCCGTGGGGATCGACGTGACCTTGATCGCCGTGTACTGCTGGCGGTGGCCCTGCCGACGGCGGTAGCCGGTCTTGTTCTTGTAGCGCAGAATGTCGATCTTCTGGCCCTTGTGGTGGTCCACGACCTCGGCCTGAACCTTGATGCCGGCCAGCACCCACGGGTCGCTGGTCACGGCGTCGCCGTCGACAACGAGCAGGGTCGAGAGCTCGACCGTGTCGCCAACCTTGGCGGTGGAAATCTTGTCAACCTCAACGATGTCGCCGACAGCAACCTTGTGCTGGCGACCACCGCTGCGCACGATGGCGTACACGCGGATCTCTCTTTCGCTCGTTCAGAACCGGCACCCCCGCAGGCCAGCCGCCCGACAACACACGGGCGACCTCTCCCGGCCCGCACTGCGCCCGGGAGGATGAGGTTTACGGGGATGTGGCGCGCTCAGTGACACGCCGACGGTCAAGGTTACGGGGCCGGGCTGTGGGGGTCAAACTGGACGGCTCGATCAGCCCGTGACCGCGCTGACGTACTCGGCGTACGCCGTCCTGATGCCGCTCGGCGACAGCGCGAGATGCTCCAGGATCGTGTACCGGCCGGGCCGGGTCTCCGGGGCGAACCCGACGGCCCGGACGAACTCCTCGTCGCTGAAGCCGAGCTCCTCCGCCACCACCGGCAGACCGTGCCGGCGCAGCACCTCGGCCATCAGCCGGGCCATGCCGGGCTCGCCCCGCAGGTGCGTCGCGAAGGCGGCGCCGACGCCCACCTGCTCGCCGTGGTTCGCCGCCCGGTGCGGATACAGATGGTCGAGCGCGTGGCTGATCTCGTGGCAGGCGCCGGAGCAGGGGCGGGTGTGCCCGGCGATCGACATGGCGATGCCCGACAGCGCCAGCCCTTCGGCCAGCACCGTCAGGAAGCCGTCGGCACCGCATCCTCCCGGGTGGCGCAGCACGGCCTCACCGGCCTGGCGGGCCATGGCCACGGCCAGACCGTCGAGCTTCTCGCCGGTGACCCGGTGGGCCAGCTCCCAGTCCGCGACCGCGGAGATGTTGGACAGGGCCTCGCCGATGCCCGAGCGCACGAACCGGATCGGAGCCTCCCGTATCACCGCGAGGTCGATGAGGAGGGCGATCGGTGCGGGCACGCCGTACGAGCCGCGGCCCGCGTCGTTGTCCAGGTTGGAGACGGGCGAGCAGATGCCGTCGTGCGAGAGGTTGGTGGCGACGGCGACCATGGGCAGCCCGATGCGCGCCGCGGAGTACTTCGCGCAGTCGATGACCTTGCCACCGCCGATGCCCACGACCGCCTCGTACGCGCCGGACTTCATCTCGGCGGCCAGCCGGATCGCGTCGTCCAGGGTGCCGCCGCCCACCTCGAACCAGGCGGCGCCGGGCAACGAGGGGGCGATGCGCTCGCGCAGCCTGACGCCGGAGCCGCTGCTGACGGCGACGGCGAGCCGGCCGGACTGCGCGATGCGCTCGTCGGCGAGCACGGCCCCCAAGTCGTCCAGGGCACCCGGACGGATGTCCACGACGACCGGCGAAGGCGTCAGCCGGGTCAGTACTGGCACGCGATCCCCCGCCCCCCGGCCAGGTCGTCGTGGTTGCCGATCATCGGGGTTCTCTCCTTCGTCTCACGTCCGTCTCACGGGACCCGCAGCAGAACAGGCGGAAACACAGGTGTGGCCCTGTCTGCGAACGGACAGGGCCACACCTGGTACGGCGACTGATCAGTCGTCGGCGGTGGCGACCGTGGTGGTCTTCTTCGCCGTCGACTTCGCGGCGGCCGTCTTGACCGCCTTCTTGGCCGTGGTCTTCTTGGCCGCCGTCTTCTTCGCGGCCGTCTTCTTCGCCGCGGTCTTCTTGGCCGCCGCCTTCTTCGCCGGGGCCTTCTTGGCGGTCTTGCGGGCCGCCTTCTTGGCCGGAGCCGCCTCCTCGACCGGGGCCTCGGCCTCGGGCGCCTCCGCGGCCTCCGTCGCCGACGGGACGACCACGACGGCCGCCTCCTCGGACGCGGTCGGCGCGGTGGCCTTGCGCACGGCACGCCGGCGCGGGCGGGCGGGGGCGGCGCTCTCGGCGGGCGCCTCCTCGACCGGGGCCGACGAGGCGGCCTCGGCCTCGGGCCGGGCCACCGGCGCCTCTGCCACGGCCACGGTCTCGGACACCGTCACCACGGTCTCCTCGGTCCCGGCCGGGGAACCGGCCGGCGCGGACACCTTGCGGGTCGCGCGACGGCGCGTACGGCCCTTGGGCGCGGCCTCCTCGACGGCCTCGGCCTGCGGCTCCGGGACGGCGAGCTCCTCGACGACCGGCTCGGCAGCGGGCACCTCGACGACCGGCACCTCGGCGGCCGCGGGGGCCTCCTCGACCGGCTCGGCCTTCTCGGACCGCTGGGCCTTCTCGGCCCTCTCCGCCCGGGGCGCGCCCGCCGGAGCCGACGCACGACGGCTCGCCCGGCGCCGCGAACGGCCACGGGTGGCCGCCGCCTCCGCCTCGGCGACGCTGCTGTACAGCTCCTCGTCCGGCGCGAACTCGGGCGCGGGCAGGGCGACCGGCTCGGCGGCCTCGGCAGCGACCTCGGCGGCGCTCTCCGCCACCTCGGGCTCGACGGCCTCGCCGGTCTCCACGGCCACGGCCGCGATCTCGTGCACGTGCTCCGCGGCCGCGTGCTCGTGCACCTCACCGCCCTTGCCGCGCTTCTTGCGCTTGCCGCCACCGCCGCCGGCGGACACGCTCGGCTGCTCCATGTGCACGATGACACCGCGGCCGTTGCAGTGGACGCAGGTCTCGGAGAAGGACTCCAGCAGGCCCTGGCCGACGCGCTTGCGGGTCATCTGGACCAGGCCCAGCGAGGTCACCTCGGCGACCTGGTGCTTCGTACGGTCCCGGCCCAGGCACTCCAGCAGGCGCCGCAGCACCAGGTCCCGGTTGGACTCCAGCACCATGTCGATGAAGTCGATGACGACGATGCCGCCCAGGTCGCGCAGCCGCAGCTGACGCACGATCTCCTCGGCCGCCTCCAGGTTGTTCCTGGTCACGGTCTCTTCGAGGTTGCCGCCCTGGCCGGTGAACTTGCCGGTGTTGACGTCGACCACGACCATCGCCTCGGTCTTGTCGATCACCAGCGAACCACCGCTCGGCAGCCAGACCTTGCGGTCCAGCGCCTTGGCGAGCTGCTCGTCGATCCGGTAGGTGGCGAAGACGTCGACCTCGGAGGTCCACTTCGAGAGCCGGCCCGCCAGATCCGGCGCGACGTGCGAGACGTACCCGTGGATCGTCTCCCAGGCGTCGGCGCCGCTGACGATGACCTTGGAGAAGTCCTCGTTGAAGATGTCACGCACGACCCGGACGGTCATGTCCGGCTCGCCGTACAGCAGCGTCGGGGCGTTGCCGTTCTTCGCCTTCTTCTGGATGTCCTCCCACTGCGCCTGGAGCCGCTCGACGTCGCGGCGCAGCTCGTCCTCGCTCGCGCCCTCGGCGGCGGTGCGCACGATGACGCCCGCGTCCTCGGGGACGATCTTCTTGAGGATGGTCTTCAGCCGGGCCCGCTCGGTGTCGGGCAGCTTGCGGCTGATGCCGGTCATCGAGCCCTCGGGGACGTACACGAGGTAGCGGCCGGGGAGCGAGACCTGGCTGGTCAGACGCGCGCCCTTGTGCCCGATCGGGTCCTTGGTGACCTGAACGAGGACGGACTGGCCGGACTTGAGGGCGGACTCGATGCGGCGGGGGCCGCCCGCCATGCCCAGCGCCTCGAAGTTGACCTCACCGGCGTAGAGCACGGCGTTGCGGCCCTTGCCGATGTCGATGAAGGCGGCCTCCATCGACGGCAGCACGTTCTGCACCTTGCCCAGGTACACGTTGCCGACGTACGAGGTCGACTGCTCCTTGTTGACGTAGTGCTCGACGAGCACGCCGTCCTCAAGCACGCCGATCTGGGTGCGCTCGCCGTACTGGCGCACGACCATCACGCGCTCGACGGCCTCGCGGCGGGCCAGGAACTCGGCCTCGGTGATGATCGGAACGCGCCGGCGGCCCTGCTCACGGCCTTCGCGGCGGCGCTGCTTCTTGGCCTCCAGACGCGTCGAGCCCTTGATGGACTGCACCTCGTCGGACGGCTCGCTCGGCTTGCGCGGCTCGCGGACCTTGACGACCGTACGCTCCGGGTCGCCCTCGCCGGGCTCGGCGTCGGTACCGGTGTCACCGGCGCGGCGACGGCGGCGACGGCGACGGCGGCTGGAGCTGGAACCGCCGGCCTCGTCGCCACGAGCCTCCTCGGCGTCCTCTTCCTCCTGCTCGGCGGTGTCCTCGGCGTCCTGCTCGGCCTGCTCGGCGGCCAGTTCGTCGGCCTCGGCGCCCTCGCCGTCGGCGGCCTCACCGCGACGGCGGCGGCGGCCGCCCCGACGGCGGCGGCGACGGGAGCCGGACTCCTCGAAGCCCTCGGCGCCCTCGGTCTCGTCGGCCTCCTCGCCCTCGATCTCACCGAGATCCTCGGCGGGTCCGGCGGCCTCGGCGGCCGTCTCCTCCGTCTCCTCGACGGTGGCAGCGGCCTCGACGGCCTGCGGCTCCTCGGCGGCACCCCGACGGCGCCGGCGGCGGCGCGCACCGGCCTCGGGGCGCTCCTCGGTGTACTCGTCGGCCTCCTCGGGCTCCTCTGCCCCGGCGGCCTCGGCCGCGGCCTCGGCGGCGGCGCGCTGCGGGGTCTGGAACCTCGGCTCGGCGAACACCGGCGCCTGGAACACGGCGACGGCGGGACGGGCGGGCCTGCGCGAAGAGCGGATCGCAGACGACTCGGAGGACTCGGTGGACTCCGCGGGCTCGGCCGCCTCGGTGACCTCGGCCTTCGCGGACCGCGCGGACGCGGAGAACCCCGACGCGGCGCGTACGGCCCGACGCCGGGCACGCCGCGGAGCGGCTTCCTCGGCCGGAGCCTGCGCGGCTTCCTCGGCAGCGGGGGCGGGGGCTTCCTCGGCCACGGCGGCCTCCTCGTGCGCGGGGGCACCGTCGGGCGCGGACACCCGGCGGGTGGCACGCCGACGGGTGCGGCGCGGGGCGGCCTCCTCGGCAGCGGCCTCCTCGGCGGGAGCGGCGGCCGGAGCCTCCTCGCTCACCGTGGCCTCGGCGGTCTCCTCCTGCGCGGGGGCACCGGCGGGCGCCGAGGCGCGGCGCGTGGCGCGACGGCGCGGACGCGCGGCGGCCGGAGCCTCCTCGACGGCGGCGGGGGCCTCGACCACGGCGCTCTCCGGCAGGTTCTCCTGCGGGGCGGGCTCGGCCTCGGCGACGGCCGGCGTCTCCTCGGCGGCCGTCGGGGCACCGGCGGGCGCGGAGGCGCGGCGTGCGGCGCGACGGCGCGGACGCGCGGCGGCCGGAGCCTCCTCGACGGCGGGCTCGGCGACCGCCTCGGCGGCAGCGGGCTCGGCGGTCTGGACGGTCTCGACGGCGGTCGGTGCGGAAACGGTGCGGGTCGCCCGGCGGCGGGTGCGGCGCGGTGCGGCGTCCTCGCCGACGACGACCTCGCCGGCCTCGGCCACGGCGGCGGGCCGCTCGGTCTCCGCGGCGGCGGGCGCGGCCGGTGCTACGGCCTCGGCGGCCGCCGGTGCCCCGGCGGGAGCGGACGCGCGGCGCGTGGCCCGACGGCGCGGACGCGCGGCGGCCGGCGCCTCGGCGGTCTCCTCGGCCTCGACGGCCGTGTCGTCGCCTTCGGCGACGATCAGTGCCGCGGCTTCCTCGATGTCCTCGGTGTCCTCGATGTCCTCATCGGCCGGTATGGCCGGCAGGGTCACCTCGGTGGCTGCCCGGGCCGCGGCGGGCGGGCCCGCCGGGCGGGAGGCGGCACGGCGACGCCTGCGCGGCGGCAGGGTGTCGCTCGGGGTGTTCGGTTCGGAGCCCTCAACGGGCTCAGTCGGTTCGAGCATGCGGGCGTTTCTCCCGTCAGGCTCCCGGGCGCCGCACCTGGTCCGGCGCCGGCCTCGAAGGGCCGTCCGCCGTTGACGTCCGCGGCCCGCGCGATGCGCGATGGCCGCCGTCCGGGGCGCGGGCGCCGCACGGGAGCACTCTGTGTCCTGTCTCGCCGGTTCCGTACGCCTTGTCGGTACGGCCTGGCGAAAGTCTTCTGGTCGGTGCGCTGCCCGACCCAGGTGGCTCCCGAGTACGAGGGCGGCGCTACGACGTCCGTCCCTACACGGAACCTTCCGGCGTCGGCGCCGTCGCGGCGGCAGCCGGTCTGGCCGTCAGGGCCTCGGCTGCCTCGCGGTCGGGCGCGAGCGGGTCGGTCACCGTGCCGGTCTCTTCATCGAACAGCCCCTGCGCCAGCCTGGTCACCGCTGCGGGGACCGGCGGCGCCAGGTCGGCCACGGCGCGGAGACCGGACAGGACGTCGTCGGGTCGTACGGCAGGCGTCACGTGCCGAACAACCAGCCGCAGTATCGCACAGGGCTGGTCGGTCGGCCTATCAGCCGGTGAACTGTGCGTTTCCAGACTCACCACGGCCGGGCGGGCGTCGAAGGTGCGGACGCCGTTCTTGGTCGTGCGCTGCACCTCGACGGTCTCGGCCTTGGTGAAGGCCTCGACCGCGCGCTCGGCGTCGACGGGGTCCACGCCGTCCAGCCGCAGCTCCCAGACGGAGGCTGTCAGCCGGTCGGCGAGGCCCGAGGTCCGCGCCTCGACCGCGTCGACGACGTCGAGCCCGGCGGGCAGCGACTCGTCGAGGAGGACGCGCAGCGTCTGCGGGTCACGCGCCTGTGTGAGCGCGATCTCCAGGTACTCCGCCTCGCTGCCCGTGCCGGTGGGTGCGGCATTGGCGTACGACACCTTGGGGTGCGGCGTGAACCCCGCCGAGTACGCCATGGGCACCTCGGCGCGGCGCAGCGCACGCTCGAAGGCGCGCTGGAAGTCTCGGTGGCTGGTGAACCTCAGGCGGCCGCGCTTGGTGTAGCGCAGTCGAATGCGCTGCACCGCGGGTGCGGGCGGCGGGCCTTCGGGCTGTCGCTTGCCCAGTGTCCTAGTCCTTCGTGAGAGCGGTCGTACTGCTACCAAGACTACGTGCAGCGAGCCCCCGAGGTTCCCGCCGGTCCACCGCGACCTGCTGCCGGGGCTCGCCGAGCAGTACCCGCCGTACGTCGGCGCGGACCTGCCGCACCGTGTCCCGCGCGCCGGCCGGCGCCCCGCGGACGGCCCGCCCCGCCGCACGCGCGCCCTGGGCGGCGGGCCGCAGGACGGCGTCGCGGACGAGGCGCCCGACGGGCGCGAGGAGACTCCGGTACACCCGGCGCACGGGTTCGACGAGGATCCACCGCAGGACCGCCCCGAGCCCCCGCCCCACGGCCCGCGACATCCGCCCCGCGACCCGCCACGCGTGCGTGAAGGCCTCCCCCGCCTCCCGCGCCACGACGGCGAGGACGCGGCCGACGGCGCCGACGACGGGGGCGAGGACCCGGGTGTACAGCCACCGCGCGGGCACGGCGAGCAGACACCGCCCCAGCAGGGCGAGCCCGTACCCGAGGGGCGTGAGCACCGACCGGTGCAGCCACAAGGCCGGTACGACGACGAGCACGCGCCCGAGCCACCCGAGCGCGCCGCCCACTGGCACCAGGACATACCGCACAGCCCGACGACCGGCAGGACGAACAGCACCCGCCCCACTCACGCCGGCGCGCGCCCGAGCGGCCGCAGCAGCGTGTCCAGCGCAAACCGCCCGACGACGACGAGCGCGTCCCACACCACCCGCACCGGTACGACCAGGACGAGGACGACGATCCGGACCGGGATCCGGATCGCGACGACGAGACACCCTTCGGGCTGCCGGGGCCCGGGCGACGGCTTCTGCGGTTCCATACCCGTCACGACGCCCCGGCCCGCCGGCCCGGATCCTCCTCCCGGACTGCGATGCCGTCACGACCGCGACGGCCGTCCGGACCGGTCAGCGGGTCTCGACGACGACGGACTCGATGACGACGTCGTTCACGGGCCGGTCGGTGCGCGGGTTGGTCTGCGCCCCCGCGATGGCGTCGACCACCTTCTTGCCGGCCTCGTTGGCCACCTCGCCGAAGATGGTGTGCTTGCCGGTGAGCCACGTGGTCGGGCCCACCGTGATGAAGAACTGGGAACCGTTCGTCCCCGGCCCGGCGTTGGCCATGGCCATCAGGTAGGGCTTGGTGAAGGCGAGGTCGGGATGACACTCGTCGGCGAACTCGTACCCCGGCCCGCCCGTGCCGTTGCCCAGCGGGTCACCGCCCTGGATCATGAAGCCTTCGATGACCCGGTGGAAGATCGTGCCGTCGTAGAGCCGGTCCGTGGTCTTCGCACCCGTCTCGGGATGGACCCACTCCCGCTCGCCCCGCGCCAGCTCGACGAAGTTCTTCACCGTCTTCGGCGCGTGGTCCGGAAAGAGCCGGATCTCGATGTCGCCCTGATTGGTCTTCAACGTCGCGTACAGCTGCTCTGCCACCGTCACACCTCTCTGACTGATCGTCACGTGATCGTGACACGACCCTGGGTGCCGTATGCCCGGTTGGCCGCGCGGGCTGCGGCATTACCGCCGAACGAGTGACAGGGGGTCGTGTGCCCGGTCGCGGGCACGGACAGCGGCGAGCCCCTTCCCGGGCGGGGAAGGGGCTCTGCGCGGTGGCCGGGGTACGGGCTGTCAGAAGGCCTGGTTGTTGCAGCCCATGTCCGAGCCGAGGTGGCTCTGCTGCGCACCCGGGTTGCCTTCGCCGTTCAGCGCGTTGGCCAGCACGCCGGTGAGGGCGCTGACGTTGCCGAGCAGTTCGACGTTCATGTCGTGCGAGCGGCACTCGGTGTTCTGCGTGACGTCGAAGTCACGGTCGGACTCGCCGTGTGCGTAGGCGGAGGCGCCGCCGAACGAGGCGACGCTGCCGAGGACGGCACCCACGAGGACGGCCCTCTGGAACTTGCGCATTGGTTCTCCGTTGGTCGGGCAGATGGATCTGCAACAGGGTCGAGAGTCGGGATTGCGGACGATTGCGGGCGGCGGTCAGCCGAGTTGCGGAAGCCCCAGCTGGCCGACGGGAGGTGCCGCGACCTGGCCGAGGCCGACCGGGGACAGCTCGGGCACGCTCGGCGCCCCGACCAGCGGGTTGACGAGCGGGTTCACCTGCGGGTTCACCTGGGGGTTCACCTGCGGGGTGACACGCGTCGGGCCGTCCGTCGGGCCCCCCTCGGGCATGCCCAGCTTCGGGGTGACCTGCGGCATCACCTGGGGCATGACCTGGGGCACGACCTGCGGAGCAGGCTGTGCGGGCGCGTACTGCTGCGGAGGCGCGTACTGCTGGGGCGGGGCGTACTGCGGCTGCGGAGGCGCGTACTGCGGCTGCGGGGCGTACTGCGGCTGCGGGTACGGCGAGGTGTTGGCCTGCGCCGCCCCCTGCGACGATGCCGAGGCGACGGCGTAGCCGGTCTGCTGGGGCGGCGGAGGGGCGTACTGCGGCGCCGGCTGCGGCACGTACTGCGGTGGAGGCGCGTACTGCTGCGGGTACGGCGGGGGAGTGACCTGTGCCATGCCCCGCGACGTGCCCGAGGCGGCGGCGTAGCCGGCCTGTTGGGGCGGCGGAGCGGCGTACTGCGGTGCCGGCTGTGGAGCAGGTGCCGGAGGGGCGTACTGCGGTACCGGCTGCTCGGGAGCCGGTGCCGGAGCGGGACCGCCGTATCCGTATCCATATCCGACAGGGGAGTCGGCATGGCTGACGCCGGCACCGATGGCGGACAGACCACCTGCCGCTGCTAGAACGAGCGCGGCCCTGTGAAGCTTGCGCATGAAACCCTCGGCCCTTCGATACCTGAAAAGGGGAAATCCATTGCATTCAATGCGGTCACGCGTGCAGTCGGTGCGGTACTCGCACGGCACCGTCAGCAGCGGTACTCCTGAGTAGCACGCGGACATCGCATCGGAGCCGGGAGCGAATTCCCTCACCCCACTTCGAAGTCCACGGTCGCTGCCCTCTCCTGGTCGGAACGACGATTCCCGCACCGTGGTCACGGCATCCGAAGACCCGTCACCCATTTGCCAGCCACCGGAACGCACGTCGCAGCCCCGGCGCTCTTACGACAAATGGGTGACCACGGTCCGGAACCCGTATCCGGGTTCGCGCGCACCTCGTTCCCCACGGAGCGAGAACGATGGTCCACCGCAGCCGTTCAAGGCAGTTGTCACAGCCACAACTGCGCTGCCCCATCCCGCATTTCACCAGGTTCCGTGAACAGGTCAATGAAGGGCCGAGGATTCCATGCGCAAGCTCCAGCAAGTCGCGCTCGTCATCGCAGCAGCCGGGGGTCTGACCGCCGTCGGTGCCGGCCCCAGCTCCGCCGCCACCCCGGCCTACAACGGAGCTGTGCCGCCGCCCGCTTCACAGCCGGACGCCCAGGCCACCTCGGCCACCTCCGCCGCGGCGACCGCGCAGAGCTACGGCACGCCGCAGCAGGCCCCGTCGCGGGGCACCGACGTCGCCCCGCAGCTCAACCCCCAGCTGAACCCGCAGATCAACCCCCAGATTTCGCCCCAGACGCCGCAGTCGGTGCAGGGCGGCCCGGTCGGCCAGGCCAACCTGTTCCACCCGTCCCAGGAGTGCAGCCCGCAGACCCTGCTCGGCGCGAACGTCCCGGTCGGCCTGCTCGGCGCCGCCCAGACCCGCGGCATCGACTGCACCCAGGCCAACACCCAGTCGAACGCCCTCGCCAACGCGCTGCACGGCTGACAGAATTCCTCAACTCCGCCCGCGAATAGGCCTCTTGACCATCACGATCAAGGGGCCTTTTTGCAGGCTTATATGACTTTTACGTGTTTCTGCTGTTTGATCACGAAAGCGGCGCGTCGTTGCCGGTTTTAGCGTATTTGCTACTAATCTCCCGTAACTGTAGAAAGTCGATCTGCCACAGATCGCATCCACTCACTCCACGGAGATGACATGCGCAAGCTTCGCAACGTTGCCGTTCTGGTCGCCGCACTCGGCAGCATCGGCCTCGTGAGCGGCACGGCCTACGCCGGCGAGGGCGGCGGCCACGGCGAGCACGGGGACAAGTTCAACATCACGCAGAGCTCGCAGTGCAGGTCGCACGACCTGAACCTCGATGTCCTCGGCGAGGTCGGCATCCTCAACGGCCTGCTGGGCAACGCCCTGAACGGCGAGGGCAACCCGGGCGCCCAGGCCACGAGCATCGGCTCGACCATGGGCTGCAACAACAGCGCCTTCTGAGGCCGCACCCACGGCGCTGAACCGCCGGTCGGGTAACTGGTCCCGACACCGGGCCGCGGGCCGGGTGTCGGGACCATTCATGTGCGCCGACAAATCCCCGCTGCAGAGAAAAGCAAGCGAAAAGCATTCGGTTCGGCGCGTCGCTCGATTCCTTCGGGTATTTCGTATCACCATTCATCACGGCATAGATGGCGATTTATCGCGCATCACATCCACCTCATTCCACGGAGATCTCATGCACAAGGTCCGCACCGCTGCCGTTCTCCTCGCCGCGTTCGGGAGCCTCGGCCTCCTGGGTGCCGGCACCGCCCACGCCGGTCAGGGCGGGGGCAAGGGCGACGAATTCAACGTCACGCAGAGCAGCACCTGTAAGTCGCACGACCTCAACCTCGACGTCCTCGGCGAGGTCGGCATCCTCAACGGCCTGGGCGGCAACCTGCTGAACGGCGAGGGCAACGCCGGAGCCCAGCAGTCCTCCCTGGGCTCGAACATGGGGTGCAGCAACTCGTTCAAGTAGGCCGGCAGGCAAGGCCGGCGAGTAGCGCCGAACGACAATCCCCGGTATCCCGACCACTGGTTGGGACACCGGGGATTTTCGTTGCTCCGGCAGCTCTCAGATCTCGATGTGCGGCTTCCTGAAGCCCTTGGGCAGCTTTGCCGTGTTGGAGCAGTCCACGACCGGCCCGACACTGGCGGAGCCGCCGTCCATCAGCGGGCCGTCCGGAAACACCACGCGCGGACGGCCCTCCGTCGAGCAGTCCTGCGCCTGCTGGAGGACGTGCTTGCCGTCCTTGTCCGAGCGGGTCTCGGTCTTGCGCACACAGACCGTGCTGCCCTGCTCGGTGGTCCTGCAGTCGCCCCTGGGGCCCTCTGCGTACGCGTGTCCGGCGCCGACGCAGAACACGGCGAGACTTCCGACGAGTCCCGAGACGGTAGCGATCTTCCGCGGACTGAACATGTCTTGTCTTCCTTTCTTCCTTTTACGACGAAGGCCCGGGCGCCTGCGCCAGTGACTGGCGTGCGCCCGGGCCCGAGAGGGTCGAAACAGAGGATCCCGCTCCTGGACACGTACGGTGCGCGCCAGTTGCGGGAGTGCCACAGCCCGGACGCGTGCCCCGGCGGGGCCGTCGTGCGTCCGGGCTGCCTCTGCCACGGGTATCACTCAGCAGGCCGGTGAACTGACCGAATCGGTGCGGGTCCGGGATGCCGAGCTCGTGCGATACGCATCAGGTTTCCGAAGAGGGTCGATGCGCCCGTGGCGGCGACGAGGGGATGAGCCCTCGGTGCGGTCTTACTCGCCGCCCTCAGGGCCGCCCTGCGGGCCGTAGCCCTGCTCGGGGCCCTGCTCCTGCGGCCCGTGGCCCTGCGGCGGAGCGTAGAAGTTACCGCCGGTGGCAACGGCGTTGGCCGTCGAGTTGGCCACGGCGGTGATCTGCGGGGGCGCGTCCTCGCCGCCGGCTGCGGAGCTGACCCCGGCGCCGAGGGCGCACAGCCCCGCAACCGCCGCCGCTACAACTGCAACGCGCTGAAACTTACGCATGGATAGACCCTTCGTTACCCAGGCGGAGCGCCTGGCTTGACTACTTAATGTGAGCATATACAGACGCTCCGTAGTTATTGAGGATCTACGCCACATGTCGCGTCACGTGGTTCAACGGGGCATGTCGAGCGGCATCCGCCTGCCGTTGACGCCGACGGGAACTCCCACCGTCTTAGGTGCATTTGCCGGCACTCCGACCGTCTGGGGTGAACACGTCACCTCGGGCCCGAGCCGCTCGATCCCGCCGCCCAGGAATCCGGGCACCGTCACGGGCTGCACCGGCTTGCAGGTCTCCTGGTGCGGAGGGGACTCGCCCTCGGGCACCACGCCCTGGATCCGCTGGGTGCAGGTGAGATTGCCCAGGAGGTCGCTGGTGCAGCCTCCCGGACCACCTGCGGCGTGCGCCTGGGCGATGCCGATGCAGGACACGGCGATGCCGCCGAGGAGCCCCGAGACGGCCGCGATCTTCTTCCTGCTGAACATGAGACGCGCCTTCCTTTACAGAGGTGCCGTTCAGCCGGCGAAGGCCTGGTTGAACTGGCCGCAGTTGCTCTCCAGGTTGTCGGCGAGGCCGAGCACGCCGACCGGGACGTTGGCCACACCCGCCTCCTGCGGGCTGCACTCCTGGTACGGACGGAAGAGGTCGACCTGCTGCGGCTGGTCACCGCCGTAGGAGTCGGCGATGGCAGTGCCGGCGCCGATGGCGGACAGGCCACCGGCCGCCAGTGCCGCGATCACGACCTGCTGAAGCTTGCGCATGGAGCCCTCGGTTCTGTGCTGGTACAGCGAAGCTGATTGCCTAGAGTGACGAGTTAAACACTAGCAGTAGCAACGTGGAGCATTCCACAACGGACATCCATCCCGAGGGGGATATAGCCCCGCAGAATCACCGGATGGGTGCCAACTGACCGATAAAAGGCCTGGATTGCCGGGCACCGCAGGCCGTCACGGCACGCGGACCCGCGTCAGGTGCCGTACGGCACCGGCACCAACACGGGTGAAGCCGAGGAGAGTTGCGTCAGGAGAACGCCGGCTCCGCGACCCGTGGACGATCGCCCGCGGGAACCGAGACGATCAGGTCCCGCAACGCCTCGGCGTACCGCCGCACGTTCTTGTACGCGAGGTCGGTGTCCGGGTAGCGGCAGGCGAACCACAGCCCCTCGTCCAGCCGGTTGATCCAGGCGCACACCTGGTCGCCGTACGACACCCGGAGCAGTCCGTACGCCTTCTGCTCGGTCCAGCGGGCCGAGCCGGGGATGAGGCGCGCGTCCACGTACGAGATGATCGAGTACATGTCCGGCGACGTCGGCCTGAAGTCCGCGCCCAGCAGCCGCAGTACCCGGGCCAGCGGAATGCGGGCCAGCGACCGGTTGGCCCGCAGTTCGGCGCGGACCGTGCCGAGCGCGCTCGCGAAGTCCGGTGCCGCGGGCACCTCGATCGGTGCGCCGCCGACGTACCAGCCCACGGAGTCCGACCACGCGGACTTCACCCGCGTGTGGAACGGCACGACCGTGCGGTAGACCGGCTGCCCGCCGAGTTCGTGGACGATCAGGCTGGTCGCCGCCAGGATGCCCACGAGGCTGCCGCCGTAGGGTCGGCAGTGCGCCTCGAACGCGGCGGCGGCGTCCGCGTCGACGAGCGGCTCGCACACCAGCTTCTGGGCGGGCAGCACCCCACCGGGCCGCAGTCCGAGGTCGACGGGGAACTCCGGGAGCCTTCCGTCGCACCGGCCGATGAACTCCCGCCAGCGCGCGACGATCGCGTGCGTGTCGTCGATGCCGTCCGCGTTCGCCCGCTCCAGCTCGCAGAAGTCGACGTAACTCCCCACGGGCGTACCGGTGACGGACCGGCCCGTGACGCCCGCCGTGTACAGCGCGTGGACCTCGTCCGGGATGCGCTGGAGGGAGTAGGCGTCGACGTTGGTGTGGTCGAAGGCCAGGTACACGCTGGTGGAGTCCTCGCGCACGACGGCCGCGTAGATGAAGTTCGGCCAGCCCAGCGCGTCCGCCGCGGTGTCGAACCGGTCCTGCAGGTACCGGATCAGCGCGCCCGCGTCGGCGAAGTCGCCGACCACCTCGCGGCGCAGGGTCACGTCGTTCTCGTCGAGCGTGAACCGGTGCATGTCCTCCCCGGCCCATCTGAAGCCGCTGCGCAGCGTCTCGTGGCGCAATGTCCAGCCGCGCAACGCCTGTTCCAGCGCGTCGAGGTCGGCCCGGCCCGGCAGGTCGAACGCCGCGCCGATCCAGGTCGGCACGAACAGCCCGTCCTCCCGCACCGAACGGGCCGTTCTGATGTGCGACTCCTGGATGTACGCCGGCGGTCGCGGATCCGGCGGCAGGGCCGCCGCGGCCGCGATGGTCGCCGGGCTGAGCGTCCACTCGACGAGCCGCCCGGGCCGGACCTCACAGCGCTGAATGTCAGAAACTCGCACAGTGGCGTCTCCTTCGCAGAAGACACCAGCTTGATCAAGGGGGAGCCGTACGCGAGCGGTGGTCGCTGTGTCGTCGGCTTTTCAGCGGGACGTGTGATGTCTCGAACGGAGAAGCGACCCCTCAACGGCCTTTGTCACCAAGGACTCTGCCCGCGTGGCGGTTCCCGTGACACCGGAACGCCCCTCACTCGTACTGGTAGATCCCGCTCATGTCCTCCAGCGCGGCCGGTGTGACGTCCCACGGCGGCAGCCTCTGGTCCCGGGCCACGACCCGGCCGCGCTCGATGTCGCGCGCGCCCGGGGGCTCGACGGGGAGGTACCCGTTGCCGGAGTGCCGTTGCTGCCAGCGGGTCCACTGGAGGTCGATGAAGGCGTGATGCAGCCAGAAGACGGGGTCGTTGGGGGAGGCGGCGCCGAGCATCACGCCGCCGACCCAGTGGTGCACCCGGTTGTGGTTGTGCCAGGAGACGCTGCCCCGGCCCCTCCCCCATCCCTCCAGCTTGTTGCGGAAGCCGCGGGTGACCGTCGAGTTCCAGGGCCAGACGTCGTAGACCGGGTCGGCCAGCGCGAATTCGAGCTCGTCGCCGGTCGGCAGCTGGATCGGGCTGCGGGCGCGGCCGAGGTCGCGGGTGAGGTACTGCACGTCGGTCACGCGCTCGCTGAGCCTCCAGTGACCCGCCCGGTAGGCGAACGGGCCGGTCATCACCTGCCGGTCCGAGCGCCGTCCGTTGCCGCCGAGCAGGTCGTCGGTCCACGGGAGGGAGTTCGCCGTGCGGTCACGGGTCCAGTCCCAGTACGGCACGGTCACCGACTCGTCCACCCGGCGCAGCGCCCGCTCCAGTTCCAGCAGGAGCTTGCGGTGCCAGGGCAGGAAGGAGGGCGTCATGTGGGCGGTACGCAGATGGTGTTCGCCGTCGGGCGAGTTGTGCGTGATGTGGATGTGCACGAACTCGTCGTATTCACCGCGGCGTTTGATTTCCAGCAGAGCGCTCACGAGCCGCCGTCGCTCGGACCGGGTCAGCCTGTTGACGTTCTTACGGGTGTACGCCATGCTCGCCCTCCTCGTGCACCGGCCCCGAGCGGCAGTGGTCGGCCCTGCGGCAGTCCGGTTCGTCGGCCGAAGCGGTAACTGCCGGGCGATCCTCCAGGTCACCGCCGTGCGGCCGGACCGGTGACGGAGCAGTGCGGGCAGCACGCTTCTCCGATTGGCATTCAGAATTGCTTTTTCTCACGACAGTTGGCGGACGAGGTCAGGGGGCGACGCCCGGCTGCAGGTCCTGCTCGGTCCAGATGGTCTTGCCGGTGGAGGTGTAGCGCGTGCCCCAGTGGTGGGTCATCTGGGCGATGATGAACAGGCCGCGGCCCCCCTCGTCATCACTCGCGGCGTGCCGCAGATTGGGCGAGGTGTGGCCAGTGTCGGAGACCTCGCAGATCAGGGTCCGGTCGCGGATCACGCGTACCTGGATCGGACCGCCGACGTAGCGGATGGCGTTGGTGACCAGCTCACTGACGATGAGCTCCGTGGCGAACGCCAGGTCGCCCAGCCCCCAGTCGCCGAGCTGCTTGCTGACGGCGGTGCGGATGGCGGCCACCGCCGCCGGTTCCGGGAGCACCGCCCATTCGGCGTGCTGGTTCCGGTCGAGCAGGCGCGTGCGGACCATGAGGAGCGTCGCGTCCACGTCCGCGGGCCCGGGCAGCAGACTGGTCACCACGCTGTCGCACTGCTCCTCCAGGGATCCCCGGCCGCCGGCCAGGACGCGGTACAGCTGGGCGAGCCCGGCGTCACGGCCGTCGGCCGCCTGGAGGAGACCCTCCGTGAAGAGGACGAGGAGACTGCCCGGTTCAAGGTCCAGTTCCGTGCTCTGGTAGGGCAGGCCGCCGATGCCCAGCGGCGGCCCGAGCGGCAGTTCCGGACAGCCGGCGACGCCGGTGCGCGGTGGGACGATCGCCAGCCCCACCTGTTCCCCGGCCCGCGCGACGCCGCACTTGCCCGAGACGGGGTCGTACACCGCGTACAGGCAGCTCACGCCCAGGGCCGCGTCGGCGTGCGGTATCCGGCGGCCTGCCCCGGCCTCGTGCGCGGTCTGCTCGACCAGGTCGGTCAGGCGGGACAGCAGCTCGTCCGGGCTCAGGTCCAGCCGGGCCAGCACGCGCACCCCCGTCCGCAGGCGGCCCATGGTGGCCGCGGCGCCCAGGCCGTGCCCGAGCACGTCCCCGACGACCAGGCCGACCCGGGTGCCCGACAGGGGAATGACGTCGTACCAGTCGCCACCCACCCCGGATCTGTTGTCGGCGGGCACGTAGCGGCTCGCCGATCCGACGGCGGCGTGCCGCGGCAGACGGCGCGGGAGCAGGCCCCGCTGGAGTTTGAGGGCCACGCCGTAGCCACGGGTGACCGCCGGCATCAGCAGGACACCGACCAGCAGCGCCCCCAGGCCGAGGACCGTGACCCCGCCCGTCCTGCCGATCAGCGGCAGGTCGACGGCGGTCGTGCCGTACGCGGGGTCCGCGTAGACGACGAACGCGGCGTACAGGAACAGCAAGGCCATCATCAGCCCGCCGAGCCCCGGTAGTACGCCCTTGAAGACCAGGTCACGGGTGCTGCGGCCGAGGACCTTGCGGTGGTGCCAGAGGCAGGCGAAGCCGGTCACCGCGTACTGGAACGCGATCGCGAGACCGACCGAGTCGATCGAGTCGGCCAGGACGTTCCGGCTGAACGACGACAGCAGCACGAACAGGGAGATCGAGACAGCGCCCATGCCGAGGGTGCCCCAGGTCGGGGTGAGGAACCTGCGGTGGATCCGGGCGAACCGGGAGGGGACCGCCTTGTGGACCGCCATGGAGAAGACGGTCCTGGCCAGGGGCAGGATGGTGGTCTCGGCGGAGGCCAGGGCGGAGGTCAGCACCATGAGGATCAGCAGCCTCGACAGGAGCAGCCCCGTGCCGTGGCGTCCGAACACGGCCGCGCCCAGCCCGGACAGCACATCGTCCGAGTTGCGGGTGTTGCCGAGTCCGATGCCCGAGGTGCCGACTCCCGCGAACGCCTGCGCCGACGTGGACACCAGCCCGTACATGACCAGGAGCAGCACGGTGGTCATGACCGCGGCGCGTCCGGGGATGTGCGCGCTGTCGACGGTCTCCTCGTTGACCGAGAACGCGGTGTCCCAGCCCCAGTAGATGAAGACCCCCGCGAGGACGCCCGAGGTCAGGGCCTTTGCCGAGGGCACCTCGAAGGGGTTGAACCAGGTGGCCGAGACGTGGATCGCCGTCGCGGGCGGCGCGACGTAGACCCTGACCAGCGCGGCGACGGCGAAGACGACCAGCACCACGACTTCCAGGCACAGCAGCCAGCGCTGGACGGCCGCCGAGAACTCGATGCCGACGTAGCAGACCGCGGTCAGTACGGCGATCCAGACGATCCCCGCCACGGTGGTCCACAGCCGGTTGTCCGCCAGTCCGTCCAGGCCCACCAGCCGGAAGCCGTAGGCGGCGGCGATCTTGGCGAGGCTCGCCATGACGATCACGTCGGCGACGATGATGCCCCAGCCGGCCATCCAGCCGACGCGTGGTCCGAAGGCGCGGGTGGCCCAGGTGAAGGTGGTGCCGCAGTCGGCGTTGCTCGCGTTGAGCTCCCGGAAGGCGTACGCGACCAGCAGCATCGGTATGAACGCCAGCATCGTGACGATCGGGGCCTGCAGTCCGACCCCGGCCACGATCACGCCGAGCGTGGCGGCCAGGCTGTACGCCGGGCCGGTGGAGGCAAGGCCCATGGCAACCGAAGAGAACATGCCAAGGGCGTCGTGTTTGAGCCCCTTCCGGCCGGCCCCCGTACCGGGAGCGGGGCGGTCGACCGGCACGGCGCCGCCGAAGTGCCTCACACTTGATTGCACCGCCGGGCGGCCCCCCTCCGCAACAGCTGCCCGTGCCGCCGGACGCCGGGCTCAGGACAGCGCAACGGGGGTCGTACGGGTCCTACGGGTCCGATGCGGGCGGGCTGTCACCACTCACCGTGATGACCGACCACCCGGAAGCTGCCGACGACACCGTCCTCACCGAACACGCCCCCGTCGCCGAAGACGCCCCCGCGGCCGAACACTCCCTCGGCACCGAAGACGCCCCCGTGGTCGGTACGGGTCACCTCGCCGAAGGTTTCGCCGTGGGGACCCACGGTGGTGACCGGAGCGCCGCCGTCACAGGTGAAGCCCCGGAAGACCTCGACGGTCCTGCGGCTGTCGTTGAAGACGCTGAAGCTGCTGGAGCCGGTCGCGGTGATGCAGCCCTCGGCGGAGGCGGAGTACGTACGTTCGTTGAAGTAGATCCTTCCGCCTCGTTCACGGCCGCGTCCGCCTCCGTCACGGCCGTGGTCGCGTCCACCGCCGTCGCGGCCCTCCCCCCTCTCTCCGCCTGCGCTCCTGCCGCCCACCGGGGCAGCGGGAGCAGCGGGAGCCACGGCAGGAGCGGCTCGGTGCGCGGGCCGGGCTGCCTGGTGGACGGCGGAGGGCGTCGGGGCGGATCCGTCGGCCGAGGCGTAAGGGATGCCGGCGGCCACGAGGACGGTCACGCCCACTCCGGTGCCGAGCACAGCAAAGGTACGCGGAGACATGTCACTTCTCTCTGTCGCGCGGACGTCGGCCGGGCGACCGATCTGCGACGAACGTACCGACAGCCCCGACAACCGGCATTTCAGATAAATCACCAGTGTGACGGCAGGGACCCAAACGGGTAACCCGTCGCCGCTGATCGACGCCCGGCATCCAGGTCACGAACCCCGGCTGCTTTCACCGTGGTTCGCCGCTGCACCCGGTTGAGTGACAAGCAGTACGGCACCCGAAGACGTTCGCGATATGGCGAGCTGATTTCTATACGTTCTTCCGGGATTCGGACATTCAGGCCAGCAGGTGGCAGCCTGCGTCCGCCACTCACGGAGGTCACGGGATGAACCATCGCCCCTGGGTTACAGCACCACTGGCGGGCGTGGTCATCGCCCTCGCGTCCCCACCGGTCGGCGCCGCCGCGCACGCGCCCCTACGGCACCCGCCCGCCTCCCTGCGGGTGCGTGAAGGAGGCCGCGACGACGACCACCGCAACCCCTGGCGCGACTGCCACAGCCACCGCCGCGTCGTCCTCATCACCCCGACCCTCAGAGCGTTCCTGACCAACGGCCGGCGCGGACCGGAAGCCCTCGTACTCAAGGGAACCCCGAAATCCAAGACCTGGTCACCGGAGCAACCCTGGGGCAGCTTCACCGTCGCGAAGTTCCTGGACGTGAACTACTCCGCCACCACCACCGGCCAGTACGCGTTCGCCATCAAGGAATTCTTCAGAGTGCACCCGCTCTTCGTCGTGAACACCTACGACAACCACAAACGCGCCTTCCCCTTCCCCGAAGCCCGCTGCAACGACCACAACGACAGCGACGGCGAAGACCGCGACCGCCCGCACGGCGGCAGTTCCTCCGCCTCGCCCTGCAAGGACGCCCCGGCACCGCGGGACGGAACGGCCGCCGGCTGGAGCACCGGCCTGCTCAGCACACAACACGTCCTGATCGCGGCGGGCGGCCTGCTCACGCTCCTCGGAATGCTCGCCACCGCCTGGCACCGCCGGCGCCGCTCCGACGACTGACCACGGCGCCCCGGCATCTCCACGCCCCCGTCGGCGCCTCACGCCCCCCGTCGGACCGAGCACCTCGGCGGCGCCGCGCGGCTCGGTGCGCGGCTGCTGGTTGAGCTTGTGCCGCAGGACGGACGAGTGCCGGTGGACCGCCTTGCGGGTGTAGGGCCGCTCCCGCAGCTCGGCTTCGAGGGCCGGACAGAAGGCCTCCGGCGCGGAGGCCGGGTCGATGACGCGTCGGACCACCGCGGCGGCGGACTGCGGGTCCGGCGTGATGCGCACCTTGGCGATGTAGTCCCCGTGACTGACAGCGCCCGTCGTCCAGTGGCTCGACAGGGCCGGGTATGTCGAACATCTTCAGCGCCAGTCCGGTGGCGCTGCCCCGTCGTGCGGCGGCTCCGGCGTGGCCGAGCCGCTGGAGAAGCGGATGAGCGCGTCGTGGGTTCCCGGCGTGGCGCAGATGCCTCGGGCGTACGCGGGGGGGAATCCCGTCCAGGATCTCCACCTGCCCTCGAACCAGCCCGTAGCCCTTGGCGTGGGCATCGCGGAGGGCCCGGCCAGTGCCGTCGGCCTCGACCGAGTCGGTGATGTAGCTTTCGCGTCCTTCGAGAGCGGGTCAGGGGTCCCAGGGGGAGGAATCGCTCTCCGAAGCAGTACTCACCGCCGCGGGTGACCACGAAGCCGGGCAGGTTCCGCAGACGGCGCCGGACCGGCTCGCCGTCGTTGATCCACTCGGATTTGATGAATTCAAATTGCCGTTCCAGGTGGGCTCCGCAGAAGACGCCGGCCAGGCCCCGGTCCGCGCCGTCGTCGTCCAGTGCGCCGTCCGGCAGGAGCGGGCCGCAGGTGGTGCCGCGGCGGATGAGGCGGTGCATCCGGGCGTCGCCGATGATGGTGGAATCGCGCGGGTTGGTGCGCCGGATGGGCCCACCCGCGGGGCACCGGAAGCCTCGGTCGTCCGGGTCGTCGTGCTCCGGCGACAGCGTCAGCGGTGCCCCGCTGCGCGCAGGTACCGGCGCCAGGCCGCCATGGTGGTGTGAATCTTGCGGACGGCCGCGTAGGTTCCGTTGCGCCCCAGCACATCGGGGTGGGGCATGGTCGGCAGATCGCCGGTCTCGTCGGGGTATCCGAGGGAACTCGCCGGTCTTGATGGGCGGTTCCTGCGGGTTGGAGCCGGGCAGCCCGACGCCCTCGATGTTCGGATGGCCGATGCCGTCGCGGAAGTCGCCGTGATGGCGGCCCTGTTCTTCGTCCTCGGGCTGAAGCTGCTCGGAGACGGAATTTCCATCCTCACCTCATAACAGCCGTGCTCGAACGCCCTCTGTCAGTGCGCGTGGCCGCTCGAAGCGGGCGCCGGGGCCGCGTCGGGGTTCGCCAGCCAACGCAGCGCGCTGAGGCTCGGCAGGAAGAAGTACTCTCCGCCGCGGGTGATGACGAAACGCTCCACGCCGTGCAGGCGGCGCCGGACCGGGTGCTGCGGGATCGTGAAGATGCCCGTGCCGTCGTTGTTGCCCGTGAGCAGGTCCTTCTCCTGGTCGAGGCCGGTGAAATGGCCGTCGTTCAGCCATTGCGACTTCACGAACTCAAACTGGCGGTCGAGGTGCGAGCCGATGAAGACGAAGACGATGCCGCGGTCGGCGCCGTCGTCGTCCAGCGTGCCGGCCGGAAGCGGGGGGCCGTAGTTGGTGCCCCGTCGAATCATGTGGTGCAGGCGGACGTCGCCGATGATCTCCGAGTCGCGCGGGTTGGCTCGCCTGGCGTGGGCGCCGTGGGGGCAGATGGCACCATGCGGATCGGACGCGTAGCGGAAGCCGTTGTTGCGCTGGTCGTCCGCCCCCAGGGCCGGGTCGTCGTGCTCGGGCGCCAGGACCAACGGGGCGCCGCTCTGCCAGCGGCCCACGATCTTGGCGGCGAGCAGCGACTCTTCCTCCGGGCTGCCGGAGTTGTCGTGGAGATACCGGCGGAAGGCCGCGACGCGCGTGTGCAGTTTCCGCCAGGCCACGAAGGTGCCGTTGCGGCCCAGCTCGGCCGGCTCCGGCATCGGCGGCAGGTTTCCGGTCTCGTCGCGATAGCCGAGCACGAATTCGCCCGCCTTGAGCACGGAACCGTCGCCGGGCGGACTCTCTGCGCCGCTGCCTTCGATCGTGGGGTTGCCGATGCCGTCCTTGTAGCCGAAGCTGGTGCGCCCGGTGGACAGCTGGTAGAAGTCCTGCCGATGGACGACCTGAAGACCGGCGAGCTGCGCGTGGGCCTTGCGCGCACGTTCGAGGACGACCGCCAATGACTCCTGGTCGGCGGCCAGGAGGGACAGCACGACGTGGACCTGGCCGGTGCCGAAGGGCGGCTCCCAGCGTGCGGGCGCGCTCTCCCCGGTGTCCCCGATGAACTCGGCGCGTGCCGCCATGCCCTGCCGGAACTCGTCAGGAAAGGTGTTCAGGGCGGCCGGCGGGACCTGGAGCGCTTCGAGTCCCCGGTACGTCAGTCCGGCGTTGAGCAGCGCGGGCAGGTCCGGTTGCCACCAGTTGGCAGCGGAGTCGACCAGCTCGGCCAGACGCCCCATCAACTCGCGCCCGGCGCCGGGATCGTCCACACGCAGCAGGATGTAGGTGCCGACGTACGGTGACGGCCGGTCGCGCAGCACGATGCCCTGGATCTCGTCCAGCTGCAGCGGCGGGGCTTCAGTCGCTGTCATGACGTCCTTCCGGTCGACTATCGGCGACTTTGTACCAATTGCCGCTACTTTCAGTGCTGTCCGACACGGCACATCGCGCGATTGACGAGCGCCTGAGCGCGCGGGGTCGCGCGGAGCGCAAGGTTCCACCGCGCGAGCCGAAGCGCTCGCTGGGGATCGCCGCCGACGGTCAGCCAGAACTCCGCCGCGTGATCGGCGTACGCCTCCGGGTGGCGCGCCATCAACTCCTCGTAGCGCGCGGCAGCGCGGGCACGCCAGAACCGAGCCTCCGCCGACGCCTCGCCCCCGCCCAGGAGGCGGACAAGCCGGGTCGCGTAGCCGGGATCGTCGCTGACGAGGGCCAGCCGGCGCAGACGCTCTGTCGCCACGGCCGTCCGGCCTTCGGCGGCGTCGGTCTCAGCGAGCCGACCCTGGGCCGGCACATAGGACGGCAGTCGGCGAGCGGCCGACTCCAGCCAGACGCGCGCGCTCACCAGCCTGCCCTGGGCCAGCCACATCTGCCCGCACTGGAATTCGAGAACCGCGAGGGGAAAGGGGCTGACCCCGCGGTAGGCGCCTCTCGCCGCCAGAAACCACGTCCCGGCCTCGTCGGGCTCGCCGCTCTCGGCATGACAGCGGGCCATGGCACCGAGGGTCCTGAAGTCCCGCCCCCTCGACAACCCCTGCCGATGCAGCGCGAGCGCGTCCTCGTACTGCCCGACCGCCTGGCAGACGGCTGCTCGCTCCTCGTCCGCACTTCTCCGATCGAGCCCCAGCGCAGCCGCCCCATCCAGATCGTCCAGCGCCGCCGCGAACCGGTGGAAGAGGCCCGCCAGCCTGGCGCGCGCCATGAGCGAGCGAGGATCGCGTGGCGCCTGGTCGACGAACGTCCCGGCCAGCGACGCCGCGCGCTCGGCCTCGTCGATGCGGCCCCGCACGTGCCCGCGCAGGGCGGTCAGCTCCACCAACTCGCCCCAGCCGTCAGCGGTGAGCCTTCCGCGTGTCGCCTGCGACGTCAGTCCTTCGATGCGCGCGTCGAGGTTGCCCATGGCGATGACGCCGGCCGTCGTGGGCGGCCCGCCCGCGAGATCGGGCCCGCTCTCACCACCGGCATGCGTGGCCGCCGTGGAACCGCTCATCAGCTTGCGGCGGCCGTCGGGACGGAAACGGGTTCGGGCGGGTCGGGGTTGGGCGGTGCCAGGTACGGGAACTCACGCGAAGCCGGGACGGTCCCGTCGACGCCGTCGCTCACGCGCGGACCATGGCCCGCGTTGACGATCAGCGTGTAGAGCGTGTCGATGACATCGTCGTTGAGCGACCGGCCGCCACAGGTCTCATGCTCCCGGCCCTCCAGCAAGGCCCGCTCGATCTCGAAATAGCTGTCTTCGGCGTACGGCTTGGCCACGTCCACGACCAGGAAGTCCGCGAGCAGCAGCTCCGTCAGCGGATGCGTCCCGTCCGGCTGCGTCGTCCAGTCCGCCTTGCCGTCGAGGCCGTCGAAGAAGACCAGGTTGGCGTTGAGACGTGCGCGATAGGCGTCCACGTAGCTCGGGCCCAGCCGGAACGGGTCCTCCTCGTTGTAGAGATCGCGCAGGTCAACGACCTTATTGGCGGCGTCGACCCCGTTGTCCGACAGGAGGATGTTCTTGACCTCGGGGCGGCCGAGACGTTCGAGGCGCACGGGATACGGTCCGACCGTGACGGTTTCCGCCGCAACGGCGAAGACGCTCCCCGAGGCCGCCCCGAACACCCTGGCGACGTCGAGCTCTGCCACGACGGTGAGGACGTCGGCGCCCTCCAGTGAGTTGGTGCCCTTCGGTACGAAGGCGAGCCGCCGCCTCGCCCGTGTCTCCACCTCCTTGGCCACGTCCATGAAGAAGGGATCCAGCCGCAGCCCGGCGTAGCATCGCACGCCATGGCCTTCGCCGCCCCGCTCGTCATTCACCAGCAACGAAACCGATTCGCCGTCGGGCAGTACGCACGTTCCCCGCTGCGTCACCTCCCCGTCGTCATCCGGTCCGACCGGAATCGAGAAGGTGCAGGAAAGCGTGAATTCGTCGGTGCCGACATCGAGGAGTGAACCGGAATCTCCCGTGGGCACGGATGCCGGACGGACGCGGAAGCGATAGCCGGCAGCGTCGGAGAACAGGGCTCCCGGCCGCGCGTTGGGAAAGACATTCATGACCAGGACGAGCCGGCCCGGCCGGGAGGGGCTGGGAAAGGCATAGAGGTCGGTCAGGTCTATGGCCGGATCGGCCAGGGCGCGGGTGCCGGAAAGATGGTCGGACATGATGCTGCGACCTCCGCTGACGGGCCCGAGCGGACGCGGGACAGCTGCTAGCTGGACGCCGTGTCCAGCAACGCGTTGAACGCCTGCGTGACCTTCTGCGCCTTGGCGGTGTCCTCGACCGTCATGGTCGGATTGGAGGCGTACCACATGTCGGCCTCCACGATCTTCGTCGCCAGCCAGTCGACGATGTTCGGAGAGGTCGCCCCGGGCCAGCCCTCGACGACACCTTCGAACATCTCATCGAACCACGGCGCGGCATTGGCGAAGATGTCAGCCATGTACGGCTTGAAGTCACCGTCGTAGGTGACCGCGCCTATGACCTGGGTGTCATTGTTGATGAACGTGACACGGAAGTCGTGGACAGTGCCGACGATCTTTTCGTACCGAAAGGCGTCGTCCTGGATCTTGGCGGCGTTCTGGTGGAACTTCTCTGCCCCGCCTGGCTTGGCATCGAGGAGAACGGTGATTTCCGCTACCTCCCCGATCCGCTTGCCGAGACCGTCGGGCTGCCTGGCCACGGTTGGAGTCGCCGACCTGGCGGAGCTCTGTGCCGTCATGACTCCCTCTCCCTTTGATCGTCTACCGGCTGGGCTGCGGGCTCCCCTCCCTTCTGAGTACATTCCGGAAGGCCCACATAGCCAGCTTTGTCGCCCCCCGGGGTGTCGGCAAGCCGATCAGGCCCCCGGGTCGACGTCCACCTCGGGGAGCCATTCACAACCACATGCGCCACAGATGGCATCCGGCGTCATTGTGCCGGGCCAAGTACGTCGTCGGCGCTTCGCGGCTCTGTGCGCGGCTGCTGGTTGAGCTTGTGACGGGCGATGGAGGACCGCCGGTAGACCTCTTTGCGGGCCCGCATGATGTTGCCCAGGGGGGCGTGTTCGGCGGTGACCCGCCAGGGTGTGAAGGAGAGTGCGTCCATCTTCTCCAGGTTCTCCGGGCCGGAGATGTCCTGCTGCGGGAGCCGCAGCTTGGCCACGGTGACGGGCGGCGAGAGCTGCTCGGGCCACTCCACGGTGGTGTCCTCCACCGGCATGCGCTCCAGGTCGGTGCACAGTTGGACCTGGATGTCGAAGACGTAGGGCCGCTCCTGCAACTCGGCTTGCAGAGCCGGCCGGAAGACCTCTGCCGCGGAGGCCGGGTCGATGGTGCGCCGGACCACCGCGGCGGCACTGGACGGGTCGGGGGTGATGCGCACCTTGGCGATGTAGTCCCCGTGCCGGACCGCGCCCATCGTCCAGTAGCTCGACAGCAGCAGGTTCGCCGGAGGGTTCTTCGACAGGCGGAGGAAGGCAAGGAACTCGTCCCATGCCCAGTTGGCCTGGTCCAGGGTTCCCTTTCCGGTCACGAACTCGGTGTAGAAGCGATGTGCGCCTGGGCGACCCTGGGAGAAGTAGGCCGGTGCGTCCAGGAACAGGTCCTGGATGAACAGGTAGTGCTCGACCGTGTTGCAGAAGAAGATCAGGCCGTTGATGTTGGCGTAGTCGAAGGTGCCTGTGTCCGGTTCGTCTTCCAGCAGGGTCGGGCCGGGGATGTCGAAGATCTTCAGTGCCAGTCCGGTGGCGGTGCCCAGGCGTGCGTCGGCTCCGGCATGGGGCGAGCCGTTGGAGAAACGGATGAGCGCGTCGTGGGTTCCCGGGGTCGCGTAGATGCCCTGGGCGTACTCGGCGGGGAGCCCGGCCAGGATCTCCACTTCCCCGCGGACCAGTCCGTAGCCCTTGGCATGAGCGTCGCGGAGGGCTCGTCCGGTGCCGCCGGCCGTGACCGACCCGGCGATGTAGCTCTCGGTCTTTTCGATCACCGTCTGAACGTTGCGGTCGAAGTCCGGGTCGTCGTCTTCGACGTCAGGCGTGTAGCGGACGAACTGTGCTGCCATGACCTTCGACCTCTCCTCGCAGAGCGTGATCGGACCTCAGGGGGGAACCGCTGTCAGTCCTCAAGTTCGGCGAGCCAGCGCAGGGCGCGCAGTCCTGGCACGAAGCAGTACTCACCGCCCCGGGTGACCACGAAGCTGGGCAGGTTCTGCAGACGACGCCGGACCGGCTTCTCCGGGATGGTCACAGTGCCGGTTCCGCCGTGATGCCCGGCCACCGGATCCTTCTCGCCGGGATAGCCGATGAAGTTGCCGTCGTTGACCCACTCGGCCTTGATGAACTCGAACTGCCGCTCCAGGTGGGCGCCGATGAAGACTCCGATCAGGCCGCGGTCGGCGCCGTCGTCGTCCAGAACGCCCTCGGGCAGAGGTGGGCCGTAGGTGGTGCCGCGGCGGATGAGACGGTGCATCCGCGCGTCGCCGATGATGGTGGCATCGCGGGGGTTGGTGCGCCGGATGTGTGCACCGGCGGGGCACCGGTACCCCCGGTCGTCGTTCTCCCGGTACAGGAAGTTGTTGACGCGGTGCGGATCGGCCGCCAGCTCCGGATCATCGTGCTCCGGAGTCAGTGTCAGCGGGGCGCCGCTCGGCCAGCGCCCGACCATCTTGGCCGCCAGGAGTGCCTCCTCCTCGGCGCTGGAGGTGTTCGCGCGCAGGTACTGCCGCCAGGCCGCCACGTTGGTGTGGATCTTGCGGACGGCCGCGTAGGTGCCGTTGCGTCCCAGCACATCGGGGCTGGGCATGGGCGGCAGACTGCCGGTTTCGTCGGGGTAGCCGAGGATGAACTCGCCGGCCTTGATGGGGGTTTCCCGCGGGTTGGAGCCGGGCAGTCCGACGCCCTCGATGTTCGGATGGCTGATGCCGTCACGGAAGCCGAAGGTGGTGCGTCCGGTCGGGAGCTGGTGGACGTCCTGCTGCCAGATCACCTGGACACCGGGTGTGTCCTCGAAGGCGACACGGGCCCGCTCCAGCTCCTTGCCCAGCTGCGCCGCATCGGAGGCGAGGGCGCTCAACGCGATGTGGACATCGCCGGTTCCGAACGGTGCCTCCCAATGGGCCGGCGCACTCTCACCCACGTCGCCGATCAGCTCCGCCCGAGCGGCCATGCCCTCACGAAACGCCCGCGGAAAGCTGTCCAGCGACTCCTGGGGGACCCCCAGGGCCCTCAGCCCCTCATAGGTGAACGCCACCGCGACCCAGGCATCCCGGCTCGGGTCCACGTCGGGCAGACCACCCGCCGTCACCGGAAGCAGCCGCCGCAGCAGGGCGCGCCCGGCGTGACGGTCGTCGACCCGCAGGAAGATGAACTTTCCCTCGTAGGGCACGGGCCGTGGACGCAGTGCCCCGCTCTGGACGTCATCGATCTCAACGCCCATATCGGCTGCGCCGCTGCTTGCCACCGTGTTCATGATCGCCTGTGCCTCCACATCGGCCTCTGCCTGGGCAGACCCGCAGCGGCCGACCCGCGCCCGACACGGTCCACCGATCTTGGGTCGTTCTGAGGGTTGGTTGTGTCCGACTGCTAGGCCGAGGCTTCCTCCAGCAGCTTCTGGAAGGCCGGCGTGGCCACCAACTCCGCGTTGGCCGGGTTCTCCAGCATCGCCCGGAACTGGGGAGTGTCCAGCACCTCCTCGAACGCCTCGTCCACGCGGTGGTCCTTCCAGATCTGCTGAACGGTCAGATCGGGATAGGAGCTGACGAAGGCTCCTGCGGGGGCTTGGTGGGCGACGAACCAGTCCTTCACCCCTGGGTCAGCGACGCCGGGGAACCCAACGCTGTGCGAGAAGATCTTGTCGAAGTTCGCCCCGATGACCGTATGGGCGAAGTCGTCGATGTAGGTGTCCCAGGAGCCGTCGAAGACGCTGGCGAACATGAACCGGGTGTCATTGTCGAAGATCACGTGCCGTGCGTCATGCAGCGTGCCGATCTGGCGCAGCGCCGCACGGGAGCCCTCCCTGGACGACCCGCTGGTGAGCGCGGCGAGATCCTCACGCAACGCATCAGCATGGCCCGGCTTGATCTCCGTATAGACGGTGAACTCGCTACAAACCCCATCCGACCTGCCCGGACGCTCGGGGTGAGCCGATTGGGTTGCACCTGTCGTCGCATTCATCGTGCCGTCCTCCTGCCACGGCTCGGTCCGAGGGTCGCCAAGCGCCCGACCATGAGGCGCCATCGCCCTCACAAATCAATCCTCACCACGGACACACCGCCGCGCATCCCGGGCCCCGGCCGACGTGGTCGCCTGAGGCGGATCCCCGGGAAACTCCGACACTGCGGGGACCGGCCCGATCCCTCCCGTCCCGAGAGGCTCCCGAGGACAGATCCGGCCAAGGGCAGGAAAATGGAACGGGTAGGCCGTGCCGAGTACGTCTCGTCACCGTTTCCGGGCAGCCGCTTGCGCACGGCCCTGGAGAGAGCGGCCCGGCCGATCGCACACCGACCCGTTGCGCCGCCGAGGCGGCCGGGGCACCCTCTCGCGCCATGCCCTGCTCGACCGGATCGCCACCCTGACCTCATGCGGAGGCAATCATGGGCGCAGTTCTCGGTGACGTACTGGGTTTCGCGGCCGCCGTCGCAGTCAGCCCGCTCCCCATCATCGCCGTCATCCTCATACTCGCCACGCCTCGGGGACGTCTCAACGGGGTCCTCTTCACCGTCGGCTGGATCCTGGGACTCGCGGCACTGGGCGCGGTGATGCTGGCGATCGCTTCCCCGGCTGGTGCCTCCGCCCGCAACCACCCGGCCACCTGGGTGGGAGCCCTCAAGCTCGCCCTGGGCCTGTTCCTCGTCCTCTTCGGCGCCCGGCAATGGCACCGGCGCCCAAGGGATCCCTCACAAGCCCAACTGCCGAAGTGGATGAACGCGATCGACCGCCTCACCCCGGTCAGGGTCTTCGCACTCGGACTGGCCCTGGCCGCGCTCAACGCCAAGAACGCCCCGCTGACCATCGCCGCGGGGGCCGCGATCGGCTCGGCCGGCCTGCCGGTGGGGCAGCAGATCGCATCTCTGGCGATCTTCGTCCTGATCGCCACCCTCGGCCTGCTGGCCCCACTGGGAGTGTTCCTGCTCGGAGGAGAACGAGCCAGGACCACGCTCGGCAGCTGGAAGAACTGGGCAGCTCAGCACAATGTCGCCGTGATGGCGGTCCTGTTCTTCGTCCTCGGGCTGAAGCTGCTTGGAGACGGCATCTCCATCCTCGTCTCCTGACAGGCTTACCCAGGCATGACGGTGTGGTCCGCGCACAGACCTGGAACGGACCTCAGACCCACTCCACCTCGGAGACGATGTGTGGAGCTCGTCCAGGGCCCGGCACCGGCGTCCGGGAGGACGCTGGCGACGCCGACGGACGAGAGCTCGAAGCACCGGCCGCAGCCAACGCCGCCGCCACCTCCCCCTCGCTCACCCCGTCAGCGCCTCAACCACCCGATCGAGTGCCTCGCCCACCTCAGTGCGCGTGACCACTCGCCGCCGGCGTCGGACCTGCGTTCTTGACCGTCAGCGGCAGCAGCTTCTTGCCGGTCGGGCCGATCTGGATGTGGGTGTCCATCTGCGGGCAGACGCCGCAGTCGAAGCACGGGGTCCAGCGGCAGTCCTCGACCTCCGTCTCGTCGAGGGCGTCCTGCCAGTCCTCCCAGAGCCAGTCCTTGTCCAGGCCGGAGTCGAGGTGGTCCCAGGGGAGGACTTCCTCGTAGGAGCGCTCGCGCGTCGTGTACCAGTCGACGTCCACGCCGAAGGGGGCCAGGGCCTTCTCGGCGCAGGCCATCCAGCGGTCGTAGGAGAAGTGCTCGCGCCAGCCGTCGAAGCGGCCGCCGTCGTCGTAGACCGCGCGGATCACGGCGCCGATGCGGCGGTCGCCGCGGGACAGGAGGCCTTCGACGATGCCCGGCTTGCCGTCGTGGTAGCGGAAGCCGATCGAGCGGCCGTACTTCTTGTCGCCGCGGATCTTGTCGCGGAGCTTGGCCAGGCGGGCGTCCGTCTCCTCCGCGGAGAGCTGCGGGGCCCACTGGAAGGGCGTGTGGGGCTTGGGGACGAAGCCGCCGATCGAGACCGTGCAGCGGATGTCGTTCGAGCCCGAGACCTCGCGGCCCTTCTGGATGACGTGTGTCGCCATGTCGGCGATCTGGAGGACGTCGTCGTCGGTCTCCGTCGGCAGGCCGCACATGAAGTAGAGCTTCACCTGGCGCCAGCCGTTGCCGTAGGCCGTCGCGACCGTACGGATGAGGTCCTCTTCCGAGACCATCTTGTTGATGACCTTGCGCATGCGCTCCGAGCCGCCCTCGGGGGCGAAGGTCAGGCCGGAGCGGCGGCCGTTGCGGGTCAGCTCGTTCGCCAGGTCGACGTTGAAGGCGTCGACCCGGGTGGAGGGGAGCGAGAGGCCGATCTTGTCCTCCGTGTAGCGGTCGGCCAGGCCCTTGGCGATGTCGCCGATCTCCGAATGGTCCGCGGAGGAGAGGGAGAGGAGGCCCACCTCCTCGAAGCCCGTCGCCTTCAGGCCCTTGTCGACCATCTCGCCGATGCCCGTGATCGAGCGCTCGCGCACCGGGCGGGTGATCATGCCCGCCTGGCAGAAGCGGCAGCCGCGCGTGCAGCCGCGGAAGATCTCGACCGACATGCGCTCGTGGACCGTCTCGGCCAGGGGCACGAGGGGCTGCTTGGGGTACGGCCACTCGTCGAGGTCCATGACGGTGTGCTTCGACACGCGCCAGGGGACACCGCTCTTGTTCGGGACGACGCGGGCGATACGGCCGTCCGGGAGGTACTCGACGTCGTAGAACGCCGGGATGTAGACCGCTCCGGTCTTCGCGAGGCGGAAGAGGACCTCCTCGCGGCCGCCCGGGCTGCCCTCCGCCTTCCACTGGCGGATGATCTTCGTCATGTCGAGGACGGCCTGCTCGCCGTCGCCGATGATCGCCGCGTCGATGAAGTCGGCGATCGGCTCGGGGTTGAAGGCCGCGTGGCCGCCCGCGAGGACGATCGGGTCGTCGGTCGTGCGGTCCTTGGACTCCAGCGGGATACCCGCCAGGTCCAGCGCCGTCAGCATGTTGGTGTAGCCCAGCTCGGTGGAGAAGGACAGGCCGAACACGTCGAAGGCCTTCACCGGGCGGTGGCTGTCGACCGTGAACTGCGGGACGCGGTGCTCGCGCATCAGCGCCTCCAGGTCCGGCCACACGCTGTACGTGCGCTCGGCGAGGACGCCGTCCTGCTCGTTGAGCACCTCGTAGAGGATCATGACGCCCTGGTTGGGCAGACCGACCTCGTACGCGTCCGGGTACATGAGCGCCCAGCGGACGTCGCAGCTGTCCCACTCCTTGACGGTGGAGTTCAGCTCGCCGCCCACGTACTGGATCGGCTTCTGCACATGCGGGAGCAGGGCTTCGAGCTGCGGGAACACCGACTCGACAGACATCGGGGGAACCTTTGTGAGCTGACAGGGGTGACCATCAAGCCTAACCCGGCCGGGCGGTCGTCCCGAACGCTCAGCCGGGGGTCCGGTGCGTGATCTCCCGCCACAGGCCGGGCAGCTCCGCCTCCGCGGCCGCGGCCCGCGCCTCCTCCCTGCCGTACAGCAGCCCGTACGTGAACCCGCTCTCCCCCGCCGCGTGCGCCCCCGCGGACAGCTCGCGCAGGGTCCGGCGGGCCATGACGCTGTCCTGGTGCTCGCCGAGGAGGGTCGTGAGGGACTTCATGTCCTTGGTGAGGGCGCGGGCCGGCTTGCCGAGGGCCTCGGTGGCCGCCTCGGCCGCGTACCGGGTGCGCTTGGCCTTCTTGCGGGCCTCGTGCACGGCGATGTCGCGCTCCTCGCCGGGCGGGGCGTCGAGCGCCTGCCCGATCAGGTCCGACAGGGTCGCGAGGTCCTTGCGTACGGCCTTGTCGAGCACCTTCTTCGGCGGCTTGCCGGCCGCGGGGCGCAGGGGCGGGGTGGCGAGGAGGGTGTCCACGGTGTCCAGCAGGGTCAGGTAGCGGCGGGAGTCCAGGACGCCGGTGAGATGGCCGTGCGCGCTGCCGTGGCGCGCCTCGGCCCAGGAGGCGAGGCGGGCGCGGACCGGGCCGGTGACCAGGTCGGGCGGGAGGGCGTCGAGGGCGGTGATCAGGCGGTCGGCCAGCACCTCCTGGTCGCGGTCGACGCCCAGCTCGCCCGCGAGCCACTTCAGCTCCGCGCCGATGGCGTCGGTGACGCTCCGGTCGAGGACCGAGCGGAAGCTGCGCAGGGTGCTGCGGGCGCGGCGGGTGGCGACCCGCATCCGGTGCACCGAGTCGGGCACGTCACGGCGGACGGCGGGGTCCAGCTCGACCAGTACGTCACGCTGGGCGCGGAGGTAGGCGAGGACGTGGTCGCCGGCCGTCACCGGCGGCCGGGCGCCCCTGCTCCGCCGTCCGGCCTTGCTCTTCCCGTGGTGCCCCCGGCCCGAGGTCTGTTCCAGGGCCCGGGCGAGCTTCGACGGCGACGTCGAGGGGCGTACGCCGGCCTTGCGCAGCCGCTTGTCCACCAGGTCCAGGAAGGCGGGGTCGCCGTCGTCGGCCAGTTCCACCTCGATCTCGGTCCACTGGGCGGCTCCGCCCTTGCGGGTGAGGCGTTGCGCGGTCACGGAGTCGACGCTCGCCTCGGCCAGCAGTACGCCGTCGGCGTCGAGCAGATGGCGGACGTCGCGTGCGGAGCGGAGGCGGACCAATGGGATCAGTTCGGCGTCCCTGACCCGGGAGCGGACGAGGGCGGCCAGTTCCTCGGGGACGGTGTCGGAGAGCGGAGCGCGGATCTCGTCGCGGACCCCGGGGGCGACCGGGAGCTTCAGATGCCAGCCGGCGTCCGAACCGCCGGTGCGGCGGCGCAGGGTGAGGGAGGCGGCGGCCAGGCGTTCGTCGGCGGTGTCGTAGTAGGTGGCGTCGAGGTCGACCACGCCCTTGTCGAGCACGGCCGCCACCCCGCCGACGCCGGTCAGGTCGGGCAGCCCGCTGTCGTCGGATTCGTACTTGCGCTCGATCTCGCGTTTCGCATCCGCCATGGACTGAATCTAGTGCGGCGCGGGCCGAAGCGGCAGGGCCCACTCCGGGTGAATGGCGGGAAAACTCCGGTCATCCACCCGGAAAAACGACCTCACGCCGACATGGGTCTCTGCACCTTGATCGACTGGAGCAGCCCGACGGCCACCCAGACCGCGAACATCGACGAGCCGCCGTACGACACGAACGGCAGCGGCAGGCCGGTGACCGGCATGATGCCGAGGGTCATGCCGATGTTCTCGAAGGACTGGAAGGCGAACCAGGCGACGATCCCGGCGGCCACCACCGTGCCGTACAGCTCCGTCGAGTCGCGGGCGATGCGGCAGGCCCGCCACAGGATCACCCCGACCAGGGCGATGATCAGGCCCGCGCCGAGGAAGCCCAGCTCCTCCCCCGCGACCGTGAAGACGAAGTCCGTCTGCTGCTCGGGCACGAACTGGCCGGTGGTCTGCGAGCCGTGGAAGAGGCCCTGCCCGGTCAGACCGCCCGAACCGATGGCGATCCGGGCCTGGTTGGTGTTGTAGCCCACGCCCGCCGGGTCCAGGTTCGGGTTGGCGAAGGCCGCGAAGCGGTTGATCTGGTACTGGTCCAGGATGTGCAGCTGCCAGATGGCGACGCAGCCCATCACGCCGACGGCGAGCAGGCCGAACACCCAGCGGTTGGAGGCGCCGGAGGCCAGCAGGATGCCCAGGATGATGGCCACCATGGCCAGCACCGAGCCGAGGTCCGGCATCAGCAGCAGGATCATGCACGGCACGGCCGCGAGGCCGAGGGACTGGGCCACGGTCCGGTGGTCCGGGTACGTCTTGTCGCCCGCGTCCACCCGCGTGGCCAGCATCATCGCCATGCCGAGGATGATCGCGACCTTGAGGAACTCGGCGGGCTGGATCGAGAAGCCGCCGATCACGATCCAGTTGCGCTGGCCGTTGATGGTGGCGCCGAGCGGGGTGAGGACCACGAGCGCCAGCAGGACCGACAGGCCGTAGAGGATCGGCACGGCGTTGCGCAGGGCGCGGTGGCCCAGCCAGATCGTGCCGATCATCAGGGCGAACCCGATGCCGAGGTTCATCAGATGGCGGACCAGGAAGTAGGACGGGTCGCCCTGGTTGATCTCCGTGCGGTTGCGGGTCGCCGAGAACACCAGCATCGAGCCCAGCAGGGACAGCGCCAGCGCGGCGAGGAGTATCGGCCAGTCCAGCCGGCGGGTCAGCGAGTCGCGGGCGAACAGCCTGGTCCAGCCGGCCCGCGCCGGGCCGTACCCGGAGACGGAGAAGCTGTTGCCGGTCATGAGGGCAGCCTCCGGCTTCCCCGCTTCGGGGTCCGTCGCGGCCGCCTGCGGGTGTTGCGGTTGCCCGTGGTGGGCGAGGGCGAGGTGGCGGGCTGCTGGTCGGTGCCGTTGCTCGGGTTGTTCTGCTGCGAGGCCTCCTCGTCCTTGCCCGGGTCGCCGGTGACCTTCGGGGCGGCGATCGTGCCGTCCGTGCGCACCTTCGGCAGGGTCTTCTGCGGCTCGGGCAGCAGCGCCTTCTTGTTGTCGATGGAGCCGTCGCCCTGGACGCCGTAGAGCGCGCTGTAGATGTTGCGCACGGCCTCACCGGCGGCGCCTGAACCCGTACCGGCCTGGGAGATCGTCATGATCACCGAGTAGTCCTTGGAGTACGTGGCCAGCCAGCCGGTGGTCTGCTTGCCGTAGACCTCCGCCGTGCCGGTCTTGCCGTGCAGCGTGATCTTGTTCTGCGGCCAGCCGTTGAACTTCCACGCCGCCGTACCGCGCGTGATGACGCCCGCGAAGGCGTCGTTCATGCCCTTGAGCGTGGCCTGGCTGACCGGGAGCTTGCGCGCGACCTTGGGCTTGATCTCCTGGACGGTCTTGCCGTCGGGGCTGATGACCGCCTTGCCGATGGTCGGGACGTACTCGGTGCCGCCGTTGGCGACGGCGCCGTAGATCATCGCCTCCTGGATCGGCGTGACGAGCGTGTCGCCCTGGCCGATGGAGTAGTTGATCTCGTCACCCTCGCGCATCTTGTTGCCTTCGAGGCAGTTCTCGTAATAGATCTTCTGGACGTAACTGCCGTCCTTCTTGCCGTACTTGCACCAGACGTCCTTGTTGGCCTTCCAGTAGTCGAGCTTCCACTGGCGGTCGGGGACGCGGCCGGTGACCTCGTTGGGCAGGTCGACGCCGGTCTCCTTGCCGAGGCCGAACTGGTGGGCCGTCTTGAAGAACCAGTCCTTCGGCTGGCCCTTCTTGGGGTTGATGCCGCCGTCCTTCTTCCACTCGTTGTCGCCGAGGCCGTAGAAGACGGTGTCGCAGGAGACCTCCAGGGCGCGGCCGAGGGAGATCGGGCCGAAGTTCTCGCCCTCGAAGTTCTTGAAGACCTGGCCGCCGACCGAGTAGGAGCTGGTGCAGGGGTAGCCGCCGTCCCAGGCGTAGCCCGCCTGGACCGCGGCGGCAGTGGAGACCACCTTGAACGTCGAACCGGGGGCCGCCTGACCCTGTATGGCCCGGTTGAGCAGCGGGTAGTCGGAGTCCTTGCCGGTGAGGTCCTTGTAGTCCTTGGCGGAGATGCCGCCCACCCAGACGTTCGGGTCGTAGGTCGGCGCCGAGGCCATGGCGACGATCCGGCCGGTCTTGGCCTCCATGACGACGACGGCGCCGGAGTCGGCCTTGTAGTTCTCGCCGGTGTTCTTGTCGAACTGCTGGCGGGCGGCCTTCATGGCGTTGTCCAGCTCGTACTCGGCGACGCGCTGCACCCGGGAGTCGATGCTGGTCACCAGGTTGGAGCCCGACTCGGGCGGCGTCGCCTTGGCCTTGCCGATGACGCGGCCGAGGTTGTCCACCTCGTAGCGGGTCACGCCGGCCTTGCCGCGCAGTTCCTTGTCGTACTCCCGCTCCAGGCCGGAGCGGCCGACCATGTCGGAACGCAGGTAGGGCGATTCGCTGTTCTTGGCCTGCTGGATCTCGGCGTCGGTGACGGGCGAGAGATAGCCGAGCACCTGGGCGGTGTTGGAGTTGCCCGGGCCGGGGTAGCTGCGCACGGCCTCGGGTTCGGCGCTGATGCCGGGGTAGTCCTCGGAGGCCTCGCGGATCTGCAGGGCCTGCCTGGGCGTGGCCTTGTCGGTGATCGGGATCGGCTGGTACGGCGAGCCGTTCCAGCACGGCTGGGGGGTCTTGGCGTCGCACAGCCGGACCTTCTGCATGACCTCCTCGGGCTTCATGCCGAGGACGCCGGCCAGCTTGGTGAGGACGGCCTTGCCGTCGTGCGGCTGCTTGAGCAGGTCGGTGCGGGAGGCGGAGACCACCAGGCGGGTCTCGTTGTCGGCGAGGGGCACGCCCCGGGCGTCCAGGATGTCGCCGCGCACGGCGGGGTCCACGACCTGCTGGACGTGGTTGCCGGACGCCTCCTTCTGGTACTGCGCGCCCTCGCGGATCTGGAGGTACCACAGGCGGCCGCCGAGCGTGCCGAGGAGGGAGAGGACGAGGATCTGGATCACGACGAGCCGGATCTGGACGCGTGGGGTCCGACCGGTCTCGGGGATGTTGGTCACTGCGGCTGCCTCCCCCTCTCAGAGCACGAATGCGAGTACGCGTACGAATGATGAACGACCAGCCTGTGAACGCGCGTTCCGCGACGGCTGACTCGTTCGGGTGAACTCGGCGCCGCTCACAGCCGCTTGACCCCCTTGATCCGGCCGACCCGGGTCGTGCGGGTGCGGGCCTTGGCCTTGAGCACACCGAGACCGCCGCGCTGGCTGCCGATACGCAGCCCGGTACCGGACGAGAGCCAGCCCGCGGTGACGTCCCCGGCCTTGGCGGCGGGGCCGGTCTCGGTCAGCGGGTCGTTGTCGGCGCGGCGGGCCAGCCACATGATCGCGGGGACCACGAAGGGGGCGAGCAGCAGGTCGTACAGGGCGGCCGAGATCAGCAGGCCGGGCAGGCCGACATGGCGGGCGGCGGTGTCGCCGACCAGGGCGCCCACGCCCGCGTACAGCAGCGTGGAACCGATGGCGGCGGCGACCACGACGGCCATCGGGCCGGTCGCCGACTTCAGCCGGCCGTTCTCCGGCCTGATCAGCCCGGCGAAGTAGCCGGTGACGCACAGGACGAGCGCGTAACGGCCGGCGGCGTGGTCGGCGGGCGGGGCGAGGTCGGCGAGCAGGCCGGCGCCGAAGCCGACGAGCGCGCCGCCGACATGGCCGTACACCATGGCGAGACCGAGGACGGTGAGCAGCAGCAGGTCGGGGACGGCACCCGGCAGATGCAGGCGGGCGAGGACGCTCACCTGGATCACCAGGGCCACGACGACCAGCGCGCTGGAGAGCAGGATCCGGTTGAAGCGCATGGGGAAGTCAGCTCCTAGTGCTGCTGGCCGGACGAGTCGGACGCGTTGGCCGAGGGGGTCACCGTGACGGTGACCGTCGGCGTCGGAACCGGCTTGGGCTGGGCCGGGAGCACGGTGTCCCGCGGGTCCTTCTTCGGGGCCTCGACGACCACACCGACGATGTCGAGCTTGGTGAAGCCGACGTACGGGGTGACGTAGATCGTGCGGGTCAGGCCGCCGTTGGACGGGTCGACCCGGGAGACCACGCCGACCGGCACGCCCGGCACGAACGGGCGGTCGTTCTGCGAGCCGAAGGTGACGAGGCGGTCGCCCTTGTGCACCTCCGCCTTGCCGTCGAGCAGTTCGACGCGCAGCGGGCGGTCGCCCTGCCCGGAGGCGAAGCCGAGTTCGTCGCTGCCCTCCATCCGGGTGCCCACGGTGAAGTCGGGGTCGTTGGCGAGCAGGACGGTCGCGGTGTCCGGGCCGACGGTGGTGACCCGGCCGACCAGTCCGTCGCCGTTGAGGACGGTCATGTCCCGCTTGATGCCGTCGTTGGCACCGGCGTCGATGGTGACGGTCCAGGAGAAGCCCTGCGCCGACCCTATGGCGATGACCTGGGCGCCCTTGATGCCGTACTGGCCCTCGCCGGCGATCTTCAGCATCTTGTCGAGCTGGTTCAGCCGGCTGCGGTTGCGGTCGTCGCTGCCCAGCTTCGCCTTGAGGGCCGCGTTCTCCTTCTCCAGGGCGGCCAGGCGGCTGTGGCGGGTGCCGGAGTCACGGATCGCGGAGACGGCGTTGCCGACGGGATCGACCGCCGAGGACAGGCCGTTCTCGACGGGGCCGAACACCGCGGCCGCGGCCTGCCGGGCACCGTCGACCGGGGAGTTCCGACCCCCTCGGATGTCCACCGTGATCAGCGCGAACGCGATGGCGACCAGCAGGACCAGGAGCAGCCGGCTCTCTTTCGTGTCCCTCACGTGCTGCGGCCGTGCCCTTCCTCAATAGGAATTCGGGAGCCCCTTTGCGGCGGTGTGCGAAACGCAGACCAAAGGGGCCCGTTCAGGGGAGCTTATGCCTCTATATCAACGATCCGCCGCACGAGAGGAGTATGTCTCGTACGGCGGAATCGAAGAGTTACGTCATCTGCGCGGCTGGGCGTCCAGCACCTGCTGGAGCGCCTCGAACTCCTCGACGCACTTGCCGGAGCCGAGCGCGACACTGTCCAGCGGGTCCTCGGCGATGTGGATGGGCATGCCGGTCTCCCGGCGCAGCCGCTCGTCCAGGCCGCGCAGCAGGGCTCCGCCGCCGGTCAGAACGATTCCTCGGTCCATGATGTCGCCGGACAGCTCCGGCGGGCACTTGTCGAGGGTCGTCTTGACCGCGTCCACGATCGCGTTGACCGGTTCCTCGATCGCCTTGCGGACCTCGGCGGCCGAGATGACGACGGTCTTGGGCAGCCCGGACACCAGGTCCCGGCCGCGCACTTCGGTGTGCTCGTCGGCGTCGAGGTCGTACGCCGAACCGATCGTGATCTTGATCTGCTCGGCCGTGCGCTCGCCCAGCAGAAGGCTGTACTCCTTCTTGATGTACTGGATGATCGCGTTGTCCAGTTCGTCGCCCGCGACGCGGATGGACTGGGCGGTGACGATGCCGCCGAGCGAGATGACCGCGACCTCCGTGGTGCCGCCGCCGATGTCCACCACCATGTTGCCCGTGGCCTCGTGGACCGGCAGGCCGGAGCCGATGGCGGCGGCCATGGGCTCCTCGATGATGTGCACCTGGCGGGCGCCGGCCTGGGTGGACGCCTCGATCACGGCGCGGCGCTCGACGCCCGTGATGCCCGAGGGCACGCAGACGACGACCCGCGGCCTGGCGAGATACCGCCGCTTGTGGATCTTCAGGATGAAGTAGCGGAGCATCCGCTCGGTGATCTCGAAGTCGGCGATCACGCCGTCCTTCAGCGGACGGACGGCCACGATGTTGCCCGGCGTCCGGCCGATCATCTTCTTCGCTTCGGCACCGACCGCGAGGATCCCACCCGTGTTGGTGTTGATCGCGACGACGGACGGCTCGTTCAGTACGATCCCGCGACCCCTGACGTACACCAGCGTGTTGGCGGTCCCGAGGTCGACAGCCATGTCACGGCCGATGAACGACATTGAGTTCCCCATCCGGATTCATCTGGCCTTCCTGTGCTTTTGAGGGCATATCAGGTCGGCGAGGCGGGTGCTGTGACGTGAAGGCTTCCATCGTAAACGCGCCTGCACGGCCACTGCGCGAGGGTCTCCGCCATTGTCACCAGATGGCGGGCCGCCTCGCCTGTGGAGACGGTCCATCGGAGGCACGCGTTCCCCCGATCGGCAAGGCATATGCCAAGGGACGGCCGGAAATGTACGGCCGCCCCTGGTGGGGTGTCGTCGAACCGGTCCGAATCGATCTGACACTCCGTCAGAAAAATTAGCGAAAACTCCTCGCGCTGTTCAGGCGCGACCCGTCACGCCCGGCCCGGGAAGAAGATCTTCACCTCGCGCTCGGCGGACTCCTCGGAGTCCGAGGCGTGGATCAGGTTCTCCCGGACGATCACGCCGTAGTCCCCGCGGACGGAGCCCGGCGCGGCGGCGATCGGGTCGGTCGGGCCGGCGAGCGCGCGCACGCCCTCGATGACCCGCTCGCCCTCGACGATCAGCGCGACCACCGGACCGGAGGACATGAACGCGACCAACGGCTCGTAGAAGGGCTTGCCCTTGTGCTCGCCGTAGTGCTGCTCCAGGGTCTCCTGGTCCAGGGTCCGCAGCTCCAGCGCGGTGATCTGCCAGCCGGCCTTGCGCTCGATACGGCTGATGATCTCGCCGGTCAGGCCACGACGGACGGCGTCGGGCTTGAGCAGGACGAGGGTGCGCTGGGTCACGAGGTGCTCCTTACGACTGACGTGTGCGGTGGGACGAGGCTACAGGGCGTGTCCGTGCGCCCGTCACACAGCGTCAGGTGTAGAGGAGGCGGACTCCGCGCGGGCGGCGAATACGGCCTTCGCCTCGTCCACCTTTCGGCCGAAGTGCACCGACGCCCACCACAGGGCCGCGAACACCGCGCCCATGAAGTACATGGTCGGGACGAAGATGCCGGAGGCGATCAGCGCGATCTGGAGCACCCAGCCGAGGGCCACCCCGCCCGGCCGGGTCACCATGGCGCACATCAGCACGCACAGCACCATGGCGACACCGCTGACCAGCCACACCGTCGACACCGACAGGCTCGGGTCCTTCATCGCGACGAGCCCGGCGAAGCCGATGACGAAGAACTCGCCGATCAAGGTCGAGGAGCACAGCGTACGCATCTCTTGAGCCTCAGCCCTTCCCCAGCAGCAGCCGGGCCTCGCCGACCGTGATGACAGAACCGGTGACCAGCACGCCACCGCCCGCGAACTCGCCCTCCTCCTCGGCCAGCGTGATCGCGGCCTCCAGGGCGTCCGGCAGCCGCGGCTCGACCTGGACGCGCTCCTCGCCGAACACCTCGACGGCGATCGCGGCCAGCTCGTCCGCGTCCATGGCCCGCGGGGTGGAGTTCTGCGTGACGACGACCTCGGCGAAGATCGGCTCGAAGGCCTCCAGCAGGCCGCGCACGTTCTTGTCGCCGCTCGCGCCCACGACGCCGATCAGCCGGGTGAAGTCGAACGCCTCCCGCACGGCCTCGGCCGTGGCCGCGGCGCCCGCCGGGTTGTGCGCGGCGTCCAGCACGACGGTCGGGGAGCGCCGTACGACCTCCAGCCGGCCCGGGGAGGACACAGCCGCGAAGGCCTTGCGGACGGTGTCGATGTCGAGCGGCTGCGCGCGCTGGGCACCGACGCCGAAGAACGCCTCGACGGCGGCGAGCGCGACGGCCGCGTTGTGCGCCTGGTGGGCGCCGTGCAGCGGGAGGTACACCTCGGGGTACTCGCCGCCCAGGCCACGCAGCGTGAGCATCTGCCCGCCGACGGCGACCTGCCGCGCCACGACCCCGAACTCCAGCCCCTCGCGGGCCACGGTGGCGTCCACCTCGACGGCCTTCTTCAGCAGCACCTGTGCCGCGTCGACCGGCTGCTGGGCCAGGATCACCGTCGCGTCCTGCTTGATGATCCCGCTCTTCTCACCGGCGATCTCGGCGGGCGTCTCGCCCAGCCGGTCCGTGTGGTCCAGGTCGATGGGCGTGATCACGGCGACGTCGCCGTCGATGACGTTGGTGGCGTCCCAGGAGCCGCCCATGCCGACCTCGACGACCGCGACGTCGACGGGCGCGTCCGAGAAGGCGGCGTACGCCATGCCCGTGAGCACCTCGAAGAAGGACAGCCGGAAATCCTGCGCGGCGTCGACCATCTCGACGTACGGCTTGATGTCCTGGTACGTCTCGATGAACCGCTCGGCGGAGATCGGGGCGCCGTCCAGGCTGATCCGCTCGGTGATCGACTGCACGTGCGGGCTGGTGTAGCGGCCGGTGCGCAGCTCGAAGGCGCCGAGGAGGGCCTCGATCATGCGGGCGGTGGAGGTCTTGCCGTTCGTGCCCGTGATGTGGATCGAGGGGTACGAGCGCTGCGGCTCGCCGAGCAGGTCCATCAGCGCGGAGATGCGGCTGACCGAGGGCTCCAGCTTGGTCTCGCCCCAGCGGCCGGCCAGCTCCGTCTCGACCTCGCGCAGGGCCCGGTCGACCTCAGGGTCCTCGGGCCGCCCGGGTACCTCGGCCTGCGGCTGCCCGCCCTGGGTGCGCAGCGTACGGCTGCCGGCCTCGATCACCGCGAGGTCGGGGTCGCGCGTGGTCTCGGCCTCGACGAGTTCGTCGAAGCTGTCGAGAGGGTCGGGCCGGTCGTCTTCGTGCGGGTGGTCGCTCACAGGGTCAGTCTACGGAGGGGGAGTGACAAAGGGTGCGGCGGCTTGTACGGCCGCGGGCCCGGCGTCTGTTCGACACCGGGCCCGCGTTCCTCCGCGACGGCGGAGACCAGTCACTCGATCAAGCTGCCGGCAGCTTCTCCAACTGGGCCGTGATCCGCGCGATGTCCTCCTCCGCCTTGGCCAGGCGGGTGCGGATCTTGTCCACCACGTGGTCCGGGGCCTTGCCCAGGAAGGCTTCGTTGCCGAGCTTGGCGTTCGCCTGGGCCTTCTCCTTCTCGGCCGCGGCCAGGTCCTTCGCGAGGCGCTTGCGCTCGGCCGCCACGTCGATCGTGCCGGAGAGGTCGAGGGCGACCTCGGCGCCGGCGACCGGGAGGGTGGCCGTCGCGGTGAACGAGTCACCCTCCGGCTGGAGACGCAGGAGCTGGCGGATGGCTGCCTCGTGCGGCGCCAGCGCCGTACCGTCCAGGGTCAGGCGGGCCGGGACGCGCTGGCCGGGCTGGAGGCCCTGGTCGGCGCGGAAGCGGCGGACCTCGGTGATGACCGACTGGAGCGACTCGATCTCCTGCTCGGCCGCCCGGTCGCGGAAGCCACTGTCCTTCGGCCAGTCGGCGATCACGATCGACTCGCCGCCCGTCAGCGTCGTCCACAGCGTCTCGGTGACGAAGGGGACGACCGGGTGGAGGAGCTTCAGGGTGACGTCCAGGACCTCGCCGAGGACGCGCTTGCTGACCTCGGCCGGGGCGCCGCCCGCCATGAAGACGGTCTTGGACAGCTCGACGTACCAGTCGAAGACCTCGTCCCACGCGAAGTGGAAGAGGGCGTCGGAGAGCTTGGCGAACTGGAAGTCCTCGTAGAACGCGTCGACTTCGGCGACGACCGAGTTGAGGCGGGAGAGGATCCAGCGGTCCGTGGCGGACATCGCGGCGGCGTCCGGCAGCGGGCCTTCCACCGTGGCGCCGTTCATCAGCGCGAAGCGGGTGGCGTTCCAGATCTTGTTGGCGAAGTTGCGGGAGCCCTGGACCCAGTCCTCGCCGATCGGGACGTCGACACCGGGGTTCGCGCCGCGGGCGAGCGTGAAGCGGAGCGCGTCCGAGCCGTACTTGTCCATCCAGTCCAGCGGATTGACCGCGTTGCCGAAGGACTTCGACATCTTCTTGCCGAACTGGTCGCGGACCATGCCGTGCAGGGCGATGGTGTGGAACGGCGGGGTGCCGTCCATCGCGTACAGGCCGAACATCATCATCCGGGCGACCCAGAAGAAGAGGATGTCGTAGCCGGTGACCAGGACGGAGTTCGGGTAGAACTTCGCCAGCGACTCGGTCTGTTCGGGCCAGCCCAGGGTGGAGAACGGCCACAGGCCGGAGGAGAACCAGGTGTCGAGGACGTCGGTGTCCTGGTGCCAGCCCTCCGCCTCGGTGCCGGGCGGCTGCTCGTCCGGCCCGACGCAGACGACCTCGCCGTTCGGCCCGTACCAGACCGGAATCCGGTGACCCCACCACAATTGCCGCGAGATGCACCAGTCGTGGAGGTTGTCGACCCAGTCGAAGTACCGCTTCTCCATCTCCTGCGGGTGGATCTTGACCTTGCCCTCGCGGACGGCGTCACCGGCCGCCTTCGCGAGCGGGCCGACCTTGACCCACCACTGCATCGACAGGCGCGGCTCGATGGTGGTCTTGCAGCGCGAGCAGTGGCCGACGGAGTGGACGTACGGCCGCTTCTCGGCGACGATCCGGCCCTCGGCGCGCAGCGCGGCGACGATCGCCGAGCGGGCCTCCAGGCGGTCCATGCCCTGGAAGGGGCCGTGGACCGTGATGACGGCGTGCTCGTCCATCACCGTGCGGGACGGCAGGTCGTGCCGCTGGCCGATCTCGAAGTCGTTCGGGTCGTGGGCCGGGGTGACCTTGACGGCGCCGGTGCCGAACTCCGGGTCGACGTGCTCGTCGGCGACGACCGGGATGGAGCGGTCGGTCAGCGGGAGCCGGATGAGCTTGCCGACGAGGTGCTTGTAGCGCTCGTCCTCGGGGTGGACGGCGACCGCCGTGTCACCCAGCATCGTCTCGGCACGGGTCGTGGCGACGACGATGGTGTCGTCCCCCTCGCCGTACTTCATCGAGACCAGCTCGCCGTCGTCGTCCTGGTACTCCACCTCGATGTCCGAGATGGCCGTCAGACAGCGAGGGCACCAGTTGATGATGCGCTCGGCGCGGTAGATCAGCTCGTCGTCGTAGAGCCGCTTGAAGATGGTCTGGACGGCCTGCGAGAGGCCCTCGTCCATGGTGAAGCGCTCACGCGACCACGCGACGCCGTCACCGAGGCGGCGCATCTGCCCGCTGATCTGCCCGCCGGACTCGCCCTTCCACTGCCAGACGCGCTCGACGAAGGCGTCCCGTCCCAGGTCGTGCCGGGACTTTCCTTCCTTGCCCAGCTCGCGCTCGACGACGTTCTGCGTGGCGATGCCGGCGTGGTCCATGCCCGGCTGCCAGAGCGTCTCGAAGCCCTGCATGCGCTTACGGCGCGTCAGCGCGTCGATGAGCGTGTGCTCGAAGGCATGGCCCAGGTGGAGGCTGCCGGTGACGTTGGGCGGCGGGATGACGACGGTGAACGGCGGCTTCTCGCTCTTCGCGTCCGCCTCGAAGTAACCGCGCTCTACCCAGCGCTCGTACAGCGGCCCCTCTACATCGGCCGGCGCGTACTGGGTCGGCAGTTCGGGGTCGGGCGCGGGTGGCTGCTGCTGAGCGTTCTCGGTCACGGGGGTCAGTTTAGAGGTGTCACGGGGTGGTCCCGAAACGCGTTTGTTGTGTAACGGTGCGCACCCCGGTGCCATGAGTTCCCGGTGGCTGGTCCAGGATGTCTGGAACACATAAGCATCCAAGGGGGACCCCAGAGATGAGCAACAACCAGCCGGGCCCGTACGGCCAGCCGCCCCAGCAGCCGGGTCCGTACGGCCAGCCGGGGCAGCCGGGTCCGTACGGTCAGCCGGGGCCCTACGGCCAGCCGGGGCAGCCGGGCCCGTACGGCCAGCAGCCGCAGGCTCCGCAGCCCGGCTACGGCTACCCCCAGCAGGCCCCGCCGGCCGCCCCGCCGCAGCCGGGTTACGGCTACCCGCAGCAGGGCGGCGTGCCGCCGCAGCCGAACCCGTACGGCCAGCAGCCGGGGCCTTACGGTCAGCAGCCGTACGGGGTGCCGCAGCCGCCGGCCGCCGGGGGCGGTGGCAAGAAGGCGGCCGTCATCATCGGCGCGGTGGCGGTCGTGGCGGCCATCGCGGTCGGGGCGTACCTGGTGATCGGCGGGGGTGGCGGCGGGGGTTCCGTCGCGGACGACGGTGCCCACAAGCTGGTGGCGCCGCAGTCGGTGATCAACGGCACCTACACGAAGAACGCCGACGCCGGCTCCTCGGACACCATGACCGACTCGGACCGCTCGGACTTCGAGAAGTGGGGAGTGAGCAACCCCCAGCAGGTGACCGGTGTCTACGAGAGCGGCACGGGGCTCACCAAGAAGGGGCTCAACTTCAAGGGCGTGTACGGGACCATCAAGGATCCGGAGGCGGTCGTCGATGCCATGTTCGCCAAGGCCAAGGCGGGCTCGGAGAAGAACCAGAGCGACGACTCCGGCTTCCAGGGCAAGCTGATCGGCAGCCCGCAGACCGTCAACCCCTCGGGCCTCTCCAACGCCGTCATGAAGTGCCAGGTGGCCCAGCTCGACACCTCCGGCTCCGCGCAGTCCGGGGTGCCGAAGACCGTGAAGATGCCGGTGTGCATCTGGGGTGACCACAGCACCGTCGCCCTGGTCACGGCGTACAGCGTCGCCTCCATCGCCTCGGGCGACGGCGGCACGGTCGACGACACGGCGTCGATCGCGGCCAAGCTGCGCAACGACGTGCGCGTCAAGGCCTGACACCGTCGGCCGTCAAAACGGAAGGGCCCCGGACGGTTCGCCGTCGGCAGGGGCCCTTTTCCGCTACGCAGGCGGCGGCGTACGGCCTTTCCAGCCCCTGAGGGCGCCCGACGCAGGTGCGTCGGGCGCCCTGTTTCGCAGAGCTGCTTACGCCGACTTCTGCTCCCCCGAGCCCCGGCCCCGCGAATCCCGCGGGATCAGGGTCGGGTTGACGTTGGAGAGGACGACGTCGGCGGTGATGACGACGCGGGCGACGTCCTTGCGGGACGGGACCTCGTACATCACGCCCTGGAGGACTTCCTCCATGATGGCGCGCAGGCCGCGGGCGCCGGTCTGGCGGAGGATGGCCTGGTCGGCGATGGCCTCCAGGGCCTCGCGCTCGAAGTCCAGCTCCACGCCGTCGAGTTCGAAGAGGCGCTGGTACTGCTTGACCAGCGCGTTGCGGGGCTCGACGAGGATCTTCAGGAGTGCTTCGCGGTCGAGGTTGTGGACCGAGGTGATCACCGGGAGACGGCCGATGAACTCCGGGATCATGCCGAACTTGACCAGGTCCTCCGGCATGACGTCCTCGAAGACGTCCTTGGACTCCAGCTCGCGCTTGGAGAGGATCGTGGCGCCGAAGCCGATGCCCTTGGCGCCCGCACGGGCCTCGATGATCTTCTCCAGTCCGGCGAAGGCGCCGCCCACGATGAACAGGACGTTCGTCGTGTCGATCTGGATGAACTCCTGGTGCGGGTGCTTGCGGCCGCCCTGGGGCGGGACCGAGGCCGTGGTGCCCTCCAGGATCTTGAGCAGCGCCTGCTGGACGCCTTCGCCCGACACGTCGCGCGTGATCGAGGGGTTCTCGCTCTTGCGGGCCACCTTGTCGATCTCGTCGATGTAGATGATCCCGGTTTCGGCCTTCTTGACGTCGTAGTCGGCCGCCTGGATCAGCTTCAGGAGGATGTTCTCGACGTCCTCGCCCACGTAGCCCGCCTCCGTGAGCGCCGTGGCGTCGGCGATGGCGAAGGGGACGTTGAGCATGCGCGCCAGGGTCTGCGCGAGGAGGGTCTTGCCGGAGCCCGTCGGGCCCAGCAGGAGGATGTTGGACTTCGCCAGCTCGATGGCGTCGTCACGGCCGCTCGCGCCGCCGTTCTCGCCCGCCTGGACCCGCTTGTAGTGGTTGTACACCGCGACGGAGAGGGCCTTCTTCGCCGCCTCCTGGCCGACTACGTAGCCTTCGAGGAACTCGTAGATCTCGCGGGGCTTGGGCAGTTCCTCCCAGCGCACCTCGCTGGTCTCCGCGAGCTCTTCCTCGATGATCTCGTTGCAGAGATCGATGCACTCGTCGCAGATGTACACACCGGGCCCTGCGATGAGCTTCTTGACCTGCTTCTGGCTCTTGCCGCAGAACGAGCACTTGAGCAGATCGCCGCCGTCACCGATGCGTGCCACGGTGTGCTTCCCCTTCGCCTGGGAGACGACCGGACGCTTTCGAGTCCAGCGGCTCCTGGTGCTGCCTTATGTCGACGGTACCTTGCCGGGCCCCGTGTTCGGGCCCCCCTTGGCAGGGTTCACTTTGACGTGCACCGCGCCAAGAGGGGCTCAGAGTATGCCGCTCCGCGTCAGCGGACCGCGGCGTTGTTCAGCTTGCGGGTGGAGATGATCTGGTCGACGAGGCCGTATTCCAGCGCCTCCTCGGCCGTGAGGATCTTGTCGCGCTCGATGTCCTCGCGGACCTTCTCGATCGGCTGGTTCGAGTGCTTGGCCAGCATGTTCTCCAGCTGCTCACGCATCCGGGTGAACTCGTTGGCGATGATCTCCAGGTCGGAGAGCTGGCCGCGGCCGGTCGAACCCGCCGGCTGGTGGATCAGCACGCGCGAGTTCGGCAGCGCCATGCGCTTGCCGGGCGTTCCGGCGGCGAGCAGGATGGCCGCGGCGGAGGCGGCCTGGCCCATGCAGACCGTCTGGATGTCGGGCTTCACGAACTGCATCGTGTCGTAGATCGCCGTGAGGGCGGTCATGTCGCCGCCGGGGCTGTTGATGTAGATCGAGATGTCCCGGTCCGGGTCCATCGACTCCAGGCACAGCAGCTGCGCCATGACGTCGTTGGCGGAGGCGTCGTCGATCTGGACGCCCAGGAAGATCACGCGCTCCTCGAAGAGCTTCGCGTACGGGTCGTACTCGCGGATGCCCTGGGAGGTGCGCTCGACGAAGCGCGGGACGACGTAGCGGGCGTCGGGGCGGGGCCCTTCGTACATGCCGCTGGCGGCGCCGGAGAAGCCGGAGAAATTGGTCATGGGGTTCACCGTCCTGGTGGCGTTCGGGGGGCTGGGGTCTCGGCGGTGCGTGGCGTGGCCGGGCCGGTCAGGCACCGGTGCCGCCGCCTCCCGGAACACCCGAGGCGTGCGTGATGATCTCGTCAATGAGACCGTACTCCTTGGCCTCTTCCGGGGTGAACCAGCGGTCGCGGTCGGCGTCGCGGAGGATCGTCTCGACGCTCTGGCCGGAGTGCTGCGCGGTCAGCTCGGTCATCGTCTTCTTGGTGCGCAGCAGGTACTGGGCCTGGATCTTGATGTCCGAGACCGTACCGCCCAGGCCGGCGGAGCCCTGGTGCATCATGATGTCGGTGTGCGGCAGGGAGAACCGCTTGCCGGCGGTGCCGCCGGTGAGCAGGAACTGGCCCATCGAGGCCGCCATGCCCATGCCGATCGTGACCACGTCGTTCGGGATGTACTGCATGGTGTCGTAGATCGCCATGCCTGCCGTCACCGAGCCGCCGGGGCTGTTGATGTACAGGTAGATGTCCTTGTCGGGGTCGGCGGCAAGGAGCAGCAGCTGTGCGGTGATCTTGTTGGCGATGTCGTCGTCAACCTGCTGGCCGAGGAAGATGATCCGCTCGCCGAGCAGCCGGTTGTAGACCTGGTCGCCGAGGCCACCACCGATGGAAGGCTCGCCGGCGGCGGAGGGCATCAGATTCGTCACGTATCCACCTGCTCGTCTTACGACGGCGCCGGGCCGTCTCATTGTTCTGCCTTTCATGGACCCTAACGCGATGCTCCCTTCCGGGAATCCCGCAGATGACGGTGTTCGCCGGGGGCGTAGCGGCTCCGCCGGGTGCCGGGTGCCTTCTCGCCGTTGGATGTGCGGTGCGCCGGCGGCTGCGGGTCCGTTGTGGCTTGTCGCGCCCACCCGGCGGAGCCGGATGTCGACACCGCCCGCGCCCCTTGAGGTCGGTCAGTCCCCAGGTACGACGAACGGGCCCCCGGGGCGGAAGTGTCCCAGGGGCCCGTCGTACGCGCTTCAGAGGCGCGGCAGGGCCGCTCAGCCCTCGGTCTTCTCCTCGGAGGCCTCGGAGGTCTCCGACGCCTCGGCGGCCTCGGTCTCCGTCTCCTCGTCCTCGTCGTCCAGGTCGACGATCTCGCCGTTGGTGTCCTTCACCGTGGCGGCCTCGACCACGACGGCCAGGGCCTTGCCGCGGGCGACCTCGCCGACCAGGAGCGGCACCTGGCCACCCTCGACGACGGCCTGGGCGAACTGGTCGGGGGACATGCCGGAGGAGGCGGCGCGCCGCATGAGGTGCTCGGTGAGCTCCTCCTGGTTGACGTTCAGCTGCTCCTTCTTGACCAGCTCGTCGAGGACGAACTGGGTCTTGATGCCCTTGACCGCGGCCTCACGGGTCTCGGTCTCGAACTCCTCGGCGGTCTTGCCCTGGATCTCCAGGTACTTCGCGAGGTCGAGGCCCATCTGGCCGAGCTGGTGGTGCTCCAGGTTGTGCTTGCGGGTGTTGACCTCGTCCTCAAGCAGCTTCTCGGGGACCGGGACCTCGACCAGCTCCAGGAGCTTCTCCAGGACGCGCTCCTGCGCCTGGGTGGCCTGGTCGAACTGCTTCATGTTGGCCAGGCGCTTGCGGCTGTCGGCCTTCAGCTCGTCCAGGGTGTCGAACTCGGAGGCGAGCTGCGCGAAGTCGTCGTCCAGCTCGGGGAGTTCACGGGCGGCGACCTGGGTGACCTTGACGGTGACCTCGGACTCCTTGCCGGCCGCGGAGCCGCCCTTCAGCTCGGAGGTGAAGGTGGCCTCGCCACCGGCCTCCAGGCCCTTCACGGCGTCGTCGATGCCGTCGAGCAGCTCGCCGGAGCCGATGGTGTAGGAGACGCCGCTCGCGATGCCGTCCTCCAGCACCTCGCCGTCGACCTTGGCCTCCAGGTCGATGGTGACGACGTCGCCGTCCTCGGCGGCGCGCTCGACCGGGGAGGTGGAGGCGAAGCGCTCACGGAGCTGCTCGACCGACTTCTCGACGTCCTCGTCGGTGACCTCGACGGCGTCGACCTCGACCTCGATGCCGGAGTAGTCCGGGATCTCCAGGGCGGGGCGGACGTCGACCTCGGCGGTGAAGTTCAGCGTCTCGCCGTCCTTCAGCTCGGTGATGTCGACCTCGGGCTGGCCCAGCGGGTCCAGCTCGGCCTCGTTGACCGCCTCGGTGTAGAACTTCGGGAGCGCGTCGTTGACCGCCTCCTCCAGCACCGCACCGCGACCGAACCGCTGGTCGATGACCCGGGCCGGGATCTTGCCCTTGCGGAAGCCCTTCACCGTGACCTGCTGGTTGATCTTCTTGTACGCCGCGTCGAGGCTGTCCTTGAGCTCCTCGAAGGGCACCTCGACAGTGAGCCGAACCCGGGTCGGGTTCAGGGTCTCCACGGCGCTCTTCACGGTTCGGTCTCCTTGTGGCTGACTTCTTGGTTTCTGCCGGAGCCAGACAGGTCCGGCGGATTCGCCGCCCGGAGGAGTACGTAGGCCATGGGGCCGGGACACACGGGCGCGCAGCTTGCATAGTAACCGCAGCCGGTCAGCGCCCCAAAAGGCGATCATCGCGACCGATCGTCACGACGTCGTGAGCCGGTGGTCGGGGTGGCGGGATTTGAACCCACGGCCTTCCGCTCCCAAAGCGGACGCGCTACCAAGCTGCGCCACACCCCGTCTGGTGCGACACGTAGGGTACATGCCCCGGCCGCCCGCGTCGGCCGCATTCTTCGGGGCGGCGCACGGGAGGGCTCGCCGGGGCTCGCGGGAGTCCGCCGGAGCGCCGGAGCGGAAGCCGTTGGCCTCGGCGCCGGGCGACCCGCTACGATGCCTCCAGTGCCGAGGTCACCGACCTGCGGCGCACGCTTGCGGGCGTAGCTCAATGGTAGAGCCCTAGTCTTCCAAACTAGCTACGCGGGTTCGATTCCCGTCGCCCGCTCTGTATGCCGAAGGCCCAGTCGAGAGGACGTCCTCCTCCGTCTGGGCCTTCGGTCGTCCCGGGGCCGCTCAGAACTTGATCGAGTTGATGGACTGCGCTATCGAGTCCAGGAACCGTGTGATGGAGGGGGCCATGCCGGTGGAGGCCAGGAAGAAGCCGAAAAGCATGGCAACGATGGCGGGGCCCGCCTTGATGTTGCCCCCGCGGATCAGCACCACCAGGATGACCGCCAACAGCAGCACCACAGACAGTGAAATGGCCACAACTGATCACACCCTAGGTCGGTCCGCTCTCCCGGCCCGGGGGTACGGCCCGCACCCCCGCCAGAACCATCGTGCCACCAACAGGGGCACCCTATGCGGCCTGTGACGGAACGTCGGGGATACATCAGGGGCGGGGTGCCGGATACCGGACCGGTCCGAGCGATGCGGTACACGGTAATTCGGCCACCGAGACCGGACCGACTCCCCTGGTAATTACCCTACTTCGTTTCCACCTCCACACATCTCGTGCGCAGGTAATTCGAATTGATCGCACAGAGCCGCAATATGCCCCATTTAGTGGGGATGAATCGGGACATCTAGGGTGAACCAACGATCCAAGCGCATGTAAATCAGGGGACATTCGAAGACATTAACCAGGAATGCCTGGGCGGGTTTTACGAAATTCCACAGCCGAGGCTAGGGTGCCTCAGATGTTCGATGCCGCCTCGCCTCTCGGTCACTTCCGCAGGGCACTTCCTCCGTCGCGCGAGCCGGCGGACAGGGTGCCCGGTCCGCGTACCCCGGCCGGTGCGCAGGAGCGGCAGCCTCCCGCCGGGAGACCGGGCGCATCGCGCGACGCGTTCTTCGACAACGTCAAGTTCCTGGCGATCGTGCTGGTGGCCGCGGGCCACTCCTGGGCGCCGCTCAAGAGCGACAGCCGCGTCCTCGAAGGCCTGTACAACGTCGTGTACACCTTCCACATGCCGGCCTTCGTCATCATCTCCGGCTACTTCTCGCGCAGCTTCGACATGCGCCCCGACCGGCTGAAGCGCCTGGTCACCGGGATCGCCGTGCCGTACGTCGTGTTCCAGACGGCGTATCTGCTGTTCCGGCACTTCGTCGGCCACTCCCCCGAGCCGTTCGACCTCGTCTCCCCCTGGTACCTGACGTGGTTCCTGTGCGCGCTGTTCGTCTGGCGCCTGAGCAGCCCCCTGTGGAAGCTGGTGCGCCGGCCGGTGCCGGTCGCGCTCGGGATCGCCGTGGTCGGCTCGGTCTCCGTGGGCACCGGGGGCGCCCTGGACCTGGGACGCGTCCTGCAGTTCCTGCCCTTCTTCGTGCTGGGCCTGAAGCTGGAACCCGAGCACTTCGCCGCGCTGCGCCGCAGGTGGGTGCGGATCGCGTCGGTGCCGGTGGCCGCGGCGGCGCTGGCTGTCGGCTGGTGGACCGCGCCGCGCCTGGACGACAACTGGTTCTACCGGGAGAGCGCCGCGCAGAATCTGGGCGCGCCGTGGTGGACCGGCCCGCTCATGACGCTGGCGCTGTTCGCCTGTGCGCTGCTGCTGACCGCCGTCTTCTTCGCGTGGGTGCCCCGGCGCAGGACGTGGTTCACCGCTCTCGGCGCGGGCACGCTGTACGGCTATCTGCTGCACGGCTTCGTGGTGAAGACCGCCACCTACGGCGGCTGGTTCGACCACGCCTGGCTGCACGGCCCGCTCGGCGAGATCCTCGTGACGCTGCTGGCCGGCTCCGTCGTCACGCTGCTGTGCACCAGGCCGGTCCAGCGGGTCTTCCGCTTCGCGATGGAGCCGAGGATGGAGTGGGCGTTCCGGCAGGACGCGGCCGAGCTCTCCCGCGAGCGGGAGAAGAAGGAGAGGGCGGCGGCCCGGGAGTCGGTCGCCGTCTAGGAGGTCGGGGGCGGGGTCGGCGAGCGGCGACGACGCGGCTGGGGGTTCGGCTCACTCCTCGCCGAGGCCGAGGAGCGCGCGCATCGCCGCGTACTTCTCGGTCAGTCGTCCGCGGGTCGGCTCGGCCAGGACCGCGAGGCGCTCGGGGTCGGCGTTGTGGGCCAGGTCGGCCTCCTTCACCAGGCGCGCGCCCGGGGTGGCGAGGATCCGCCGGGCGTACGCCGCCGGCTCCTCCCCCGCCCGCTTGGTGAGGGCGTCCACGATGGCCTTGGTGCGCTCGGTCAGGGCGGCCGCCGCCAGCCACTCCCGGCTGAGCGCGTCGTCCTCGACGGCGTCGTGCAGCCAGGCCGCCGCGATCTGCTCCGCGTCCCCGCCGCGGACGCGCACGCCCTCGGCGACGGCGGCGAGGTGTCCGGCGTACGGCCGTCCCGCCTTGTCGGTCTGCCCCGCGTGGGCGGCCCGCGCCAGGGCCTCCACCTCGGCGAGCGTCAGCAGGGCCGCGGGCGCGGACGAAGGCGCGGCCACCGGCTCGGGCACGGGCGACGACGCGGGCGTGGGCTGTGTCATCGCCCCAGTGTGCCCCGTCCCCGGCGCGCTCCGTCCACCCGGTGCCCCGCCCGCCCACCGGAACCCCGGCTGCTCCCCCGCCGGCGGAGGCACGCGGTGGGTCAGTGGAGCTGCGGTGGTGTCGGTGTCGGTGACTGGCGGCAGATCAGGAGCAGGGCCCGGTCGTCGTTGACGTCCTTGGCCACGGCCTCGATCAGATGCCAGGCGGCGCCGTGGAAGCCGCCGGCGACGTAGCGGTCGGCCTCGCCGGTGAGGCGGTCCATGCCCTCGACGATGTCCCGGTCGGAGGTCTCCACCAGCCCGTCGGTGAAGAGCATCAGGACGTCGCCCGGGCGCAGCGAGCCCTTCACCGGGTCGAACTGTGCGCCGTCGTACACGCCGAGCAGCGGGCCCTCGGCGGCCTTCTCCTCCCAGCGGCCGCTGCCCGCGCTGAGCTGGAGGCCCGGCGGATGGCCGGCGGTGTACAGCTCGTAGTCCCCGGAGTCGAGGTCCAGGACGAGATGGATGGAGGTGGCGAAGCCCTCGTCCCAGTCCTGGCGCAGGAGGTAGCCGTTCGCGGCGGGGAGGAAGGCGTGCGGGGGCAGGGAGCCGAGGAGGCCGCCGAAGGCGCCCGACAGGAGCAGGGCGCGCGAGCCCGCGTCCATGCCCTTGCCGGAGACGTCCGTGAGCACGACCTCCAGGGTGCGGCCGCCGTTCGTACGGGCCGCGACGACGAAGTCGCCGGAGAAGGACTGGCCGCCGGCCGGCCGCAGCGCCATCTCGTGGTGCCAGCCCTGCGGCAGCTTCGGCAGCTTGCTCTGTACCCGGATCCGTTCGCGCAGGTCGAACAGCATGGTGCCGCCGCGCCGCCAGGGCACGCCGACCCGGCTGCGGAACTGGGCCGTGAGCAGGCCGAAGAAGCCGCAGGCCGCGACGACGAGGACCACGCCCGGGGTGACACGGCTCGGTCCCTCCGTGTACGGGCCCAGCCGGACCGACTCCACGATCAGGGCGGTCGCCCCGGCCGCGTACAGTCCGAGCAGGCTCGCCGGGCGCAGCAGCAGGCCGCCCGCGACGATCGGCAGCACCAGCGTGGCCGGGGAGCACCACACCGAGTCGACCAGGGTCATGGCCATGAGGACCGGGATGGTCAGCAGCAGTCCGGCGAACGCGATCCAGTCGGAGCCGTCGCCGCGGAAGTAGTCCACGGCGCTTCTGCGCAGGCCGGTGCGGACCCGGTGCCACTGCATCTTCCACCGGGCCGTGAACGTCTCGGCCTTCGCGCGCCGCTCTCGTCCTGCTGCCATTAGTTCGCGACCCTATCCATCGGACCGGTTCCTTGGCACGGGAGGTCCCACTTGTCCCCCCTCCGGGGCTCCCCCGACGGCTTTTCCAGGGCTCCTGGGCACAGTTGGTCCTCACAGTGAACGGCACGCGCGGCCGCCGTGCTCCGGTCCCGGGCAAATTCGCTGGCCCGGTCCGGGCCGCCTTGATAGGCATGGGTCATGGGGACAGAGCGGACAGATCACGCGACCGGGTTGACGGTGCTGCGGCCGGAGGACTTCGACCGCTGGTGGGACGGGCTGGTGCGGGCCTTCGGCGGGGTCGCCGCGGCCGAGGAGCGCGAACTGGACCGCTCCCTCACGGAGTTCGACCGCTCGCTGGCCGCCCTGGACGGGGACGAGATCGTCGGGACGGCCGGGGCGTTCAGCTTCCGGATGACCGTGCCGGGCGGTGCCGGGGTCCCGGCGGCCGGCGTGACCATGGTGAGCGTGGCGGCCACGCACCGGCGGCGCGGGGTGCTGACCTCGATGATGCGCCGGCAGCTGGACGACGTCCGTGCGCTGGGCGAGCCCCTGGCGGTGCTGTTCGCGTCCGAGCCGGCCATCTACGGCCGCTTCGGCTACGGCGCGGCTGCCCTCCAGCTGACGGCCGAGATCGACACGAGCCGGGTCTCGCTCACGCTGCCCGCCGGCACGGAGGACGTGCGGGTGCGGTACGCGGAGCCCGTCGGCGTGCTCGACGCGTGCGAGTCGGTGTACGCGGCCCTGGTGCCGGGCCGGCCCGGGATGCTGGCCCGGCAGCCGGGCTGGGAGCGGGTGGGTCTGCTGGACCCGGAGAGCGAGCGGGAGGGCGCGTCGGCGCTGCGCTGCGTGGTCGCGGAGCGGGACGGACGGGTCACCGGGTACGCCCGCTACCGCACCAAGCTCGGCTGGGGGCCGGACGGGCACGACGGCACGGTGAAGCTGGAGGACCTGGCCGCGCTGGACCCGGCGACGGACGCGGCGCTGTGGCGCTTCCTGTTCGGCATCGACCTGATGTCGACGCTGAGCCTGCACGGGCGCCCCGTGGACGACGCCTGGCAGTACCTGGTGAGCGACATCCGCCGCTGCCGCCCGCGCCTGCGGGACTCCGGTCACGTCCGCCTGGTCGATGTCGCCGCGGCCCTGTCGGCCCGCACGTACCAGACCCCGCTGGACGTCGTGTTCGAGGTCGAGGACGCCTTCTGCCCCTGGAACGCGGGCCGTGTGCGGCTCACGGGCGACCCGAAGGGCGCGTCCTGCGAGCGGACCACGGACGCCGCCGATCTCGCCCTGTCGGTACGGGAGTTGGGGGCGGCCTACCTCGGCGGGGTGAGCCTGCTGTCGCTCGCGCGCGCCGGGCGGGTGCAGGAGCTGCGGCCGGGGGCGCTCACGGAGGCGTCGGTGGCGTTCGGCTCACCGGTGCCGCCGTGGCTGCCGCACGGCTTCTGACGCCGCTGCCCGGTTCAGGGCTTCTGGCAGGTGGGGCACCAGAAGAGGTTGCGGGCGGCGAGGCCGGCGGTGCGGATCTCGTCGCCGCAGACGTGGCAGGCCTGGGCGGCGCGGCGGTAGACGTACACCTCGCCGCCGTGGTCGTCCACGCGCGGCGGGCGGCCCATGGCCTCGGGGGTGTGCTCGGGCCGGACGGTGTCGATGCGGTTGTTCCGCACGCCCTCGCGCATCAGCGCGACGAGATCGCCCCAGACGGCGTCCCACTGCGCCGGGGTGATGTCCCGGCCCGCCCGGTACGGGTCGATGCGGTGCCGGAAGAGGACTTCGGCGCGGTAGACGTTGCCGACGCCGGCGACGATCTTCTGGTCCATGAGCAGGGCGGCGATCGTCGTGCGGCTGCGCGAGACACGGTGGTAGGCCGCGCTCGGGTCGGCGTCCTCGCGCAGCGGGTCGGGGCCGAGGCGGTCGTGTACGGCGTCCTTCTCGGCGTCGGTGATCAGCGCGCACGTGGTCGGCCCGCGCAGGTCGACGTAGGCGGTGTCGTTGACGAGCCGGAGCCGGACGGTGTCGGCCGGCGGGGGTGCGGGGGCGCTGCCGAAGCCGACCTTGCCGAAGAGGCCGAGGTGGATGTGGACCCAGTCGGTGTCCCGGAAGCGGAGGAAGAGGTGCTTGCCGTGGGCTTCGGTGGCCGTGAGCGTGGCTCTGTCCAGCAGGGCGGCGGCGTCGGAGAACTTGCCCTGGGGGCTGGTCACCCGCGGGGCGGTGCCCCGGAAACGCTCGGCGTAGTCCTGGGCCAGCCGGTGAATGGTGTGCCCTTCCGGCAAGGCTGAGCTGTCCTTTCAGGCAGGGCGGAGGGCCGGGGGCGGAGCCCCCGGGGTCCCTACTGCTGGGGGTGGTGGGCCGGGATCGGGGGCAGGTCGCCGGTCGTCTCGTAGGCCGACAGCATGTCGATGCGGCGGATGTGGCGCTCGTCGCCCGAGAACGGGGTGCCGAGGAAGGTCTCGACGAACTTCGTCGCCTCGTCCTGCGTGTGCATGCGCGCGCCCACCGCCACGACGTTGGCGTTGTTGTGCTGGCGGCCCAGCGACGCGGTCTCCTCGCTCCAGGCCAGCGCCGCCCGCACGCCCTTGACCTTGTTCGCGGCGATCTGCTCGCCGTTGCCGGAGCCGCCGATCACGATGCCGAGGGCCTCGGGGTCCGCGGCCGTACGCTCCGCCGCGCGGAGGCAGAAGGGCGGGTAGTCGTCCTGGGCGTCGTAGATGTGCGGCCCGCAGTCGACGGGCTCGTGCCCCGCCGCCTTGAGCCAGTCGACGAGGTGGTTCTTGAGTTCGTAGCCCGCATGGTCGGAGCCGAGGTACACGCGCATGCCATGAGTGTGACATGACCCATGCGGCGCAGCAGCCCCGGGTGCCGGGCCCCGGACGCGACCGCCGTTGAGTCCGAAATGTGTGAGCAAAACCATAGAACCTCAAGGGAACCTCAAGTAACGATCCCGTTTCGGAGGTTCCCGAATCCGTTCGCCTCCGATTCACTGGTCCGACTCGTACACCGCTCGTGCGAATTTGCTCCACACCTGGCGTAAAGGAAACCGTCCATGACCCCTGGTTCGGGACTCCAAGCAGGACTCAAGAACCGCCATCTGACGATGATCGCGATCGGTGGCGTCATCGGAGCCGGCCTCTTCGTCGGCTCCAGCTCCGGTATCGCGACCGCGGGACCCGGCATCCTCCTGTCGTACGCGCTCGTCGGCACCCTCGTCGTCCTCGTGATGCGGATGCTGGGCGAGATGTCCGCCGCGAACCCCACCTCCGGCTCCTTCTCCGCGCACGCCGACCGTGCGCTGGGCCGCTGGGCCGGCTTCTCCATCGGCTGGCTCTACTGGTTCTTCTGGGTCGTCGTGCTGGCCGTCGAGGGCACCGCAGGCGCCAAGATCCTCGCGGGCTGGGTGCCGGCCGTACCGCAGTGGGGCTGGGCGCTCATCGTGATGGCCGTGCTGACCGCGACCAACCTGGTCTCCGTCGGCTCCTACGGCGAGTTCGAGTTCTGGTTCGCCGGCATCAAGGTCGTGGCGATCGGCGCGTTCATCGTCGTCGGCCTGCTCGCGATCTTCGGCGTCCTGCCGGGCGCGCACACCGACAAGGCGTCCTTCGGGAACCTCACCAGCCACGGCGGCTTCCTGCCGCACGGTCCGGGCACGATCCTCACCGGCGTCCTGCTGGTCGTCTTCTCCTTCATGGGCAGCGAGATCGCGACCCTGGCGGCCGGCGAGTCGGAGGACCCGCAGCGCGCGGTCACCAAGGCCACCAACAGCATCATCTGGCGGATCGGCGTCTTCTACCTCGGCTCGATCCTCGTCGTGGTCTCGCTGCTGCCGTGGAACGACCCGTCCCTCGCGAAGCAGGGCTCGTACGTCGCCGCGCTGAACTCCCTCGGGATCGCGCACGCCGGCCAGATCATGGACGTCGTTGTGCTGACGGCAGTGCTGTCCTGTCTCAACTCCGGCCTGTACACCGCCTCCCGCATGGCGTTCTCGCTGGGTGAGCGCGGTGACGCGCCGAAGGCGTTCGCCCGTACCACCGCGCGCGGTGTGCCGATGGCGGCGATCCTGGCGTCGGTCGTCTTCGGTTTCGTGGCGGTCTTCTTCAACTACGCCTACCCGGACACCGTCTTCCTCTTCCTCGTCAACTCCTCGGGTGCGGTGGCCCTGTTCGTGTGGCTGGTCATCTGCTTCTCGCAGCTGCGGATGCGGAAGATCATCCAGCGGGAGGCGCCGGAGAAGCTCGTCGTGCGGATGTGGCTGTACCCGTACCTGACCTGGATCACGGCCGCCTTCATCGTCTTCGTCCTCGGCTACATGCTGACCGACACGGAAGGCGAGAGCAGCGGCCGTACGACCGTGCTGCTGTCGGTGGGCGTGGCGGCGGTCGTCGTCGTGATCTCGCTGGTGAAGCAGAAGGTCGAGGCGGGCCGCGCGCCGGCCGCCGCCGTCGAGGAGACGGAGAAGGTCACCACCGGCTGACGCCGCGGACGCCGGCCCTCCGGGCAAGGATCCGGAACATGGCCGCATGATCTGACGCCACCTGTCAGGTTGTGCGGCCATGCTGCGTCCTTGCCCGCTCGGCCGCCGGCGTGGTGGCCGCCGTGCGGTAGGCGGCCGCCGAGGGCCTGCCGGTCGGGGTGCGGGCGACCGGGCACGGGCTGCCCGGCGGGTACGAGGGCGGGCTGCTCGTCACCACCGGGCGGATGGACGGGCTCACCGTCGACGCCGAGGCCCGTACCGTCCGGGTGCAGGCCGGGTGCGCTGGGGGCAGGTGGTCGCGGCGTTCGCGGTGCCGGCCGGGGCCCCCTCGGGCGGTCGCTCGACTTCGTCTTCGGGGCGGGCGACCGGGGCGCGGGCCTGTACGACCCCGATACGCGAAAGAGGCTCGCCCGGGTCAAGGAGACGTACGACCCGGGCGAGCCTCTTCCGCAGGAACTACGGGGTCTAGCGCTTGCAGGAACTACGGCGTCTAAAGCGGGGTCGGCGAAGTTGACCGCGCCCCGAAGGGGCGCGGGGAACTGCGCGACCGGCCACGACGGCGCCGCAGACGAACGACGGCCCATCGCGGTACTTCCAGCGGAGCGCTTAGCGCTTGTCGGCGAACTTCCAGGCGGTGGGCAGGGCGCCCATCGCCAGGGCGGCCTTGAGGGCGTCGCCGATCAGGAACGGGGTGAGGCCGGCCGCGACCGCCTGGGAGAGGGACAGGTGGGCGGCCAGGGCCAGGTACGGCACGCCGACGGCGTAGACGACCGCCTCGCCGAGGACCATCGCGCCCGCCATGCGCAGCGGGGAGCGGTCGGCGCCGCGCCGGGCCAGGGCGCCGACGGCGGCCGAGGCGAGCAGCATGCCGAGGACATAGCCGAAGGAGACCGCGCCCGCGCCGGAGCCGCCCTGCGCGAACCACGGCACACCGGCCACGCCCGCGAGCGCGTACAGGGCGAGGGAGAGGAAGCCGCGGCGGGCGCCGAGCGTGGTGCCGACGAGCAGCGCGGCGAAGGTCTGACCGGTCACCGGCACCGGGGAGCCGGGCACGGGGACGGCCACCTGGGCCGCGATGCCGGTGAGCACGGCTCCGCCGACGACGAAGGCCGCGTCGCGGACGCGGGACGCGGGCAGCAGGTCGGCGAGGACTGCGCCGGGGCGAGCGGTGGCGGTGGCGGTGCTCATGAGGACTCCGCGGGTGGTGTGGGCACGTCGGGACCCTGTGACGCTATCCCAGCGGCCGCGAGACGATCACCGTCGGCGGTCGACAAAGGGAGGAACGGCGGCTTCGTGCCCTTCACACAAAGGGTGGCGATGACACGCGGTACGGCGTGATACCGGTCACTGAGGCCGGGACGCTTCGGTCACTCCGGCGTACCGGCGCCGGACTGTGGGGTTCCGCCAAAGTCCTCGCGCGCCGCCTTCAGTGCCGAGAGGGTCAGCCGCACCACCTCCTCGACCGTTTCCGCGAGGCCGAATTCCGGGTCCAACGTGACGTCGAAACACCTCTCGATGATGCCCGCGGCTTCGAGCAACGCGAAGGAATCGACCTCCATCTCCACCAGAGGTACGTCCAGCTCCACTTCACGCGGTCTGATCCCCAGCTGCTGCGCGAAAATCGCGACGATCTCGTCCCGCACCTCGCGCTCATACGGATTGAGCAGCGACCTCTGCCGGGACGCGAGCACCCAGAGGGCGTGCATCTCGGGCAGCACCTCCTGGGGTGTGGTGCCCGGAGCGCGCGTCCCGAGGATCTCGACCAGCGCATCGACCGTGTCCCACGGCGGCAGCCGCGGCTCGGTGAAGGCATCGTGCAACCGGGTACGGGAGATCCGCTTCAGCAGCAGCCGGTGCATGGTCTCCAGGCTCGGCTGCCCTGCGACGAGATGCAGCGCATGGAGGGCGTCGTTGAGGTCCCGCAGCCGGCCCGGCGGCAGAGACGGCTTCTTGAACTGCCCCGGAGTGCCCATCCGTTCCCCCGTCCGATGGTGTCGGCTGCCGTAGGAATTCGTCCTGCGGCGCCTGTGTGCGACGACCGTGGTCCATATGAGTGTCACTCACGTCCTGGCCGTCCTCGGAGGATTCAGTGCGATCCTCGCGGCGGCGTCCCGTCTCCCCAAGGCCGCCGCGGATGTTCTCCGCGCCTGTGCCGGCTGTGTGCACGCCCTCCACGAACTGCGTGCCGCCTGGCGTCGGACCGGTCCGGCGGCCTGTGGCCGCTGCGGTCGCGATCACGTAACCGGATGTTCACAGTGCGTACGGCAGGTGTCCGGATAGTGGGCAGACCCTTCGCCTCAGCGGACGGGCCGCCCAGACTGGCGGGGTTTTTGCCCGCCCATTGCAGGGGGAGAGCCGCGCCCATGCCCGCACCGGAACCGACGACGAAGACGCCGCCCCAGCAACAGGGTGGCGCCTCTCTCTCGCACGGCCTCAAACAGCGCCATCTGTCGATGATCGCCCTCGGCGGGGTGATCGGCGCGGGTCTGTTCGTCGGCTCCGGCGCGGGGATCGCCGCCGCCGGGCCGTCCATCGTCATCGCCTACACGGTCTCCGGCCTCCTCGTGATGCTGGTGATGCGGATGCTGGGCGAGATGTCGGCCGCCTACCCGTCCTCGGGTTCCTTCTCGGCGCACGCCGAGCGGGCGATCGGCCCGTGGGCGGGCTTCGCCGCCGGCTGGTCCTTCTGGATCCTGCTGTGCACGGCCGTCGGCCTGGAGGGCATCGGCGCGGCCCACATCGTCTCCGGCTGGCTGCCCGGCACGCCCGAGTGGCTGTGGGTGGCCCTGTTCATGGTCGTCTTCTGCGGGACGAACCTGGCCGCCGTGAAGAACTTCGGCGAGTTCGAGTTCTGGTTCGCCACGCTGAAGGTCGGCGCGATCTCCCTCTTCCTGGTCCTCGGCGTGCTGGCCATCGCGGGCGTCCTGCCCGGCACGGACGCGCCCGGCACCGCGAACCTGTCCGACTTCCTCCCGCACGGCAGCAACGGCCTGATCATCGGCCTGCTCGCGTCCGTCTTCGCCTACGGCGGCCTGGAGACGGTCACCATCGCGGCGGCCGAGTCGGAGAACCCGGTGCGGGGCGTGGCGTCCGCCGTCCGTACGGCGATGTGGCGCATCGCGCTGTTCTACATCGGCTCGATGGCGGTCGTGGTCACCCTGGTCCCCTGGAACTCGGGGGCGGTCGTCTCCGAGGGTCCCTACGTCGCCACGCTCGACCACCTGGGCATCCCCGGCGCGGGCCGGCTGATGAACGTGGTCGTCCTGGTCGCCCTGCTCTCCGCGATGAACGCCAACATCTACGGCGCCTCGCGCATCGCCTACTCCCTGGTCGCCCGCGGCCAGGGCCCGAAGGTGCTGGCGAAGCTGTCCGGCGGCGTCCCGCGCGTCGCGGTGCTGACCTCCTCCGTGCTGGGTTTCGTGTGCGTGCTGCTCAGCTACTGGCGGCCGAACGACATCTTCAAGTGGCTGCTGAACATGATCGGCGCGGTCATCCTGGTCGTCTGGATCTTCATCGCCGTCTCCCAACTGCTGCTGCGCCGCCGCATCGAACGCGAGAGCCCCGAGAAGCTGGTCGTCCGCATGTGGGCGTTCCCCGTCCTCACCTGGGTCGCCCTGGCCGGCATGGCCGCGATCTTCGTCCTGATGGCCCGCGAGGCGGACACCCGCGTCCAGTTGTACTTCACCGGCGGCATGACGGCGGTGCTGGCGGGCGTGGGCTACGCCCGGCAGAAGATGCGTGCCAAGACCGGCTGACGCCTCCGCCCGCCCACCGGGGCCCCCGCGTGCGACACGCGGGGGCCTTTCTGTTGCCCCCACACTCTTGTTGCTAGCCTGCACTTGCAAGCACTTTGCAATAAGGTTCCGGAGGGGATCACCCATGCCCGTCTACACGCTGCCCGCCCTGCCGTACGACTACTCCGCGCTCGCCCCCGTGATCAGCCCGGAGATCATCGAGCTGCACCACGACAAGCACCACGCGGCCTATGTGAAGGGCGCCAACGACACGCTGGAGCAACTGGCGCAGGCGCGGGACGAGGAGAGCTGGGGCTCGGTCAACGGGCTGGAGAAGAACCTGGCCTTCCACCTCTCCGGGCACATCCTGCACAGCATCTACTGGCAGAACATGACCGGCCCGAAGGACGGCGGCGGGGAGCCGCTCGCGGCCGACGGGGTGGGCGGGCTGGCCGAGGCGATCAAGGAGTCCTTCGGTTCCTTCGCCGCGTTCCGGACCCAGCTGTCCAAGGCCGCGGCCACCACCCAGGGCTCCGGCTGGGGCGTGCTGGCGTACGAGCCGCTGAGCGGGCGGCTGATCGTCGAGCAGGTCTACGACCACCAGGGCAACGTCGGCCAGGGTTCGACCCCGGTCCTGGTCTTCGACGCCTGGGAGCACGCCTTCTACCTCCAGTACCGGAACCAGAAGGTCGACTTCGTCGAAGCGATGTGGGCCGTCGTCAACTGGCAGGACGTGGCCCGGCGTTACGAGGCAGCGAAGTCCCGCGCGAACGCGCTGCTGCTCGCCCCCTGAGCCCCCGGGCTCCCTGATCGTCCTGCCTCGTGATCGTCTTCTCACCCTTCACGACGGCAGGCGGATGAGAGAGGACCCCCGCGAGGACGTGACTCGCGGGGGTCCTCCCCTGCCGCTACCTGTTCACAGGTTGCTGAAGTCCGGGCCCTTGGTGCGGGTCCGCTTGATCTCGTAGAAGCCCGGCACCGACGCCACGGCGACCGTGCCGTCCCACAGGCGGGCCGCCTCCTCGCCCTTCGGGGCGGGGGTGACGACCGGGCCGAAGAAGGCGATCTGCTCGCCGCCGGGGCCCGGGACCGCGATGACCGGGGTGCCGACGTCCTGGCCCACCTTGTCGATGCCCTCCTGGTGGGAGGCGCGCAGCTCGGCCTCGTAGGGGGTCGAGTCCCAGTGGTCCATGAGGGATTCGGGCAGCCCGACGTCCTTCAGGGCGGCCGCCACGGTCGACTTCTCCGGGCCCTCCTCCTGGTTGTGGATGCGGGTGCCGAGCGCGGTGTAGAGGTCGCCGAGCACCTCCGGGCCGTGCTCCTGCTGGGCCGCGATGACGACGCGGACCGGACCCCACGCCTTGGTCTCCAGCAGCTCCCGGTACTCCTCGGGCAGTTCGTCGAGCCTGTTCTCGTTGAGGACGCCGAGGCTCATCAGGTGCCAGCGGACCTCGATGTCCCGGACCTTCTCCACCTCCAGCACCCAGCGGGACGTCATCCAGGCCCAGGGGCACAGCGGGTCGAACCAGAAGTCGACGGGCGTCCTGCCGGTCGACGGCGCGGTCTCGGACATGGCTCTCCTCAGCGAAACGGTCATTCAGCGAAACGGTCTTTTGAAGCCTCAACAAGGCCAACGACACCGATGCGGTAGGGATTCCCCGCTGCCCCCTGTCAGGGGCACATGGCAGGATCGGCCCTGTCCACATACCGAACGCCAGCCAAGGAGTGCCGCCCGTGCCCGGTGAGAATCTGTCCCGCGACGAGGCCCGGGAGCGGGCCGCCCTGCTGTCGGTCGACGGATACGACGTGTCCCTGGACCTGCGGTCCGCCGTCGGCGACGGGGACGAGGGACCGGACGGCCGGGCAGGAGCGCCGCGCACGTTCCGCTCGGTGACCACGATCCGCTTCCGCTGCAGCGAGCCGGGCGCCGCGAGCTTCGCCGATCTGGTCGCGCCGAGCGTGACGTCGGTGTCGCTCAACGGCCGGGACCTGGACCCGGGCGAGGTCTTCGACGGAGCGCGGATCCTCCTGGAGGACCTGGCGGCGGAGAACGAGCTGGTGGTGGACGCCCGGTGCGCCTACTCCCGCACCGGCGAGGGCCTGCACCGCTTCGTCGACCCCGAGGACGGCGAGGTCTACCTCTACACGCAGTACGAGCCGGCCGACTCCCGCCGGGTGTTCGCGAACTTCGAGCAGCCGGACCTGAAGGCGCCGTACCGCTTCGAGGTCCGGGCACCCGAGGGCTGGACGGTGTGGAGCAACGGCGCGGGCGAACTGGCCGACGGCGTCTGGAAGTTCGCGGAGACCAAGCCGATCTCGACGTACATCACGTGCGTGGTGGCGGGGCCGTACCACTACGTGACCGACTCCTACACCCGCACCTTCGAGGACGGCTCCAAGCTGGAGATCCCGCTCGGCGCGATGTGCCGCAAGGGGCTCGCCCCGCACTTCGACGCCGACGACGTCTTCCTGGTCACCAAGCAGGGCCTGGACTTCTTCCACGACCACTTCGACTACCCGTACCCGTTCGGGAAGTACGACCAGGCCTTCGTGCCCGAGTACAACCTGGGCGCGATGGAGAACCCGGGTCTGGTGACCTTCCGCGAGGAGTACATCTTCCGCGGCAAGGTGACGCAGGCGTCGTACGAGGCACGGTCCAACGTCGTCCTGCACGAGATGGCGCACATGTGGTTCGGCGACCTGGTCACCATGGAGTGGTGGGACGACCTGTGGCTGAAGGAGTCCTTCGCGGACTTCATGGGCACGTTCGCCAACGTCGGCGCGACCCGCTTCACCGATGCCTGGATCACCTTCGCCAACCGCCGCAAGGCGTGGGCGTACCGCGCGGACCAGCTGCCCTCCACGCATCCGGTCACGGCGGACATCCGTGACCTGGAGGACGCCAAGCTGAACTTCGACGGCATCACCTACGCCAAGGGCGCCTCGGTGCTCAAGCAACTGGTGGCGTACGTCGGCCAGGACGCGTTCCTGGAGGGCGCCCGCCGCTACTTCAAGCGGCACGCGTACGGCAACACGCGCCTCGGCGACCTGCTGTCGGCGCTCGGCGAGACCAGCGGCCGGGACATGTCGGCGTGGGCGCGCTCCTGGCTCCAGACGGCCGGGGTCAACTCGCTGACCCCGCAGGTGCTGCTCGAAGACTCCCGCGTCCGTGAGCTCGCGGTGGTGCAGGAGGCGCCCGGGACCCACCCCGAACTGCGTCCGCACCGGGTCGCGGTCGGGCTGTACCGGCGTACGGCCGAGGGCGCGCTGGAGCGGTACGCGCGCGTGGAGACCGACGTGGAGGGCCCGCGCACGCTCGTCCCGGAGCTGGCGGGCGCCGACGCCCCGGACCTGGTCCTGGTCAACGACGACGACCTGACGTACTGCAAGATCCGCTTCGACGCGGCCTCGCTGGACACCCTGCGCGGCCACCTGGGCGAGCTGACGGACCCGCTGGCGCGGGCGCTGTGCTGGTCGGCGCTGTGGAACATGACGCGGGACGCGCTGCTGCCGGCGCGGGACTTCATCGCGCTGGTGCTGAGGTTCGCGGGCCGGGAGTCCGACATCGGCGTGCTCCAGATGCTGCACGCGTGGGCGGAGTCGGCAGCGGTGCACTACACCGCGCCCGGGCGGCGCGCGGAGGCCGGGCGGGAGCTGTGCCGGGGCGCCTCGGCCGAGCTGTACGCCGCCGAGCCGGGCAGTGAGCACCAGCTGGCGTGGGCGCGGTTCTACGCGCGCGTGGCCGACGCGCCGGAGGCGTTCGAGCTGCTGACCGGGCTGCTGGACGGCACGACGGCGATCGACGGTCTGGAGGTGGACCAGGAGCTGCGCTGGGCGTTCCTGGAGCCGCTGGCCGCGCACGGCGTGGCGGACGAGCCGGTGCTGGCGGCCGAACTGGCCCGCGACGACACGGCGTCCGGCAAGCGCCACCAGGTCCGCTGCCTCGCGGCCCGCCCCTCGGCGGCGGTCAAGGCGCAGGCGTGGGCGCAGGTCGTGGAGTCCGACGCGCTGTCGAACGCGCTGGTGGAGGCGACGATCGCGGGCTTCGACCAGGCCTCGCAGCGGGAGCTGACCGCGCCGTACGCCGAGAAGTACTTCGCGGCGATCGAGCGGGTGTGGCGGGAGCGGTCGATCCAGATCGGCATGGACGTCGTACGGGGTCTGTTCCCGGGGCTCCAGGACCGGCCTCAGACGCTGGCGGCGACGGACGCGTGGCTTCAGGAGCACCGGGACGCGGCCCCTGCGCTGCGCCGGCTCGTCCTGGAGGCGCGGGACGACCTGGCGCGGGCGCTGCGCGCACAGGAGTGCGACGCAGCGGCCGGTACCCGCTGAGCCTTGGCCTGAGCTTGCCCGGTAGGTGACCGTTACGAAATTCGGTCAAACGCAGCCGTAACCCCTGGCCCGCGCCCATTCGGACCAGGGGTTTTCGCTGCCTATTCGGCACCCGAACACCTGACCTTTAGTCCCGGCTTGTCCGCATTCTTCGACGGCCGTGTAACAGCGGTTAAAGGGGGGACGAGACGCGGGAATGCCGACGCCATGACGCACAACACCCCGCTCTCCCCCCGCCCCCTCCGTCATCTCTCCCAGGCCCACCGCCGCGTCATGACGGCGGGCCGGCTGCGCGCCCACGGCGTGACGACGGCCGAGCTGAACGAGCAGTGCCGCCCCGGCGGCCCCTGGCAGCAACTGCTCCCGCACGTGGTCCTCCTCCACCCCGGCCCGCCCACGGGCGAGGAGTGGCTGCACGGGGCCCTGCTGTACGCGGCCCGTGAGCACGCGCCCGACAGGACGCCGGGCGTGCCGTCCCAGCCGACGCCGCGGGACGCCCGCCGCCCGGCCTATCCCGAGGTGATGATCACCGGTCTCGCCGCGCTGGCCCTGTACGGCTTCTCGGCCACTCCGCCGCTGACCTCCCTGGACCACGTGCACGTCCTCGTCCCGCGCCGGCGCCGGCTGCGCTCCGCGGGCTACGTCCGCGTCCTGCGCACCCCCGCCCTGCCCACGCCCCGCACGGTGACGGGTCTGCCGGTGGCCCCGGTGCCCCGGGCGCTGGCGGACGCGGTCGCGGAGCTGACCGACGGACAGACGGTACGGCGGCTGCTGACCGAGGCGGTGCGCGGCGGCCACTGCGAACCGGCGGCGGTGGTACGGGAGTTGACCCATGCGAAGCTGCTGAACCTCCCCCATGTGATCGACGCCGTGGACTCCCTGCTGGCGGAGGGCCGCTCGATCGCCGAGGACCGCCTGTACCGGATGGTCCGCGACCACGCCCTGCCCGACCCGGTCTGGAACATCGACCTGCGCCTGCCCGGCGGCCCGCACCTCGGCGGCCTGGACGCGTACTGGCCCGACCAGGCGGTGGCGGTCGAGCTGGACACCAGGGCGCCCCGCCAGGACGACGACGCGCTCTGGTCGGAGTACACCCGCAAGCGCGAGCACCTGGAGCGCCTCGGGATCACGGTCGTGTACGTCACGCCGAAGAAGCTCCGCGAGTCGCCGGAGCAGCAGGCGACGGTGATCCGTACGGCCCTGATGGCGTCCGCCGACCGCGACCCGGCCGCGTACGTCGTGGTGCTCCCCCGGTAGTGACGGACCGGAGGAGCACCGACGGGGGATGCAGGAGGGGAGAGGAGGGGCCACCGGACGGACTCCGGTGGCCCCTCCTCGGCGTTTCGTGACGCTCCGCTCTCACCCGGCCGGCCGAGCCGGGCGGGCGGTGCCGCCGGGGCCGCGGTACACCGGGACGTATGCGACACACCCGGATGGCCGCATGCTGCTCCGCCCTCCTGCTCGCCACGGCCTGCCTCGCCACCGCCCCCGCCACGGCACAGGGCGCGCCCCGGACGCCGGCCCCGGGCTACGTGGCCCTCGGCGACTCCTACTCCTCCGGCGTCGGCGCGGGTGACTACCTCCCCGGCCGCACGGAGTGCAAGCGCAGCAGCCGGTCGTACCCGATGCTGTGGGCGGCGGCGCACCACGCGGCGTCCTTCGCCTTCCCCGCGTGCAACGGCGCCAAGGTGGGCGACGTCCTGACCGGCCAGCTCGGCGCGCTCGGCCCCGGTACCCGGCTGGTCACCCTCACCGTCGGCGGCAGCGACGTGGGCTTCGGCTCCGCGATGGCGATCTGCGCGCTGGGCGGCCCCGTCGCCTGTCTCGCGGCCGTCTCCCAGGCGCGCGCCGTCATGGCGGACGCCCTCCCGCACGGCCTGGACCGGCTCTACTCGGCCATCAGGGACCGGGCGCCCGCCGCGCGCGTCGTGGTGCTCGGCTATCCGCACCTGTACCACCTCAAGGGCACCTGCCGAAGCGGCCTCCAGGACGCCGAGCGTGCCGCCATCGACAGCGCCGTGGACCGTCTGGACGCCGTGATCGCCGGGCGCGCGGCCGGCCACGGGTTCTCCTTCGCCGACGTCAGGGACGCCTTCGCCGGCCACGAGATCTGCTCCCGCAGCCCCTGGCTGCACAGCGTCGACCCGTTCGCGCTGACCGAGTCGTACCACCCGACGGCACCGGGCCAGGCACGCGGCTACTTCCCGGCCCTCGACCGGCTCTCCTGAGCCGTGGCAGGGCCCTCCTACAGCTCGTCCGGCAGCTCCTGATGCGGATCGAGGCCGAGGCCGTCGGCGGGCAACGGGCCCTGGAACAGGCCGGGTTCACTCGCGAGGGCGTACCGCGCGGCGTCGTCCTCCGGTACCGGCAGGGGCGCGACGGCGTCGAGCAGGGTCGCGTACGCCGCGATCATCCGCGTGCGGCTGAAGCGCTCGCGGCTCAGTTCCAGGGCCGGCGCGAGGTCGGCGCGGCTGGTGATGGCGGCGGACCAGGCCAGGGCGATCGCGGCCGGGTCCGGCGGGGTGACGAAGCCGAGGCCCTCGACGATCGACGCGCTGTCGCCGACGTCGGTCGTCACCGGGACCGCGCCGCACATCATGCCCTCGATCAGGCACAGCGGGGCAGCCTCGCCGGAGACGGAGGTCAGGGCGACGACGTCGGCACCGGCGTACACGGCCTCCATGTCGTGCCGGACGCCGAGGAGCCCGATCCGCTCCGCCAGGTGCCGGTCCTCGCCGAACGCGACCTCGATGTCGGCCCGCAGGGCGGGGTTCTCGCCGGTCATGCCCGCCCCGCACATCAGCACGCGGCCCTCGGGTTCGCGGGCCAGCCAGGTGCGGGCGGCGGCGAGGAGGAGCGGGACGTTCTTCATCGGGGCGTACCGGGCCGCGAAGACGATCACCGGGGCCGGGGCGGCGATCCCCAGGGCCGTCCGGAAGGCGAGGCGCGCCGCCGGGTCCGGGCGGTACCTCAGCAGGTCCACCCCGTTGGGGATCACGTGCAGCAGGGCGGCCGGGATGCCCGCCGCCTCGTACGCCGCCCGGGTCGACTCGGCGCAGCACACGCATGCCACGACCGTGCCGTCCGCGATGGCGGCCGTCAGCTCGTCCAGCGCGGGTCCCTGGTTCTCCGGGTCGGAGCGGTGCAGGGCCACCACGACCGGGCGGCGGGGCAGACCGGCCTGGTTGACCAGCGCCAGCGGCTGCTCCTTCAGCGACAGGATGACGTCCGCGCCCGCCATCGCACGGGCCGTTTCGGCCAGCTCCGGGCCGCTGAAAACGTTCGCCGCCAGCGCCCCGTCCACCAGCCCGGCGCTGCGGCCGAGCGAGGTGACGCCGACCCCGGCGGCCGTCAGCGCCCGGTAGCAGGCGTCGTCCTCCATGCGCTGCCGGGTGGCCTCGCGGCGCACCTCGCCATGGATGCTCAGCACCCGGTGGGACTGGCCGCCCTCGGCCAGTCCCAGTACGACGTCGCTGTGCACGATCCGGGCGCCTCCGGAGAAGAAGCCCTCGTAGACCGACAGCACCCGCAGTCCGTGCGTGGAGCGCACACGACCACCCGCCTTGCATCAACGATCGAGAAGATCGAGCCATCCCCGTGAACAGCGGGTTAGCCGATATGAGGCGGTACGGACATTGCATCCGGGTTAACACGGAAGGACGGGAATGAAACGTCGGCTAACAGAATTCCCCCTCGACGACCGCGCCCGTGTTCCCGGTCCAGTCGCCGTTGAGGTTGACCGCGACCGAGTGCCGTCCGTCCTCGCTCGTGGCCGCCTCGGACACCGAGCCGTGGATGCCGCCGGTGTGGCCCCAGACGTGGACGCCGCAGGCCAGTTCGGTGTCCATGAGGCCGAGGCCGTAGCGGACGCCCGGGGCGATCCGGCTGTCGACGGTGGTCTTCATCTCCTTCAGCTGCCGGGGCGGGAGGAGCCTTCCGCCGAGCAGGGCGCCGTAGAAGCGGTCCAGGTCGGCGGAGTCGGAGATCATCTCGCCGGCGGAGGAGGCGATGGACGGGTTGAGCTCCGTGACGTCGTACGTGGGGCCGCTCGGGTTCGCGAACTTCGAGTACGCCCGGCTGCTCGGCCGCGGCAGGGTGGTCCTCGTGCCGGGCACGGAGGTCGCGGTCAGCCGCAGCGGCCGGATGATGCGGCGGTCGATCTCGGTGGCGTACGCGTGGCCGGTCACCTTCTCGATCACCATTCCGGCGAGAACGTAGTTGGTGTTGGAGTAGTTCCAGGAGGTGCCCGGCTCGAAGTCCGGCCGGTGCCGCATCGCGATCGCCACCAGGTCGTGCGCGGTGACGGTGTCGTGGCGGTGCGCGTAGAAGCCGTCCGGGGTGAAGTAGGCGCGCTGGAAGTCGGTGTCGGCGAGGTAGTCGTGGATGCCGCTGGTGTGGTTCAGCAGCCGGCGGACGGTGATGCGGCTGCCGTCGTTGCCGTTCCCGCGGACGAGGCCCGGCAGCCATGTCTCCACCGTGTCGTCCAGGGACAGCCGGCCCTCCGCCTCCAGCTGGAGCAGCACGGTGGCGACGAAGGTCTTGGTGATGCTGGCGACGCGGTAGCGGTCGGCCGCCGAGCGCGGCCTGCCCGTGCCCAGGTCGCCCACGCCCGCGGTGGTGGACCAGGTGCCGTGGGCGTCCCGCGCGGTGGCGGTCGCGCCGGGCACCCCGGCCGTGACGGCGGCCTCGACGGCCTTGCGGGTGGCACTGTGCCCGCCACCCGCGAGGCCCTCGGCGGCGGACGCCGGAGCCGCCAGGGCGGCCGAGACGAGCAGGGCGGTGGCGCCCAGCAGAGTCGTACGAACACGCATGTCTTCCCCCAGCATGTGATGAACGGTGCGGTCGGGGGATGAAACCGGTGCCGGAGGCGTGAAGGTTGCTCAGCGTTAGGCCAGTTGGGTGATTTTCAGCTCTTCTTGAGCACCAGCTCGGTGTTCCGGTCCGCCGCGGTGCCGCCGAGGCTCGTGTCGGCGCCGGGGGCGTTGCGGGCCAGCTCGCGGTAGAGGGCGGCGAGGCCGGTCTGGGAGAGGTCGGTGAAGTCGGTGCGGTGCGGGGCGGCGGACTCGATCAGAGTGGTGAAGAGCGAGATCGTGCCGTCCTTGTTGTCGACCAGCTCGATGATCCGGGCGAGGTGGGGGAAGTCGATGTGGGAGGCGGTGGAGATCTCCCAGAAGGAGCGGCCGCCGGAGCCCTGGTGCGGGGTGATGACGTTCTGGTGGACGTGGCCGTTCACCCAGGCCAGGACGTTCGTGTGGGCGGCGAGCAGCGAGAGCACCTCGGCGCCGGTGTGCCGCTGCTCGCCGGGGCGGGCCGGGTCGGGGCGGGTGTTGTTCATCGTCTTGCTGGTGTGGTGGCTGAAGACGACGACGTGGGAGTCCTTGTGGTCCTTCAGCGTCCTGGCGAGCCAGTTCAGCTGGGCGGTGCCGACGGAGCCGTTGTAGTGGCCGCCGGCGTCGGTGGTGTCGAGACTGATGCCGACGACGTCGTCGGAGATGCGGAAGGCGTAGTACTGGGTGCCGGCGTCGAGGTTGGCCGGGGAGTAGCCGTGACCGGCCGGGCCGAGCCCCTGGTGGGCGGGGTCGAGGTGGGCCCTGAGGTAGTCGGCCGGGGTGTACGGCGCCCGCCGCTCGTCCGGCGTGACCGAGCGCATGGAGCGGGCGTGGGCCTTGAGGAAGTCGCGGTAGCCGGTGCCCTTGGGGTCGGTGGCGTGGTTGATGCTGTCGAGCAGCTTCCTGGCGTCGGCGGCCGGTACGTCCATGAGCTTCTTGCCGCCGACGGCCGCCTCGGCGAGGTAGCGGTCGCCGTGGGAGCCGTAGGCGCCGAGCGGCAGGGTGTCGTGGTTGCCGACGGTGGAGTACCAGGGCAGGTTGAGGCCGGGGCTCTGCACCTCGCGGGTCGCGGCGGCCAGGAAGCCCTGCAGATGCGGGAAGCCGAGTGTCTTGTCGCGGTCACGCAGGGGGGAGTCGGGCTGCCAGTACAGCTTCAGCCCGCTGTTCTGCACGCCCTCGTAGTGCCCCGGGTCGCCGGTGTTCGGGGTGATGCGGCCGCCGCTCATCACCTTCATGAACCACTCCAGTTCGGAGTGGGCGTTGTTGTCGGTGTTGTCGCCGGTGGTCATCACGAAGTGCAGCGGGGCGCCGGTGACGGGGGCGCCGCGCAGGGCGTTGACCCGCTCGACGAGCGAGATGGCGCCGGGCACGGTGAGCAGCTCCTGCGGGCGCCAGGAGTGCACGTCCGCCGCGCGCAGGAACTCCCAGCGCAGGGGGTGCTGGACGTCCATCAGGTGCAGGTCGGTGAACTGCACGAACGCGGCGAGCGCCGTACGGCGGCCCGCGCGGCCGGACTTGGGCGCGGCCAGCTCCTCGCGCACCACGCGCTGCCAGCCGGGGCCGTCGCCGAGGCGGCGGTAGGTGCCGCCGCTGCGCGGGGTGGCGACGGAGGCGAGGGTGGTGCCCCTGGTGTAGGGGGCGAGCGCGCCGGCCGTGGCCTGCCGGGAGTGGGCGACGGGCACGTCGTCGCCGGTGGCGGCCGCGCTGTCGGTGGGGCGCAGGGCGTAGCCGACGCCCGCGGAGAGCGAGACCGCTCCGGCGGCGGCGAGCACGGAACGGCGAGGGACCCCCGGGCCGGAGGCCGTGGAGGTGGCGACAGAGCGTGTGCGCGACATGGCGCGATCTCCCCGGGTGCGAACGCGTCGGCGGTGGTCGCGGGCCGTCGCAGGCGCGAACGCCCCGCTCGCACTGGATGCTTGGCACCGGGAATGGCCTGTGCGTGAACACGGCGGCAACGCGCGGCGCCGATCACCGTACGTGGATCACGGGTCCTGTCCGCGGCCATGGAGTGGACGGGGAGCGGTTCGCGCACGGCCGGGGGCCGGTCACTCCTCGTTCATCTGCCGGGGCAGGGGCCCTGTCTCGGGGCGTCCGTGGGGCGGGCGCTCGCGCCACAGCCCGAGGGCGATGTCGACGAGGGGTACGCGGTTGAGTCCGGGTACGGCGTCCAGGGGCTGCCAGGCGGCGAGGTCGGTGGATCCGCCGACCTCGTAGCGGAGTTCGCCGCCGGTGACCTCGCCGGCGTAGACGATCCGGAGTCCGTGGTGGTCCGTGCGCCGGCCGACGCGCCGACGGCCGACCAGCCGGAGGGAGTCGACGCCGAGGAGTTCGGTGACCCGGATCCGGTAGCCGGTCTCCTCGGTGACCTCACGGCGGACGGTGTCGTACGGATCCTCGCCGTGTTCCATGCCGCCGCCGGGCAGCACCCACTCGGGCCTGCCGTCGGGGCCCGGCGAGCGGGCGAGCAGGAGCTGTCCGTCGCGGACGCACACGGCGTAGGCCGCCACCCTCAAGTTCCGTCGCATGCGCGGACGTTAGCGCGTGATGTCCGGATTCGCCGGTGAATACTCGGGGGCGGACCAGCGCAGCGGCAGGGCGCCCGGGGTCCACCGGGCTTCCGTGAGGGTGAAGCGGACGCTGCGCCCTCCGTCGGCCGTGAACGCGGTGTGCGCCTCGCCGGTGAGCTGGAGGGTGTCGCCGGTGGTCCAGTCGAGGAAGAGCAGCCCGGCGCGGGGGTCGGCGCGCAGGTTGCCGAGGGTGAGGAACATGGCGTTGCCGGCGTAGTCGGGCCAGCTGAGTTCGCGCGGTGAGACGACCCGGACGAAGCCGGGGTTGCCGCCGCGGTGACTGACGTCGGCGCCGCCGTCGTGCACGGTGGCGAGGAAGAAGGTGTCGGCCCGCCGGACGAACTCCCGCTGCTCCTCGGCCAGTTCGGCGAGGAGCCGCGGGGTGCCGGGCGCGCGGCCGGTGACCGTCTCGTACGACTGCCTGCGCTGGATGTACTTGGGGCAGTTCGAGAAGACCTGGTCCGCCTCGACGGCGAAGCCCCGCGCCGTGGGCCGCAGCCGGCCGTTCAGGCGCATGCGGCGGCGGGTGCGGGGGTCGAGGGCGATCGTGCCGACGCGGGTGCCGGGGGTGCGCAGGGCCGAGGCGAGTGGCGGGTCCGGGCGGCCGGCCGGGGGCGGGTCCTGCGGGGTGACGACCGACATCTGCCGGGGACCCGTCGCCCGGACGAAGCCCGGCGTCCCCGTCAGCGCCGCCGTCCACACCCGCCCCGTCCCCGGGTCCGCCGCGCCGACGACGAGCAGGGGCTGGAGCTCCAGGAAGGCCGCCGCGACCGGCTTGATGTCCTGGCCGAGGGAGCGGCCGACGTGGTCGGCGCGGTCGCGGACGCCCAGCAGCTCCTGCACGGCCAGCGAGCCCGCGTGATAGGCACCCATGACTAGAAGAAACCGCAGGTCGGAGCGGCCTCGTACGGGGCGGGGGCGCCCTCGGGGCCGAGCGGTGCGGCGATCTCCACGCGGATGCCGTCCGGGTCGTGGAAGAAGATCCCGCCCGAGGCGCCGCCCTCCCGGTGGGCGACGACGCCCTCGTGCGCGAAGTCGGCCCCGGCGGCCCGCAGCGCGGCCTCGTAGGCGCGGACCTGGTCGATCGTGTCCACGCTGAGGGCCAGGTGGTGCAGCCCGGGCCGGCCGCTGTCGTACGACCCCTGCGCCTGCTGCCAGAGGGTGACGAGCGGAGGGCCGCCGCTCTCCCCCAGCAGCGCCCAGCGCCGGCCGTCCTCCTTGCCCTCGGCGAGCACGGCGAAGCCGAGGAGGTCGCGGTAGAGGGCGAGGGAGCGGTCGAGGTCGGTGACGTTCAGGCCGGCGTGCGCGAGGCGGGGCGCCATGACTGTTCTCCTTCGAGTTCGGGTCGCCGAGATGGCTAACCTTCGTCATTCACGTTAGAAGGTTAGATGCGCGCACGTCAACCGGTCACGTACGATTGAGCGGTTAGAGGAGAAGGAGAGTCCGATGCCCGCCGCCCCCGATCCCCGCCCGCTCACCGGCGAGCCCCTCGCCCTCGACCTGCTCAACACCCGGTGGAACCGGGAGGGCGAGACCCAGGACCTGCTCGACGCCCCCGAGGGACTCGCGGTGTGGCTCGCGAGCAACGGGCTGGCCGGCGCGTACCCGGCCGACGCGGCCGCGCTGCGCCATCTGCGCGAGGCCCGCGAGGCGCTCACGGCCGCCGTGCACGGCTCGCCGGGGCAGGCGGCGCCGCTCGTGGACGCCGTCCTCGCACACGGCCGGATCCGGGCCCGGCTGACCGCCGAGGGCCCCGCCGAGGAGCCCGAGTTCGCCGACCCGGCGTGGGGCCCGGCCTGGCTCGCCGCCCGCAACTACCTGGAGCTGCTCACCCGGGCCCCGGAGCGGATCCGCACGTGCGCCGGCGGCAGCTGCATCCTGCACTTCTTCGACACGTCCCGGAACGGCACCCGCCGCTGGTGCTCGATGGCCGCGTGCGGCAACCGCGCGAAGGCGTCCCGGCACTACGCGCGCTCGAAGGAGGGCTGACCCACCCTCGTCGGCGCCGTACCGTCCCGCCACCGGCCCCACTGCCGTCCCGCTACCGCCCCGCTCGGGAGGGCTCGCCCGACGGGCAGGTGAGGTGCCGCGAGGCGGGCAGCGACGCGGTGATCCAGGCCCGGTCGACGGCCACGCGGGCGTCTCCGACGGCCCACAGGTGCGCGCTCCCCTCGCCCGCGAGGACCGTGACGAGCACGTGCTGCCCCGCGCGCGGGGCCGGCCGCGCGCCGCCGTCCAGCAGGAAGGCGACCTCGGCCGGGCCGCGGGCGGGCTTGTAGGAGCGGGTCACGGTGAGCGTGACCCGCTTCCAGGAGGATGCCTTCTCCGGCGTCACCCGGGCCACGGTGCCCTCCACCACCAGCCGGGAGCAGGCGAGTTCGCGCCCCGGGTCGGCCGGCCGGCCCTGGTCCGCCCCTCGGACCGGGCCGCTCTTGGCGTCGGAAGCCGTACTCGCGCCGCCGGCCGCACCGCTGCCGTGCGTCACCAGCCAGCCGAAGCCGGCGACCAGCGCGAAGGCCGCGGCACCGGCGAGCGAGCCGAGCACGAGGCGCAGCGCCCGGCGGCGGCCGGGGCGGGCAGGCCGGGCGAGGCGCGGCGACCGCACCGGCCGTACGGGATGTACCGGCTGTACCGGGCCTACCGGATGCGCGACGGCCGCCCTCCTCTTCTCCCCTTCCACCTCCGCCTCTCCGGCCAACGCCTCGCCCAGCCAGGCGAGTTGCTCCCTCAGTACGGCCACGTCGGCCTCGGCCGCGCGGTGCTCGGCGACGAAGACGGGATCCCGGCGGGCCTCCTCCGGCAGCGGCTCCCCGGTGACGGCGGCCATCAACGCGTCCATGCCGTCGTACTCCCGGCCGCTCCCGGCCTCCCGGCCGCTCCCGCCGCCGGCCGCGCCCGGCGTACCCCCGTGCTCGGCGGTCATCTCACACCACCCCGTCCCCGCGGTTCCCGTAGTCCTCGTGCAGCCGGTCGCGCAGGGCGCGGACCGCCGTGTGCAGCCTGCTCTTGACCGTGCCCTCCGGAATGCCCAGTTCCCCGGCGATGTCGCGCACGGGCAGGTCGGCGAAGAAGCGCAGCACGAGCACCTGCCGCTGGGCGGCGGGCAGTTCGTCGAGGCCCCGGGCCACGGCGAGGGAGAGCAGGCTGGTCTCCTCGCCGGAGGGATACGCGGGTGCGCGCAGCGCGGCCAGCCGCTCGCCCAGCCGGTCCTGGCGCCGCCTGGCCCGGTGCCAGTCCATGGCGAGCCGGGAGGCGACGACCGCCGCCCACGCCGACACGTCCCGCGGCGCTTCCTGACCGCTCGCGGTCCGTTCCAGCAGCCGCAGCCGGACCTGCTGCACCCCGTCCGGCAGATCCGACTGCGGCACCCCGCCGAGCGCGAGCACCGCCCGCACCCGGCGTTCCTGGGCCGCGTCCAGAGGATCGGTCTGATCGTCCCCGTGGACACGGCGGGCCTTTCCGCGCAGCACCGGCCACCCCCCTCACCGCGTTTCCTCTACGACGCCGCTGCGCACGGAAACGTTCGACCGGGTTTCCGGAATGCGCGTCGAGGCGTACGTCACACCGGCGCACGGAGCTGCACGGCTTGCGGCGAAGGGGTGCCGTTGGGTGAATTTCTCCAGCTCGGAAGGGGTGCGGCGGGAGTTCCGCAACCGTCCGTCGCGCTCCGGTGTCCCAGCACTCGGGCATGACACGCAAAGAATTGGACAGGCGGACCGGGGTCGGCCGCATGATGGAAAAGCCGCGTACACGCAGAGAACACCTAGAGGGAGTCGCCGTGAGGGTCGGAATCGTCGGAGCCACCGGTCAGGTCGGCACGGTCATGCGCAGGATCCTCGTGGAGCGGAACTTCCCGGTCACGCAGCTGCGCCTGTTCGCCTCGGCCCGCTCGGCGGGGACCGTGCTGGACGGCGTGACGGTGGAGGACGCGGCGAGCGCCGACTACACCGGCCTGGACATCGTGCTCTTCTCCGCGGGCGGCGCGACCTCCAAGGCGCTGGCCGAGAAGGTCGCCTCCCAGGGCGCCGTCGTGATCGACAACTCCTCGGCCTGGCGCAAGGACCCCGAGGTCCCGCTGGTCGTCTCCGAGGTGAACCCGCATGCGGTCGCCGACCGCCCCAAGGGCATCATCGCCAACCCGAACTGCACCACGATGGCCGCGATGCCGGTCCTGAAGCCGCTGCACGAGGAGGCCGGCCTCCAGGGCCTCGTCGTCGCCACCTACCAGGCGGTGTCCGGCTCGGGCCTCGCGGGCGTCGCCGAACTGCACGGCCAGGTGCAGAAGGTCGCGGCCGAAGCCGACAAGCTCACCCACGACGGTGCGGCGGTCGACTTCCCCGAGCCGAACGTCTACAAGCGCACCATCGCCTTCAACGTGCTCCCCTTCGCCGGCAACCTCGTCGAGGACGGTCTGAACGAGACCGACGAGGAGCAGAAGCTGCGCAACGAGTCCCGCAAGATCCTGGAGATCCCGGACCTGAAGGTCTCCGGCACCTGTGTCCGTGTCCCGGTCTTCTCCGGCCACTCCCTCCAGGTCAACGCCCGCTTCGCCCGCCCGCTCCCGCCGGAGCGCGCGACCGAGCTGCTCGCCGCGGCCCCGGGCGTCGCCCTCTCCGACATCCCGACCCCGCTCCAGGCGGCCGGCCAGGACCCGTCGTACGTCGGCCGCATCCGCCGCGACGAGACGGCGGACAACGGCCTCGCTCTGTTCATCTCCAACGACAACCTCCGCAAGGGCGCCGCGCTGAACGCGGTCCAGATCGCGGAACTGGTGGCGGCGGAGCTGTCCGCCGAGTAAGGCACCCGGCACGGCACAGGGGCGGTCACGCACGCGTGGCCGCCCCTGCCGTCCGCCCGGCCGGTGCGAGGGCCGCCAGCCCCGCGAGGACGGCACCCGTGACCAGGACGGCGGTCGGCCCCGGCCCGTCCGCGAGTCGCCCGCCCGCGAACGCGCCCAACGCGATGGCGGCGTTGAACACCCCGGCGAACAGGGCGGACACCGCCTCCGGGGCCTCGGGTACGGCCGCCGACAGGGCACGCTGCGCGGACACGGACACACCGCCGTAGGCCAGTCCCCACAGCAGGAGCAGCGCACCCGACGCGGCCGTGGAGGCGGCGGCCGGAACCAGGAACAGGACGACGGCGCCGAGGGCGCCGGAGATCAGCCGCAGCGCACGACGCGGATCGCGGGCCGCGAGCGCACCGCCCGCGAAGTTCCCGGCGACGCCCGCGAGTCCGTAGCCCAGCAGCAGAGCGCTGACCAGGCCCGGTCCGGTGCCCGGCGTCCGCTGCAGCACGGGGCGGACGTAGGTGTAGGCGGCGAAGTGCCCGGTGACCAGCAGCACGACGGTGACCAGCAGCCACCTGACCCGCGCGACGCGCAGCAGCCGGGGGAACACGCCGAGGCGGACGGCGTCCTCGGCGGGCAGCGGCGGCAGGACGGCGGCCAGCCGGGCCGCCACCACCAGCGCGAGACCGGCCATCGCCGCGAACGCCCACCGCCAGCCCGCCACCGCCCCGAGCAGGGTCCCCGCGGGCACCCCGAACACCGAGGCGACCGCGATCCCGCTGAACACGACGGCGGTGGCCCGCCCGGCACCCGGCCCCGGCACCAGCCGTGCGCCGAGCCCCGCGGCCACCGCCCACACGCCGCCGATGCACACCCCGACCAGCAGCCGGGCGGCGAGCAGCACGGGGAAGGCGGGGGCGAGCGCCGCGAGCAGGTTGGCGGCGGCGAGCAGGAGCAGCAGCGCGCACAGCACCGTACGCCGGTCGGCGCGGCGCACGGCGACCGGCAGCAGCGGGGCGGCGACGGCGGCGACGAGGCCGGGCAGAGTGAGGGTGAGGCCTGCGGTGCCGACGGAGACGTGCAGCGTGCGGGCGAGCGAGGTGAGCAGTCCTACCGGGAGCATCTCCGTGGTGACGACGCCGAAGGTGGCGGCGGCGAGCGTGCACACGCCCGTCCAGGAACCGGTGCTGGATGCGGTGAGCTGCGTGGAAGCCATGCCCGAGAGCCTTTTACGAGCCCGGTCCGGGAACAACGGCGAAGTCCTCACCCTTGCATGAGCGGGAGTGATCGATGCCGGGGAGGCTGCGTGTCCGGGCTGGAAATGCGGGAGTTGGAGTGCTTTCTCGTGCTCGCCGAGGAACTGCACTTCGGCCGGGCCGGTGAGCGGCTGTTCGTCTCGCAGAGCCGGGTGAGCCAGTTGCTGGCCGCGCTCGAACGCCGGGTCGGCGCCCGGCTGGTGCACCGCTCCAGCCGCCGGGTGGCCCTGACCCCGCTCGGCGAACGCTTCCTGGAGCGGCTGCGTCCGGCGTACGACGATCTGCACGCGGCGGTCGCGGACGCCCGGGCGGTGGCCCGGGGCGGGGCCGGACCGCTGCGGCTGGGCTTCCAGGGCACGGCCTACGCGCAGTTGCTGGCGGCGGTCGCGGCCTTCGAGGCGGCGGACCCGGCCCGCGGCGTCGACCTGGTGGAGGTCCCGTACGCGGATCCGTTCGGAGCGCTGCGGCGCGGTGCGGTGGACGCGGCGGTGGTGCTCCTGCCGGTCGAGGAACCCGACCTGGTCCTCGGCCCGGTCTTCTCCCGCCAACGCCACACACTGGCCGTCTCCCGGCACCACCGCTTCGCCGCCCGGGACCGGATCGCCGCGGCGGACCTCACGACCGAGCCACTGATCGGCGCTGCGTCACCGGCTCCCGCCTACTGGCGCGCCGCCCGCGCACCCGGCCCACTGCCCGGCCCCGCCGCCACCACCCTGCAGGAGGCCCTCTCCCTGGCCGCCGCCGGCCGCGGCGCGCTGCTGCTCTGCCGTCCCACCGCCGCCCACCACCACCGCGACGACATCGCCTACGTCCCCGTGGACGGCCTGCCCGACTCCGAGCTGGGCCTGGTCTGGCACCGGGACGCGGAGACGGAGACGGTCCGCGCGTTCGCGCGGGTGCTGAGGGCAATGGTCTCGGTGCGCGAGGACCGCTGACCCCGGGATGACGCGAAGGCGCCCGGCACAGGGGCCGGGCGCCCTCACTCGGTGTACCAGGTGTACTACTTGCCCGCCGCCGCGTCCGCCGCCTGGGCCTTCAGGGCGCGCTCGACGCCCGAGCGGGACTCGGAGACGAGGCGGCGCAGGGCCGCGTTCGGCTCGGCCGCGGAGAGCCAGGTGTCCGTCTTGGCCAGGGTCTGTTCGCTGACCTGGACCGACGGGTACAGGCCGATGGCGATCTGCTGGGCGATCTCGTGCGAGCGGGAGTCCCAGACGCCCTTCAGAACCTCGAAGTACCGGTCCGTGTACGGCGCCAGCAGCTCGCGCTGGTCGGTCTGCACGAAGCCGCCGATGACGGCCTCCTGCACGGCGTTCGGCAGCTTGTCGGAGTCGACGACCGAAGCCCAGGCCTCCGCCTTCGCCTCCGGCGTCGGGCGGGCGGCGCGGGCCGTCGCCGCGTGCCGCTCACCGGCCGCGGTCCGGTCCCGCTCGTACTCCGCCGCGATCTCCGCCTCGTCGAAACGGCCGACCGCGGCGAGCCGCTGCACGAACGCCCAGCGCAGCTCGGTGTCCACGGCAAGGCCCTCGATGGTGTGGGTGCCCTCCAGCAGACTCTCCAGCAGGTCCAGCTGCTCCGGCGTGCGGGCCGTCGCCGCGAAGGCACGGGCCCAGGCCAGCTGGTGGTCGCTCGCGGGCTCGGCCGCGCGCAGGTGGGCCAGGGTCGCGTCGGTCCAGCGGGTCAGCAGGGACTCGCGGGCGGCCGGGTCGGCGTACAGGTCGATGGCGAGCTTGACCTGGCGGTGCAGCGACTGCACGACGCCGATGTCGGACTCCTTGCCGATGCCCGACAGAACGAGGGACAGGTAGTCACGGGCGGGCAGTTCCGCGTCCCGCGTCATGTCCCAGGCCGACGCCCAGCACAGCGCGCGCGGCAGGGAGGCGTCGAAGTCGCCGAGGTGCTCGGTGACGAACGCCAGCGACTCCTCGTCCAGGCGGACCTTGGCGTACGACAGGTCGTCGTCGTTGAGCAGCACGACCGCCGGGCGGCGCGTGCCGCTCAGCTGCGGTACGGCCGTCAGCTCGCCGTCGACGTCCAGCTCGACGCGCTCGGTGCGCACGAGCTTGCCGCTCGCGGCGTCGAGGTCGTAGAGGCCGATCGCGATGCGGTGCGGGCGCAGGACCGGCTCGCCCTTGGCGCCGGCGGGCAGCGCCGGGGCCTCCTGGCGCACCGCGAAGGAGGTGATGACACCGTCGGCGTCGGTGGCGATCTCCGGGCGCAGGACGTTGATGCCCGCCGTCTCCAGCCACTTCTTCGACCAGGTCTTCAGGTCCCGGCCGGAGGTCTCCTCCAGGGCGCCGAGCAGGTCGGACAGGCGCGTGTTGCCGAACGCGTGGCGCTTGAAGTAGGCCTGCACGCCCTTGAAGAACTCGTCCTCGCCGACGTACGCGACGAGCTGCTTCAGCACGCTCGCGCCCTTGGCGTACGTGATGCCGTCGAAGTTGACGAGCACGTCGTCCAGGTCGCGGATGTCCGCCATGATCGGGTGCGTGGACGGCAGTTGGTCCTGCCGGTACGCCCAGGTCTTCATGGAGTTGGCGAACGTGGTCCACGAGTGCGGCCAGCGCGAGCCGGGGGCGGCGGCCTGGCAGGCGATGGAGGTGTAGGTGGCGAACGACTCGTTCAGCCACAGGTCGTTCCACCACTCCATGGTGACGAGGTCGCCGAACCACATGTGGGCAAGTTCGTGCAGGATCGTCTCGGCCCGCATCTCGTACGCCGCGTCGGTCACCTTGGACCGGAAGACGTACTGGTCGCGGATGGTGACGGCACCGGCGTTCTCCATCGCGCCCGCGTTGAACTCCGGCACGAACAGCTGGTCGTACTTGGCGAAGGGGTACGCGCAGTCGAACTTCTCCTGGAACCAGTCGAAGCCCTGCCGGGTCACCTCGAAGACGGCGTCCGAGTCGAGGAACTCGGCGAGCGAGGGACGGCAGTAGATGCCGAGCGGCACGGACCGGCCGTCCTTCTCGTACACGCTGTGCACGGAGTGGTACGGGCCGACGATCAGCGCGGTGATGTACGACGAGATGCGCGGGGTCGGCTCGAAGATCCAGACGTTGCCCTTCGGCTCGGGCGTCGGCGAGTTCGAGACGACCGTCCAGCCCTCGGGCGCCCGCACGGTGAACTGGAAGGCCGCCTTCAGGTCCGGCTGCTCGAAGGAGGCGAAGACCCGGCGGGCGTCCGGCACCTCGAACTGGGTGTAGAGGTACGCCTGCTCGTCGACGGGGTCGACGAAGCGGTGGAGCCCCTCGCCGGTGTTGGTGTACGCGCAGTCGGCGACCACGCGGAGCCAGTTGCGGCCCTCCAGCAGCCCCGGCAGCGCGATCCGCGAGTCCGCGAAGACCTCGGCGGGGTCGAGCGGGTCACCGTTCAGGGTCACCTCGTGGACGGTGGGCGCCACCAGGTCGATGAAGGACTCGGCACCACCGCGGGCGACGTCGAAGCGCACCATGGTCACGGACCGGTAGGTGCCGCCCTCCTGCGCGCCGGAGAGGTCGAGATCGATCTCGTACGAGTCAACGGTGAGCAGCTCGGCCCGCGCTTGCGCCTCTTCGCGAGTCAGGTTTGTGCCAGGCACGCGGTCATCTCCTCGTTATGTGTCGGTTGCGTCATCCTTCCATGGGATCCACACGGAACGCGATGTCCGCATCCCGCCGGTGACCACGGCGGCCGGAACGGACGCTTGGGGCATGACGACGACAACGGCACACACGGCACGTCCGATCACCCCCGAGGTCCTGCGGTCCCTGCGGGTCACCGACGACGCGGGCCGCCCCGCGGTCCCCTACACCGACGCCGAGGGCGGCGCCCCGCTGCGCTGCTGCCTGCGCAGGAGCGCCCCCGGCGAGCGGATCGCCCTGGTCTCGTACGCCCCGCTGCGCCGCTGGGCGGCCGAGACCGGCGCCCGCCCCGGCGCCTACGACGAACAGGGCCCGGTCTTCGTCCACGCCGAGGACTGCGCAGGCCCGGCCGACCCCGCCGAGCTGCCCTTCGCCAACGCCCCCCGCGTGCTGCGCCGCTACTCCCGCGAGGGCCGCATCCTCGGCGGCCGCCTGGTGACCGCGGACTTCCCGGACGCCCTCGCGGAGGCCTTCGCCGATCCGGAGGTGGCGCTGGTGCATGTGCGGGCGGTGGAGTACGGCTGCTTTCTGTACGAGGTGCGGCGGGGCCGGTGACCGATCACGCGCGCCCTGATCGGGTTTCGGGGCCCCGAATGGCCGGGCCCCGAATGGCGTCCCCGATGAGCGCCGCGGCGGACGGCGGCCTAGCCTCCGAGATGAGCGCAATGTGGATCTTCTGATGGTGCGCTCCATTCAGCCCGAGGAGGCAGAAATGCGCCTGATATCCAAGCTCGCCGTTGCGGCCGCCGTCATCACCGGTGTCGGTGTGATGGGTGCCGGTCCCGCCCTTGCCCAGCCCGCGGTGCAGATGCACGGTGGCGGTGGATGCCGAACACACAACCAGAATCTCGACATTCTGGGTGAGGTGGGCATCCTCAACGGGCTGGCCGGCAACCTGCTCAACGGCGAGGGAAGCCCCGGCGGGCAGGACACCGACATGGGTACCGACTGCGATCGCTGACAGTCCGTCCGGCCGTCGGTGAACCGTATGTGTGGGTCTCCGAGTGGATGCAGAAGGCCTCGTACCGTGACCGGTGCGGGGCCTTCGCGTCGGGCGGCGCCGCGGCGACGGCAGCCGTCAGAGCCCGCCCGCCGCCACCGCGCCTTTCAGGGCCTCCAGTACGCGGCTCACCGCCCGCCCCGACTCGCCGCCCCTGCGGACCGCCGCCGTGACGTGCCGGACCGGACCGTCCGGGCCGAGGTCCCGCAGCACCACCCCGTCCCGCCGGCCCGCGGCCATCCGGGGGACCAGCGCCACGCCCATGCCCGCCTCGACCATGGCGAGGATCGCGGTCCAGCCGGAGGCGGAGTGGCCCTGGTGGGGGCTGAAGCCGGCCGCTTCGCAGGCCCGGCGGGTGATGTCCGACCAGGGGCCGCTGCCGCCGAAGATCCACGGTTCGGCGGACAGGTCGGTCAGGGTCGGGGCGGGGGCCGACGCCAGGGGGTGATCGGGGGGCAGGGCCACGTCCAACGGGTCGGCCAGCAGCGGGACTTGGGTGAGGCGGGGGTCGGCCGCGCTCGGGGCCTCGGCCGCCAGGGACAGGGCGAGGTCGACGTCGCCGGCGGTCAGCAGGTCGTAGGCCTCGGCCGCCTCCGCCTCCCGCACGCGGACGCTCACCCCGGGGTGGGTGTCCCGCAGGGCTCTTACGGCCGGTACGACCAGGGCGGGCACCGAGGTGGCGAAGGCGCCCACCCGGACCTCCCCCGCCTCCCCCTCGGCGTACGCCGCCAACGCCGCCTCGGCGCGCTCCAGTTGCTCGAAGACCGGCTCCGTCTGCGCCAGCACCAGCCGGGCCCCGTCGGTGAGCCGCACCCGGCGGCCCCGCGCCTCCAGCAGGGGCACACCGAGCTGCCGGGCGAGATTGGTCAGTTGCTGGGAGACCGCGGAGGGGGTCATGTGCAGGGCCTCGGCCGCCGCGGTCACCGTCCCGCGCTCCCGCAGGGCACGCAGGATCTGCAGCTTACGGATGTCCCACTCGACCATGCGCGCACGCTACACGCCGCCCCGCGGCGCACCTCGGTGCACGGCATCCGGCGCCGCCGTCACCTCCGGGAGCCTGCGCCCAGGACGACTCCGCCCAGGATCAGCGCCATCGACAGCAGCTGCGGCCATCCGGTCGTCTCGCCGAGCAGCACCCAGGAGAGCAGGGCCACGCAGATCGGCTGAAGGTAGTAGACGATGCCCGCGCGGGTCGGGCCGATCAGGGTGATGGCCTTGTTCCAGGCGAAGAAGGCCACGGCCGAGGAGGCCACGCCCACGTAGAGGAGCGGCAGGACCGTGCCGGGGGCCGGGGTGAAGCCGCCCTGGACGGCCACGCTCGCCGCCTGGGCGGGCAGGAGCAGGAGGGCGCCGATGACGAACGTGCTGAACAGGAAGGCGGTGCCGCCGAGTTCGGCAGGCTTGCGACGCAGCAGCGCGCTGTAGCCCGCGAAGCAGCAGGCGGCCGCGATCATCCACAGGTCGCCCGCCGAGAACCGCGCGGCGCCGCCCACGAGCAGGGCCACGCCCGCGCAGGCGATCAGCAGCCCGGTGGCGCGCCGCGCGCCGAGCCGTACACCGCCCAGCCGTTCGAAGACCGCCATGAGCACCGGCGAGGCGGCCATGATCATGCCCATCGTGGCAGCCGGGGTGGTCAGTCCGGCCTGGTTGACGAGGGTGTTGTAGACCGCCACGCCGAGCAGCGAGGTGAGGAGCACGTAGCGGGCGTGGCGGCGGAACAGGGCCCGCCCGCGCCAGGCCTGCCGGGCGCCGAACGGTGCCACGGCGAGCAGGGCGATCACCCAGCGCCAGAAGGCGTGCTGGATCGGCGGGACGCTGTCGTGCAGACCGCGGGAGGTCACGAAGCTGCCGGACCAGACGACCGTCGCGAGGGCCGCGCAGACGAGGCCGGGGGCGGTGGAGGTGGAGGGGGAGGTCGTGGGGGTCGTGGGGGTGGTGGCGGTCCGGGGGAGGACGGCGGTCACGGGGGTCCTTTCGGCGAGGCGGCAGCGGGTCCGTGCCGCTACCGTCGCAAGGAGCGACCTGTCAGGTCCATCGAAACTTTACGACCGTTCTTTTCAGCAGAACTGAACGGTTGACGAGGGCCGCCGGCCGGCTGGCCGCCGAGGTACGCGGCGACCGCAGCCCGTGTGCGCTCCGGGTCGGCGCCGTCCGCCGCCCAGGCCGCGTAGCCGTCGGGGCGCACCAGCACGGTCGTACGGCGGTCGCTCGCCCAGTGGGCCACGGTGAGCCGGCCGGTGCGGTCCGGGTCCGCCGCGCCGGGCTCCGGGGTGATCAGGACGAACCGGCCGCCGCGCAGGGCCTCGTAGAGGCGGCCGCCGCCGGCCAGGGCGACGTCCGGGACCCGGGTGCCGGTGAGGCGGTGGGCGCCGCGGGGTGCGGGGTAGCGGTAGCCGATGCCGGTGACCTGGGCGGCGAGGGCGCGCCGGGCGGGGCCCACGGTGTTCAGGAACAGGGTGAGCGCGGAGCGCGCTGCGCGCGTCCAGGGGCGCTTGGCCATCGCCAGGCGGATGATCCCGCCGCTGCTGCGCAGCACCGCCCTGCCGACCGGGTGCCGTTCGGCCTGGTAGGTGTCGAGCAGCGCGGGGTCCGCGTGCCCGGCGACGACCGCGGCCAGCTTCCAGCTCAGGTTGGCCGCGTCCTGGAGCCCGGTGTTCATGCCCTGGCCGCCGGCCGGGGTGTGCACGTGCGCGGCGTCGCCGGCCAGGAAGACCCGGCTCACCCGGTAGGCGGGCGCCTGCCGTTCGTCGCTGTGGAAGCGGGACATCCAGCGGGCGTCGTGCATCCCGAAGTCCCGGCCGAGGGCGAGCCGGGTGATCTCCTTGACCTCGGCCAGGTCGACGGGCTCGTGGTCGGGGAGGTCGCGGCCGCGGTGCCAGCCGATCACCCGGTAGTAGCCGTCGCCGAAGGGCGCGAGGAAGGCGAAGGCGTCGCCCACGGCGTGCACCGTGAGCAGGGTCGGCGGCTCCTCGGCGAGCCGGACGTCGGCGAGGACGACGGACCGGAGCACCGACTTGCCCGGGAACGGCAGCCCGACCGCCTGCCGTACGGCACTGCGCATCCCGTCGGCGCCGACGACGTACGCGGCCCGGAGCGTCTCGGTGCGTCCGTCGGGCCCGCGCACCGCGACGGTGACCCCGTCCGCGTCCTGGGCGAGCCCGGTCACCTCGGTGTCGTACCGGAACTCCGCCCCCGCCTCGACGGCCCGCTCCGCCAGGACCTTCTCGATCTCGTACTGCGGAAGGACGAGGAGGTGCCGGAAGCGGGAGGGGAGGACGCCGAGGTCGAGGTCGAGCCGGCCGAAGGCGAGGAGGTGGTCGAGGGGCCGGCCGATGGCCTCCAGGCCGTCGGCCAGCCCGCGGGCGTCGAACTGTTCGAGGGTGCGGGCGTGCAGGACGAAGGCGCGGGAGAGGTTGCTGATCTTGTGGGGGCGCTTTTCGAGGACGGTGACCGGGACGCCGGCGGCGGCGAGATCACCGGCGAGCAGCAGCCCGGTGGGGCCGGAGCCGACGATGACGACGTGTCCAGTGGTGCCGTTCATGGTGGCCTCCTGGGGCGACAACACCTGTTGGCCAACACCTGTAGGCCAACGCTTGTAGGCAACGGTAGGACCGTGCCGCGGAGCGCGTCAACACTTGTTGGCCTACGAGTGTTGGCCTACGCTCGTTGTTATGAACGGCAGCGCACAGAAGAACCAGGACGCGACGCAGGCCACGGGCGGCCCTGCGCGGCGCTCCGACGCCACGCGGTCCGCCATCCTCGACGCCGCCCGCGAGCGGTTCGCCACCGACGGCTACGAGCGGGCCACCATCCGGGCCATCGCCAAGGACGCGCGGATCGACCCGTCGATGGTGATGCGGTACTTCGGCAGCAAGGAGGGGCTGTTCGCGGCGGCCGTCACGCTGAATCTGCGGCTGCCCGACCTGGGGCAAGTGCCGCATGACGAGGTGGGCAGGACACTGGTCGGCCACTTCCTCGACCTGTGGGAGAAGAACGAGGAACTGACAGCGGTCCTCAGGGTCGGCGCCACCAATCAGGCCGGCGCCGAACGGATGCAGACCATCTTCCGGGAACAGCTGCTGCCGGTGGCCCGCCAGGCGTGCCCCGACCCCGAGCAGTTCGCGGCGCGGGCCGCGCTGTGCGCCGCGCAGTTGCTCGGGCTGGCCTTCACCCGCTACGTCCTGCGCCTGCCGCCGGCCGTCGAGCTGACCCGCGCGGAGCTGCTGGCGTGGCTCGGGCCGACCGTGCAGCGGTATCTGACGGCGCCGAACCCCTGAACAGGGCCCGGCGGGCCGCGATCAGGCGTGGGCCGGGGTCTGCGCGCAGGCGGGACACGGCTCGGCGGCCGCCTCCGGCCGACGCCCCGAGAGCACCGGCTCCGGCTCCGGCTCCGGCTCCGGCAACGCCACCGGTCGAGCGGCCGCGCAGTCCAGGCCGAACATGGCCTGCTCGTCCGGGCTGCCGGGGGCTGCCTGGTAGACCACCATCCGCTGGCCGCCCGTCCGGGCCAGTCGCATGACCTCATACGTCAGGGTCATCGGGCCGGCCTTCGGATGCCGGAAGGTCTTCTGTCCGCCGCCGCGTTCGCAGACGTCGTACCGTTCCCACAGCCCTGCGAACTCGGGTGACTTCAGCACCAGTTCGCCGACCAGCGCGGTCAGCTCGGGATCGTCCGGGTCGGCCCCGGCGACCGCCCGCAGGTGCGCCACCGACAGGGCGACGGTTTCCTCCCACGGCTCGTAGAGCGTCCGGCCGACGGGGTGGAGGAAGAGGTAGCGGGTCAGGTTGCGCTGGTCCTCCGGCCAGTCCCAGAGCCCGGGCAGCAGCCGCCGGCCGGGCGGGTTCGCGGCCAGTACGCGGTTGTAGCGGCTCACGACGTAGGCCGGCAGCGGGCGCACCGATTCCAGCATGCGCAGTACCGAGTCGCGGACGGTGTGGTCCGAGCAGACGGGCAGCTCCGAGACCCGGCCCGCGGCCAGCTCCGCGAGCTCGTGCAGGCGCTCGTAACCGTCGCCGCGCAGCCGCAGAGCGCGGCCGAGGGCGTCCACGACGGCGGGCGAAGGGTTGGTCTCCCGGCCGCGCTCCAGGCGGATGTAGTAGTCGACGCTCACCCCGGCCAGGGCGGCCAGCTCCTCCCGGCGCAGTCCGGGAGTGCGGCGCACGCCCGCGCCGGCCGGAAGACCGACCTCCTCCGGGCGTACCTGCGCCCTGCGGGCCTTCAGATACCTGCCCAGCTCAGTGCCCCGGGTGTCCGCTGATGCTGCTGCCATCCGGCCATTGTCGCAGGCGGGCCGGGAACGTGGGGGGCCGTGTCAGGGCCTGGAACGCGGCACCCCCGGCACGACGCGGTCTGCCGGACGGCCGTGCGCGCAGCCACAGTTGGACCCGGAGCGGGCGGCCCGGCCGCCGGGGCCCAGGGGGTGCACGACACCGGACCGCGGCCCCGGCGGGCGCCGCCGCCCGTCCCCGTCACCACTGACGAGCCGTCAACCACCCGTAGATCAAAGGGAGTCACTGTGACCACCACCCCGTCCCGGTCCACCGCCACCGCTCACGGGCCCGCCCCCGAGGCATCGGCGCTCACGGTCCGGCGACGCCGGCCGGACCGGGCCCGACCAGCCGCGCCCGCCGCGCCACCGGGCGGTGCCCCCGCCGCGCCCCGCAGGAGCGGTCTCGCGCTGGTCGCCTCGCTGCTCGGGTTCACCGTGATCACCATCGACGTCTCGGCCGTGAACATCGCCCTGCCCGCGATCCGGCACTCCTTCAGCGGCGGGATGGCCGGGCTGCAGTGGGTGGTGGACGCGTACACCCTGATGTTCGCGGCCCTGATGCTCTCCGCCGGCGCCCTCGCCGACCGCACCGGCGCCCGCCGCGCCTATGCCTGGGGCGTCGCCCTGTTCACCCTCGCCTCGCTCGGCTGCGCGCTCGCGCCCGGCATCGGCGCGCTCGTCGGCGCGCGCGTGGCGCAGGGCGCCGCCGCCGCGGTCGTGATGCCGGCCTCGCTGGCGCTGATCCGGCAGGCGTACGACGACGTCCGGGCGCGCGCCCGCGCCATCGCGCTGTGGACGGTCGGCGGCTCGGTGGCGATGGCCGCGGGCCCGGTGCTGGGCGGGCTGCTCACCGACTCGGCAGGCTGGCGGGCGGTGTTCCTGCTCAACCTCCCGGTGGGCGCGGTGATCCTGGGCCTGCTGGTCCGGGTGCCGCGCTCCCCGCGCCGGCCCGCCGCGCTGGACGGCGGCGGGCAGCTCACCGCCGTACTGGCCCTGGCCGGGCTGGCCTTCGCGGTGATCGAGGGCGGCCACCGGGGCTGGACCAGCGGCCCCGTCCTGGCCGCCGCCGCGCTCGCCGTCGTCTCCGGTTACGCCTTCTACGCGACAGAGACCCGACACCGCCAGCCCATGGTCCCGCTCGGCATGCTGAGGAACCGCCGGGTGGCCGTCCCGCTCGCGGTCGGTTTCGCCGTCAACGCCGCCTTCTACGGCGGGATCTTCCTGCTCGGGCTGTACTACCAGCAGTTGCGCGGGATGTCGGGAACGGCGGCCGGGCTGATGTTCGTCCCGATGTCGGCGGTGGTGACGGCGACCAACCTGATCTCGCCGCGCATGGCGGAGCGGATCGGGCGGCGTCCGGTGATCGTCACCGGTCAGCTGGTCTTCAGCGCGGCGATGCTGGCCATGCTGCCGCTGGCCGTGCACACCCCGGTGTGGCTGGTCCTGGTCCTGCTGCTGCCGCTGAGCATCGGCGGGGCGCTCGCGGTGCCCGCGCTGACCGCGCTGCTGATGGACGCGGTGCCCCGGGAGCGCGCGGGGACGGCGTCGGGGCTGCTCAACTCCTTCCGCCAGACCGGCGGTGCGCTCGCCGTCGCCCTCTTCGGCAGCCTGCTCTCCGGCCCCGGCGGCGACTTCTCCCTCCCCGGCATGCGCGTCGGCCTCCTCGCCGTCGCCGCGCTCCTCCTCTGCACCGCCGCCCTCTCCCGCCTCCTGCTGCCGCGTGGCTGAGCGCCGAGGAGTTTGCGGCGACAAAAACGCCGGGGGCGCCGCCCCCACCCGGACACGGCGATGCGCGCATACGGCGGGAAGACGGGCGCCCCCGGCGGAAGAACCGGTGTGCGGTCAGGCCTTGGCGTCGGCCCCGGACTTCGCAGCGGTGTCCGACGACGGCTTGACGGTCCGGATCTTGGACTTGTCGAGCGCCATCACCAGGCCGGCGATGACGGCGAACAGGGCCAGCGGGATCAGCACGTAGAGGCCCAGCGTCTGGACGACGCTCAGGCCCTTGCCGGGGTCGTCACCGTCGTCGCGGGTCAGCGCGAGCGCGGGGGACGACATGAGCAGCATCATCAGCGTCGTACCGGAGGCCAGGGCGCCGGCGCGCAGGGCGTTCTTCTTGTCCACGTTCTCAAGTTAGCGAATCACCCGTGACGGCGCGCGTCCGGGGTCCCGTACGCGCCGTTCACCCGCGCCTGACCTGTGTGAATACATCGAGTAACGCCCGCAGTCGGGGCGCGGCCGTCAGTTCCTCCAGTGGCAGGGGGCGGCCGTCGCGGTCCGCGATCGGCAGCCGCCAGTTCGGGTACTGGTCCCAGGTGCCCGGCAGGTTCTGGGGGCGGCGGTCGCCGATGCCGTCCGGGAGCCAGACGCCGATCAGCCGGGCGGGGGTGCGCAGCAGGAAGCGGTGGACGGCGCGGATCTCCTCCTCCTCGTCGGAACCGGGCGGTCCGGCGCCCGGCCGGTCCAGGAGGCCCAGGCTGCCGAGCAGGGCGAGCCACTCGGCGGTGTCGGCGTCGGCCTCGGCGCGCTCCTCGGCCGCCGGGCGGGTGAGGAGGCCGAGGCGGTCGCGCAGGCCGACGTGGTCGCCGGTGAGCCGGGCGGCGGTGGGCGGCAGGTCGTGGGTGGTGGCGGTGGCCAGGCAGTCGGCGCGCCAGCGCTCGGGGGGCAGCGGGCGGCCGTCGCCCTCCCAGTCCCGTTCGAACCACAGGACCGAGGTGCCGAGCACCCCGCGCCGCTGGAGCGCCTCGCGCACGCCCGGCTCGACGGTGCCCAGGTCCTCGCCGATGACGACCGCCCCGGCGCGGCCGGCCTCCAGGGCGAGGATCGCGAGCATGGCGTCGGCGTCGTAGCGGACGTACGTGCCCTCCGTCGGCGCGCTGCCCCGGGGCACCCACCACAGCCGGAACAGGCCCATGACGTGGTCGATGCGCAGGGCGCCGGCGTAGCGGAAGAGGGCGCGCAGCAGCTCGCGGTACGGGGCGTGGCCGCAGGCGGCGAGCCGGTCGGGGCGCCAGGGCGGCAGGCCCCAGTCCTGGCCGCGGGCGTTGAAGGCGTCGGGCGGGGCGCCGACGGACATGCCGGCGGCGAACACGTCCTGCTGCGCCCAGGCGTCGGCGCCCTGCGGATGCACGCCCACGGCGAGGTCGTGCACGATCCCGACGGACATCCCGGCCTCCCCCGCGACCCGCTGGGCGGCGCGCAGCTGGCCGTCGGTGAGCCAGGCGAGGCGGGTGTGGAACTCGACGCGGTCGGCGAGTTCGGCGCGGGCCCGGGCGGTGGCGGCCGAGCGGGGGTCGCGCAGTTCCTCGGGCCAGCCGTGCCAGTCGGCGCCGTGGGTCTCGGCGAGGGCGTACCAGGTGGCGTGGTCGGTGAGGGCCCGGCCGTGGGCGGCGCGGAAGGCGTCGTACGCCGCCTGCCGCCCCGGCCCGAGCGGTACGGCGAGGACGGTCTCCAGGGCCTCGCGCTTCAGCTCCCACACGGCGTCCCGGTCGATGAGCCCGCCCTTGTCGAGGACGTCGGCGCGCAGCCGGGCCGCCCGCTCCCGCAGCACCGCCAGCCGTTCCCGGCCCTCGGCCTCCTCGGCGTACGCGTACTCGGGTACGTCCTCGATCCGCAGATGGACCGGGTCCGGGAAGCGGCGGGAGGACGGGCGGTACGGCGAAGGATCGGTCGGGGCGCCGGGTACGGCCGAGTGCAACGGGTTGACCTGCACGAATCCGGCGCCTGCGGTGCGCCCGGCCCAGCCGGCCAGCTCGGCGAGGTCACCGAGGTCGCCCATGCCCCAGGAGCGGCGCGAGAGCAGCGAGTACAGCTGGACGAGCAGGCCGTGGGAGCGGCCGGCCGGGGCGGGCAGCCGGTCGGGGGCGACGACGAGGTGGGCGCGGCCGGTCCGCCCGCCGGGCGCGACGGCGGTCAACCGGTGCACTCCCAGCGGCAGTTCCCCGCTCGCGTCCCACTCCCGGTCCTCCGTCGCGCCCTCCGTGGTGACGGTGAGCCGGGTGCCGGGAGGCAGCGCGGCGAGAGCGGCGGGCCCCCTCGGATCACCGGCCCAGCGCACGACGGTCGGCGGCAGCAGGCGCTCGCGCAGCTCGCGTTCCCGGGCGGCGAGCGCGGCGCGGACGGCGCCCTGGCCGGCTGCGTCGACGCCGAGGGCGGTCAGGGCGGCGACCACGGCGGAAGCGGGCACGGCGACCGTACGGTCCGGGGCGGGGCGGTAGGAGGTGGCGACCCCGTGCAGCTCGGCGAGCCGGGACAGGTCCGTGTCCGCAAGCGCCGCGGTCACCTACACCCCCGTACCGAAGGCGTCGGACTCACTGGTCAGCGGGGCGGTCTCGGCGAGCGGCGGCTCACTGGTCAGGGGTTCGGCGTCGGGCAGGGGCGGCTCGCTGGTCAGCGGGGCCTGGGTGCAGGCGCTCTCCGCGCAGAAGACGGACACGGGGGCCTCCTTTCGGGTACGGCGACCTTGTGGGTTACCGCAGCCCTACCCCGTGAGCGCGACGGCAGACGTACGGCAGGGAACAACATGCCATTCGTCACATTCGACTCAGCGGAGCGACGCGGTGAACTCCGTCCAGGTCTGCGGGGCGAGGCGGAGTATCGGGCCGTCGGGGGTCTTGGAGTCGCGGACGGCGACGGTGCGGGGGAGGTTGCGGGCGACTTCGACGCAGTTCCCTCCGGTGTTGCTGCAGCCGGACGTCACGAAGTCGAACTCGGGCATGAGCCAGAACTCCCGGCAGATGTTGTCGATCAGTTGGGCGGAGTCGTGCTGGGCGAGGCTGAGCCGGGCCGTACGGTCGAAGAAGGCGCCGTGTTCCGCGCTCTCGCCCGCGTTCTCCACCCGCACAGTAGACATGCGGCCCACGCGGCGAGCGGCTGCCGTGCCCGCGCGACGCGACCGGCGAGGATCAGTTCGGGCGCGGGCCGGCACTCGTCGAGGCACTGACGGACGACTGGGGCGTGGGGCCACGGTCCGGGGTGGGCAAGACGGTGTGGGCACTGCTGACGTGCCTGACGGACGAGCCCGGCGGGCGGCTCGTGATCGTGTAGTCAGCTGGTTCGGCCGAGTGGGGCACGCCTCCCCCCGGGCCGCATGCCGACGGCATGCGGCCCGGCAACGTACGCAGAAGCCCGGACCGTCAGGCGGAGATGCCGTCGATCCGGGCCAGGGCGTCGTCCGCGCCGTACGGCTGCAAGTAGGGCAACCAGCGCGGGTCCCTATGGCCCGTGCCGATGATGCGCCAGGCCAGGCCCGTCGGCGGGGCCGGCTTGTGGCGCAGGCGCCAGCCCAGCTCCACGAGGTGGCGGTCGGCCTTGACGTGGTTGCAGCGGCGGCAGGACGCCACCACGTTGTCCCAGACGTGCTTGCCCCCGCGGCTGCGCGGGATGACGTGGTCGACGCTGGTTGCGACGCCACCGCAGTACATGCACCGGCCCCCGTCGCGGGCGAAGAGCGCGCGGCGGGTGAGAGGAACGGGCCCCCGGTAGGGAACCCGTACGAATCGCTTGAGCCGGACCACGCTGGGTGCGGGGACTGTGACGGTCGCGCTGTGCATATAGGCGCCGGATTCCTCCAAGGAGACGGCCTTGTTCTCCAGGACGAGGATGAGCGCGCGGCGGAGCGGTACGACGCCGAGCGGCTCGTACGACGCGTTGAGGACCAGGACATGCGGCACGGGTGCCTCCTTGGGCGTCGGCGGCGCGTGGCTCGCGCCGGGACGATCTGAGGTCAGTCTCCCCTCATGCCTGGTGAACGCGCCACCATGTCCCGGTAACGGGCTGGGAGTGTTTTCGACCACACCGGATACATCCCCCGGATCATGGCCTGTTCAAGCCAGGGTGAGCCCCGTCTCCCCCGCGGCCCTCCTTGGCGTAATCGCGCGGGGCACACACAATGCCCCGTTAGTGTGGTGGTCAGTCCGTCCGGTGACCTTTCCGTGACCTTGAAAGTCCCTGGAACACCTGACCGCCCCACCGGTACGGAACTCGCAGCACCTGGAGGTACCTGCCGTGTCGTCCTTGCCCGTCGTCCTCCTGGCCGCCGGTGCGTCGCCGTCCCCCGCCCCTTCCGGGTCGACGGCACCGGCCGTCCCCTCTCTCCAGGATGCCCAGGAGAGCGCGACGAACGCGGCGAGCTGGGTCGAGCAGAACTGGTCGACCTGGCTCGCGATGGGGCTGCAGATCCTGCTGATCGTCGTGATCGCGGTCGCGCTCAGAGCGGTGGTGCGGCGGGCGATCACCAAGCTGATCGACCGGATGGCCCGGACCGCGCAGGCCGTGGACGGCACCGCGCTGGGCGGGCTGCTGGTGAACACCGAGCGGCGCCGGCAGCGGTCGGCGGCGATCGGTTCCGTGCTCCGCTCGGTGGCGAGCTTCCTGATCATGGGTACGGCGGCGCTGATGGTGCTGTCGACCTTCAAGATCAACCTGGCGCCGCTGCTGGCGTCGGCCGGTGTCGCCGGCGTGGCGATCGGTTTCGGCGCGCGCAACCTGGTCACGGACTTCCTGTCCGGCGTGTTCATGATCCTGGAGGACCAGTACGGCGTCGGTGACGTGATCGACGCGGGCGTGGCCACCGGCGAGGTGATCGAGGTCGGGCTGCGCGTGACCAAGCTGCGCGGCTCGGACGGCGAGATCTGGTACGTGCGCAACGGCGAGGTCAAGCGGATAGGCAACCTCTCGCAGGGCTGGGCGACGGCCGGGGTCGACGTGACGGTGCGGTCGAGCGAGGACCTGGACAAGGTCAAGGACACGCTGGACGCGGTCGCCGAGCAGATGAGCAAGGAAGAGCCCTGGAACGAGCTGCTGTGGGGCCCGATCGAGGTGCTGGGCCTGGACTCGGTCCTGATCGACTCCATGGTCGTCCGGGTCTCGGCGAAGACGATGCCGGGCAAGGCGCTGCCGGTGGAGCGCGAGCTGCGCTGGCGGATCAAGCGGGCGTTCGACGCGGCGCAGATACGCATCGTGGGCGGCGCGACCGCGGCGGAGGACGCGGCGGACACCCCGGACCCGACGGCCTCGGTGGCGGCCCCCTCGGTCTTCTCCAACGCGGACTCCGCGCAGACGAAGGCGACGGCGCCGATCGCTCCGCAGCAGCCGGAGCCTCCGGCCAAGTAGCGAGCGGAACGGTTCAGCACGCTCGTTCGAGTGAACGGATGGGGCATTCCGACGCCGATGGCGTGCGGGGTGCCCCATCGTTCTGCCGGGGCGCCCAGCGCGGGCTTAGCCTGGCATCAGCGTGAGGAGAACCAGGGATGAGCGCCGAACCGATCATGGAGCCGGTCATGACGCAGGTGGACCCCATCGATTTGTTGATCACGTTCGAAGAGGCGTCGCCGATGCCGATTCGGCCGGAATTCGTCGAGGGGTCGGTCATCATGCCGCCGCAGTCGGACTTCAAGCACAGCAATGGCGCTGTCAGGCTCGCTGTCCACTTCCACACCGCCGGAATCGACCTGGCGGGCATGGGCATGGGCTTCCGTGCCGCCCACAATGACGGCAGCACGATGGCCCTTGTCATCCCCGACTTCTACATCCTCCGCCGCGAGCCGACGGAACTCGACGAGTCGTACCGCAAAGCCAACAAGGGCTGGTACCCCATCGACATGCTCGCCCTCGTCGGCGAAGTCACCTCCACCAACCACGAGACCGACACCGGCCCCAAGCTCCGCACCCCCGCCGCCGCCGGCGTCCCCGTCTACGTCCTGATCAACCGCCACTCCCAAACGGCCCACTGCTACACCGACCCCATCCTCCCCGGCGACGACCCCACCGAGGCGTACTACGACACCGACACCAAGGTGAGCCTCGGCAAACCGCTCCCCCTCTCGGCGCCGTACCCCACCCTCGACACCACCCCCTTCCTCGACAACTGAGCCCCGGTCCCCGCCCCCGAGGTAACGACTCCGTCTCCTCGGGCCCGTTGTCTATTGACGCCCCCTTCGTCCTGGGCTTACGTTCCTCCCACCCGAATAGGAAACCTTCCTAACAATGATCTACGGCGACCGGCAACCGGTGATCGAGACTGGACGTCCGGCCAGGTCACTGGGAAGCTGGGCGGCTGGAGAGGCAGGTGTGGACCCCCATGGCAGGAACCGCCGGTACGCCGGGCACCCCGCGCGTCCTGCGCGCCATGAACGACCGCGCCGCCCTGGACCTCCTCCTGGAGCACGGACCGCTGTCCCGCACCCGGATCGGCAAGCTCACCGGCCTGTCCAAGCCCACCGCCTCCCAGCTGCTGGCCCGACTGGAGGCGGCCGGACTGGTCCGGGTGACCGGGACCAGCGAGGGGCGGCCGGGGCCCAGCGCCCAGCTGTACGCGGTCCGTCCCGGTGCCGCGTACGCCGCCGGCCTCGACGTCGCCCCGCACCGCATCCGCGCCGCCGTCGCCGACATCACCGGCCACACCGTGGGCGAGTACGAACTGCCCACCCCCGGACGGCATCCCGCCCAGCCCGTCGTCCAGCAGGTCACCGACGCGCTCGACGGGGCCGTGAAGGCGGCCGGGCTCGCCCGGTCCGACGTGCACCGGCTCGTCATCGGCACCCCCGGCGCCTTCGACCCGGGCACGGGCCGGCTGCGCTACGCCTCCCACCTGCCCGGCTGGCACTCCCCCACCCTGCTCGACGAACTCGCCGCCGCCCTGCCGATGCCGGTGGAGTACGAGAACGACGTCAACCTCGTCGCCCTCGCCGAACAGCGGCTCGGCGCCGCCAAGGGCCACGAGGACTTCGTGCTGCTGTGGAGCGAGGAGGGGCTCGGCGCCGCCCTCGTCCTCGGCGGCCGGCTGCACCGCGGCTGGACCGGCGGCGCCGGCGAGGTCGGCTTCCTGCCGGTGCCGGGCACCCCCCTGGTGCGCCAGGTGACCAAGGCCAACAGCGGCGGCTACCAGGAGCTGGCCGGCTCCCAGGCCGTACCGAAACTGGCCCGGGAACTCGGCATCGAGGACCTGCCGACGGGGCCGCACGCCGAGGTCGCCGCCACGCTCGTCGCCCGCGCCGCCGATCACGCCACCGGCCCCTACCGCGAGCTGCTCCAGACCTACGCGACCCGGCTGGCCATCGGTCTCGCCTCGCTCGTCTCCGTCCTCGACCCCGAACTCGTCGTCCTCAGCGGCCCCGCCCTCGCGGCCGGCGGCGAGGTGCTGCGCGCCCTCGTCCAGGCCGAGCTGGAGGAGCTGGCGGCGGCCCGGCCCCGGCTGCTCGTCGGCGACGTCCGCGAACACCCCGTACTGCGCGGCGCGTTGGAGTCCGCGCTCGTCACCACCCGCGACGAGGTCTTCGACACCTCGCGCTGAGCCCCACCTCGGAAGAACACCCCTTTTCCCGTCCCCCTGGGAGACCTCGCCATGCCCGAAGTCATACCCTGCGCCGCCCGAAAGGCGGCCTTTGCCGCCATTGCCTCCCTGGCCCTGCTCACCACCGCCTGTACGGGCCAGTCCGGTTCGGGCGCCACGGACGACGCCTCGAAGGACACGACGATCAACTTCTGGCACGCCTGGAGCGCGCCGAACGAGGTCAAGGCGGTCCGCACCCTCATCGCCGGATTCGAGAAGGCGCACCCCAACATCCATGTGAACGTCGTCGGCAACGTGACCGACGACAAGATCAACCAGGCGCTGCGCTCGGGCGGCGACAAGGCCCCCGACGTCATCTCCTCCTTCACCACCAACAACGTGGGCAAGTTCTGCTCCTCGGGCGCGCTGGTCGACCTGAACCCCTTCTTCAAGAAGTCGGGCATCGACCCCGCCGCGACCTTCCCGAAGACGATGAACGAGTACACCCAGTTCGACGGCGACCGCTGCACGGTGCCGCTGCTCGGTGACGCGTACGGGCTCTACTACAACAAGACGGAGTTCAAGAAGGCGGGCATCACCAGCCCGCCGAAGACCTGGTCCGAGTTCGAGGCCGACGCGAAGAAGCTGACGATCCCGGACGGGGACTCGTACAAACAGCTTGGCTTCATGCCGGACTACCACGGCTGGGAGACCACCACCGAGCACTACTTCGCACAGTTCTCGCCGACGTACTTCGGCACGGACGGAAAGTCGGACATCGCCAAGGACCCGGCCTTCGAGCAGGGGTTCGGCCTGCAGAAGCGGCTCGTGGACGAACTCGGCGGGTTCCAGAAGCTGGAGAAGTACCGCTCGACGCTCGGTGACGAGTGGGGCGCCAAGCACCCCTTCCACACCGGCCAGGTCGCCATGCAGCTCGACGGCGAGTGGCGGCTCGGGATGGCGCTCGCCGCCCAGCCGAACCTGGACATCGGCGTGGCTCCGCTGCCCGTCCCCGACGACCGGGCGGCGCAGTACGGCAAGGGCTACATCACCGGCACCATCACGGGCATCGCCGCCGCCAGCCGCAAGCAGAACGCGGCCTGGGAATTCGTCAAGTACATCAGCACGGACACCGACGCGGTGGTCGGCTTCTCCAACGACCTGCACAACGTGCCCTCCACGCTCGCCGCGCTGAAGTCCCCGAAGCTGACGTACGACCCCCGCTTCAAGACGTTCCTCGACATCGCCGCCGACCCGGACTCGACCACCACGCCCGCCTCGGTCAACGGCGGCCAGTACCTGGTGACGATCCAGCAGTTCGGCTACGACTACGAGAGCGGCAAGGTCACCGATCTGAAGGCCGGCCTGAAGAAGACGGCCGCGCAGATCGACACGGACATCGCGCAGGCGAAGTAGGCGACGCGGCCCATGAGTACGGTCACTCTCGCGGCCAAGCGCCGCCGCTCGGCGCTGAGGACGCTCGCCTTCATGTCGCCCTGGCTGATCGGCTTCGCGGTCTTCTTCGCGTACCCGCTGATCTCGACGGTCTACTTCTCCTTCATGCACTACGACGGCTTCCGGCCGCCGACCTGGAGCGGGGGCAAGAACTGGACCTACGTCTTCGAGCACTACCCCCTCTTCTGGCCCGCCCTGCGCAACACCCTGTGGCTGGTCCTCGTGGTGGTGACCCTCCGGGTGGCCTTCGGGCTCGGCGTCGGCCTGCTCATCACGAAGATCAAGACCGGTACGGGGATCTTCCGCACCCTCTTCTACCTGCCCTACCTGGCCCCGCCGGTCGCCGCGACCATGGCGTTCGCGTTCCTGCTCAACCCGGGTACGGGCCCGGTCAACTCGATCCTGGAGAAGGCGGGCGTCCCGGCGCCGGGCTGGTTCAACGACCCCGCCTGGTCCAAGCCCGCCCTGGCCCTGCTCGCGCTGTGGGGCGTCGGCGACCTCATGGTCATCTTCATGGCCGCCCTGCTCGACGTGCCGACGGAGCAGTACGAGGCGGCCGAGCTGGACGGCGCGTCGGCGTGGCAGCGCTTCCGGTACGTGACGCTGCCGAACATCTCGCCGATCATCATGTTCGCCGTCGTCACAGGCGTCATCCAGACGATGCAGTACTACACCCAGCCCCTGATCGCCGGAAAGGTCGCCTCGGGCGTGATCCAGGGCGCCGGCACCCAGTTCGAGCCCGGCTACCCCGACAAGTCCACGCTCACCCTCCCCCAGCTCGTCTACAACCTCGGCTTCCAGCGCTTCGACTACGGCTCCGCGTGTGTCGTCGCCCTCGTCCTCTTCGCCCTGTCGATGGTGTTCACCGCGTTCCTGATGCGGCGCCGGGGCGGTCTCATCCAGGCAGGTGACTGACCATGGCCCAAGTACTGGACAAGCCGGTGGAGTTGACGGCGCCCGCCACGGCCGCCGCGCGCAGCGCCCGGCGCCGGGCGCTGCTGGAGTGGGTCGCGGTGCACTCCCTCGGTGTCGCCGCCGCGCTGTTCTTCACGCTGCCCTTCGTCTTCGTGTTCCTCACCTCGCTGATGAGCGACAGCCAGGCCCTCGGCCGGGACCTGGTCCCGCACACCTGGGAGTGGGGCAACTACCGGCAGGTCTTCGACACGCCGGGCTTCCTGACCTGGTGGAAGAACACGCTGGTCTACGCAGGTCTGGGCACCGTGCTGACCGTGGTGTCGTCGATCCCGGTGGCGTACGCGCTCGCCAAGTTCCGCTTCCGGGGCCGCAGCCTGTCACTCATGCTGGTGATCTCGATGATGATGCTGCCCCCGCAGGTGGTCATCATCCCGATGTACCTCTTCTGGGCGAAGCAGCTGGACCTGTCCGGCACACTGTGGCCGCTGATCATCCCGATGGCGTTCGGCGACGCGTTCTCGATCTTCCTGCTGCGCCAGTTCCTGATGACGATCCCGAACGAGTACGTGGACGCGGCGAAGGTGGACGGCTGCGGGGACCTCCGGACGCTCGTGAAAGTCGTCCTGCCGATGGCGAAGCCGGGCATCGCGGCCGTCGCCCTCTTCCAGTTCTTCTACGCCTGGAACGACTACTTCGGCCCGCAGATCTACGCGTCCGAGAACCCCGGCGCCTGGACGCTGTCCTACGGCCTGGAGTCGTTCAAGGGCGCCCACCACACCGACTGGAACCTCACCATGGCCGCGACCGTGCTGGTCATGGCCCCCGTGATCCTCGTGTTCTTCTTCGCCCAGAAGGCGTTCGTCGAGGGCGTCACGCTCACCGGAGTGAAGGGTTAACCCGGATATGAAACTCACCGTGGTCGGCGGCGGCTCGACCTACACCCCCGAACTCATCGACGGCTTCGCCCGCCTGCGGGACACCCTGCCCGTCGAGGAGCTGGTCCTCGTCGACCCGGCGGCGGAGCGGCTGGAGCTGGTCGGCGGGCTGGCCCGCCGGATCTTCGCCAAGCAGGGGCACGACGGGCGGATCGTCACGACCTCCGATCTGGACGCGGGCGTCGACGGCGCCGACGCCGTGCTGCTCCAGCTGCGCGTCGGCGGCCAGGCGGCCCGCGCGCAGGACGAGACCTGGCCGCTGGAGTGCGGCTGCGTCGGCCAGGAGACCACCGGCGCGGGCGGGCTGGCCAAGGCGCTGCGCACGGTCCCGGTGGTGCTGGACATCGCCGAACGGGTCCGCCGCGCCAACCCCCGCGCGTGGATCATCGACTTCACCAACCCGGTCGGCATCGTCACCCGCGCCCTGCTCCAGGCCGGGCACCGGGCGGTCGGACTGTGCAACGTGGCGATCGGCTTCCAGCGCACGTTCGCGAGCCTGCTGGGCGTCGCCCCGGCCGACGTCCACCTCGGCCACGTGGGCCTCAACCACCTCACCTGGGAGACGGCCGTCCGGCTCGGCGGCCCGGAGGGCGAGAACGTCCTGCCCAAGCTGCTGGCCGAGCACGGCGAGGCGATCTCCGACGACGTCCGCCTGCCCCGCCCGCTCCTGGACCGCCTCGGCGTGGTCCCGTCCTACTACCTGCGCTACTACTACGCCCACGACGAGGTCGTCGGCGAACTGCGCACGAAGCCGTCGCGGGCCTCCGAAGTGGCCGCGATGGAGCGGGAGTTGCTGACGATGTACGGCGACCCGGCCCTGGACGAGAAGCCCGCGCTGCTCGCCAGGCGGGGCGGCGCCTTCTACTCGGAGGCGGCCGTGGACCTCGCGGCGGCGCTGCTCGGCGGGGGAGGCAGCCCGTACCAGGTGGTGAACACCCTCAACAAGGGCACGCTGCCGTTCCTGCCGGACGACGCCGTGATCGAGGTCCAGGCGGCGGTCGGCCCGCACGGCCCGGCCCCGCTGCCGGTGCCGGACCTGGACCCGCTCTTCGCCGGTCTGGTCGCGAACGTGACGGCGTACGAGGAGCTGGCCCTTCAGGCGGCGCTGCGCGGCGGCCGCGACCGGGTCTTCCGGGCGCTGCTCGCCCACCCGCTGATCGGCCAGTACCCGTATGCGGAGACCCTCACCGACCAGCTGATCGCACACAACCGGGAGCACCTCGCGTGGGCCTGACCGCAACCGAGACCCCGACCGTCCTCGCCGTCGACGCGGGCAACAGCAAGACCGACGTGGCCGTGGTCACCGCCGCCGGGGAGGTCCTCGCCACCGCCCGGGGCCGCGGCTTCCGGCCGCCCGTGGTGGGCGTGCCGGCCGCGCTGGACGCGCTGGCCGACCCGGTCGGGCTGGCCTTCGCCGAGGCGGGCGTGAGCTCCGTCGCGCATGTCTCGGCGTGCCTCGCCAACGCCGATCTCCCGGTGGAGGAGGCGCAGTTGGCGGCCGCGCTGCGGGCGCGCGGATGGGGGGCGACGGTGGAGGTCCGCAACGACACCTTCGCGATCCTGCGGGCGGGCGTGGCCGAGCCCCGGGGCGTCGCGGTGGTGTGCGGCGCCGGCATCAACTGCGTCGGCATGCGCCCCGACGGCCGTACCGCCCGCTTCCCGGCCATCGGCCGGATCTCCGGCGACTGGGGCGGGGGGTGGGCCCTGGCCGAGGAGGCCCTGTGGCACGCGGCCCGCGCGGAGGACGGCCGGGGCGGGGCGACGGCCCTGGCCCGCACGCTCCCCGCCCACTTCGGCCTGCCGACGATGTACGCGCTCATCGAGGCCCTGCACCTGGACCGGCTCGACGACGACCGCCGGCACGAGCTGACCCCGGTGCTGTTCGCGACGGCCGCCGAGGGCGACCCGGTGGCCCGCGCGATCGTCACCCGGCTCGCCGAGGAGGTGACGGTGCTGGCGACCGTGGCCCTGACCCGTCTGGACCTCCTCGGCGAGCAGACCCCGGTGCTGCTCGGCGGCGGCGTCCTCAGGGCCGGTCACGCCCTGCTGGACGACGGCATCCGGGACCTGCTGTCCGCCCGCGCCCCCAAGGCCGACGTCCGGGTCGTGACCGCGAGCCCGGTCCTGGGCGCGGCCCTGCTGGGACTGGACCGGCTGGGGGCGGACGCGCGGGCCCAGGAAAGGGCACGGACGTACTGGGAGTCGTGACCGGCTCCACCCGGCGGAACCTCCACCCGACGGAACCGAACAGCTGCACAGGGCGTGTTCATAGTGGGCGCACTCCTCTGTTCATGTGGGGCACACTGCGATCCAATCAAGATCCAGTGAAGGCCGGTGCGGATGCCGGTGCGTGCCGCGATACTGGGCGGCGACGAAGGACCCTGGGGGAGGTCGAGTGACACACCCGCCGAGAAGCAGCACGGCGCCGCCACCGGTGGGCCCCGGCATGCCCGCCGCCGCCCCGGGCGTTCCCCCGCAGCCCGGCCGGCCCGCGCCCGGCTCGCCCGCCACGCCCGCCCGGCGCACCGCCTTCGCCGAGGGCGTCGACCGGGTGCGGGCCGCGGCCACCACCGAGCCGGGCCGGCTGCGGATCATCGGGGCCGTACTGGCGCTGCTGGTCGTGGCGTTCGGGGCGAGCGCCGCCTGGCAGGCCGACGCGCGCTCGGCCGCCGCCGACGACGTGCTGCACCGCAGCCAGCCGCTCAGCTCGGGCGCGGCCGACATCTACCGGTCGCTCGCCGACGCCAACACCGCCGCCTCCAGCGGGTTCCTGGCGGGCGGCCAGGAGACGCCGCAGTCCCGCACGCGGTACGAGAACGACATCAGCACGGCCGCGAAGGGCCTGGTGACGGCCGCCGCGAACGCCGAGCCCGGCTCGGCCTCCGAGGCCACGATCGCCAGGCTGAACGGTCTCCTGCCCGAGTACAAGGGGCTCGTGGAGCGGGCCCGGACCTACAACCGGCAGGGCTATCCGGTCGGCGGCGCGTACCTGCGCTACGCCAACGAGAAGATGCAGCAGGAGATGCTCCCGGCGGCGGAGGACCTCTACACCACGGAGAACGCCCGGCTGGACGCCGACTACGGCGACGCGACGCCGTACCCCTGGCTCGCGATCGGGCTCGGCGTGCTCGCCCTGGCCGGGCTCGGCTGGGCCCAGCACCGCACCTACCGGCGCACCAACCGCGTCCTCAACCACGGCCTGGTCGCGGCCTCCGCCGCCACCACCGTCGCCCTGCTGTGGCTGGTCGTCGGGCACACCGTGGCCCGCGCCGAGCTGAACGGCTCCTACGACCACGGGATCCGCTCGCTGACCGTGCTGCACGACGCCCGGATCGCCTCCCTGAAGGCGCGCGGCAACGAGAACCTGAGCCTGGTGGCGCGCGGCGCCGAGACCCTCACGGTGAACGGACAGCAGTACGACGCCTACTACTACGACTTCGACAAGGACATGGCCGCCCTCGGCAAGGGCCTGACCCGGGCGGCGCAGCTCGCCGACGACCGGGGCGGCAGCGCCCCGGTGCAGACGGCCGAGAGCAACATGGCGGTGTGGAAGCAGCGCCACGGCACGGTCCGCGACGACGACGAGAACGGCAACTACCAGCAGGCGCTGGACAAGGTCATCGGTGCCAAGGGCACCACCGGCGAGTGCTTCGACGGCGTCGACACCTCGCTCGCCCGGGCCATCGACCACGAGCAGGGCGAGTTCCAGCGGGCCGCCACCGACGGCCGGGGCGCCCTGGCACCGCTGCCGGCGGGCGCGGCCGTCCTCGCGCTGATCGGCGCGGCCGGTGCGGTGGCCGGCATCGGGCGCAGACTCTCGGAGTACCGGTGACAGGGGGCGGGACGATGTACGCGAGCCGTGTACGGGCCGCCCTGCGGGGCTGGGGCGGGGTCGGCGCGATGGCGGTGCTGTGCGCGCTGGCGCTGGGCTTCGTCCTGCTGCTGCCGTGCACCCAGCGGGCGCCGCGGCAGACACAGCACGCCGGACCGTCCGTGGCCCACGGCATCCAGGCCGACGCCGGGTCGTGCCAGGACTCCGGGGCGCAGGACCAGACCCTGTCGCCGTCCGGCGCGGACGGGCCGACGATCGACGCGATCAAGGCCCGTACCGGCGAGCGGCGCAAGCTGATCGTCGGCGTCGACCAGAACAGCTACCGCTGGGGCTACCGCAATCCGAACACCGAGGGCGCGGAGCTGGAGGGCTTCGACATCGACCTGGTGCACCGGATCGCGCAGGACATCCTCGGCGACCCGGACGCCGTGCAGTTCAAGGCGATCCCGACCAACCAGCGGATCTCCGCGATCCAGGACGGACGGGTCGACATGGTCGTGCGCACCATGACGATCACGTGCGAGCGGCTGGGACAGGTCGCGTTCTCCGCGCCCTACTTCAAGACCGGCCAGCAGGTCCTCGCGCCCAAGTCGTCGTCCGTCACCGGCTACAACTCCTCCCTGGCCCACAAGAAGGTGTGCACGGCGTCGGGTTCGACGGCGTACACCAAGCTGTCCGACGACCGGAAGTCCGGCGTCCTGCCCGCCTCCACCGACATCTCCACCACGGTCCCCAACCAGCTGGACTGCCTGGTCCGGCTGCAACTGGGCGAGGTGGACGCGGTGGTGACCGACGGCGCCCTCGCCGCCAGCCAGGCCGCACAGGACCCGACCGTGGAACTCAAGGGCGCGCCGTTCACGACCGAGTACTACGGAGTGGCGATGAAGAAGGACGCGGCCGATCTGGTGCGCCGGGTCAACCGCGTGCTCGTGGACTACCGCGCGAACGGCTGGCAGAACTCGTACGACACCTGGCTGTCGGCGACACTGGGTAAGGACTCGACGGCGTCGACACCGCCCGCACCGCGCTACCTGCGCACCAGTTGACCCTGTTCGACCCCCCTACCCGACTTGGACCCCACAGCAGCGAGAGGTGATCGATGGGCGTCACGGACCCCGCCGGGCCGGTGATGGACCGGGACGAGGTGGACCGTGCGCTGGCGCGGCTCGGCCAGGAGCACGAGGCGATCGAGACCTCGCTGCTGGCCCTGCAGGACCACGCGGGCCGCAGACTCCTGGAGGGCGCCGAGCTGACCGGTGTCACGAAGGAGCGCTGGCAGGGCGCCGAGGACCGGATCACCCGGCTGTGGACGTACTTCGACGCCTACGCGGCCGCGCTGCGTTCCGCCCACGACATCCGCGCCCGGCGCCGCTGGTCCAGCCGGGAGGACCTGGCCGAGCTGACCGAACTGCTCCGCGGCGAGGGCGTGACGGTCGCCGGGGAGAGCACGCTGAGCGAGTCCTTCTCGCTGGCCGCCCTGGTCGACCGGATGAACGAGCTGTACGCGACGAGCCTGGACCTGGTCGTCGCCGCTGACGCGGTGTGGTCGGCGCTGCCCGCCCGGATCGATTTACTCGCCGCCGAGCTCCGGCGCACCCGCGAGCTGGCGCACTCCGTGGGCGTGCGCCCCGGCGAGCATCCTGCGGGCGACGACCTGGAGCGGATCACCCGCATACTGACGAAGCTGCGCGAGGACGTCGTCTCCGACCCGCTCGCGTTCTGGGTGCCGGCCGAGGGCAGTTCGGCGCCCGGCGGCGGCCGTCCGGACACCACGGTGTACGACCGTGAGGCGCGCGCCCTGGAGGACGTGCGCCGGGAGATCGACGCCGTGCTGACGGTCCGGCAGGACGCCGAGCAGCGGCTGATCCGGCTGCGGGACGTGCTCTCGCGCGCCGACCGCACGCTCGCCGAGGCCCGCACGGCGCGCGGCGAGGTGCTGGCGAAGATCGCGGCGACCGAGGTGCCGGTGGTCAGCGGCCCGCCGACGGTGCTCCAGGAGCAGCTGGCGGCGGCCGCCGAGTACCGCAGGCAGGCGCAGTGGCACCGGCTCTCCCCGCTGCTGGAGTCGCTGGAGGAGAAGGCAGAGGACGAACTGCTGCGCGCCCGCGAGTCGTTGACGGCGGTCACCGCGCCGCTCGCGGTCCGCGCCGAGCTGCGCGGCCGCCTCGACGCCTACAAGGCGAAGGTGGCCCGGCACGGGCTGGCCGAGGACCCGTTCCTCGTCGAGCGGTACGACGCGGCCCGCCGGATGCTGTGGAGCGCGCCCTGCGACCTGCGGGTCGCCGAACAGGCCGTGCTGCGCTACCAGCGGCTGGCCGCCGATCTGCTGGGCGGGCCGGGGGCGCCGCGGGACCGTAAGGGGGAGCAGTCATGAGTCAGCCGGGGCAGAGCTGTCAGCGGCCGGGCTGCGAGGGGTCGTACGACGACGTCGGCGGCGGCGAGCTGTACTGCGACACGTGCGGGCTCGCGCCGGTCGTCTCCGCGAGCGGCATGGTCGGCTCGACGCCCACCGGTGTCACCAAGGGCGCGGTGGAGAGCGGCAGTTCGCGCTCGTCGTCCCAGTCGTCGAAGTCTCGCCGCTCCGTGTCCGGGCGGCTGTCGCGGTCCTCGTCGGGCCGCTCCACCGGCCGCTCGGTGTCGGTGCGCAGCTCCGGTTCCTCGTCGGGCACACCGACGCGCGGGCGCCTCGGCGCCGGACTGGTCAGCGTGCCGCAGGTGCCGCGCCCCGACCCGCGCGCGATGGTGCTGGACAACCCGGAGGTGCCCGAGCGCAAGCGGTTCTGCTCGCGCGCGGACTGCGGGGTGCCGGTCGGGCGGGCCCGGGGCGATCGGCCGGGCCGCACGGAAGGTTTCTGCACCAAGTGCGGGCACCCGTACTCCTTCGTGCCGAAGCTGAAGGCCGGGGACGTGGTGCACGGCCAGTACGAGGTCGCGGGCTGTCTCGCGCACGGCGGCCTCGGCTGGATCTACCTCGCCGTGGACCGGGCGGTGTCCGACCGCTGGGTGGTGCTCAAGGGCCTGCTGGACACCGGCGACCAGGACGCGATGGCGGCGGCGATCTCCGAGCGGCGCTTCCTCGCGGAGATCGAGCACGCCAACATCGTGCGGATCTACAACTTCGTCGAGCACCTCGACCAGCGCACCGGCTCCCTCGACGGCTACATCGTCATGGAGTACGTCGGCGGCAAGTCCCTGAAGGAGATCGCCAACGCCCGCCGCACCCCGCAGGGCCGCCGCGACCCCCTGCCGGTGGAACAGGCCTGCGCCTACGGCATCGAGGCCCTCGAAGCCCTCGGCCATCTGCACAGCCGCCACCTCCTGTACTGCGACTTCAAGGTCGACAACGCCATCCAGTCCGAGGACCAGCTCAAGCTGATCGACATGGGCGCGGTGCGCAGGATGGACGACGAGGAGTCGGCCATCTACGGCACGGTCGGCTACCAGGCGCCGGAGGTCGCCGAGGCCGGCCCGTCGGTCGCCTCCGACCTCTACACGGTCGGTCGCACCCTCGCCGTGCTCACCTTCGACTTCCAGGGCTACACGAACGTCTACGTCGACTCCCTGCCCGACCCGGAGACCATCGACGTCTTCCGCCGCTACGAGTCCTTCTACCGGCTCCTGGTCCGCGCCACCGACCCGGACCCGGCCCGCCGCTTCGGCTCCGCCCAGGAGATGGCCGAGCAGCTGACCGGGGTGCTGCGCGAGGTCGTCTCCCTCCAGACGGGCCAGGCACGGCCCGCGCTGTCGACCCTGTTCGGGCCCGAAGTGAAGGTCACCGACCGGGAGTTGTTCCCCCGGCTGGACGCGGACGTGTCCCGGCTGGGTGCGCGGCAGCCGCGCAAGGCCGCGCCGGCCGTCCCCGCGCTGCCCCCGGCCTCGCTGGTGAAGCCCGTCGACACGCCCGCCGGCGCGCTCGCGCTGCCGGTGCCGCTGGTCGATCCCGGCGACCCGAACGCCGGTTTCCTGGCGGGCCTCATGACCTCCGCGCCCGCCGAACTGCTCGGCGCCCTCGACACGGCGCCGACGCAGACCGTGGAGACCCGGCTGCGCCGGATCCGCGCGCTGCTGGAGAGCGGCGAGCGGCACAGCGCGCTGACGAGCCTCGCCACGCTGGACGAGGAGCGGCCGGACGACTGGCGGGTGGTCTGGTACCGGGGGCTGGCCGCGCTGGTCACCGGCGACTTCGAGGGCGCCGCGCTCGCCTTCGACGCGATCTACGACGCCTTCCCCGGCGAGGCCGCGCCCAAGCTGGCGCTCGGCCTGTGCGCGGAGGTGCTGGGCCAGCTGGACAACGCGGCCGAGTACTACCGGCTGGTGTGGGCGACCGACCCGAGCTTCGTCAGCGCCGCCTTCGGGCTCGCCCGGGTGCGGCTCGCGGCCGGGGACCGGCACGGCGCCGTGCGGACCCTGGAGTCGGTGCCGGAGTCCTCCATCCACTTCACGGCCGCCCGGGTCGCCGCCGTCCGGGCCCGTCTCAGACACCGCTCGGCGGGCGCGGGCGACGTACCGTTCCTGGACGACCTGACCGCCGCCGCCGGGCAGGTCGAGGCGCTCGACGCGTACGGGCTGGATCCGGCGCGGCGCGAGCAATTGGCGGCGGAAGTCCTCGGCTCGGCGCTGGACTGGATACTCTCCGGAGGCCAGGGCACCGCGCCGGCCGCCGGCGGGCGGGTGCTGCTGGGCAGCGGTCTGGACGAGCGGGGCCTCCGCTTCGGCCTGGAGCGCGCCTACCGCACGCTGGCCCGGCTGGCGCCCGGCGGCGAGGAGAGGATCGAACTGGTGGAACGGGCCAACCGTTACCGCCCCCGGACGTGGGTGTAGTTGATGTCGCAGATGCCCCAGCAGGCCGCACTGTCGAAGTGCCCGAGCTGCGCGGAGCCCGTGGAGCCGGGTGACCACTTCTGCGGAGCGTGCGGGTACGACCTCTCCGTCGTACCGGCGCCGCCGCAGGACCAGCCGACGCTGACCATGACCGGCGCCGCCGAGGACGACAGAGGCGCGGGGGACGGCGGTGACGGCGTGGCCTGGCCCGCCCCCGAGCCGGCGGGCTCCGGCGCCCCGGACGCGGTGCATCTGCCGAGTGACCTGCCGGGCACGGACTCCGGTGACACGCCCCTGCACGAGCACGGCGGCGAGGAGGCGCGGCCCGGTTCCGGGGTGCGCTTCGACCGGCCCGCCGAACCCGAGGAGTACCCGTTGCAGGCGCCCGACCCGCGCGTGGCCGCCGAGGCCGCCGCGGAGGAGGAGCCGGAGCCCGCACAGGTGTGCGTGGCCTGCCGGGCGGGCCGGGTGGACAACGACGGCTACTGCGAGAACTGCGGGCACGCCCAGCCCCGCGAACGCGACCACGTGGAGCGGGAGTCGGGCCCGATCGCCGCCGTCAGTGACCGCGGCCTGCGCCACCACCGCAACGAGGACGCCTTCTCCGTCGGCCGCACCGCGCTGCCCGACGGCACCCCGGCCGGCGTCGCGATCGTCTGCGACGGCGTCTCCTCGGCCACCCGGCCCGACGACGCCTCGCTGGCCGCCGCCGAGACGGCCGGGGACCTGCTGCTGGCCGCCCTGCCGCGCGGCACGCACCCGCAGGCGGCCATGCACGAGGCGATCGTCGCGGCCGCACAGGCCGTCGACGCGCTCGCCGAGGAGCCGGCCACGGCCCGCGAGCACGCCCCGCACCAGAACGCGCCGGCCTGCACGATCGTCGGCGCGGTGGTCACCCCCGGGCTGCTGGTGGTCGGCTGGGTCGGCGACAGCCGCGCCTACTGGGTGCCGGACGACCGCAGCGCGCCCCCGGCCCGGCTCACCGAGGACGACTCCTGGGCCGCGCAGATGGTCGCCGCGGGACTGATGAGCGAGGCCGAGGCGTACGCCGACGAGCGCGCCCACGCGATCACCGGATGGCTCGGCGCGGACGCCTACGAGCTGGAGCCGCACACCGCGTCCTTCAAGCCGGACCGGCCCGGTGTCGTCATCGTGTGCACCGACGGCCTGTGGAACTACGCCGAGACGGCCGGGGAGATGGCCGAGGCCGTGCCCGCGGACGCGGCCGAACGCCCGCTGCACAGCGCCCGGGTGCTGGTCGGCCACGCCCTGGACGGCGGGGGCCACGACAACGTAACAGTGGCCGTCGTGCCGTTCCCGGCACCGGCCCAGGGGGCAGGATCGGCCTGAGGCCACGGGCCTGGGGCCACGGGCCGGAGGGGACCGGCCCGTTCACAGCCATCGCCCTGCGTCAGCAGGGCGTTCAAGGGGGATTTGAGTACGTATGGCCAATTTCTCGAAGTCGAACGTGCCGCAGTTCTCCATGGACGTCTACCAGAACGAGTACCTGCCGGAGGGCGGCCGCGAGGTCAACGCGATCGTCACCGTGACCTCGACCGGCGGCGGCACGGTCGGCAGCGCCGCGGCAGCGGCGTACCCGCAGGGCCGCGGCCCGTCCGCCGCCGTGGCGCTCATGGTCGACTGCTCCGGCTCCATGGACTATCCGCCGACCAAGATGCGGGGCGCCCGCGACGCCACGGCCGCCGCGATCGACACCCTGCGCGACGGCACGCACTTCGCGGTGATCGGCGGCACGCATGTCGCACAGGAGGTCTATCCGGGCGGCGGGCGGCTCGCGGTGGCCGACCACGCCACCCGCGAGCAGGCCAAGCAGGCGCTGCGCAGGCTGAGCGCGGGCGGCGGTACGGCGATCGGCAGCTGGCTGCGGCTGGCCGACCGGCTGCTGAACTCGGCGGACGTCACCATCCGGCACGGCATCCTGCTCACCGACGGCCGCAACGAACACGAGTCTCCCGAGGACCTGCGGGCGACCCTGGAGGCCTGTGCGGGGCGGTTCACCTGTGACGCGCGGGGCGTGGGCACCGACTGGGAAGTGAAAGAAGTCACAGGGATCGCCTCCGCGCTCCTCGGCGGCGCCGACATCGTCGCCGATCCGGCGCATCTGGCCGCCGACTTCACGCGGATGATGGAGACGGCGATGGGCAAGGAGGTCGCCGACGTCTGTCTGCGGGTGTGGACGCCGGTCGGCACGACCATCCGGTTCGTCAAGCAAGTCGCGCCCTCCGTCGAGGACTTGACCGCCCGCCGCACCGAGGCGGGGCCGCGCGCCGGGGACTATCCGACCGGGTCCTGGGGCGACGAGTCCCGCGACTACCACCTGTGTGTGGAGGTCCCGGCGGCCGGCCTCGGCCAGGAGATGCTCGCCGCCCGGGTCTCGCTGGTCGTGCCACAAGGGGACAGTTCGGTACAGAACCTCGGGGCACAGGGCCTCGTGCGGGCGGTGTGGACCGACGACATGACGGCCTCCACCTCGATCAACCCCCAAGTCGCCCACTACACCGGACAGGCCGAACTGGCGCACGTCATCCAGAAGGGTCTCGATCTCCGCAAAGCGGGCGATTTCGATGGCGCAACGGCCAAACTGGGGCGTGCCGTTCAGCTCGCCAGCATCTCCGGAAACGCGGATACTGCGAAACTGCTTGCGAAGGTGGTGGACGTGGTCGACGCCGCGACAGGTACTGTGCGGTTGAAGACGAGGGTGGCCGAGGCCGACGAGATGACTCTGGAAACCCGGTCCACAAAGACTGTTCGTGTAAAGAAGTAGCCCTGGAAACGTAGGAGAAGGGGAAGCGCCGACATGCCGACCTGCCCGAACGGACACCAGTCGGGTTCCGACGACTGGTGCGAGGTCTGCGGTCACCGCATGGCCGGTGCCGTACCTCCGCCCCCGCCGCCCCCGCCCGCCGGCGGTTACGGCTTCCCGCCGCAGGGCGGCCCGGCCGGCGGCCGGCCACCGGCCGCGGCGGCCCCGGAGCCCGAGCTGTGCCCGCAGTGCCGTACGCCCCGCGAGGGCGGCGCGCCGTTCTGCGAGGAGTGCCGGTGGAACTTCCTCACCAACACGGCCACCTCGTACACCCCGGCCGCCCCGCGCCCGCCCCAGCCCCGCTTCGACCCGCCGAGCGCGACGTACGGCGGCGGCGACGGGTACGAGTACCAGGGCTCGCGGCCCTCGCAGGTGAACCGGCCCGCCGAGCCGATCCCGTCGTTCGGCAGCGAGCCGTCGGGACCGACGCCGTTCGGCGGTGAGCGCACACCGCCCGGCCCGCCGACGACTCCCGGCCCGCCCGCGTTCGGCGGCGCACAGCTTCCGGGCCAGAGCCAGGGGCCGGGCCAAGGCCAGGGTCCGGCCGGCCCCGGCGGTCCGGCCGGTCCTCCCGGGTTCGGTGCCGGTCCCGGTCAGGTGCCGGGCCAGCGTCCCGGCGGACAAGGCGGCCCGGGTGGTCCGTCCGGCCCGTCCGGCTTCGGTGCCGGCCCGGGTCAGGGCCCGGGTGGTCCCGGAGGCCCCGGTGGTCCCGGCGGTCCCACGGGTGTGCCGTCGTTCGGCGGTGCTCCCTCCGTTCCCGGTGCCCCCACTCCTCCCGGCGGCCCCTCGGGCTTCGGCGCCGACCCCTCGCGTCCGGTGCCCCCGCCGCCCGGTCCGACCCCGCCCGCCGGTCCCGGCGGCGCCCCGCAGGCGTTCCAGCAGTCCGGTCCGCCCGCCCCGCCCGCGTTCCCGGGCGAGACCGCCCGGCCCCCGGCCGGCGGCCCGCCCGGCGGCGGCCCCTCCTTCGGCGGCGGTGAGGACGACTGGGTGCTCTCCCCGCCGTCGTCCGCCGGTCCGGCCGGACCGGGACACGGTTCGGCTCCCGGCGGCCCCCAGGGCGGCCCCGGCGGCGGTTACGGCTACCCGCAGCCCGGTTCCCAGCCGCCCGCGCCCGGCGCCGGCTTCCCGCCGGCCGCCGGTCCGGCGACCTGGACGGCGACCATCGGTCCGGACCGCGAGTACTTCATGGCGATGATGCAGCGCTCGGGCCCCGAGGCCGCGGGGCTCAACCTGCCCGCGTACTCGCCCGAGCAGCAGCGCACGCTCAGCGGCAACCAGGTCACCATCGGCCGGCGCCGGCACTCCACCGGCGACACCCCCGACATCGACCTCGCGGTGCCCCCGGAGGACCCGGGCGTCTCGCACCAGCACGCGGTGCTGGTGCAGCAGCCGGACGGCACCTGGGCGGTCGTCGACCAGAACTCGACGAACGGCACCACGGTCAACCTCTCCGAGGAGCCGATCCAGCCGTTCGTGCCGGTCCCGTTGCAGGACGGCGACCGGGTGCACGTGGGCGCCTGGACGACGATCACCGTCCGCCGCGGCTGAGCCGGGCACGGCCGGGGCCGTGTCACGGCAGGGGCCAGCCGTACGGCCCCCGCGGGTCGTCCAGCCACGCCCAGGCGCGCTCGGCACCGACCGTGACGCCGTAGCGCTCGCGCCCCGGCCCGCCCTCGCGCTCCCACAGCGCGCAGGCCTCCCGCGGCTCCAGCACGCACCGGGTCAGGGCGAGCAGGAAGCGGAACGTGTCCTGCTCGCGGACCCGGCCCGGCAGCCCGGCGAGCGACGGCCCCCGCGACTGCGCCCGCCGCCCGCCGCGCAGCGGTACGAAGGAGACGGCCGGCGGCAGGAAACGGCCCTCGGCGTGGGCGCGGTCCCGGACCGTGAGGGTCAGCAGCCCGGTGGCCAGCGGGGTCAGGACGCGGGCGCCGGGGCGGCACTGGGCGAGCCAGGCGCGCGGGACCGTGGGCAGCGCGCAGGTGGCGATGATCCGGTCGAAGGGGGCGCGTTCGGGCACGCCGCGCGCGCCGTCGCCGGTGGCCACGAACGGACGGTGCCCGGCCGCCGTCAGATGCCGGCGGGCCGATTCGGCGATCTCCGGTTCCAGGTCGATCGTGGTGACGAGGTCGTCGTCGCCGAGCCGGTGGGCCAGCAGGGCCGCGTTGTAGCCGGTGCCGGCGCCCACTTCCAGCACCCGGTTCCCGTCCGCGACGCGCAGCGCGGCCAGCATCCGGGCCATCAGGGAGGGCCGGCTGCTGGAGGAGACCAGTTCGCCGTCGCGCAGCCGGGTGGCGAGCGGGGCGTCCGCGTAGGCGCCGCGCAGCCACTCCTCGCGGGCCCGCGGGTCGGGGCTCTCGCCCCAGCGGCGCCGGTGACCGCCGCGTCCGGCGACGTAGTAGTACGGCACGAACAGATGCCGGGGCACGGCGGCGAACGCCTCCCGCCACACCGGGTCCTCGGCGAAGGCCCCGTCGGCGTCGATCTCCCGCACCAGCGCGGCCCGCGCGGCGGCGGCCGGAGCGGCGGTCTCGGTGTCGTACGCGCCCATGCGACCACAGTAGGTGCGCAGCGCCCCGGAGGTCCTAAGCCTTGAGTCCTGGGTCACCGGGTCTGAGACGATGTACGGGTGAATGAGATTCGGCGCGGCACGCTTCAGGAGCAGACCTTCTACGAGCAGGTCGGCGGGGAGGAGACCTTCCGTCGGCTCGTCCACCGTTTCTACGCGGGAGTCGCCGAGGACCCGCAGCTCCGGGCGATGTACCCGGAGGAGGACCTGGGCCCCGCCGAGGAGCGCCTCACGCTGTTCCTGATGCAGTACTGGGGCGGCCCCACGACGTACAGCGCGAACCGCGGCCACCCCCGGCTGCGCATGCGGCACGCGCCGTTCCAGGTGGACCGCGCGGCACACGACGCGTGGCTGCGGCACATGCGGGTGGCCGTCGACGAGCTCGGGCTGCCCGAGGAGCACGAGCGGACGCTGTGGAACTACCTGACGTACGCCGCCCAGTCGATGGTCAACACCCCGGACTGAGCGCGCTGGTTCCGTGGGTTCAGCGGACGCTGACGCCGAGCGGGCCGAGCCCGGCCCTGCGGACGGCGACGGAGCCGTACGGCGTACGCAGCCGCAGCCACGCCCCGGACGAGAACAGCCCGGTGTCGGCGGCCTCGGTGCCCGGCCGCAGGAAGCCCAGGGACTGGGCGGCGTGCACGGCCCGCACCGGGAGGCCGGCCGGGCCGATCTCCCGGGACCAGATGTCCCGCCCGATCCGGTCCAGCTCCGCGCGGGTACGCCCCTCGGGCCCCAACTCCTCGGTACGGGACCGGAATTCGCTGACCGCGGCGGCGACGGTCGCCCGCAGCGCGTCCGGGACGGGCAGCCCCGGCTCGGGCCGCCAGCCGCCGCGCGGCGGCAGCACCCCGGCCCACGGCGGACCGGTGACCGCGGCCGGTACGGCGGCGGTGGCCGCGCGCTCGTCCACGGACTCCAGCAGCTCACCGGCGGAGACGGTCACGTCGAGGGTGACCTCCAGCCCGTCCTCGTACGGCTTCGCCAGCCGCACCGCGCGCACGGCCAGCACCTCGAAGGACGGGGGGCGGCCGAAGACGGCGAGCGCCGTGCCGGCCGCCTGGAGGCGCACCGCGGCTCCACGGTCGTAGTGGAGCAGCCGGGAGAGGAAGGCGGCGAGGTCCGCCGCCTCCGTCTCGTCGGCGAGGTGCAGCACGTTCATGCCGCGACGGCCTCCCCGCCGTCACCTGTCTCGTCCGTGTCGTCCGTGTACTGCTTCAGGAACTCGCGCTCCTGCGGGGTGATCCGGCGCGGAGCCTGGTTCTCGAAGTCGAACGGGACGATCACGGTCGAGGCCTGGACGTAGACCGCGTCCGCGTCCTTCACCTCGTAGGCGACGGTGAAGGACGCGGCCCGGATGTGCGTGACCCACAGCTCGATGTCCACCGGCGTGGGCCGGTGGACGAGCTGGCGGCGGTAGTCGATCTCATGGCGTGCCACCACCGACCCGTCCTTCGACTCGGCGCCCCGGCGGGACATGAAGTCGATGCGGGCCTCCTCCAGGTAGCGGAGGAAGACCGCGTTGTTGACATGGCCGTAGGCGTCCATGTCCGACCAGCGCAGCGGGCAGCGGTAGATGTGCCGCAAGATCGATCAGCCCCGGGTCAGCTTCTTGTAGGTGGCACGGTGCGGACGCGCGGCGTCCGGGCCGAGCCGCTCGACCTTGTTCTTCTCGTACGACTCGAAGTTGCCCTCGAACCAGAACCACTTGGACTCGCCCTCGTAGGCGAGGATGTGCGTGGCGACCCGGTCGAGGAACCACCGGTCGTGGGAGACGACCACGGCGCAGCCGGGGAACTCCAGCAGCGCGTTCTCCAGGGAGGACAGGGTCTCCACGTCGAGGTCGTTGGTGGGCTCGTCGAGGAGCAGCAGGTTGCCGCCCTGCTTCAGGGTCAGCGCCAGGTTGAGCCGGTTGCGCTCACCGCCGGAGAGGACACCGGTCGGCTTCTGCTGGTCCGGGCCCTTGAACCCGAAGGCCGACACATACGCGCGGCTCGGCATCTCGACCTGGCCGACGTTGATGTAGTCGAGTCCGTCGGACACGACCTCCCACAGCGTCTTCTTGGGGTCGAGGTTCTCGCGGCTCTGGTCGACGTACGAGATCTTGACGGTCTCGCCGACCTTGATGTCGCCGGAGTCCGGGGTCTCCAGGCCCTGGATCATCTTGAACAGCGTGGTCTTGCCGGCGCCGTTCGGGCCGATCACACCGACGATGCCGTTGCGCGGCAGCGTGAAGGAGAGCCCGTCGACGAGCACCTTCTCCCCGAAGGCCTTGTTGAGCTTGTCGACCTCGACCACGATGTTGCCGAGCCGCGGGCCCGGCGGGATCTGGATCTCCTCGAAGTCCAGCTTCCGCATCTTGTCGGCCTCGGCAGCCATCTCCTCGTAGCGCGCGAGACGGGCCTTGGACTTGGCCTGCCGCCCCTTGGCGTTCGACCGCACCCAGTCCAGCTCTTCCTTGAGCCGCTTCTGGCGCTTGGCGTCCTTCTGGCCCTCGACCTTGAGGCGGGTGGCCTTGGTCTCCAGGTACTTGGAGTAGTTGCCCTCGTAGCCGTGCAGGCGGCCGCGGTCGACCTCGCAGATCCAGCCCGCGACGTTGTCGAGGAAGTACCGGTCGTGGGTGACGGCCACGACGGTGCCGTCGTACTTGGCGAGGTGCTGCTCCAGCCAGTTCACGGACTCGGCGTCGAGGTGGTTGGTGGGCTCGTCGAGGAGCAGCAGGTCGGGCTGCTCCAGCAGCAGCTTGCAGAGCGCGACGCGGCGCTTCTCACCACCGGAGAGGTTGGTGACGGGCCAGTCGCCCGGGGGGCACCCGAGGGCGTCCATGGCCTGCTCCAGCTGGGCGTCGAGGTCCCAGGCATTGGCGTGGTCGAGCTCCTCCTGGAGCTTGCCCATCTCGTCCATGAGGGCGTCGGTGTACTCGACCGCCATCTGCTCGGCGATCTCGTTGAACCGGTCGAGCTTGCCCTTGATCTCGGCGACGCCGTCCTGGACGTTCTCCAGGACGGTCTTCGCCTCGTCGAGCGGGGGCTCCTGGAGCAGGATGCCGACGCTGTAGCCCGGCGTCAGGAAGGCGTCGCCGTTGGAGGGCTGCTCCAGCCCTGCCATGATCTTCAGCACGGTCGACTTACCGGCACCGTTCGGACCGACGACGCCGATCTTCGCCCCCGGCAGGAAGTTCAGGGTGACATCGTCGAGGATCACCTTGTCGCCGTGCGCCTTACGCGCCTTGCGCATGGTGTAAATGAACTCAGCCAAGAGAAACCGTCCGGCAGCTTGAAATCTGGCAGTGGGCAGATACACCCCATCTTGCCTGACTGCCAGCCCTGGGTGTTAACCCGTTTGGTCCGGGGGCTCTGACCTGGCGTTTCTGCGGTGACGACGGTAGCTCGTCTGTCACTGTCGGTCGCTGTCGAGTACCCTCGGGCACCCTCGCACGGCCCAGGGACGGCCCGGGAAGTCGGGTCCCCCTCGCTGTTCCGGGGCTACCGTGCCGCTGTGACAGGCACGGCGGAGCGCCCCATCCTCTTCCTCGACGTCGACGGTCCGCTGATCCCGTTCGGGGCGTCGTACGACTCCTCGGCATCGGTCGACCAGGGGAACCCGCTGCTTGATCGGCTCGATCCCAGGATCGGACCGCGTCTGCTGGCCTTGGGCTGTCGTCTCGCTTGGGCCACGACGTGGATGGAGGAAGCGAACGAAGTCGTCGCCCCGCGCCTCGGACTGCCGAAGCTGCCTGTGGTGGAGTGGCCGGATGCAGGCGCCGACGAGGGACCGCGCGGCCTGCACTGGAAGACTCGCCCCTTGGTCGAGTGGGCGGACGGTCGACCGTTCATCTGGGTCGACGACGAGATCAGCGCCGTGGATCGCGTCTGGGTCGCTGCTCAGCACCCTGGGGCGTCGCTGCTTCACCGCGTCGACCCGGCCAAAGGCCTCGTAGAAGCCGACTTCTCCGCGCTCGCAGATTGGCTCGCTGGCGAGGGCGCCGACTAACGGTTGATCGGGATCTCGTACACGATCTCGCAGTGAGCAGCGGGCACCACGATGTCCGCCGTCTCGACGGGCCGGCCCTGATCGCTGTAGTACGTCCGCCGGATGTGCGTGACGAGCGCGGCCTTCTGGATGCCGAGTATCGACGCCTCCTCGGCGGTCGCGTGCCTCGGCTCGGGCTGCTCGACGGCATGGCTGACGGTGACGCCGATCGCGGCCATGCGGTTCACGACGCCCGCCCCGGCGTGCGGCCCTCCCTCGGGGAGGACGACGAGAGTGCCGGCGGTGAGGTCGTACGGCTCCCAGCTCGTGGACAGCTGCACGGGCCTGCCGTCGGCCAGGAACTCGTACGTCGTCCGGACGCACAGGCTGCCTTCGGTGATGCCGAGCCGCGCCGCGATGTCCGCAGGCGCCGGGACCTTGGCATCGGTCCGGCTCTCCCAATCACCTTGCCTGCCCACGGCCTTCATATCCGCGCGGAACGGTGATCCACTCGGCTGCTCCCGGGCCGACGACCGGACGACCCGGACTCGCTGCCGGGGCTCGGCGACATACGTTCCCGATCCCGCCCGCCCCTCCAGCACACCCTGGGAGATCAGCAGCTCCTGCGCGCGACGGACGACGTTCTCGCCCACGCTGCACTCCTGGCCGATCTGGGCACGGGAGGGCAGACGGTCCCCCGGCTCCCATACGTGTTCCGCGATCCGCCGCCTGAGTTCGTCGGCGATACGGAGATAGGGCGGCTGCTCAGGCATATGGAAAATCTAGTCCACTAGCTCTAATCTAGTTAACTAGCTTCACTGAAAGTGATTCGTCGGTGACGGAGGCTGCCCTGTGCCCGCTTCGGGAGTTAGCGCGGCGGCCATCGCTGCCCGGCTGTCCGCCGTCGGGCTCGTCGTGCGAGTGGAGGAGCACGACCGGTACGCATCGGTCGAAGCGGAAGTGCCGGACTCGCTCTCCGCCGATTTATGGCGGGAGGTTCTGGAAGCGGTGGCGGAAGCCGATCGGTTCGGTCTCGTCGCCACCAGCCTGAACGGCCGCACCCTCTGGGCGGTCGTACGCAAAGCGGTCCCCACGACGGGCGATGTCGGGGGACCTGCCATCAGCGATAGGAGCTGAGTAGCGTGCTCAACCGTATCCGCCGTGCCGTCTCGCTCACCAGAGCGCGGTACTTTCCCAGGGGCAGGCACCGCCGCCCCTTAACGCCCTTCAGGTCGCCGGCCGCACCCGCCCTCCGTGCGTCCGCTGACGCGTCGACGGTCGTCCTGGGCCGGGCCTCCGACACCGCGAACCACCGACACCCGCTCAGAGGTGAGGAAAACGCGCTCGTCCGCCCGTACGTGCTGGCTCGGGAGGAACGAGTACGTCCGCGCCCGGTGGTCGTCGCTTCCCACCTGCCGGCTGAAGTCTGGTCGGCCCTGGCGGGGGTCCACTGATGCCTTCCCGCCAACAGCCCCGCGTCGAGGGTGCCTCGGCTGCCTCCTACCGATCGACCGCGTGCCGGATCGGTACACACCCCGCTTGCGCGGAGTCCTCCCCCGCCCCGGCACCGGTCGACCTGCCGGTTGTCTACGAGACATGCGACTGCCCATGTCACTCGACATACGACCAGTCCACGCCCGGGGAGGTGCAGCGGTGAACGCTCCCGTTCCCGGCGGCGAGCTGGTATCCAACGTGGAGGTCACCGCGACCACTGTTCAGCGCGGCGACATCATCCAGGTCGGCGGCCGGGCATGCCGCGTGGGCAACCTCTTCCAACTGTCCAACGGCGCCAAGCAACTCCTCTTCGAGTCGGGCGAGCTGCTGACCATACACACGCGAACCCGACTCGCCGCCGTACGGATGCTGAGAAGGCGGTGATCCGGGCCGTGTCTTCACGCCATCACGACATCGCCGAGGATCTTCGGCAGCAGATCACAACCGGTCGCATCAAGCCCGGCGAACGTCTCCCGTCCGAGGCCGGCCTCGCCGACCGCTACAAGGTCAGCACGGTGACGCTGCGGCGCGCCCTCGCAGTCCTCCAGGGCGAAGGCCTTGTCGAGAAGATCCACGGCAAGGGCAACTTTGTTCGCCGCCGACCACGCAAGATCGTGTACGTCGGCGGATGGGGGACGCTGGACCCCTGGACCGCTGCTGAAGCGGCCCTGCGTGTCACCGTGCGCACCACCACGGTTCCGGCAGACAGTCATCTGACGACGTTGCTCAAGGTGCCGACGGGAAGTCCACTCACTGAATTCTTCTGCGTCAGCCACGAGGAAGAGTCACCGCGCGGACTGGCCCGCATCTACATCCCGCGCGACCTGGTACCGGCTGGAGTGCTGGACGACGAACCCTCCTGGCAGGAGACCGCTCTACGACTTGCCGTTCTGGGCTCACCGTCGGCAACCGTCCGGGAAACGGTATGCGCCCGCCCACCAACGCAGGACGAAGCATCGGCCCTCCGGAGCGGCTCCTCCAAGGCAGTCCTCGCGATCACGCGCGTCGCGACCGACGCCGCCGGGCGAGTCATCGAGGCCGCCCTTCTGGCGTTCCCAGGGGATCGCGTTGACGCGGTCTTCACCACCCACCACGTGACCGACGAGAGGCAGATGCAGGGATGACGGCACCGAACGAACTACGACTCCTCCCGTGGTCGGGGCCGGAAGGCAAGCCCTGCTACCTGAACACCAACGACAGAGGCGGCTACATGTCCCGCCTGGCGGACAACATCGAAGCGGTACTACTAGGAACGGCAGCCGAGCTGCTGGAACACGCCTCGGGCGCCCTCGACGATCACGACCAGGGCCCGGAGGACCTGCGACGGTTGGCCAAGGAACTGACCGGGGCATTGCGAGACGTGCTCCGCGTCGCAACCAGCCGCGGTCACCTCCTGGCAGCGAGCGACCCTCATCGCCCCTGAAGGGGACGGCGCGTTTGACTGCCACAGCACGCTTAGTGCGGCCTGACTTGCCGGTCTACTGATCACCGGTCTCGCTGACAAAGCGGGACTGACAAAGCCCACGGCTCTGAGCTGCTCAGATGCCGTGGGCTTCTGTCGTTGTTGGTTAGCATCGGGTGACCTCGGACGGCCCAGAGACGGCCCAAGCTCCACGGTCGGCTGTCGCCAGCCTGGGGAAGATCTCCAGTGTCGACAGCAGCCAGCAGTACCCGCCGTTGCCTGGACTGGATGTCACATGAGCCGACCCATCGATGACTCTTGTCCCCTCAACCTGCAACGCACGGCTACGCATGGACTGCTCATAGGCTGCGGCTTCTCGATCGTGACGCCCGAACGGGGATATGTAGTAGATCTCGTACATCGCCGCCGCACTGACCAGAGAAGCTATGAGAACGATGGTCACCCGCTTCCGCATGGTCAGACGCTACAGACCACAGCCGCGACGCGGTGTACGCGGTGGCTTGATTCAGTTGGCGACCAAGCCGCGTTGTCCCCAATTTGGAAGTCGCGTATACGGATGCCCGCTGACCTGGCAACTCCCCGACCCGGGTCGGAGCGCGATGGGCTCCGCTGTTCCCCGTGGTTCCCCGCACGATCGGACACGGATGGGCCACGGACACCTTCTGATCCGTAGCTCTAGAGAGATCGGTCAACGAGGGTCATAGAGGCCGCTGGCCGACTGAATGAGCCGGTCGCCAGGCAGAACGCTGGCCAACTGGGCCTGCGGCTCGGCCGATCGTCCACTGAGCCCTGGCGCTGGCGGGGCTTTCCCGTGATGTGGAACCACATGGAGACGCTGCCCAGGGAGACCGCGCACGGCGCCCGGTCCAACGCCCGCGCCAACACCGCTGGGCCACACCCGTACTTCAGGCCCGCGATATCACGTGCGGGCGTGGGGTGGGGGCCTGCTGTGGCGCAGGGGAAGATGCGTACACTGTCGTGACTTTGAGCGGACCGGGTACCGGCCGCCGGCGTGCTCCCCTTCCCCCCACCATGGCCGGCGTTGAGCGCCCGGTGCGCTCCCTTCATGGGGAGGAACGGGTGGCTCAACACCCTCACAGACGCGGCCGTCTGCTGGCCGCGGCTATCGCGACCGTGCTCGCGGCAACCTTCGCTGGTCCCGTCGCCTGGGCGGACACCGCCGCGCCAGGACCGGTCACCGCGCCAATCACCCTGCCGGCCGAGACCGTTCCGGCCTCCGTCGACCCGGGCCAGGTCGCGGGCGTCTCCTCGTCCGGCGTCCTGCACGGCAGTTACGGGAACAGCTACGCCTGGACCGACTTCGCCTCCGGGACGACCACGCAACTGGCGTTCCCGGCCGGCACCCGGGACGCCCGGTACGCCGGCAACGGGCTGGTGGCGTTCTACGCCAACGGCGCCAGCGGCACTCCGCTGGTGTTCGAAAGCCTTTCCGACGGCAGCCGCCAGACGGCCTGCGACTGCTACGTGTACGGCGCCTTCGCCGGAAAGGCCCTGGTGTCCAACCACGGCAGGGGGCTGGCACTCGCCTCGCCGGACGGCACCCTCACCCCGGTCGCCGCGCCGACCGGCGCCGTGTTCAGCAGCTCGGTCTGGGGCGGCGGGGACAACGATCACATGCTGATCGGCTATGAGCAGAATGGCGCCCAGTACTACTTGTGGATCAACGCTGACGGCAGTAACTCCGTGATCGACGCGTCCTCGCTGCCGGGGACGGGACAGTTCGCTGTCGGTGACGGCAAGCTCGTTTTTCTGAACGCCGCCGGCGACGTCCGGGTCTTCGACGCAAGCGACGTCACGGCGTCCCCGGTGTCTGTCACCCTGAGTCTGCCCGGCCCGTCCCGCCCGGTCGGCGTGGTAGGGGACAACCTCATCGTGGTCACGTCGGCAGGGGGTTCCGGCTTCACGTTGTCGGCGCTCCCGCTGAACGGGGGGCCCGGCCAGTCCCTGGGCACCGGATACCCGGCCACCGTGCCGCCCACCGATCAGGAGTCCCCGGACGGCAAGGTCGTGGTCGCGCAGACATCGGCGTCCGGCACGACCATGCGTGTGCTGACCGCCGCCTCCGACGGCTCCGTGGTCTCGACCGCGATCGCGGACTTCCCAGTGACCACCTGGCGGCCGGACGCCCTCGCGCTGGCGAACGGGGAACTGGACGCCGCCTACACCAGCCCGTACACCCCGGGCAGTTCCCGGATGGAGCACACAGAGCTGCCCGTCGATGCCGCGGGGACCACGGGTGCGACCACCTCACTGACTGCTCTGCCGCAGGGTGACGCGCTGTTCGCGTCCGTCGACGGCTCACCGGTCGAGGTGGACACGGCGAACGGCGACATCATTTCGGGCGCCGGGTCCAAGTTCTCCACCGGCCTGTCCGACCTGCGCGATGTCCAGGTGGCCGGTTCGACCGAGGCGTTCAGCGGCCTGACACCGGCAGGGACCCGGATCATCCAGGTCGGTACGGGCGTCGAGGCGGAGGAGCGGCCGTTCAGCACGTTCGCGCTGTCCGCGACCACCCTGTGGACCCAGACCGCGCCGGGCACGGTCACCGGCGTCAACCTGAACACGTCCCCCTCCACCGCCCCCGCGCCCGGCACCTTCACCGTCGCGGACTGCCCGCTGTCGGTACTGCGGGCGAACGGCCCGTGGCTCTACTGGGCCTGTGCCACGGCCGACGGCGGCGCCGGGGTCTACAACACGGTGACCCGCACGTCGGTGCCCGTGCCGTGGACCGCCGACGGGGACACCGCGCTCGGCGACGGGTTCGTGGCGACCGCCTCCGGCAGCACCCTCAGCGTCACCGACGTCACCAGCGGTACGGCGCAGACCCGCAAGGTCGCCGACCTGACCGACCCCGTGCTGGGACAAGGCTGGACCGTCGACCCGTACGGTGGAGGGATCGCGTACGCGGGCAGCGACGGCACGGTGCACGTGGTGCCCAGCGGGGTGTCGCCGTCCGACGTGGCCCTGTACGGCCAGACGACCGGCGTCAGGAGCGACGGCACGGGGTGGCGGGGCACGTGGCAGGTCTCCCGGCCGATCGCCTCCTGGGCGCTGACCGTAACGAGCTTGGCCACCGGCAGGGTCGTCAGCACCGTCGCCGGCGGTCCAGCCCGCGCGCAGTTCACCGCGCAATGGGACGGCACCGAGCCGGGCATCACCCGGCCCTCGATCGGGCCCTACACGTGGAAGATCACCGCACGGCCGGCCGACGGCCGGGGACCGGACGCCACCGCCACGGGTACGACCCTGCTGCCCGGCGGCGCACCGGCGTTCCACGACTTCCAGTCGGCGAACGGCCTGCCGGACACCTTCGGCGACATCCTGGTCCGCACCTCGGCGACCACCTTCTCCTACAAGGACAGCACCGGAAACGGCTCCTTCATCCCGCTCAAAGACAAGTCGACCTGGCCCGCCGGCACCACGGTGGTGCCGTTCGGTCCTCTGCGCGACCGAAAGACCAACGACGTGCTCGTACGCACGCCGTCCGGTGATCTGCGCGTGTACTCGACCCTGTCCAACGGCAACGCCTACACCGACCTGGGCACCGGCTGGAACCAGTTCAAGTGGCTCGGTTACACCGGGGACGCCAACGGGGACGGGTACCCGGACCTGCTGGCGTGGAACGCGTCGAACGGCAACCTGTACCTGTACCCGGGCAACGCCCAGGGCCGGTTCGGGGCGCGGACGCTGCTGCGCACTGGCCTGGCGTACAGCAAGCTGATCGCGGTCGGGGACGTCACCGGTGACGGGGTGGGGGACCTGCTGGCGTACGACTCCAAGCGGAACCTGTGGCTCATGGCCGGCAACGGCAAGAGCAACTACGCAGCGCGCAAAGAGGTCTTCGCCGACTGGGGGCAGGCATACAACACGATCACCGGCGTGGGCGACGTGACCGGTGACGGCAAGGCGGACCTGCTGGAACGCGACTCCGCCGGAAATATCTGGGTCAACCCCGGCCGCGGAGACGGCACGTTCGGCGCACGAATCAAGGTTGGCGCCGGCTGGCAGAACTACCAAAATCTCTACTGACGGCCACACGGCGCGGGGCCGGAGGACAGCCCTCCGGCCCCAGACCTACTCCAACCAGGCCTACACCGTCGGCTGACCTCGCGCTTGCCGATAACTGGATGTCAAAGGCCCCGGACCAAGATTGGTCCGGGGCCTTTGACATCCAGTTATCGGCGGGATTCGCACCTGCGACACTCGCTTTAGGAGTTCGATCCGAGCCTGCTCCGGCGGCGGTCGTCGGCCGGTGTGACAGCCGGACCGAGACGCTGGTGTGCGTCCCCGTTCGGCGTCGTTGATGTCAGCCGTGGATGTCAGCGACCTCCTGGTCCGTAGCTTTGCAGAGATCGGTCATTGAAGGTCATGAAGGCTGCTGCCACGCCCAGCCCTCAGCTCATGGCGTACGCGTTGTACACCGTGGTCGTCGAGCTGTCGCCGTGGGTGTCGGTGACCGTGGAGCGCAGGCCGACGCGGCCGGATGACGGGTTGTGGACGGCGATGGTCCAGTTGCCGCCGGACGGCTTCGCGGTGGTGGCGTGCCAGGTGGCGCCGTTGTCGGTGGTGTACCAGGCATGCACGGACTTCACGCTGTCCGACAGCTGGCTCACTGTGCTGTCGTCCGTGCCGTTGCGCTGCATGCCGAGGACGACGGTCGTGGTTGACCCAGGGGCCGCCTGGTTCCTGGTGTTCAGAGCGTCGGGCCAGAACCGGGTGATGTAGTCGCGGATCTGGTCGTTCTTGCTGGGGTCCGCGTAGAAGTGCAGGGTGAGGCTGGAGGTGGTCGACAGTGAACCGGACGGCAGGCTGCGTCGGCCGACTTCACTGATCGTGTACCAGCCCGCATCGGGGATCCGCGGATGCGCGTCGATGCCCTCCGAGTGGGCGTAGGCGTGCGAGTAGAGCGTCTTGCCCGCGTGGGTCAGCGTCACGGTGCCGGTGGCAAGCGTCCCGCCCTCCGGCAGGGTCGGGTCGGCGAACGGGTTGATGGACCCGAAGTACAGCTGGTGGTACCAGGTGTTGGGCAGCCGCCCACCGGGCCCCCACACCGCGTGGCCGAGGGTCAGCGAGGCTGTCTTGCCGGCCGCGTAGTTGTGGAACCCGTCGAAGACGAAGTCGTGGCTCTGCTGGCCTACCTCCCATTGGCCGGGCGGGAGGTGAGCGGTGAAGTAGTTGGGCAGCTCTCGCTGGAACTGGAGTGAGTTCGTGGACATCGAGCAGCTGTCGGTGCTCGTCGTCGCCTGGTAGTCGAACGAGAACCGCGCCTGTCCGCTGTCGGGGCCCGAACGGGCGGACACCTTCAGGGCAGTCAGCCCGGACTGCTTGAGCGTCGCGGACATCCCGGACGGCACGCCGCCCGTGTGCGTGGCGGACGCCAGCCAGAAGTCCCCGCCGGTCGCCGATTGCGGCTGGTACGTGGTCCCGTAGGACAGCTCGTACGCCTTACTGCTTGTCGGGATGACATACAGGTCACCCGCCGGCGCCGACGTGCCCATGTTGGCGGGGCCGTTGTCGGAGGTGCAGACGTACGCGCTGACCGTGTGGTCGTATCCGTTGCCAGGGTTCGGGCTGAGCGAGACATTGACCGGGCGGCCCTGCCGGGCGTCGAAAGTGGTCTTCGTGGCCCCGGAGACCGTCACACTGTGACCGCCGACGGTGGCACGCTCGTCTCCGGCATCGCCGAAAGACGTGACGAGCTCGTAGCTGCCGTCGGGAAGCGACGTCGCCTTGTTGCCCTCGATGATGCGGAAGTCGAACGTTTTCGGGTTGTAGACCTCCACTTGGGCGTAAACTGGTTTGCCGCTCCGGTCCAACGTCGTGACGGTGAGTGACCCGGTGGCTGTTGCCGACGCCGTTGAGGCGCCAGCCAGGACAAGTGACGCGAGTACGGTGCCGACACTCGCGGCTGCTGTGGTTCGCCGCATCAAACCCCCCATAGGTGCGCGACAAAAACGAGTCACCGTAGCGCACGGGGGAAACGTCGCCATCACCGGCCTCCCACCGGTGAGCGCCGAGGCCGCTTCCCGGCTCGTACCGCGCGCCTGCGCCAACCGTGAGCCGACCGTCGCACTGAGGTCAGTCGTCCGACATGGCGCGCCGCCCGTACCCGGGCGTCGGTCACATGCAGGACATCAGCTTGGGAAGCTGCGGTCACTTGCGGCCGGTTCGGGCACTGACCTGCGCGGACATTCACGGTGAGGCCTTACCGGGCCAGACCGCTTTCACCGTGGTTCCCCGCTGTTCCCCGCTCGATCTGGTGCGCTTGTGGTGCGGACGCGTGGCGTCAGGGGCTCTGCTCGCGAGGCGCATTGTCAGTGCCCATGGCTAGGGTCTCAGACGCGCGGTCGGCTTCCGAGGTGTCCAACTCTGTAGAGCAGCTGCATCCCCGGCTCTGTTGGGGGTGGCCCGGGCACGACCCGGGACCTAACCAACGGTCGGGCTTCGTCGATGGCTAAGGAGAGACCTGCCAGCGCCGGCCGCGCACCGAGCAGACGCACGCTTTCCAACTGTGTTGGTGGGGCGGTGGGCTGAGTCCGGGCGCGTTCACCGGCGTTCATGGACGTCTTGGCCTCGCGTCGTACCGGACTCGTGGTCTCGTCTGAACAGCGGTGAACGGGTCTGAATGAGACGGAAACTGAGACGAGCCGATGAAGGCCCCTGCCGCACGACGCCCCCGCGGAGTCGCGCGGCAGGGGCTTTGCAGTTTATATGTCGCAGTTGCCAGAGTTTCAGAACGGCGTTTCTTTTTCCAGATCCAGCAGGCGTTGAGCCTCGGACTTCATTCCAGCGTCGTTGAGTACGCGAGAATAATCCGCATGCTTTCCCCTGGGTACCGCTGTCAGTAGATAGTGCAGCAGACCCGTTCCGGGAGTACACGGATCGCTGGCTCGCCTCGCTCACGACTGATCTGACAAGCCGGGCTGCCGTCGAGGGTCGGTTGCGCCTGCACGCACTCCCCTACCTCGGCACCCGCCCCATCGGCTCCTTCCAGCCCGAACACATCCGTGACTGGAACCGCCAGTTGGAAGACGCAGTGGCGTCAGCCCAGTACCGGCGCCTCATCTTCGACGCGGTCTCCTCCGTGCTGAACGCGGCCGTGGATGACCGCCTGCTGCCCTCAAACCCCTGCCGGGCCCGATCGGTCAAGGCGCCCCGTCCGACGCCGACACGCGTGCACCCGTGGTCTGCTGAACAAGTCTTCGACGTACGGGCTGACCTCCCCGAGCGCTACCGGGCCATGGTCGACCTCGGCGCAGGATGCGGCCTGCGACAGGGCGAGATCTTCGGCCTGGCCGTCGACAACATCGGGGACCTGGGCTGGCTGTACGTCCGCCAGCAAGTGAAGAAGGTTCGCGGCACGCTCGTCTTCGCCCCGCCCAAGCGCGGCAAGCTCCGTGACGTCCCCCTCGACCCCGAGGTGTCGGCGGCCCTCCGCGAGCACATGGAGCGCTTCCCGCCCGTCGAGGTGACCTTGCCCTGGCTGACACCGACCGGCCCCAAGGTCACACAACGCCTCGTCTTCACGAGCGGCATCGGCTCAGCGATCTGGAGCCAGGGATTCAACGACCAGGCATGGAAGCCTGCGCTGGCCTCCGCCGGCATCATCCCGACCCCGGAGAAGGGTGAGCGCTACGCGGCGGCCCGCGAACACGGCATGCACGCCCTCCGCCACTTCTACGCCTCGGTACTCCTGGACGCCGGTGAGAACATCAAGGCGCTGAGCCTCTACCTCGGCCACACCGACCCAGGGTTCACCCTCCGCGTCTACACGCACCTCATGCCGTCCAGCGAGACGCGGACCCGGAAAGCCATCTCCGCGATGTACCAGGCCGCCGGTCACGCTCATGACGGCCCGGAGACGGCCAAGGCTGCCTGAGTTGGCCCCTCATCGGTGGGAAACCTGCCGATGAGGGGTTTCTTTGTGTCCTGACTCGGCGAACCCATGATTGCCGAGCCAGGCCAAGAATCAGGCTCCGGCGATGGTCCGGCCCGGCATCGGCTCCGCAAGCGCGGCCCTCCAAGCTGGTGCGCCGAAGGGGTCGGCGAAGTACTGCGTCTCGTGCACCACGTGCTGGTCAGCGAATTCCATGATGCTCAACGAGTACGAAGGCACACCGTCGTAGGTGATGACGCATTCGCTCACCCACAGATTGGCATGGCCGGTGATCCGCTGGACGGTGAAGTGCCGCTCGGCCGGGTGCCCGCCGCGTTGCGCGGAAATCGTCGCGCGGCCCCGGAACCGCTCACCTGACTGCGGGTAGTCCAGAATTGCGTCCGTGGCGTAGATAGCATGCTCGGCTTCGGTGTTCCCGCGTTCCGAGGCCCGCCAGTGCTCCTCGATCGCGGCCCTGGTCCGGGAGTCAGCGTCCATGGCACCGTCCTTCCATAGCGGTGCCAGCCTAGGCACTCCGGGGCCGCAGCCCGCCCGGGGCCAGGCGGACATGGGCTGCTAAGTCCTCCCTTTGGCCGGATTGGGGGGGGCGGCCGACTTCCCTGGCAACGGTGTCGGGTTACCACCTGCCCGTCATGCATGCCGATCTCGGCCTCTGAAGCGTCGCGGGTAAGCCACCCGCAATCGGCCCCTGAAGCGTCTCCCCCCGACCGACGGCCCACAGACGGCCCAAGCCGCCTGACACGGCCCCTCATTGGCGAAGAAACCGCTGGTGAGGGGCCCTTTCGTGCCCTCTCCTGGCAAGTAACACCCCATCTTGCCGTACGGCCACCCCTGTGCGGAAACCCGTAAAGGGCGGAGGCTCTGACCTGGGGCTTTACCGGCATCTGCCGATGGTGTGGCCGGGCGGGGCGGTGAGCGGCTAGAGGCCGGCCATCCGGTCCACCGCGTCCTTGGCCTCCTTCAGGCCGGCGCCGGTCATCTCGCGGTACGCCTTGATGGCCGCGACCTGCTTGCCCTCGCGCACCAGCGCCTCGACCCGATCTCGCTGCGCGCGCTCCTCGTCCGATTCCTCCAGCCCCAGCCGGTCGGCGACCAGAGCGAGCCGGCGCTCGATGCGCACCAGCCGCTTGTCCATGCCGGAGAGACGGCTCTGGACGGCCGCGATACCGGCGAAGAGGCCCAGTACGAGGAAGAGTTCCACTATGTCCATGACAGACGATCCTAGATCGATCCGGGAGGCGGAGGGCGGCCGGCGACACACGGGGCATCAGGGCATTACATACCGTATTCGTTGCATAGCATTGTGTGAGTAAGAGGTCGACGTCTTCGGAGCGCAGAAGGCGGGAGAAATGATCGGGCGAAGAGACCTGCTCATGGCCGGGTCCGTCTGTGGGGCGGCCGCGCTCTTTCCGGCGCCCGATGGGGCGGTGGCGCTGTCGGAGGAAACCGCGGGGGCCCGGAGGGTCGCGAACGGCGGCAGAGTCCCGGCTCCCGCCCTGGACCCCACGACCATCCCGAAATACGTCACGGAGCTGGTGATCCCGCCGGTGATACCGCAGGCTCGCCGCCCGAAGGGGCACGGCACCGGCTCGATCGACACGTACGTCATCGGCGTGCGGCAGTTCGCCCAGCAGGTCCTGCCGCCCACCCTGCCGTCCACCACCGTGTGGGGATACGGCTCGCTGGAGGACGAAAGGACGTTCCACTACCCGTCGTTCACCATCGAGGCCACGGCCGACCGGCCTGTCCGCGTCACGTGGGTGAACGATCTCGTCGACGGTGCGGGCCGGTTCCGCCCGCACGTGCTGGCGGTCGATCCCACCCTGCACTGGGCGAACCCGCCGGGCGGCAGGACCGGGCGTGATTCCCGGCCGGTGTTCGCCTCGACGCCGGGGGTGTACACCGGTCCCGTGCCGATCGTCACTCATCTGCACGGCGGCCATTCCACCGAGGAGAGCGACGGCCACACGCAGGCGTGGTATCTGCCCCGCGCGAACAACACCCCGTCCGGATTCGCCACCGTGGGCTCGTTCTACGACGAGTTCCGCGAGGAGTCCGCCCGTGCGCACGGTGTGGCATGGGAGCCGGGCACCGCGACCTTCCAGTACGCCAACGACCAGCGGGCGACGACTCTCTGGTTCCACGATCACGCGCTGGGGATGACCCGGCTCAACATCTACTCCGGACTCGCCGGGTTCTATCTGCTGCGCGGCGGCGAGTGCGACCTGCCCGAGGGGGCCTTGCCCGGACCGGCTCCCGCCGCCGGTGATCCACCGGGCACCCGGTACCACGAGATCCCGCTGGCCATCCAGGACCGTTCCTTCCACTCGGACGGCTCGCTGTTCTACCCCGCGAGCCGGGAATTCTTCGACGGGTTCGCGGGGCCGTACCTCCCCACCACGGACGTGTCCCCCAGCTGGAACCCCGAGTTCTTCGCCGACACCATGGTGGTCAACGGCCGTACCTGGCCGAAGCTCACGGTCGAACCCCGTCGCTACCGGCTGCGCTTCCTCAACGGATGCAATGCCCGGTTCCTGATCCTGAAGATCGCGGACAGTCCGGCCGCCCGTCCGGCGCGTTCGGCCGTGCCGTTCTGGCAGATCGGCAACGAGGGCGGGTTCCTGCACGCACCGGTACGGCTGGAGCGGCTGCTGCTGGCCAACGCGGAGCGGGCCGACGTCGTCGTCGACTTCACCGGGATCCCGGAAGGCACCGAGCTGTACCTCGTCAACGAGGGAGCGGACCAGCCCTTCGGACGGGGTGAGCCGGGAGTGGACTTCCCCGTGGCGGATCCGGCCACGACCGGGCAGGTGCTGAAGTTCGTGGTCGGCCCGCTGGTGAGCAGGGACAGGAGCGTCCCGCCGGAGCGGCTCAGGCTGCCCGGGCGCAAACCGCTCGGCCGGGCGAGCGCCATCCGTCGGCTGTCGCTCAACGAAGTGACCTCCAGCAGCCCCCTGGTACCGCCTAACTCACCGGTCCACACCCTGCTCGGCATGCTCGACGCCGTCGGCGGTCCGGCGCTGCTCGGCTGGGCCGACCCGGTCACGGAGAACCCGAGGCTGAACGCGACCGAGATCTGGGAGCTGCACAACTTCACCGAGGACGCCCACCCGATCCACATCCACCAGGTGGCGTTCGAGGTGGTGAACCGGCAGCCCTTCAACGGATCACCGGTTCCGCCGGAGAGCTGGGAGCGCGGCTCCAAGGACACCGTGATCGCGTATCCGGGAGAGGTCACCCGGGTGAAGGCCCGGTTCGACATTCCCGGTCGCTTCGTCTGGCACTGCCACCTCGCCGAACACGAGGACAACGAGATGATGCGGCCGTTCCACGTCGGAGGCACGGGTCGGTCACGGTTGACGGGTTGACAGGGCAATCGCGGTTGACGAGGCGTGCGAAGTGATCCGAAGCCGACCCGAAGCCGTCGAGCCGACCGGCTGCCGCCCTCTCGGGCGGCGGTGGTCATGAGCCGTCGGTCTGTTCCCGCTTGCGCAGGACGACCAGGACCGCGCCGCCGATGACGACCAGGCCGATGGCCGCGCCGGCGATCAGCGGCGTGATCGCCGAACCGCCCGTCGTGGCGAGGTTGGTGTCGGGGGCCGTGGTGCCGCCCACCGTGGCCGGGCGGGGGGCGTTGTGGGCCTTGGCCTGCTGGGTCGTGATCGCGCCCTGGGTCTTGCAGTCGAGGACGCCGGTGAAGCGGTGGCTGAAGCCGTTCGGGCCGGTGATCGTGAAGTCGTAGGCCTGGTCCTCCTGGAGCGGGACCGACACCGTGCGGGTGGCGCCCGCGGGGACGGTGTGCTCGGCGCCCATCAGCTCGAAGGTGAAGGGCTTGTCGCCGTTGTTGGACGCGATGATGTCCACGGCGCTCTTGGCGCAGTTCTTGTGCGCCGACACCGCCGGTATGGCGCCCTCGGCCGCCCACGTGGCACTCGCGGTCGCCGAGACCGTGGACTCGCTGGAGCCGGCCAGGATCTGGGTCTGGCTACGGCTGTCGGAGGCGAAGGCGCGGCCCACCGGCACGGTGGTCGACGCCTGTACGGTCAGCTGGGCGGTGCCCTCCGTCGCGGCCTCGGGGACGTCGAAGTACAGCTGGCTGCCGTTCTTCGCGGTGGTGACCGCCTTGCCGGTCTTGTCGGTGATCCGCACTCCGCTGATGGCCGCGTCCGCCGGCGGGCCGACCGCGACACTGGCCGCGTTGGTGTGCACGGTCACCGGTCCCAGCGGAGCGCCGGGCCGGCCGGAGACGGCGGGCGGGTCCAGGGTGAGCGAGGCCTGCGGCTCGGCGAGAGCGCGGGCGCTCCGGTCCAGGTAGTCGGCGAGCTTCTCGGCCTGCGGGTCGACGGCGTCGACCTTCGCGCCGTCGGAGTACCGCCAGATGGCCACCTGGGTGCCGGCCGCCGCGTCCTGCTCGGTGAGGTTGCCCGCACCCGCCTTGCGGGCGAGTGTGACCAGGTCGTTGACCTGGGGATAGGAGTGCTGGAGGATCCAGCGGACCTTGCCCGCGTTCTTGTTGGTGCCCAGCGAGGTGCTGCTCCAGGGCGTCTCCTGGTACGGGGCGTCGCGCTGGGTCGGGGTGCGCAGGTCGACGCAGTACGTCTGCAAGGTGCCGCCGCCGTCGACGGACATCTCGAACAGGCCCGCCTCCACCCGCTGGTCGCCGCCGGTCTCGTGGACCACGGCCTCGCCGTACGTCTTGAGGCCGTTGATCGTGGCCGTCGCGCCGCCCTGGGCCTGTGGTGTCCCCTCGGCCGCGGCCGTACCGGCACCGGACAGCACACCGGCCGCCACGATGCCGGACACCGCCGCGGCGGCGGCCAGGCGCTCCGCGAGGGCGGACCGGTGGAACCCAGAGAACGCAGCAAGCACAGAATTCCCCTTCGAGCAGGACCCGTTGGACGTGGGGGGCGGTCCCACCAGCAGAATCGGCGCCCCGGGGGGCATGCCCGGCATCCTATGGATCACGTGGGGCCTCTCCTGCCGGTCGGATGTTCCGATGGTCGATCCGATCCGTAATCGTTATCGCCGGGACCGTCCATGAGCTGGGCATATCGACAAATCCACCGGTTCGTACGGGGTGTTGGGCGTCCGGGCGGAACCGGGCCGCACGACCCGTTTCGGTCACTGACGTCATGTCACCATGGCTGGTTCCTGGGCCTGTTGACGCTTCTCCTGCCCGGCCCCGACCTTGGTCTCGGCCGGGGAGTCCGCGGGGTGCGGTGTCTCCCAGTTCGGCTCCGGCCTCGTCACCGCCGGCTGTGCCTCCGGTTTGGCCGCGCGCACGAAGGCCGCCGTACCGCGCGCGAGGTCGTGGCCGATCGTCACGGCGTCGATGTCGGCCGAGGCCCACTGCTGCTGCCCGTCGCGCACCTCCGTGCGCACCTTCAGCCGGCCCTGGACGACGACGGGCTGGCCCACCTCCACCGACGCGACCACGTTGACCGCGAGCTGGCGATTGGCCCACACCGTGAAGAAGTTGGTGTGCCCGTCCGTCCAGGCGCTCTTCTCCCGGTCCCAGTAGCGGGAGGTCACCGCCAGCCGGAACCGGACCGACGGACCCGACGCCGGCTCCCGGTACACCGGCTGGGTCGCCACGTTGCCCACCACGCAGACCACGGTCTCGTTCATGTCCTCGCTCCCCTCCCCCGCCCTGCCTCCTGCGGCCGACGGGCAGCACGCCTACGGGCCCGTCCCGTACGGCTGTGTCACGGCGACCGCGCTGCGAACCGCGATCGCCGAGACCCCAGACTGCCGCCGCCGGGCCGGGCCCGCTGAGCGCTGTGGAGGACCACCCCGCCTGTGGAAAACTCCGCCACCCACACGGGTGACCGCACCCCGCCGAACCCTGCCCCACCGGACCGCCGGACCCTGCCCACCGGACCACCGGACCCTGCCCGCCGGACCGCCGGACCGCCGCCCCGTCCTCGGCCCCCCTGTCGGCCTCCTCGCCCCCCACCGCCCCCCTTCGCTCACCCCCTGACGGCCCGCGCCACCCGCCCGTACTGCTCCCGTACCTCCCGGTACCGCAACAGCTCCGCCGCCACCGGATCGAGCACCCGGCCCCGCCCGCAGCTCGCGGCCGCCTCCCGCAATCGCCGTTCCGCGTCCTGGCCGTAGCGCCGCGCCGGGCCTCTCGCGGCCATCCGGCAGCCCCACTCCACCAGCGGCCCGCCGACGATCCCGCACACCATCAGCAGCACCGGAACCCCCAGGTTGGGTGCCATGACACCGGCGATCTGGCCCACCAGCCACAGGCCGCCCACGACCTGCAACAGCGTCATCGCCGCCTGCACCAGCACCGCCGCGGGCCACCATCCCGGCCGCGGCGGCCGCCCCGGCGGCAGACCGGCCCGCTCGGCGAGTTCGTCCAGCGCCTCGGACAGCCCCTCGGACCCCCGTACGGCCGCCTCGCGCACCGCCAGCGCCCAGGGCGCCGGCAGCCCGGCCGAGGCCCGGTCGGACACCGTACGGACCGCCTGTTCCACGCGCTGGCGGGCCGTCGCCTCCTCGTCGGGCTGGGCCCGCACGAGGTGGCGGCCGGTGGTGGACTCGCCGCGGTGCTGGTACCAGCGCCACAGCCGCAGCCAGGGCGTGCCGCAGGCCCGGTTGGCGTTGCGCAGCCAGGCGCGCTCGGCGGCCTCGCCCGCCGCGGTGGCGCCCACCGCGTCCGCGAGCCGCGCGGCGAACTCCTCGCGCGCGTCCTCGCTGAGGCCCGTCCGCTGCCCGGCGGCGTAGACGGGCCGCAGCCCGGACGCGGTGGCGTCGACGTCGGCCGCGACCCGGCGGGCCGCCGCGCCGCGCTCGGCCACGAACTGGCCGAGCGAATCGCGCAGTTCGTCGACGCCGTCGCCGGTCAGCGCGGACAGGGCGAGCACGGTGGCGCCGGGTTCGCCGTGCTCGCCGAGGGCGATGCCGTCGTCGTCGAGCAGCCGCCGCAGGTCGTCCAGGACCTGGTCGGCGGCGTCCCCGGGCAGCCGGTCGACCTGGTTGAGGACGACGAACATGACCTCCGCGTGGCCGGCCATGGGCCGCAGATAGCGCTCGTGCAGCACGGCGTCGGCGTACTTCTCCGGGTCGACCACCCAGATCACCGCGTCGACCAGCTTCAGGATCCGGTCGACCTGCTTACGGTGCTCCGGGGCGGCGGAGTCGTGGTCGGGCAGGTCGACCAGGACCAGCCCGCGCAACTGCGCCTCGCCCTCCGGGGTGTGCAGCGGACGGCGGCGCAGCCGGCCCGGGATGCCCAGCCGGTCGATGAGGCTCGCGGCGCCGTCGCTCCAGCTGCACGCGATGGGCGCGGCCGTGGTCGGACGCCGTACCCCGGTCTCCGAGATGGCCACTCCGGCGAGCGCGTTGAACAGCTGTGACTTGCCGCTGCCGGTCGCGCCCGCGATGGCGACGACGGTGTGCCGGCCGGACAGCTTCCGGCGGGCGGCCGCCTCCTCCAGGACCCGGCCCGCCTCGGCGAGGGTGCTGCTGTCCAGCCGGGTCCGGGAGAGCCCGACCAGCTCGCGCAGCGCGTCCAGGCGGGAGCGCAGCGTGCCGTCGTAGGCCAGCGGGGCGGGGATCTGGCCGCCCGAGCCACGGCCGCCGCCGTCCAGTACGGAGGCGCGTTCGGCGGCGAAGGCGGCGGCGGTGGCCTCCGTGAGCCGCCGGGCGATCAGCCCGTCGCCCCACGGCTCCCCGGACTCGCCCGGCTCCCCCGGCCCCGCCGACCCGGCTGTTTTCACCGACTCGGCCGGCCGTACCGCCTCGGGACCGGCGCCTGCGGCGGGGTCCCGGGGGGAGGGCGCGGTGGGGGTGGCGGGGGCGGTGGGTGCGGTGGGGACACGGGGGTGCGGCGGCGGGAGCCGGCGCTGGTACGACGGGGCGCCGGCCGGGCCGCCCCTCTCGTGCGCCTCGCCCCGTTCCTCCCCGCCCTCGTCGTCTTCGTAGACATCGCGATCGACGTGACCGGCGCGACTGCCGTGACCGCTGTGGTTGTTGCGATTGCTGTGATTGCTGTGACGGGTGTCCTCGTACGTGCCGGCGAAGTCCGCCACGCGCGCGTACGGCTCATGTACGGCGGCCTCGACCGCCGTGTCCGCACCTCCGGCGCCCTTGATGGCGTCGGCGTCGTCGGCGCCGGCCCGGCCGTCCGCGGCCCTCTCGATCGGCTCCACGCGCGCGTTGCCGTCGTGCTCCGTGCGTTCCGTGCGCCCCGTGCGCCCCATGTGGTCGGTGTGATCCGTGTGGTCCTGGTCAGTGACGGCGGTCACCGGTCACCTCTCCTTCAGCAGTGCGGACAGCGCGGCGATGAGTTCGGCCTGGGGTTCGGGATGGACGTCGAGGGCGTCGAGCGGGGCGAGGCGCCGTTCGCGTTCGCGCTGCATGACGCGGTCCACGCGCTCGCCCAGCAGCCGTCCGGCCCGGTCGCGCAGCCGCAGCGCGCCATGGGCGCCGAGCCGCTCGGCGAGCCCTTCGCCCGCGGTGCGCGCCCGGCGTCCGCCCAGCAGCGCAGTGGCGACCAGGGCGGCGACGGCCTCCGGATCGGGAGCGGCGCTGCGTTCCAGGTCGCGCGACTCCTCCTCCGCGTACTCCTCCAGCTCGCGCCGCCAGCGCCGTACGGCGAGGCCGATCCGGTGCTCGGTGCTCTCCACGGTGGAGTCGCCGGCGGCGAGGGCGGGGTCGTTTCCGGCGGGCTCGCGCCGCCAGGCCTCGTCGACGCGCTCGTCGGCCGCGGTGACGGAGCACAGCAGCAGCGCCGCCAGGCTCTCCACGAGCGCGTCGAGGAGCTCCCCGGCGGCGCAGTCCAGCGGGAAGGCCCGCCAGCGCTTGAGGGCGTCCCCGGCGAGCACGGCGCCCGCCTGCAGCCGGTCGCGTACGCGCGCGTGCTCGCTGTCGTAGGCGGCCTCCACGGCGGAGGTGAGCCGGAGCGCGGCGGCGTACTGGGCGGCGGCCTCACCGGCCAGCTCGGGCATGCGGGACTTGAGCGAGTTCAGCAGGCCGGACGCGGTACGGGTCATGACCTGCTCGCGAGCGGCGGGGTCCTGGGCGTGATGGACGAGCCAGCTCTTCAGCTGCGCGACGGCGGTGGCGGGCAGCAGGCCCGCGCCCCAGGCCGACTCGGGCAGTTCCGGCACGGTGAAGCGGGGTACGTCGCCGAGCCCGGCCTTGGCGAGCAGGGCGCCGTACTGCCGGGAGACCTCGGAGACGACCTGGTGGGGCACCCGGTCCAGGACGGTCACGAGGGTGGCGTCGTACTCCTTGGCGGTGCGCAGCAGGTGCCAGGGGACGGCGTCCGCGTAGCGGGCGGCCGTCGTGACCATGATCCAGATGTCGGCGGCGCACATCAGCTCGGCGGCGAGGACACGGTTGTCGGCGACCAGCGAGTCGATGTCGGGGGCGTCGAGGAGGGCGATTCCGGGCGGGAGCGTCTCGGTGGTCTCGACACGCAGCACGCGCGCGGGGTCCTCGCCGGGGAGCAGGAGATCGTCCGCTGCCTCCTGCCGGGGCTCCCACACGCGCGCGAGATCGGGCAGCACACGCATGCGGCGGAACCAGTGCTGATCCTCCGGATGGCAGACGAGGACCGGTGTCCGGGTCGTCGGCCGCAGTACGCCCGCCTCGCTGACCCTGCGGCCGACGAGGGAGTTGACGAGCGTCGACTTGCCGGCACCGGTGGACCCGCCGACGACCGCCAGCAGCGGCGCCTCGGGTTCCCGCAGGCGAGGAAGGAGATAGTCGTCGAGCTGGGCGAGGAGTTCGTCGCGGTTGGCACGCGCGCGTGGGGCCCCGGCCAGGGGCAGCGGAAAGCGTGCGGCGGCGACACGGTCGCGCAGCGCGGAGAGTGTGTCGAGCAGCTGAGGCCGAACGTCCAAGGTCACCACATGCGAAGAATGCCCAATTTTAGGGGAATTCTGAAGCATATAGACATGTCTGCGCGCCGACGGAACAGAACCGGCAGAAGGGACGACTGGGACGCGGGCACTGTCCAGGCATAACGAGTGCACAACACCCGGTGCGTCGGACGCCAAAAGCGATGCACGATTCGTACCTGCCTGCGATTATCAGGACCGCTTCACCGAACCTCCACATCGAGCCACGGAGGCGAAGCGACAGGGTCGAGGAACAGGGAGCTTTATCCTTGGTCCCGCCACCAGGCCCCCGTAGCTCAGTGGATAGAGCAGGCGCCTTCTAAGCGCTTGGCCGCAGGTTCGAGTCCTGCCGGGGGCGCCCGTGCACAGCCCTCCCTCGGGAGGGCTTTTTGCTGGTCAGGGGCAGGGTGGGCAGATGTGGAGATCGTCTCCGCTTGCCGGTGGACAGGGGGCGGGACGGATTCGGCCGGATCCGGGGCGCCCGTTCGGGCCCGGGTGGCCTCCTCCAGGCGGTGCTCGACGCGGTCCGGCAGCGCTTCCCGGCCAACCCGAACGATCTGCTCCGTGCTCGTGGGGTGCCAGCCGTCAGGGTGTGCCGGAACGCCTCACCTGCCGCACGCGCCACACATGCCGTACGGGTGACGCCCGGTCGTCGCCCCCTCCGCCGTACCCACCCTCCCCTCCCCTCCCCTCCCTTCGAAGAACCGGTCGGGGATTACAGTCGCGGCGGGGAAAGGAGAGTCGACATGCGACTTCGCTGTGCGGTGCTGGACGACTTCCAGGGGGTGGCTGCCGCGCTGGCCGACTGGTCGGTGGTCGAGGAGGAGGTCGAGGTCGTCGCGCTGCGCGAGCATCTCGCCGGCGAGGACGAGCTCGCCGCGGCACTCGCCGGGTACGACATCGTCGTCACCCTGCGCGAACGCGTCGCGTTTCCCGGGTCGTTGCTCGCCCGGCTGCCCCGGCTGAAGCTGATCGTGGCCTCCGGGATGCGCAACAGCGTCATCGACTACGCCGCCGCCGAGCAGTACGGCGTCACCGTGTGCGGCACGCAGAGTTCGGGCATCCCGCCGGCCGAGCTGACCTGGGCGCTGCTGCTCGGCCTCGCCCGCGGGATCGTCGAGGAGAACACCGCGCTGCGCACGGGCGGCCCCTGGCAGTCCACCGTCGGCGTCGACCTGCACGGCGCCCGGCTCGGGGTGCTCGGCCTCGGCAGGATCGGCGGCCGGGTGGCCCGGGTCGGGCTCGCCTTCGGCATGCGTGTCAGCGCGTGGAGTCCGCGCCTGACCAAGGAGCGCGCCGCGGAGCACGGAGTCGAACTGGCCGCGTCCAAGGAGGAGTTGCTCGCCGAGAGCGACTTCGTGTCCGTCCAGGTGCCCGGCGGTGACAGCACCCGCGGCCTCATCGGCGCCGCCGAACTGGCCCTGATGAAACCGACCGCCTACCTGGTCAACACCGCCCGGGCCTCGGTCGTCGACCAGGACGCGCTGCTGGCCGCGCTGCACGAGGGACGGATCGCGGGCGCGGGTGTCGACGTCTTCGACGTCGAGCCGCTGCCCGCGGACCATCCGATGCGCACGGCGCCCCGGCTGCTCGCCACGCCCCACCTCGGCTATGTCTCGCGGGCCAACTACACGACGTACTACGGCCAGGCCGTGGAGAACATCCAGGCGTATCTGGCCGGCTCTCCGGTACGCCGGCTGCCCTGAGGCCACGAGGGAACCGGACGATAAAAGGGTGATCCCCGGACGATCACCGTGACCACCCCCACGCGGCGCCGTTGAACGGAAAGTGCGGCAGCTGGTCTGCCGCCGCACTCTTTCCGAGCAACGCATAAGGAGAACGTGATGTCTCGCATCGCGAAGGCAGCCGTCGTCGCTCTCGGCACCGGCGCCGTGGTGATCGGTGGGGCCGGTCTGGCCCTCGCCGACGCGGGAGCCGAGGGCGCGGCCGTCGGTTCCCCGGGTGTCGCGTCCGGCAACGCGGTCCAGGTCCCGGTCCACGTCCCGGTCAACGTGTGCGGGAACACCGTCAACGTGATCGCCCTGCTGAACCCGTCCTTCGGCAACACCTGTGTCAACATGAGCGAGACGGGCAAGCAGGACGATCCTGGCTACGGCGACTCCAACGACGGCCACTGATCAGGCCGACGAGCAGGATCGTCCGACCGGCACGACGGTCCGGTCCGCGGACACCCAAGAGCCCCGGCACACACTCCGAGCGCCGGGGCTCTTCCCCTGCCCGCGGGCGGACGCATGCGTACCGGTGGATCCGGCTCGGCGGGAGCTTCGCGTACCGGGCGACGGTCCGACCGTGCCGGTCGTCGGCCACACCGGGCGGCTCGGCCGAGCGCGCCGCCGACCGAGCGGTGCGCCCGATTGTGGGTGTCCAGCGGCCCGCCGCGTGGGCGAACGCCCCGGTCGTACGTCACCTGCCGGTCGGAGCGCCGCCCGTTGCCGCCGGGCAGGTCCTTCGTCCGGGGCACCGAGGCCGTCGTACGATCCCGGGTCCAGTCCCGGTACGGCACCGTCACCGATGAGTCGATGCGGCGCAGCGCCCGCTCCAGCTCCAGCTGCCGTACGAAAGCGGCGGTGCCAGGGCGGGAAGGACGGTGCCTCATGCGCGGTGTACAGGCCGGTCTCGCCGTCGGGGATGGAGCAGTCGATGTGTCTGCGCGCGAACTCGTCGTACTCGCCGCGCCGTTCGAGCTCCAGCAGGGCGTTCACCGACCGGCGCCGCTCGCTCGCGCTGAGCCTGCTGACGTCCTCACCCGGGTAGGCCAGGCCGACCCCCCGCCACCGTGTCCTCCATGCCGCCCATGGCCCCCGTCCCCGCGTCGCCGACGCCCATCGGGCCCGGTGCCACGTCCTCGCGCAGCCGCTGGCCGGGGCCCATCTCGTCCACGGCCGCCCGGGTCGCCTCCAGCGGCGTGCGGTACGACGTGTAGTGGTCGACCATGCTGAGCCAGGTGCCGTCCGCCCGCCGCATCAGATGCAGCGGGCGCCCGTCGATGACGATCCGCCAGTCGTCCTCGTCCGCCCCGCTCACCGCGGCCGGCACGAGCACCCCCTGGATGCGGCGGCCCCGGTACACCTCGTCGAAGGAGGTGCCGTCGAAGGCCCGCACCGGGGGTGTGGGCCGGGAGGCGGCGACGACCGGGGCGAGCGCCAGCGCGGCGGCGGAGGCCAGCAGCCCCCGCGCCGCCTCTCTGCGCGACGTTCTCGCCGGCCCCGCCTGCGCACTCGACCCCTGCCCCGCGCCCACCGCCACTCCGCCCGCATCGACGACCATCGCTCGCTCCTTGGGGATTCGGTTGTCCGTGTCCGGACAGCCATGACCGGATGTCCGTACCGGCTAACCGGCGCGGGGCGCGGAGGGTCACCGCACTGGGGCCATCCGGTGGGGAGGAGCAGGGCCGGACGGGCACCGGCGGATGTGGTGCGTACGGGGATGCGGGGCGTGCGGGGGCCTCGGGACGGCGGCGCTACAGCCCCGGCCCGGTGGACAGGTCCCCGTTCGTGACCGTCTGGAGGACCGGCGCGATGACGCCGAGGGCGGGCTCCTGGAGGGACGGGAGGCCGTGGTTGGCGACGCTGGGCTGGGTCAGCGGGGCGTCCATGGCCACGCCGGGAGTCATGGTGCGCAGGGGGTTGGCGGGCAGGGTGACGCCGACGTGGTCGGCACCCTCGCCGAGGACGTCCGGGATCGGGGTGCGCAGGTGGGCACCGGGCAGGGCGCCGTTGAACGGCACCTCGGGCAGGGTGCGCTCGGGCATCAGGTGGCCGGGGACGAAGCGCGGGCCCTCGGGCGGGGTCGGCATCAGCAGCGGCACCGGCACCTCCAGGCCCGCCTGCGGCACCTCCGTGCCGAGGACCCTGGAGGCTCCGCCCAGTGGCACGGGGACGGGGACCGTGCCGACGGCGGCTGCGGGGGTGGCTGCGGCACCCACGGCGGCCGCGACGCCCGTGAGGACGGCGGCAAGGGTTCCTCGGGTGGTCGACTTCATGTCAGGTACGGTCCCTTCCAGGATGCGGGAGTTCGGCGTCCGTACCGCGTAACGAGCCCGAAAACCGCTTCTGTTCACAATTCGCCCGGCTGCCGTAATTGCCCTAACAGTCGACTTGTCCACTCTTCAGCTGGTCCAGAAGTCCCACCAGCGGGTCAGGACCAGCATGCCGATCACCCCGATGTGCAGCACCGGGAGCGGCCAGGTGAACTCGTCGAGGAACCGCTTCAGCCAGACGGGCGCGGGCAGATAGCCGTGGGTGACGACCAGCGAGGTGGCGTACCAGAACATCAGGATCGTGGCGGCCCAGGCCAGGCAGCACCACAGGCACAGCGCGTCGATCCGGTACAGGGACTCGAACTGGAGCCAGGAGACGAACGCGACGCCGAACAGGCAGCCGGCCTCGAACAGCAGCCAGTACCAGCCGGGGAAGCGGGCCCCGGCGATCAGGCTCATGCCGACGCACACGACGACGCCGTAGGCCACCAGGCCCAGCATCGGGTTGGGGAACCCGAAGACCGAGGCCTGGGGGCTCTTCATCACGCTGCCGCAGGAGACCACCGGGTTGAGGCTGCATCCGGGGACGAAGTGCGGGTTCTGGAGCAGCTTGAACTTGTCGAGCGTGATGACCCAGGAGGCGAGCAGCCCGGCCGCCCCGGTGATCACCAGCAGCAGCCCGAGCCCCCTGCCGCCGGCCAGGGCCCTCGGCATCAGTGGCGCCTGCTGGTGGCCGGGAGCACGATGTGCGCGGCGGCGTTCAGGGTCTCGTCGGCGCCGGCGAAGGCGGCGAGGTCGGCCGCCTCGACGGTCCTGCCGGGCCGGCCCTCGGGCCAGGCGCGGGTGGTGAACACGAGGTAGGCGTAGCCGCGCTCCTTGACGGCGGCGAGCCACTCCGGCGGCGCGTCGGCCTGGGCGACCAGCTGCGGCATCCGTACGACGGCCTGGCCGGCCTCGACGAGCAGGCTGACGGGCAGTCCGGGCCGGTCGTAGCCGTCGACCAGGTCGCCGCCGACCGGCAGTTCGCTGTCGGCCAGCAGGTGCTCGACCGCGGCCGCGGTGGTCTGCGGGCCGCCCTCGGCGTCCCCGAGGGAGTAGGCCAGCAGATACGGCATGTCGGCGCCGTCGGGGGCCTCACCGCTCCAGGCGAGCAGGACGAGCGTGCCGAGGTCGGCGGGGCGGAGGCCGCTTGAGGTTGAGGTCACCGCGCGACCGTATCGAGGCCTCCGCGGTCCGCCGGGCGGCTGCTCACCCTTCCGGACCACTGCCCCGCCCACCGCTCCACACGATCGAGGGAAGGCGGTGACAAGGGATCGGCGCCGTTCGCCGGCGATCGCCTGAGTCCGGGCGGCGACGTCCACCGCCCACGCGGGAGCCCGGTGAGCACTCGGCGCGGAGGGGCACAGGCTGTCGACGCGGGCGGCGAGAGCGTGCCCGCGGGGACCGGGAAGTCGTCGACAGACCCGGTCCAACGCCGAAGCCCCCGTTCCGCGCACCGGCCGAACCTCACCGCATACGAACCGACGACCCGCGGGACACGGGTCTACTGGGGCAGGCCGCCGAGCAGCGGGGCGTGCTGGTTCACCGCGCCGGTGGCGCCCTTGACCGTGTGGAGCATGGAATCCTTGTTCTCGGTGTCGAGCGCGTCCGACTGGTGCTGGAGCGGCATCGAATCGTCGAGGGTGATCGAGCCCTTGGAGAGCTGGTTGACGGCGCCGTTGAGGGTGGGCGTCACGTCGGTGGCGGTGTAGGCGAACGCGGGCGCGGCGACGCCCACGAGGGCCACGGATCCGGCAACGACAGCGGCAGCCTTCAGGGACTTCATCGTGTTCCTTTCTTCGGCAACTCACGTCACCCGGGGATTTCTGACGCCGTGCCTAACGACATCCGGCCGGACCGGAAACCCCGCACCGAGAAGACATATGAGATCCCCCTGGGATCCCCGGGGAACGACGCGTGGGAAAAGCGCTCGGCCGCCGTACCCGGAGGTACGGCGGCCGGGGTGTGTCCGTGCCCTGGACTCAGTGGGCCGAGGGCTGGGACTGCGCCAAACCCCCCACGGTGCCCAGGACGCCGCCGAGCGTGCCGGTCAGCAGGTTCACCAGGCCGGACACGACGCCGGAGGCAAGCGACACCACGGTGGACAGGCCGGAGGTGACCCCCTTCAGGAGCTTGGCGACGCCGCCCTGAAGGCCGTTCAGCTCGTCGTCTCTGAGGTCGCGGGTCGAGGACGGCTTGGCGTCGGTGAGCTTCGCGGCGGCCGGATGGGCCGGGGCCGCGGGAGCCACAGGCGCCGCAGGAGCCACAGGCGCCGCAGGAGCCACAGGCGCCGCAGGAGCCACGGGGGTCACGGGAGCCGCCGGCTTCGCGGGCGCGCCGGGTGCGAGGGGCGTCGCGGGTGCCGTCGGTTTGACCGGGGGCAGCAGGGCCGGGTCGGCCTTCGCGGCGGAGATGGCCTGCTGGGCCGCCTCGCCGAGCTTCTTGGCCTCGTCGGCGTCCAGCTTGCCCTTCGTCAGCGACTCCCTGACCAGGTCGATGACCGGCTGGAGGACGGTTCCTGTGCCGTCCAGGACTCTGACCTGGACGAGCAGTTGCTCCGCGCTCGGCGCGGGGGACTCGGCGGTGCTGTGGGTGCGGCCCGTGTCGGCGGCGACGGCGGCGGGGCCGACGACACCGACCAGGACGGCGGCACAGAGGACAGTGGACGCTACGCGCAGCGTGGGCAGAGCACGCATGGGGTTCCTTTCGGCGGACATGAGGGAGCCCACAAGGGGCCTGAGCTCACCGTCCGTGCGCCGATCGCGCTCTGCAACCGCGCGGACGCCATTCGTGATCACCTGTGATCCGTCCGGCGGAAGGCGAAAACCGGCCGTCCGCGCCGCGGCGGACGCGCGGTGCGGACGGCCGTCAGAAGGGGCGCGTCCCGGCGTCAGTCGTTGACGCAGATGTTGCCGGCCGCCGGGTTCAACGCACCGATGACGTTGACGGTGTTGCCGCAGAGGTTGACCGGCACATGGATCGGGGCCTGGAGAAGATTGCCCGACAGGACGCCCGGCGAGTTCTTGGCGCTGCCGATCGCGCCGGCGTCGGCAGAGGCCGCGCCGGCGGCGCCGGCGACAGCCGCGACAGCGGCGCAGGTCAGGACCAGACCCTTCGCGATACGCGACATGGAGAGGTACTCCTTGGGAATCGAGACAAACATCCGGGCGGACACCCGGCCTTGTGTCCAACGCGACCGGACGCCGGGAGTTGTGCCGCCAATGGTGTGATGTAAGCAAAGGCACTTCCTTTCACACTTCCGACACACTTGTCCATTTTCTTCAGATTTCCCCGGATTAATACATATAGCGACTAGAGTTGCGGATCTCTCCAGCACATGCGAAAGGGCACCGCCGCTCATGCGCAAGTTCCTGGGTCCGCCGCTGTGCACGACGACGGGCGCCCGGCTCACGCTCCCCGCCGGGCCCCGGCGTACGCGGGTCGCACGCGGCGGCCGCGTCAAGCCGGCGGACGACGCGATGAACGCCACGACCAGCGAACCGGGCACCGTACCCGCCCGGCGGACCTGCACCTACCCCAACGCGTTCGGCCACGGCAGCGACGTGTGCGATCCCGGACCGGCCCTGCCGGGCGGCGGTGACCCGCCGAGCTCACACCTCACCCCCCAGCCGGACGCGGCATGGGCCGGTGTGCTCCTCGCCGCCGTGGGCGCACAGGCGTGAGGCGCGTTCCCGACCACCGTCCCGAACGCCCCCTGCGAACGAGGAATCCCACCCATGCACCAGTCAGCACCCGCCCCCCGGCCCCGGGTCCTGCACCTCGCGCAACCCGTCGACGGCGGTGTCGCCCGGGTCGTCCTCGACCTGGCGCGCGCCCAGCTCGCGGCGGGCCTCCACGTCACGACGGCCTGTCCGGACGGCGAACTGGCCGAAGGACTACGGGAGTTGGGCGCCGACGTCCGCCGCTGGCAGGCCGGCCGCGCCCCGGGCCCGGGTCTGCCGGGTGAGGTACGACGCCTCGTACGGCTGATCGACCGGGTGCGGCCCGAACTGGTGCACGCGCACAGCGCGAAGGCGGGCCTCGCGGGCCGGCTGGCCGTACGCGGCCGGATCCCGACCGTGTTCCAGCCGCACGCCTGGTCGTTCGAGGCGGTCGGCGGCACCACCGCGGCACTCGCGCTGCACTGGGAGCGGTGGGGGGCGCGCTGGGCCGACCGGGTGGTGTGCGTCAGCAAGGCGGAGCGCGAGACCGGGCTGCGCGCCGGTGTGCACGCCGCGTACACGGTCGTCCCGAACGGCATCGACACCGAGCGCTTCGCCCCGGGACCCCGCACCGCGCCCCTCCCGGCGTCCGACCCCGCGGCGCCCGTCGTGGTCTGCGTCGGCCGGCTCTGCCGGCAGAAGGGCCAGGACCTCCTGCTCGGGGCCTGGGCGCGGGTGCTCGACGCGGTGCCGCGGGCGAGGCTCGTGCTCGTCGGAGACGGTCCGGACCGGGAGGCGTTGAGGCACCGGGCCCATCCGTCCGTCCATTTCGCCGGTGCCGTCGGCGACGTGGTGCCCTGGTACCGCGCCGCCGACCTGGTCGTACTCCCCTCCCGCTGGGAGGGCATGGCGCTCGCCCCGCTGGAGGCGCTGGGCTGTGGCCGGCCGGTCGTGGTCACCGACGTCGACGGCGCCCGCGAGAGCCTGCCGCCCGCCCTCGCCGCGCGCTGTCTGGTCCCGCCGGAGGACCCCGCGGCACTGGCCGGGGCGATCGCCGCGCTGCTGTCCGACCCGCCGCTGCGCGCCGCGCTGGGCGAGTGGGGGCGCCGGCACATCCTGTCCACGCACGACGTGCGGCACACCGCCGAGCGGATCTCGGACGTCTACCGCGAACTCCTCGACGCGCGCACGGAACCACGTCCGCGCGTGCCCTCCGAGTGCAGGGAGTCCATCCACCCGTGACCGCGGAAAGAACCGTCCCCTCCTCCGGGGCGCACCCCTGGGATCCCGGGCTCCCGGCCGTCTCCGTCCTGCCGGCCCGCGCCGCCGACGGCTTCCGGTTCCCGCCGCGGCGCCCGCCCGCCCGGCCCGCCTCGCCGCTCCCCCTGCTCGCCGCCGACCTGCTCGCGGCGCTGGCCGGCGCGGCCGCGCTGGACGCGGCCGCGCGCCGGCCGCTGCTGGTCACCGCGCTGGTCTCGGGCGCGCTGCTGCTGCGCCCGCACGCGGCCCGGCTCGTGCCCGGCGTCCTCGACGAACTGCCCGCGGTGTGCGGGCGGATCGCCGTGGCCTGGCTGGGCCTCGCCGCGCTGCTCGCCACCTACACCCCCGAGCTCGCGCTGAGCGCCCGCACGCTGCTGCTCTGCTGGGCGCTGCACGCGGCGGCCGCCTGCGCGGGCCGGGGCGCGGTGCACTGGCGCCGCCGCGTGGCGCTGCTGCGCCGCCCGCGCACCGCCCTGGTGATCGGGCCCGCCACGACCGCGCAACGGGTGGCCGCCGCGCTGCTGCGGCACCCGCGCTGCGGGGTGCGGCCGGTGGGCGTCGTCACCGACCGGCCCGACGGCGGCCACGGCGGGCTGCCGGTGCTGACCAGCGGCGAGGAGGTGGAGCGGGCACTGATCCAGAACGGGGTGCGGACCGTGCTCACCGTCGACCCCGCCGTACGCACCGGGCAGGGGCCGCTGCTGCGGGCGCTCGCCGAGTCGGGGTGCACGGTGTGGGAGCTGGACGCGGACTCGCCGTCGTACGAGATGCGCGACCAGCTCGCCGGGTTCGGGCTGCGGCGGCTGGAGCTCGGCTCGCGGCGGCGCGGCAGTGCCGGCAAGCGGCTGCTGGACGTGGTGGTCGCCGGGACGATGCTGGTGCTGGCCGGCCCGGTGCTGCTGGCGTGCGCGGTCGTGCTCCGGGTCACCGACGGGCCCGGCGTGGTCTTCCGGCAGGAACGCATCGGCATGGACGGCCGCCCCTTCACGCTGCTGAAGTTCCGCACCCACCGCCCGGCCGACGAGCACGAGGCGGCCACCCGGTGGAGCGTGGCCGGTGAGCACCGGATGAGCCCCTTCTGCCGGTTCCTGCGCCAGACCTCGCTGGACGAGCTGCTCCAGCTGTGGAACGTGCTGCGGGGCGACATGAGCCTCGTCGGACCGCGCCCCGAACGGCCGTACTTCGTCACGCAGTTCAGCCAGACCTACCCGGGCTACGCGGCCCGCCACCGGATGCGCACCGGCATCACCGGGCTCGCCCAGATCCACGGGCTGCGCGGCGACACCTCCATCGAGGACCGGGCCCGTTTCGACAACGCCTACATCGACAACTGGTCGCTGTGGCGGGACGTCTGCGTCCTGCTGCGCACCGCGGCCGCGCTCGTGCGCTCGACGGGGAGCTGACCGATGGCCCTCGCCTCGCCGCTCGCCCGCCCCTGGCGCAGCGCTCCGGTGCTGCCCGTGGCGGCCGTGGTCGCGCTGCTCGCGCTGCCGGCCGACCCCGGCGCCGAGGGCGGCGCGGGCCCCGCCGACGCACTGTCCGCGCTGGTGGTCGCCTACTGCGCCGTACGACTGCTGCGCGACCGGGCCCGCCCGCTGTCCCGCCGGGCCGCCGTCCTGCTCGGCCTGCCCGTGTTCGGCGTCTCGCTCGCCGCGCTGCACGCGGTCACGCCGGGCACCGGCATCGCCGGGCTCGGCCGCTACCTCCAGATCTTCGTGCTGGTCCCGGCGGCCGTGGTGCTGCTCCTGCGGGACCGCCGGGACCTGCGGCTGCTGTCCTGGTCGTTCGTGGCCCTCGCGCTGTTCCAGGGCGCGATCGGCGTGCACCAGTACGTCACCGGCACCGGCGCCTCCTACCAGGGCCAGGACATCCGCGCGGTCGGCACGTTCGGGTCGTCGGACGTGATGGGCATGGCGACGGTGGTGTGCTACGGGCTGGTCTGCGCGACGGGCCTGGCGCTGGGCCGCGGCCCGGTGCGCGTCCGGGCCACGGCCACGGCGTGCGCCCTGGCCCTGCTGCTCCCTCTCGCGCTGTCGTTCAGCCGGGGCGCCTGGATCGCCACGGCCGTCACGCTCACCGCGCAGCTGGTGCTGGCCGGGCTGCGCCGGGCGCTGCGGGCGGGGGCGGTGGCCATGGCCGCGTGCGTGGTCCTGGTGGGCGGGTTCGGGATGGGTACGACGATGCTCCAGGAGCGGTTCGACAGCATCACCCAGGTGGCCGACGCGCCGGACCAGTCGGTCACCGACCGGTACACGATGTGGGCGGCGGCCGTCGACATGTGGCGCGCGCACCCGCTGACCGGCGTCGGTCTGAAGGGCTTCCCCGAGTACCGCGACGGACACGCCTCCCTCGCGCTGTCCTCCGGCAGCGACACGGAGGGCGCGGGCGCGGCGTTCCGGCGTCAGCCGCTGCTGTCCCCGCACAACATGTACCTGCTGGTCCTCGCCGAGCAGGGCCTGATCGGCCTGCTCTGCCTCGTAGGCGGCTGGCTGGCCCTGCTGGTGTGCGCGCTGCGCGGCCTTTCGCGCAGCCGGGCGCCCGGCGGCCACGGCCTGGACTGCGCCCTGACCGCGTGCGGCCTGCTCGTCTGGCAGCTGGTCGACTTCGCCTACGCCGACATCGGCGGCCCCTCGACCGTCCTGACGGCGGTCTGCTTCGGCCTGGTCGCCTGGTGGGCGCTGGCCGGAGCGGACGCCGCGGACGGCACCGCCGACGTGCCGGGTGGGACCGGCACACCCACGAAGCGGGGAACGACGACGGGGAAGGCGGCCCTGCGATGACACCGACCACACGAATGCCGTGCGGGCCGCGATGCCGGGTACGAGTTCGGGTTCGGGTACGGGTACGGCGCCGGGTGCTGGTTCGGGCTCGGCACGAGGGGCGGGTTCGGTGCCAGGGGCGGGGGCGGATCGGATGACGGCCCCGAGGATCGAGGACGCGCCGGGCCCGGAGACCGGCCCGGGACCGGCATCGGCACCGGGAACTGACGCGGGACCAGCGCCGGGAACGGACGCGGAACCGGGACAGGGGACCAGTGCGGGGCCGGTGCCATGGACCGGAGCAGCGCCGGTGCCTGAGGTCGGACCAGGGCCGGTACCGGATCCAGTCACCGGCACACTCGCGCTGCCGGTGGCCCGGTCGGGCAACGCTGCCGAGCAGGAACCGGCGGCACCTGCCGCTCCCGGCCCGTCCGACGCTTGCGGCTCCGCCGACGCCCGATCCGCGGCATCCGCCGGCTCCGGGACCGCCGATGCCCGCCCCCCGGCACCCGCCGGCTCCACGTCGGCCGATGCCGGATCCACCGCGTCCGCCAACCCCGGCTCCGCCGACACCACCCCCACCGGCACCGTCCCGTCAGCCGTACCCGACACACCGCCATCCGTCGGTTCCCCGGCCGCCGAGCCTGCGCAGCAGACCTGCGGGGGGCACGTTCCGCCCACCCGGCGGTTTCTCGCGCGGGCCGCGTTGGTCACCGCGTCCCTGTCCGTCGCGGCGGCGCTGCTCGGGCTGGTGCGGGATCAGGCGCTGGCGCGGCTGTTCGGGGCCGGGCGGGACACCGACGCGTTCCTGGTGGCCTGGACCGTGCCGGAGTTCGCGGCCACGCTGCTCATCGAGGACGGGCTGGCGTTCGCGCTGATCCCGGCGTTCAGCAGGGCGCTGGCCCGGCGGGCGCAGGGCGTGCCGGGGGATCCGGTGCGCTCGCTGGTCGCCGGGACGCTGCCGCGGCTGGCGCTGGCGTTCGCGGCGGTCGGCGGACTGCTCGCGCTGGCCGCCCCGCAGTTCGTGGCGGTGCTGGCGCCGGGCCTGCCCGATCCGGGGCTCGCCGTGGACTGCACCCGGCTCACCGCGACCTGCGTGCTCAGCTTCGGCCTCGCCGGATACGCCAGCGCGGCCCTGCGCGCCCACCGCCGCTTCCTCGCCCCGGCCGCGATCTACCTCGCCTACAACCTCGGCATCGTCACCTCGATGTACGCGCTCGGCGGCCGCTGGGGCGTGCGCTCGGCCGCGGTCGGGGTCGCGGCGGGCGGCCTGCTGATGGTTCTGCTGCAACTGCCGTTCTTCGTACGAGAGTTGCGCAGGAGGGACAGGACGGAGGACGCGGCGCCGAAGGCGGCGGACGGGCCTGGTGCGCTCGCCGCGCCCCTGATGGCGACCGTCCTGCTCTTCGCGCTGTGCCGGCAGTCGCAGGTACTGATCGAGCGGTACTTCGCCTCCGGCCTGCCCGCCGGGGCGATCTCGCACCTCAACTACGCGCAGAAGGTCGCGCAGATCCCGATGTCGCTGTCGCTGATGCTGTGCACGGTCACCTTCCCGGTGGTCGCGCGGGCGCTGGCCGAGGGTGACATGGAGCGGGCGCGGGCCCGGGTGGAGCGGGATCTCGCGTTGGCCGCGACACTGGTGCTGCTCGGCGCCGCCACGGTGACGGCCTGTGCGCCGCAGCTGATCCAACTCCTCTTCCAGCGCGGCGCGTTCACCGCCCATGACACGGCGGCGACCGCCGAGGTGATGCGGGTCTACGCGCTCGGGCTGCTCGGCCAGACGCTCACCGGCGTCCTGGTCCGCTCCTACTTCTCGGCGGGCCGCGCCACCTGGTACCCGCTCGCCGCGATGGGCGCCGGGATCGTCGTGACGTCCTGGATCGCCGCCTGGACGGTCGGCACCTGGGGCGTCACCGGGATCGCCGCCGCCAACGCCACCGGCATCACCGTCACCGCCGCCCTGCTGCTCGCCGGGATGCGCACCCGCAGCGTGCCCGTCCGGACCTCGGGCGTGCTGTGCGAGCTGAGCCGGCCGCTGCGGGCGGCCGGGGTCGCCGCCCTGGCCGGGGCCTTCGTCGCCCGGCTGCCGGGGTCGCCGCTCGCCGGGCTCGCGGCCGGCGTCGCCACCGTGACCGTCGTGTTCGTCCTGCTCGGCCGGGCCCTGGGCGACCGGGCACTGAGCGTTGTCGTCTCGTTCCAGGCCGCTCGGCGACGCCTGGCACGCATCCCCCCGCAGGGGGCACCCCCAGCCGCGTCGCCGAACCGCCCGAGCGGCTACGTCACGCGTGCGCTCCGGCGCCTCGGCTCGCACGCGTCCCCGCTCTCGGCCTGGCTCGACCGGGGGGACTCCGGGACGCCGCCGAGCCCCCCTCCGGGCGGACGCCGGGAATGAGACGACAGGACCGCGCCGCCGCCCTCCGTTCCGTACCCACCCAGACCCGAAGGCTCGCCCATGTCCTCCTGCGTTGAGATGGCCCCGCCGGTCCACCGTTCCAGACCCGGCCCGGTTCCCTGGATCGCCATGTACCACTCGGTCGGCGACTGCTCCGACGACCCGTACCGCATCACGGTCAGCCCGGCCCGGCTGGAGCGGCAGCTGCGCTGGCTGCGCCGGCAGGGGCTGCGGGGCGTGTCCGTGACCGAGTTGCTCGCCGCCCGCGCGCGCGGCGAGGGGCGGTACCTGGTGGCCCTCACCTTCGACGACGGATATGCCGACTTCCTGGTCAACGCCCTTCCGGTGCTGTCCCGTTGGGGCTGTACGGCCACCCTGTTCGTGCTGCCCGGCCGGCTCGGCGGCGTCAACGACTGGGATCCGCTGGGCCCGCGCAAGCCGCTGCTGACCGCCGCCGGCATCCGGCGCGCCGCGGCCGCGGGCGTGGAGATCGGCTCGCACGGCCTCACCCACGTGGATCTGACCCGCGCCGACGACACACAGCTGCGGCACGAGACCGCCGAGAGCCGCTCCCGGCTGGAGCAGTTGACCGGCACCGGGGTCACCGGCTTCTGCTATCCGTACGGCACGGTCGACCGGCGCGCCATGGAGGCCGTGCGCGCGGCCGGATACGGCTACGCCTGCGCCATCGACCCCGGCGCGCTGAACGGCCCGCACGCCCTGCCGCGCGTGCACGTCGGGCAGAACGACAGCGCCGCACGCCTGCTCCTGAAGTACCGGCTGCACCGGCTGCGCCGCCGTCCCGTCGCGGGGCTGCGATGAGGGCGCTGCACATCATCACGGGCCTCGGCATCGGCGGGGCCGAACAGCAACTGCGGCTGCTGCTGCGGCACTTGCCGGTCCACTGCGACGTGGTGACGCTGACCAACCCCGGTCCGGTGGCCGCCGGGCTGGCGGCCGACGGGGTGCGCGTGACCCACCTCGGCATGACCGGCAACCTCGACCTGGCCGCGCTGCCGAGGCTGGCCCGGATCATCCGGCGCGGCCGCTACGACCTCGTGCACACCCACCTCTACCGAGCCTGCCTGTACGGCCGGATCGCCGCCCGACTGGCCGGGGTCCGCGCGGTCGTCGCCACCGAACACTCCCTCGGCGACTCCCAGATGGAGGGCAGGCCACTCACCGCGGGGGTGCGCGGGCTGTATCTGCTGGGCGAGCGGCTCGGCCGGGCCACGGTCGCCGTCTCCCCCACGGTCGCCGACCGGCTCATGTGCTGGGGCGTGCCCGCACCGCGCTTGACGGTCGTGCCCAACGGCATCGACCTGGCGCGGTTCGCCTACGATCCGGCGGCCCGGCTGCGCACCCGCGACCGGCTCGGACTGCCCGCCGACGCGTTCGTCATCGGCGCCGTCGGCCGTCTCGCCCCCGGCAAACGCTTCGACGTCCTGATCCAGGCGCTCACCCGACTGCCCGACGACTGCCGGCTGTTGCTGGTCGGCGGCGGCCCGGAGGAGGGCGCGCTGCGGCGGGCGGCTCGGGCGGCGGGCGGCGCCGACCGGGTGCTGTTCGCCGGCGAGCGGGCGTACACGGGCGACTCCGGCGGCTCGGGCGACTCGGGCGGCGACACGTCCGGCCCCGATCTGCCCGCGCTGGCCTCGGCGATGGACGTGCTCGCCGCGCCGTCGGCCGAGGAGGCGTTCGGGCTCGCGGTCGTGGAGGCGCTCGCGGCCGGGCTGCCGGTGCGCTACACCTCCTGCCCGGCCCTTCAGGACCTGGCGCCCGAGGCCGCCCCGGGCGCGCTGCGCGTCCCGTGCGACGCCGGCGCCTACGCCCGCGCCCTCGCCGAGGTCCGCGCCGAGGTCCAGGCCGCCGGCCCCGGCCCGCGCACCGCCCCCGAGGCGGCCCGCCACTACTGCATCACCCGCAGCGCCGCACGGCTCATGGACGTCTACGCCGCGGCGCTCGCCGCCCCGCACATCCCCCTCCAGGTGCCGCACATCCCCGTCCACTTCCCCGTCCAGCAGGGAGCAGAGCCCTCATGACCGACAACCACCGCCCCGCCCGCCTCCGCGCGCTCCCGTCCTGGTCCCTGGTGGCGGCCGGGGTCCTCGCGGGCGGGCTGCTCGGCGGCGCGTACGGCGAGCTGAAGCCCCCGGCGTACACGGCGACGAGCTATGTCATCGCCGTCCCCACCGACAAGTCCGACACCGCCTCCGCCCTCGGCTTCGCCCAGGCCTACGGCCGGGTCGCCACCCAGCTCGCGGTGCTCGCCGACGCCCAGGTGTGGGCCGGGGTGCCGGTGAGGACGCTGCGCGACAGCGTGCGCGCCGCGACCTCGCCGGACGCCCCGATGGTCTCGATCTCCGCCACCTCCGCCCACCCGGCCGAAGCCGCCGACATGGCCAACGCGGTGGCCCGCGCGCTCACCAAACACGCCGACGACGCCAAGGACGACACGCACGTCGGCCTCCTCCAGTTCTCCCGCGCGCTCAAGCCGACCTCGCCGGCCTCGGCCTCCGCGAAGGTGACCGGGCTGGTCGGGGCGAGCGCGGGAGGGCTGCTCGGCACCCTCGCGCTGCTGGTCCGGCCGCGGCGCCGGCCGGAGGAGGAGACCGCGCGTCCGACCCCGGTGCCCGGCCCGGCCGTCGCCGCCGACGCGCACGGCGCCCGGTGACGGCCACGGAGCCGGGACGCACCGCCCGCGCCGGCGAACCCGGCACCGGGTTCGTCCCCGGGTTCACTCCCCGGCGCGTTCCCGAACTCGTCACCGAACTCCTCACCGACGAGGCCGGCTTCGCCGCGCTGGCGCCGGCCTGGGAGCGGCTGTACGGGCGGTGCGCCGCCGCGACCCCCTTCCAGAGCCACGCCTGGCTGCACTCGTGGTGGCTGTCGTACGGCCGCCCCGGCCGGCTGCGGCTGCTGCTGGTGCGCTCCGGCGGCGAGCTGCTGGCCGCCGCGCCTCTGATGCTGGTCCGGCGGCCGCTGCCCGTGCTGGTACCGCTCGGCGGGCCGATCTCCGACTACGCGGACATCCTCCTGGACGACGCCGACGACGGACCCGCGGTGCGCGCGCTCACCACGGCCCTCGCGCGCGCGGCCCGTACGGCACTGGTCGACTTCCGCGAGGTACGCCCGGGCGCGGCGGTGGAGCGGATCCACGGCTGCTGGTCCGGCCCGCGCCGCGCGGTGCCCGACTCCCTGTGCCTGGAGCTGCCCGCCGTGTCCATGGACGGCCTGGTGGCCCGGCTGCCGTCGAACAAGGCCCAGCAGCGGGTGCGGGCGAAGCTGCGCAAGCTGGACTCGCTGGGCGTGGAGCGGCGGGCGGTCGGCCCGGAGGAGGTGGCCGGGGCCCTCGACCGGCTGCTGGAGCTGCACCGGCTCCAGTGGCAGGGACGCAGGGTGACGACCGAGCACCTCCAGCCCCGCTTCCGCACCCATCTGGTGCGCGCGGTGGGCCCGATGGTCCGATCGGGCAGCGCGGTGGTCACCGAGTTCCGGATCGCGGGCGAGGTGCTGGCCGTCGACCTGACCCTGCTCTCCCGCGGCCTCGCCGGCGGCTACCTCTACGGCGCCCATCCGGACCTGCGCGCGCACAAGGCGGACGTCGCCGTGATGCTGCTGGACGCCTGTACGGACCAGGTGACCGGACGCGGCGCGCTGAGCCTGCTGCGCGGCGACGAGCCGTACAAGCGCCACTGGCGTCCCGAACCGGTCACCAACCGCCGTCTCCTGCTGGCCCGCCGCCCCACCGCCCCGCTGCTGACGGCCGCCCTGTGCGAGACGGCGGCCCGGCAGCGGGGCAAGGAGGTGCTGCGCTGGTGGAGGGAACACCGTCGGTGCTAACTACTCCGCGACCACCAGTCGAAGCGGATGCAGAGCCTGCCGCCGAGCCAGTACTCGATCCAGTTGCCGAGATCCACCGGCGAGCAGTCGCCCAGGGACCCGGTGGCCGCCTCCGGCTTCGCGGCCGGGGGCGAAGCGGGAGCCGTGGCCGGTGTGGGAGTCGGCGCCGGTGTGGGTGCGGTGCTCGGCTGGACGGGGAGGTCGTACAGGGCGCGGCGGTAGATCTGCGACGACCTGGGGTTGGCCGAGCACTGCCAGACGCCGTGCGGGCAGTAGTCGGTGAGCGTGTTGTAGAGCGGCTTGTGCTCGTCGATCCAGGCGAGCATGCGTTTCATGTATTCGGCGTTGTCACCATTGCGAAAGAGTCCCCACTCCGGGTAGGAGATCGGTTTGCCGTGGGACTTCGCGAAATCCACGTGCTGTTGGAGGCCGTAGGGCTCTTTCACCTGTTCGTCGAAGGACTCCCCGGTCGGCTGGTCGTAGGAATCCATACCGATGATGTCGACCGTGCTGTCCCCCGGATAGCACTCGGTCCAGGGCACCCCGTCCCGGCCGCGGCTCGGCGTGAAATCGAACCGGAATTTCTGCCCCGGTACGGCACGCATGGTGGTGACGATCCTGTTCCAGTAAGCCTTCCAGCTCTCCGGGTCCGGCCCGCAGCGATGGGTGTACGTGGTGCCGTTCATCTCCCAGCCGAGCACGATCACCGTGTCCGGCACCTTCAGCTCCACCAGCCGCTCGGCCAGGGTCTTGAAGTGCCCGTCGAACGCCCCGGCCGCGCCCTGCCGCAGCAGCCACCGCACCCCGGCGTCGGAGACGTGGTCCTCGTTGCGCTCCTGCATGGGCACGTTGAGGACGAGCGTGCGGTCGGCCTTGTCCCGCCGCCAGCGCGCCCACACGTCCAGGAATCCGGGCGCCCCCTCGATGTCCCGCCAGCGGTCGCCGGGGAGATAGGTGTGGGCGACCTTCAGCTCGGTGCTGCCCAGCCAACGGCTCAGCCCGGCCATCCGCGCGACCCCGACCGGCCCCGAGTCGAGGAACGCCCCGAACGGCGGTACGGCAGCCTTGGTGGGCGTGGGAGCCGGCGTGGTCGGCGTCACCGGGACCGGAGTCACCGGGCTCGGTGTCACCGGGACCGGCGTGTCCGGGGGCGGTGGGACCGGCTCCACGGCGAAACCGGGGCCGACCGCCAGGGCGACCGACGCGACGGCCGCCACCGCGATCACCGCGGACCGCCGGGTCCTGGCACCGCTCTGCTGTGCGCCCATGCCCGCTCCTCGCCCCACTCGGTTGCTTTCCGTCCGCCGCGTTTTCCTGTTACTGACACACAGTCATATCGGTACGAATTCCGCCAGTGCGGTTACGGCTTTCAGGTGGCCCGAACCCCCGCACGGGCGAATCGAGGAGAAGGAACAACACCCGTGTCGCTCCTGGACGTCCAGGTCCCCGCGGTCTTGCTGCGGATCGACCGGAACCCCTTTCATCACGGCACCCTGGGCGCCGTGCGCTCGCTCGGCAGGGCGGGAGTGGAGGTGCACGTCGTCGCCGATTCCGCGGGAAGTCCCGTACGGGCGTCGCGATTCGTGCACCGGCTGCATCCCCCGCCGCGGCCCGGCGCCTCCCCCGGCGACATCGCCGCCACCCTGCTCCGGGTCGCGGCCCGCGTGGCGCGGCCGGCGGTGCTGATCCCGCTGGACGACGCGAGCGCCATCGCGGCCGGCCGGCTGCGCGAGGAGCTGGCGCCCGCCTATCTGCTGCCGCAGCAGCCCGGCGCGCTGCCCGAACGCGTAGCCGACAAGGCGGAGCTGGCCGGGCTGTGCGCCGCCGCGGGCGTCCCGCACCCGGTGACCCTGGTCCCGGACAGCGCCGAGGACGCGGCGGCGGCCGCGTGGCGGCTGGGGCTGCCGCTGGTGGCCAAGTGGAGCCGGCCCTGGCTGGTGCCGGCCGGCAGCGGGCTGCGCTCGACCGTGCTGGTGCGCTCGGCGCGCGAGGCCCGGGAGCTGTTCCTGCGCAGCGCCGAGGCGGGCAGCACGCTGCTGCTCCAGACGTTCCTGCCGCCGGGGCCGGACCGCGACTGGTTCTGCCACGGGTACGCCGACCGCACCGGCGCCGTCCGAGCGGGCGGCCCCGGCCGCAAGCACCTGGCCTGGCCGCGCGGCGCGGGTCTGACCGCGGTCGGCCAGTGGACGCCCAACCCGCAGATCACGGCGCTGGCCGAGCGGCTCACCCGCGACCTGGGCTACCGGGGCATCTTCGACCTGGACTTCCGCCGCTGCGGCAGCACCGGCCGCTACCACCTGCTGGACTTCAACCCGCGTCCCGGCGCCCAGTTCCGGCTGTTCACCGACAGCGCCGGCCTGGACGTCGTACGCGCCCTGCACCTGGATCTGACCCACCGTCCGCTGCCGGCGGGGAGGCCGCTCGCCGGGCGGCGGTTCGTGGTGGAGAACTACGCCCCGCTGACCGCGCTGCGGCCCGCGCCGGCGGGCCGGGAGCTGGCCTGGCACGCGGCGGACGACCCGGCGCCGGGCCGGGCGATGTGGACGCTGTGGAGCCGGCGCGCCGCCTGCCGCCTCGCGGGCCCGGTCACCGGCCGGCTGCGCCCTCGCAGCTCCCCCGCACCGGCGGCCGTACCGGACACCGCACCGTGCCTGGTGCCCACGGCGTGCGGTCCCGGAGGCACCGAGATCACCGATGTCCCCGACATCACCGACATCACCGACGACTTCCGTGAGGACGAGAAAGCGAGCAGTTGCTGATGTACGACCTGCTGGTGGTGGGCGCCGGCCCGTACGGGCTGTCCATCGCGTCGCACGCCGCGGCGGCCGGGCTGAGCGTCCGCGTGCTCGGCCGGCCCATGGCGTCCTGGCGCGACCACATGCCCCGCGGCATGTTCCTCAAGTCGGAGCCCTGGGCCTCCAACCTCTCCGATCCGGAGGGGCGTTGGCGGCTCGACGTCTTCTGCGCCTTCCGGGGCCTGGCCGCCCGGCACGCCGAGCCCCTCCCGCTGGACGTGTTCGCCGAGTACGGACTGTGGTTCGCGCGCAACGCCGTACCGCCCGTCGACGAGCGGACGGTGGCCCGGCTGGCGCCGTGCGCGGGCGGTTTCGAGGCCGTCACCGAGGACGGCGAGACGTTCACCGCCCGGACGGTCGCGCTGGCCGTGGGCGTGCTGCCGTTCACCGAGATCCCGCAGCCGCTGCGCCATCTGTCCCCGGCGCTGGTCTCGCACAGCAGCCACCACGCCGACCTCGAACGCTTCCGCGGCCGGGACGTCACCGTCGTCGGCGGCGGCCAGGCGGCTCTGGAGACCGCCGCGCTCCTCGCCGAACAGGGCACCCGGGTGCGGGTGCTGGCCCGCGCGGACCGGCTGTGCTGGAACGACGTGCCGCCGCCCTGGGAGCGCCCCTGGTGGCGCTCGGTCCGCGCGCCGCACAGCGGCCTCGGCCCCGGCTGGCGGAACTGGTTCTACGCCGAGCGGCCCGGCCTGTACCGGCGGCTGCCGGAGCGGACCCGGACCCGGATCGCGGGGGACGCGCTCGGCCCGGCGGGCGCCTGGTGGGTGCGCGAGCGGGTGGAGCGCCGGGTGGAGGTGCTGCTCGGCCGGGAGATCGTGACGGCCCGTGAGGTGCCGGACGGGCTGCGCCTGGAGCTCGCGGGGCCCGGCGCCGGGGCGCGGTCCCTGCACACCGGGCATGTGATCGCGGCGACCGGTTTCCGGGCCACCCGGGACCGGCTGCGGCTGCTCTCCCCCGAGCTGCGGGCGCTGCTGGCGACGGGTGCGGACGGGGCGCCGGAGGTGGGGGCGGAGTTCGAGTCGTCGTACCCCGGGCTGTTCCTGGCCGGTCTGATCACGGCGGCGGGCTTCGGCCCGGCGATGCGCTTCGTGCACGGCGCGACCTTCACCGCGGGCACGCTGGTGCGCGGGGTACGGCGCCGGCTGCGAGGTGCTCCGCCGCAGGTGCCGTCGCCGGCGGCGGCCGCGCTGCCGCTGGAGGCGCCGCTGCCGTGAGGGGCCGCCGGCCGGCCGCGCCGGACGGGCAATCGGGTGAATTTCCCGGTGTTTCACGCATACGGGTTTCTTCGGGCTCCTTATTTCGTTCACAGTCTGCGCGTCGTGGCACGTGTGAACGGGCGCCATATCCGAGCGACATACACCCCTGCGACGACCGCGCGGAACAACACCCCACGGCCCGCTGCGGAGCATCCCCTTCTCTGGCTCCAGGGGCCGGCTTCCGAATCCTTCCGAGAGGAAAGTCAAGAGAGTGCGACAGACCCTGAGCAAGGGATTGATCGTGGCGGCCACCGCGACAAGCGCCCTGACTCTGTGCGGCTCATGGGCATTCGCGGACTCCGGTCCGCGGATGACAGGGGCCGACTCATTCGCTTCGACGTCCGGAAACACGGATCAGTGGGACTTCCCGGGTGGGGCAGGCGCCCTGCGGGCCGTCGAGCGCGCGGAAGGCGCGACGCAGATGGCGCGCAGGACGGCAGAGGATTTCTCGGCCCCGGCTCACACCACCGACGATTCCCCCGGCCGCGATTCCTCCACCCGCACGACGAAGGTGAGTCACCGGTTGTCCTCCGGAAACCACGGAGTCGACGAACCGAGTCACCAGCCCACCCAGGGAAACCACGGCGACGACGAACCGAGTCACCAGCCCACCCAGGGAAACCACGGCGACGACGAACCGAGTTACCAGCCCACTCACGGTGACTACGGAGACGACGACCCGAGTTACCAGCCCTCCCACGAAAACTACGGGGACGACGAACCGAGTCATCAGCCGTCCCACGAGAGCTACGGCGACGAAGAGCCCGCACCGGAGCCGCCCAAGGCACCGGACCACCCCCGCGCCGAGCCGGTGCATCAGCCTGACCACCAGACCCCGCCGCCGGCGCACCAGCCTCCCGAGATGGCCCGTACCGGCGCGGAGGAGACCTTCGCAGCCCTGGCCGCCAGCGGGGCTCTGCTGGTTGCCGGAACCGCCCTGTACCGGGGAGGTCGCCGGGCCGCGTCCCAGAAGTAGTCGGCCGGGTGCCGGACGCCTCGCGTCCGGCACCGGTCACGTTCGTCTGTCGAGGGCGTCGAGCAGTTCCGCCGACCGGGCCGAGGCGACCTTGCGGACGAAGTACATCCGGGAGGCGTCGATCGCCGGGAGATCGGCAAGTGTCCTGGTGCCCCTGAGCATGCGGTCCACGTAGTGGAAGTTGCTCAGGTCAGAGGTGATGCGGCCGGCCCTCGGCCTCAGTACCGGATCCTCCACCTCGGCCCGCCGGCCGCTGTTCCACAGAAGCGTGTGGAAGAACATCTCGTCCGGTGCGAGCGTCGTGCGGAACAGGTTCTCCCAGCGGGGGTCCTCGGCCTTGCCCAGGAGGTCCGCGACGCAGTCGGCGGTCAGCGCCGTCCACTGGCTCCCCGACACCGGCTCGACGTCACCGAACACCGAAGGCCTGCGTCGAGGGGTCAACTCCGAGATCCCCCTGCGCAGCATGGCGCGGGCGAGGTAGGCGGGGCCCGGTCCGATGGGAAGGGCGTCGAAACACCACCGCTTGAGGACCCGGCCCTCGGCCGCCGCGCCGTCGAGCAGCGGTGCCGTCCGGCAGTGCTGCCGGAACGGGGCCGTAGCGAGATAGTCGGCGAATTCGGCCACCGGGCGGGCGGGATAGCACTGCCCGGACAGCAGAACGATGTGATCGGACGGCTGCGCGAACTCCAGCGCCGTGCGGTACAGAGCCAGCATCGCGCGGACGACCGAGAAACCTCCCCATCGGACAACGACGCGTTCGCGGACGTACGTGGTGCGAGGCACTCCCGCGAAGTCGTCACCTCGCGACCGGGCGTCCACATGGACGACCACAGGGTACGGCGCCAGCCTCTCGACCAGCCGGGCGAACAGCCCGGGCTCGGTGTGGGCGAGCACGGCAAATACCGGCATCCTTCTCTCCTCCCGGGTTTCGCTGCGATCGCCAGCGCTCCGTTCCCCACCGTGCCCGCACTATACGCATTGGACAATGCAGATCAATGTACGGAAAGACATAGGTTTATGAAGTTTGACTGATATAAGTAGTGGCCGATGAGCGACTGAGGCCGCTAAGGAGAGCCATGGGCCGGTCCACCAACGCGATGTCCGGGCAGGCGTCCTTCTCCCCGCCCTTCAAAACTCTTCACCGCGAGGGCGCGCGGGCTCGCTGGTACCGCCCGCTCTCCGTCTGCGTGGATCTGGCCGGCGCGGCGCTGCCGGTTTCGGCGGCGATCATCCACGTCCGGGAGCCGCACCCGCTGCGCCTGGCGGCCGCCGCCGCCGTGTTGTGGCCGCTGATCGGACTGGCGGGCAAACGCTACGCGTCCGGGGGCTGGACCGACGGGGTCGGTCTGCGGGACGTCCTGAGAGACTGGCTGGTGCTGGTCGGCGCCCTGGCCACGCTCCGTGTGCTGTGCGGACTGAACAGCGTCCCCATCGAGGCCTTCACCGCGCTCCTGCCCGCGCTGGTCCTCACCTCGGCCTGTCAGGAGGTGATCCGCCGTCATCTGCGGGCCGCCTGGCGGGACGCCCGCACTCTGCGCCGCGTCCTCGTCGTCGGTGAGGGCCCTCTGGTCGACGCCGTGGTCGCGCAGCTCGCCCAGCGCACCGACCACGGATACGTCGTCGTCGGCGCCTGCGCGGTGGGCGAGGACCCGGTCTCCTCGGGCGTCGCCGTATGCGTACGGCTGGCCGGTGATGCGCCTCGGCCCCCGGAGACGGACGCGGCGGCCGTACTGGGCGCCGTGGACGAACTGGCCGCCGATCTGGCCTTCGTGGCGGTGAGCCGCCCCATGTCCGGCGAACGACTGCGCCGGCTGTCCTGGGCGCTGCACGACCGGGGCTGCCCGCTCATCGTGCTGCCCGGCATCATCGATGTCGCCCGGCGTCGGCTCCGGGCCACCTCCGCCGCCGGGCTGACGATGCTGCACGTCGTCGCACCGCCCTCGCGCCACGACATTCCGGCGCTGTTCAAGGGCGTCGTGGACCGTGTCGGTGCGCTGCTGCTGATCGCCCTTCTCTCCCCCCTGCTTCTCCTCGTGGGGCTGTCGGTGCGGCTCGGCTCACCCGGCCCCGCCCTCTACCGGCAGACCCGCGTGGGCCGGCACAACAGGCACTTCTCCATGTGGAAGTTCCGCACGATGGTGGTGGGCGCCGACCGGCTCAAGAGCCAGCTGGAAGAGGCGAACGAGAACGACGGGCACATGTTCAAGATGCGCCGTGACCCACGAGTCACGCCCGTCGGACGCTTCCTGCGCCGCTACTCGCTCGACGAGCTGCCCCAGCTGTTCAACGTCCTGCTCGGTCACATGTCACTGGTCGGACCGCGCCCCCCGCTGCCCGAAGAGGTCGACAAGTACAACCTGGTGGAGAGGCGCCGGCTCACCGTCAAACCGGGTCTGACGGGGCTGTGGCAGGTGAGCGGACGAGCGAACCTCTCCTGGAACGAGACGGTCGCGCTCGATCTGCGCTACATCGACAACTGGTCCCTGGCAGGAGACGTCACCGTGATGGCCCGCACCGTGCGCGCGGTACTGAACGGCCAGGGCGCCTACTGATCACACCGCTCGCTCCGGCCGTCGTGGCCCTCCGGGAAAGGCACAGCGTCATGGCACAGCGCACAGTCCAGGCCACGTGGTCGCTGCGCGGCTTCACCGGTGCCGGATACGACAAGGGGCGCCCCCTGCTCGTCCAGGCCGCCTGGTTCGCGGTCCTCCACCTCGTCTTCGTCAAGTGGTGGTTCCCGGCCCGCTGGCGTCCGGTGCTGCTGCGTGCCTTCGGCGCCCGCATCGGAAGGCGGGTGCTGATCCGGCACGGAGTGCGGGTGCACTGGCCGTGGAAGCTGGACGTCGGCGACGACGTGTGGATCGGCGAGTGCGCCTGGATCCTCAACCTCGAACCAGTCACGATCGGCCACGACTGCTGCGTCTCGCAGAGCGCGCTGCTGTGCACGGGCAGCCATCTGCGCCGGTCCGCCACGTTCGAGTTCGACAACGGCCCCATCCGTTTGCAGCCGGGCAGTTGGGTCGCGGCCCGGGCGGTCGTGCTGCGCGGCGTCACCATCGGCCAGGGCGCCGTGGTGGGAGCCGGCGCCGTGGCACACCAGGACCTCGCCCCGGGCCTGGTCCTCGCGCCCGGCGGTGCTCCAAGGGGGACGTCACCGTCCGAATCCATGAGAGGAATCAGGCCATGAGAGTGGTCCAGGTCGTCACGCTCGTCAGCGAAGGCGCGGCCTTCGGAGGCCCGCCGAGCGTGGCAGTCACCCAACTCCGGGAGATGGCCGCACGGGGTCACGACGTGGAGCTGGTGGCGTTGTGGCAGGGCCGGACGCCGGCTCCCCGACACATCGGCACCGTCCCGTTCACCTCCCGCCCGGCGCGGACCGTCGTCCCGGGCCAGGGATATCTCGGCCTCATGCACCCCTTGCTGCTGCGGGACCTCTGGCAGGCCATGGGACGCGCCGACGCCGTTCACCTGCATGCGGGAAGGGACCTCGTGTCCTTGGCCGCACTCGCCGTCGCCCGGATGCGGGGCACCGACTTCGTCGTCCAGACACACGGCATGGTGGAACCCCGTACCGGCATCGCCGCGCGTGTCTTCGACCGCGTCTACGTCCCCCTGCTCCGGCGGGCACGTTGCTGCCTCGTGCTCACCGAGGAGGAGCGGCGGGCCCTTGCCGCGGTACTGAGCCCCGAGGCTCCGCCGCTGGTGATGCTGGGCAACGGTATGCCCCCGCCCCGTCCGGTGACGGACGAGCGGCCGCGCGGCGGCCACCACGTGCTCTTCCTCGCCCGGCTTCACCCGCGCAAACGACCCGAGGCGTTCGTGGAGATGGCCGCCCTGGTCCACAAGGAGATCCCGGAGGCGCGCTTCACCCTCCACGGAACGGACGAGGGATCGCTGCGGCAGGTGAACCAGCTCATCGCCGACCGCGGGCTGACCGACGTGGTCCACTACGGCGGCGCGCTGGAACACTCCGCGGCGCTGGAGGCCTATCGCCGGGCCACCGTCTACGTCCTGCCCAGCGTGAACGAGCCGTTCGGCATGACCGTTCTGGAAGCACTGGCCGAAGGAACACCCGTGGTGTGCACGGACAGCTGCGGCATCGCGGAGGAACTGGCGAGCAGGCAGGCGGCGCTGATCACCGACGAGAGCCCGGAGTCCCTGGCCGAGGCGGTGAGCCGGCTGCTCGGCGACGAGGCTCTGCGCCGCCGGCTGGCCGACGCCGGGCGCCGGGCGATCAGGGAGGTCTTCTCCATCCGCGCGGTGGTGGACCGGCTGGAGAGCCTCTACCGCGATCGCGCACGACAGAGGTGAAGGTCCCCCCGCCGGGCGCTCCGCGGGGCGCCCGGCGGGGTGCTCAGGGCACCGAGGCGCCGGTCACCGCCTTGAGGATGTCCTCGAAGCGGAAGGCGGAGCCTTCCAGGGCGAACTCCCGCTCGGCCAGGACGCGGCTCCGCTTGCCGAGCGACGCGGCGTATTCCGGGTCGGACAGGACCTCCTGGACCCAGCCGGCGGCGTCCTCCAGCGACGACTGTGCCGGCGGGAAGACCGCCGAGCCGGCCTGATGAAGCAGCTGGGCGGCCAGGTTCTCGGCCGGCATCAGGCCGAGAACCGGGCGCCCGGCGCACAGGTACGACAGGGTCTTCGACGGGACCGAGAACCTCCCGGCGTCGCCTTCGAGGAGAACGACCAGTACGTCACCGCTGCCCAGTACCTCGGGCAGTCGCCGGTAGGGCTGGAAGGGCAGCAGCGTGACCTCGATCCCGTGGACGGCGGCGGCCCGTTCGAGGACGGGCACGGCCGGGCCCTCGTTGACGACCACGAGACGCACACGCTCGCCCCGCTGCCGCAGACGCTCCACCAGCCGCACCAACAGCACGGGATTGTGCTTCAGGCCCAGCGTGCCGGCGTACAGGAGGGTCTTCACGCCGCTCAGGTGCTGCTCGTCCGACCAGGCATTGGCCCGGGCCACGGGGACAATCTCGTCCAGCGGTGCCCAGTTGGGGATGACGGTGACCTTGTCGGCGGTTCCCCACTGCCGGTGCACCTCGACGAAGGAGTCGGCGATCACCACGATGGCCGAGGCCTGATGTGCGGCCCACTTCTCGCCGGCGCCGAAGACCTTCGCGGCGATGCCCATCGCATCGGCGACCTCCGCGGCGGCGAAGCTCTTGAGCGCGACGGCGGTGACGTCCTGGTGCCACAGCACCCAGGGGATGCGGAGCCGCTTCAGCGCTGCCACGGTCACGACGAGCGTGGGAATCGGCAGGTTGGACAGCAGCGCCACATCGGGCCTCGCACGGCGCACCTGCCGGGCGAGCTCGACGCCCAGCAGACTCTCCTGGAAGAGCCGGCGCACATAGGCCTGCTTCTTCAGCACCATGCGGTCTCCGATGGTGACGAAGCGCAGGCCGGGGACGTCCGCCTCCAGATCGCCCTTGCCGCTGCGGTAGGCCGTGCAGGTCGAGTGGACCACTGCGTGACCGCGGCGGGCCAGCTCCCGGCTGAGCTGTGCCTGGAAGGGGTGACCGCTGTAGTCGTGAACGAAGATCCGCATCGGCTCGTGGTGTCCTCGCACCGGGGTCTCAGCCCTGGGAACGCTTCACCTGGTCGTAGACCCAGGCGTAGGTCTTCTCCAGGCCGTCCGCCAGCGGGATCGAGGGCTCCCAGCCGTAGATCTCGCGGATCAGGGTGTTGTCGGAGTTGCGGCCGCGTACGCCCTGGGGAGCGTCGTACTTGTAGCTGCGTTCGCAGCGGATGCCCGCGATCCGCTCGACCAGGTCGACGAGCTGATTGATCGTCACGAGCTCGGAGGAGCCGAGGTTGACCGGTACGCCGCTGTCCCCCTCCGTGATCATCTGCGTGCCCTTGAGGCAGTCGTCGATGTACATGAAGGAACGCGTCTGCAGGCCGTCGCCCCAGATCTCGATCCGGTGGTCCCCGGAGAGCACGGCCTCGGCCACCTTGCGGCACACCGCGGCCGGGGCCTTCTCCCGGCCGCCGGACCACGTACCGTGCGGGCCGTAGACGTTGTGGTAGCGGGCGACGCGGGTGGTGAACCCGTAGTCCTCCGCGTAGTGACGGCACATGCGCTCGGAGAAGAGCTTCTCCCAGCCGTAGCCGTCCTCCGGCTGCGCCGGATAGGCGTCCTCCTCCTTGAGGGCGGTGACCTTCGGGTCGGTCTGCTTGCCGGCGGCGTAGACGCAGGCGGAGGAGGAGTAGAAGTACCGTTCCACGCCGGCCTCATGCGCGGCCCGCAGCATGTGGGTGCTGGTGAGCACCGACATCATGCACGCGGCCTTGTTGTTCTCGATGAAGCCCATGCCGCCCATGTCCGCGGCCAGCATGTACACGAACCGAGCGCCCCGGACGCCGTCGCGTGCGCTGTCCGGGAGCGAGAGGTCCGCGGTCAGGTTCTCGGCGTCCTCGTGGACCTGGTACCACTCGCGCCGGGGCTTGACGTCGATGGAGCGGACCGTCAGCCCCTGGCCCAGCAGGGCGCCCACGAGGTGCCCGCCGATGAACCCCCCGCCACCGGCAACGACGGCGTCGACCTGCTTGTTCATGGACAGCTCCTCAGCTGAAGGGGGATGCGAGGTGCCCAGAGTATTGAGGTTTGTCCGATTTGCTCCGCATTGGCGCGCCTGATGCGGTATTACGGGACGGAGGCCGCTATACATCTGCCGGTGAGGTTTCCGCCGAAGCACTCGCCGTACTCGCCGCACTCGTCGACCGCAGAAATCCCCGATGCCCCGGTGCGGGACGCGTGCGCCCGCAGTGTGCCCGGGGTCTGCGTCTGGGCCGTGGTGCTGATCGTCGTGCTGCCGGTGCTGGTACTCCGGCCGCACCACGGGCCGGTGCCGGCGGCCCTGCTGCTGCAGGGTGTGGTCGTGGCGCACACCGGGGGCGCCCTCACCCGCGTGCTGACCGCTCCCACGGTCCGGCTCGTCGCCTTCGGCTTCTGGATGTTCTCCTACATCTGGTTCGGTCTGGCCCCCCTGGCGCAGCTCACCTCGGACACCTACCCCTGGCCCTACCGGGCCGGCGCGGAAACCTCCTTCGCGGCCGTGGCGGTCGTCGAGCTGGGGCTGCTCGCCCACAGCGCCGGAACGGCCCTCGCCGTGCGACGCGCGGCCACCCGTGCCACCCGGCCCGGCGCGCTGGAACGGCTGCTCGCCCGCCGCCTTGCGCCCTGGCGCGTCCTGGTGCTGTCCGGACTCGCGCTGGTGCTCGCGGTGCTGCTGATTCCCGGCCAACCAGGCGGAGTCGTCGCGTACTTCACCAGCCGCCAGGCCGTCCACGAAACCGGCGCCCTGAACAACGCGTCGGACTCCTTCCTGCAGCCTCTGCGCAGCTGGTCGCTGTCCGTGCCCGCCTTCTGGGGGCTGTTGGGCCTGCTGCGCCTGCCGCGCCTGCCGGGCGGCGACCGCCTGCTGCGCGGCCTGCGATGGCTGCTGCTGCCCCTGCTCGTCGCCCTGAACATCGTCGTCAACAACCCCATCAGCAAACCGAGGTTCTGGGCCGGCACGGTGCTGCTGACGCTGCTGTTCACCGTGGACCGGTGGTGCCGCCCCCGGGCCTCGCGCGCGATCGCCGGCGCCGTTCTCGCCACGGTGCTCGTCGTCTTTCCCTACAGCGACTACTTCCGCTACGACGACCGGCAGACGGTCGCCGTCGTGTCGATGGCCGAGCAGTTCACCGCCAAGGGCGACTACGACGCCTTCCAGCAGGTGCAGACCGGCCTCGACTACGCGCGGGAGAACGGGGTTTCCCCCCGGTCCGCACTCGGCCCCCTCCTCTTCATGGTGCCGCGCTCGGTGTGGCGGGACAAACCCGACGACACCGGTATCGCGCTGGCGCGGTACGCGGGTTACGACTTCCTCAACCTGTCGGCGCCCCTGTGGATCGAGAGCTACCTGTGGGCCGGCCCGGTCGCCGTGGCCCTCGTGTTCTGCCTGCTGGGCGCGGCGGGACGCCGTATGGACGAGGCACGGGAACGCCTGCGGGACCGGCGCGGCACGCTGGCCGCTCTGCTGGTCCCCGCCTTCGCCTTCTACCAGTTGATGTTCCTCCGCGGAAGCCTGCTCGGTATCACGGGCCCGATGCTGCTGATGATGACCGTTCCGCTGCTCATCAGCACGTCAAGGCGCCAGGTGTCCGAACTCGCCGCACCGGCGGCCCGGTCCGCCCCCGTCCCGCACGCCTCACTTCCTCACCCAGGAGGCCACCTGTGACCGGTCCCATCCCCTTCGACGACCGTTTCGGCGAACCGGACCAGCTCCGTGACCAACTGCGCCTGCTCCTTCGCCACCGGGTGGCGATGGCACTGGGGGTCGCCCTGGGGCTGCTCGGCGGGCTGGCCATGGCGCTCTACGACGCCGGCACCTACAGCTCCACCAGTGACGTTCTGGTCCGCGCCGGCGCCGACCCCTTCGACACGGTCAGCGTGCCCGTCGACAACCAGATCAGCATGAGCACGGAGCAGCAGATCGCCGCCAGCGCGGCCGTCGCCGTCCGTGCGGCGCAGGCCCTGGGACAGCCCGACAGCCGCGCCGCCGCTCTCCAGGACCATCTCCGGGTCACCAACCCGGCCAAGTCCCAGATGCTCCGCTTCGAGTTCACCGCGAGTGCCCCCCAGCGCGCGGCGCGCGGCGCCGACGCCTTCGCCGAGGCCTATCTCGCCGACCGCAGGAGCCGCAACGACGCGGCGGTGCTCCGGGCCGTCGACGGCATGAGAACGCAGATCACCGCGCTGACCCGGCAGACGAGGAAGGACTGGGACAACAGCGCGGACGGCGCCGCCGTACAGAGCGAGATCGGCAGCCTGCGCAAGCGCGTGGCCGAGATCAGCTCCCGCGACACCAGCGGTGGCGACATCGTCCGCAGGGGCGCGGCGCCCGCCCTGCCCTCGGGTCCCGGGACGGGCACGCTGGCCGTCCTCGGTCTGGCCGGCGGTGCCGTCCTGGGCATCCTGCTGGCCTGGCTGTGCTCGGCCCTGGACAGCCGGGTGCGGTCGGCCCGCGAGGTGCAGGCCGCCCTGGGCGCGCCCGTGCTGGGCAGCCTGCCGGCCGGCCCACGCGCGGACGACGCGCTGCTGACCGTCGGCCGCACGGACGGCGCCCGGGCCCAGGCCTATCGGTCCCTGGCCTTCCGTACCGGGCTCTCGGGCGGTGCCGGCTGCCTCCTCGTGGTGACGCCACGGGCCGACGACAGCGCCGGGGCGGTCGCCGCGAACCTGGCCGCGGCCTTCGCGGAGTGCGGACGGGAGGTCGTGCTCGTGGACGCCGACCCCGACGCGCACGGCCTTGCGGCCCGCCTGCCGCTGGTGCCGGCGGAAGAGCGCACCGAGCCGGATCCCTCCCTGCCCGAGGGGGGCGACCTCGTCGACGCGGGCTCTGCGGGACGGTTTGCCCTCTGCCGCGGTGGCAGGACCGGCCGGTCCCCGCTCACCGACGTGTCCCAGGCGATGGACCAGGCGGCGTCCGGCACCTGCCCGCCCACCACGGTCGTGGCCGGCCGGCCCCTGCTGGAGCACCCGGACGCGCTGGTGGCGGCCCAGCACTACGCCGGTGTCGTGGTGGTCACCGGACGTGACACCCGGCGGGACGACCTCAGGCAGACGGGCGAGCTGATCAGTTGTTCCGGCGTACGACTGCTGGGCGCCGTGATCGACGCCGGACGCGTGCGGGGCGGTGCCGCCGTGCTCCGCCGCGTGAAGCCCCGTCTCCGGACCGAGAGCGTCCTGCCGGGCACGCAGCCCGCGGGGCAGCACGACACAGTCACGGTCTCCAGGGGATGACGCCGCCCGGCGCGGCCGCTCCCACCACCGGGGCCCCCGCCCGCAGCACGGTCGCCGCCGCCGCACGGGGCGGTCTGTGGGGCGCGGCGGGTTCCGCCACGAACGCCGTGTTCGCCTTCCTCCTGGTCGGCCTGATCACCCGAGCGGCCGGAGCCCAGGGGGCCGGAGCGATCTTCACGGGCGTCGCCGTGTTCACCATCGCCAGCAACGTCTGCAAGCTCGGCGCCGACACCGGGCTCGTCCGCTTCATCCCCGGCGATCTCGCTCTCAACGGCGGCCGCTCGGTGGGCTCTTTGCTGCGCATGGCCGTGCTCCCGGCGGTGGCGGCCGCCACCGCGACCAGCGCGGTGCTGCTGCTGTGCCCCACGGTGGCCACCACGCTCCTGCCGCACCTGCCCCGCGCCGACGCGGTCGCCCTGATCCGGTTCTTCGGCCTGGTCCTGCCCGCCGCCACCGTCAGCCTGCTGCTGCTCGGCGCCACCCAGGGATACGGCACCGTGGTGCCGTTCGTCTCCGTGGAGCAGATCGGCAAGCCCGTGCTCCGGGTGCTGATCGCGGTGCCGGTGGCCTGCTGGGTTCCCCGGATGATGTCCCTGGCGGCGGCCTGGCTGCTGCCGGCGCTGGCCGGTCTCGCAGCCGCATGGCTGGGCCTGCACCGCTGCCGGGCCCACCACCGCACCACGACGGCCCCACGGGGTGGAGAGCCCGTCTCCTGGCGGGCGTTCTGGGCCTTCTCCGCACCCCGCGCGGTCTCCTCCGTCTTCGACATCAGTGCGGTCTGGGTGGGGGTCATCCTGCTGTCGGCGCTGGCCACCGACGCCGAGGCGGGTATCTACACCGCCATCGGCCGCGTCGTCACCGCGGGCACCCTCCTCCAGCTCGCCGTCCGCCTGTCCGTCGCACCCCAGCTCAGCCGGCTGCTCGCCGTCGGCGAGGTCGCCGAGGCCCACCACCTGCACCGCATCTCGACCTGCTGGATCGTCCTCTTCTCCTGGCCGCTGTTCGTTCTCATCGCCGGCTTCCCCCGCACCGTCCTCGCCGTCTTCGGGCCGGAGTTCACCCAGGGGGCACCCGCCCTGGTCGTCCTGTGTGCCGCCGCCGTGGTCAATGTCGCGGTCGGCAACGCGCAGACCGTGCTGCTCATGGCCGGCAAGAGTTCGTGGCATCTGGCCTGCACGGCTGCGGCGTTCGCGGTGCAGCTCACGGTGGGCGTGCTCGCCGTGCCCCGGTGGGGCATCCTCGGCGCGGCCGTCTCCTGGGGCGCGGCCGTCGTCGTGGAGAACCTCTCGGCCGCTCTGCTGGTCCGGCTGCGGCTCGGCTTCACCACCGTGGCCGCCGGATACACGAGCGCTCTCGGTATCGGCCTGGCCGTCTCGGTGGTGCTGGCAGCCGTGCGCCTCCTGTCGGGTGACACTCCGTCAGGACTCGCCCTCAGTCTGACTTTCGGAATGTCGGTCTTTGGTACCTTTTTGTGGCGATATCGCGCGCCTCTGGGTGTGAGCGAGTTGGTCCAGGTGCTGCGCCGTCGCACCGCGTGAGCCGGCACCGTCCGCATCGATGCCCTCGTCCTGCCCGCCCCCCCTTTCCTTTGAGGTGTCCCCTTGCGTCAGAGCAAGCTCCGTAAGAAGGTGGTCGCGGGCCCGGCTGCCGCTGCCCTCATCTGCACAGGCGCTCTGCTCAGCTCTCCCGCGACCGCGGTCGCGGGCCATGCACCGGCAACGTTCACCGCGGATCCGCTGGCCACCTGGCAGACGGACGGCATCGTCTGGTCCCTGGCCTACGCCCGCGGTGTCGTCTACGCCGCGGGCTCCTTCGACACGGTCCGTCCGCCCGGTGCCGCGCCGGGCACCCGGCAGGTCCAGCGGCACAACTTCGCCGCGTTCGACGCCGCGACCGGAAAACTGCTGCCCTGCGCCCTGTCCTTCACCTCCGGTGCCGGCCCGTACACGGCCGGCACCGTACGGGCCATGAAGCCCTCCCCCGACGGGCGGGTGCTGTACGTGGGCGGCTCGTTCGGCCACGCCGGGTCCACGGGGGTGGCGAACGCCGTGGCCGTCGACACGGCCGACTGCACCCTGCGCAAGGACTTCCGGCCCGCGGTGAACGCGACCGTGCGGGCCATCGAGACGACCGACCGCGGGGTGTACCTGGGCGGTGACTTCAACCAGGTGGGCGGGCAGAGCAGGAACCGCATCGCCGCCTTCACCCCCGGCGGTTCCCTGCTGCCGTTCAAGGCCGACATCGATCTTCCGGTCCGCGCCCTGTCGGCCGTGCCCGCGAGGCGCGAAATCCTGGTCGGAGGTGACTTCAAGTCGGTCAACGGCCGGCCGGCCCACGCCCTGGCCGCGCTGGACATCACCTCCGGGGCGACGGTCCACACCTATCCCGGCTGGCTGCCGGCCGCTTCGGTGGTCAAGTCGTTCGCGCAGGACGGCTCTCACTTCTACATCGGCGCCGAAGGGACCGGGCACCGTGTCTTCGACGGACGTATCTCGGCCCGGCTCCGCGACAACAAAATGGTGTGGAAGGACACCTGCCTCGGCGCCACCCAGGCCGTCCTGCCCTACAAAGGGGTCCTCTACAGCGCCTCCCACGCACACGACTGCTGGGGCACCCCCGGCGGGTTTCCCGAACGAGGCCTTCGCCACACTCTCCTGGCCCAGTCGGTCACGGACCGGCGCATCCTGCACTGGTTCCCCGACACCGACGGCGGGCTCGGAGAGGGGGTCGGCCCGCGCGCCCTGACCATGGCCCGGGGCACCCTCTGGGTGGGTGGCGAGTTCACCCGGGTCAACGACCGGCCACAGCAGGGACTCACCCGCTTCGGCACCGGAACGCCCACGAGCCTGCCGCAGACCCCCGCCCTGACGCTGCTGGCCGCGATCCCGGGAAAGGTCACCATCGGCTGGCGCGCGTCGTGGGACCGCACCACCGCCGCCCTGGCCTACCGGCTCTACCGGGACGGAAAGCCCGTCTCCCGGCAGACCCTCTCCTCCACGCCCTGGAACCTTCCGCAGATGAGCTACACCGACTCCGTGCCCGCCGGTACGCGCCACCGGTACGCCATCGAGGTGACCGTCACCGGCACCCGCACCTCCCACAGATCGCCCTCCCTGTCCGTGACGGTGCCCGCACGCACCGGCCCGAGCCCGACGACCGGAGGCTGACCCGTGGAAGCGACACTCATCGGATACGCGCCCGGCGTCTGGGACCTGTTCCACATCGGGCACCTCAACATCCTGCGTCAGGCACGCCGGCGCTGTGACCGCCTGGTGGCCGGGGTGGTGTCCGACGAACTGGCCGGGCGCGTCAAGGGCAGGCGGCCGGTGATCCCGCTGACCGAGCGCCTGGAGATCGTCCGCAGCATGCGCCACGTCGACGATGTCGTGGTGGAGACACACGAGGACAAACTGCGGACCTGGCGGCAGGTCGGTTTTCACGTCGTCTTCAAGGGAGACGACTGGAAGGGCACACCCACATGGGAAAACCTCGAACGCCGCTTCGCGGACGTCGGTGTCGACGTCGTCTACTTCCCCTATACGGTCCACACCTCCAGCACACTACTGCGCGGGGCGCTGGAACTGATGCAGTTCCCGGTACCACTTCACCGAGAAGGCGACGAGGAACAGGACATGAGCCAGCAACAGCCCGCAGTACAGAACTAGGAAGATGGCCGGACTGCCGAGAAACAGAAAGCTGATACAGGTCGTGCCGTAGTCGACCGGCAGGAGCAGCACGGGCCCCAGCACCGAGGCAGATCCCCTGTCCGTTCCCGCCACCACTCTTCCCCCCTTGAGCTTCTGCGTGAGAATGCCGGCGAAATAGATCACCACCGCTGCGGACTGGAACACCACGGGGGCCAGCAGAAGGAGCGGACTGGACAGAACGAAGAAGCGGTAGAACGCCACCAGGACGACCGAGTGCAGCGTGACGATCCTGACGCAGTCCAGCACATGGTCCAGCCACTCGCCCGACAGACTCGCAGAGCGCTGGATCCGGGCGAGCTGACCGTCTGCCGCGTCCAGGGCGAAGCCCAGGACAAGGGCCACGCCGACACAGACCGACATCACCGGCGCGGGCCGCAGCAGGGCCACCGCCGCCAGGGCCGGAAAAGTGAACAAGGCACCGAGGAGCGTCAGCTGATTGGGGGTCGCACCGATCCGGAAGGCCAGCGCGGCCATGACACGGCCGGCCGGGCGATTGACGAACCGACTGTAGACCGACACCCCCTTCGCCGGTTTCTGTGCCGTCGAGAGTTGCCTCAGCGTCTCCGCGAACTCGGCCATCACCCTCCTTGGTGACACAACCACGTGAGAAAGGAAGGCAACTATGTCAGAACTGGGTGGTGCGATCTCACGCAACCGTCGGAATATTCTGCGTGGCGGAGCGTCACTGCTGGTCGCTGCGGCCCTGCCGGCCGACAGCGCGTCCGCCAAAAGTGCGCACCCGGGGCCGATGTCCGCGATCAACGTAGCCGAACTCGGTGCCGTGGGGGATGGAAACACCGACGACACAGCGGCATTCGAATCCGCCTATGCGCTCGCCGCCGCCCATGTCCGGGGCGGGGTGGGCAGACTGGTGATCGAGATTCCCGCCGGGGACTTTCTCATCACCCGTCCCTGTGCGCTGCTGAACGGCGTGGCCCCGCCTCGGCCCGCGAACGGTCTGCGCTTTGTCGGGGCCGGCAAGAACATGACCGCCCTGGTCTTCCGCCCGGCCACCGGCCCGGGCTCCTATCTGTGCCGCAATGAGGACAGCTGGTCGAACCTGTCCTTCGAACGCATGCAGTTCCGCTCGGACACACCGGGCGCGTCCTTCTTCAGTTCCTATTCCACCGGCCAGGCCCAGGACTACCGGTTCTCGGAGTGCGAGTGGCTCGGGGAATGGGAGTACGGGCTGGCCCTCGACGGCACGGACACCAACTCGGAAATGCGCTGGGAAGCCTGCACGGTCGCCGGCAGCTATCGGAAGGCGTTTCTGTACTCGGGGCTCACGGGCCGCAAACAGGCCAGCCCCAACTACCAGGACCAGTTCCTGAACTACTGGTTCACCGACATGAAGGTCGAATACGAGTGGGGCAACTTCCTGGAGTTCCCCTACGGCGGATCCATCAACTGCCGCGGCGGCTCGTACATCATCACCGGCAAGCGCCCCAAAAGCAGCCCGGAGTACGGCACCACCAGTACCTTCTTCCGCTTTCCGGTCAGCCGACACCACGACTCGGTACAGCGTTTCCACGCCCAGGACATCCGGTTCGAAGTACGTGACCCGGACGTCAGGATCATCGACTGCGTGTGGAGCAGCGGAACGGTCCACTTCAACGACTGCGACGACACCGCGATCGCCTTCCAGGACTTCTCCGCCGAAGTCCGCCCGCACCGCTACACGGTGGGCCCACGGGGACCCCTGATCCGCTACGACTCCTGTCAGCTCGTGGGCCGCCACCAGTACCGGACAGCCCACGAGGGGGAGAGCCTGCCGACCGTCGTCCGCTACGACATGTGCCTGCTGCGGAGCCATCCTCGGACCGAGTTCGCCGTCACCGAGGGCACCGGTCCCGCCCGCTTCGTACAGTTCACCGACTGCATCGACACCGCGCCCACCGGCGACACGTCCCCCCCGGCACCGCCCAGCACCCCGGGGGTGTCCCCCGGCCCGCCCCCTTTCCGGCCCTGAGGGGGCCCGGGCCGTCCCGGGCCCCCTCACCTGCGGGTTCCTCAGGAGTACTTGGTGGGCTTGACGCAGAAGTCGATGCGGCTGAGATTCGCGAACTTGCCGGTCGAGTTGACCGGGGCGTGCAGCGGTCCGGCGGCCTCGATGCCGTCGGGGAAGCCCGTCGTGCTGTCGTAGGTGACCACGGTGGAGCCGGCGGTGCCGCCCGTCGCGGTGACCCTGACGACGGAGCGGTGAGCGGAGCTGGGGATGTCGAAGCTGAACACCTGGCCCTGGGCGGTGCTGGAGACGGTGAGCTTGAAGCTTCCGTCGCCGGGGATCGCGACGGAGCCGGTCTTGGGATTGGTCACGCTGACCGCGGTCGAGCCCGGGGGGCAGACCGGCGGAGGGGGCGGCGGCGCCGTCTGGCACCCGCACGGGGGCATGGTCGGCATGGGCGGCATCGACTGGCACGCCGAACACCCGGACGTGGGCGGCTTTGTCTGGCACGACGGGCACCCGGTCGTGGGGGTGGTCGTCGCCTTGCACGACGTGCACGCCTGCGTCGCCCGGGGGACGGCGTGGGCCGACGCCGGGCCGGCGGCGATGCCGAAGGCCAAGGTCGCGGTCAGGCCGGCGCCGACGAGCCCCGCTCCCCAACTCAACTGCCGTGACTGCGTCTTTGTTCGGGCGGCTACTCGCATGACGAGCACTCCTCCTCGTTGCTCGGGGTACCAGAGCTCGGGTACCTGATCTGGCCCGAGATTCCCACGAACAGCATGCCGTGGTGGGTTACGACTCCTTTTCCTAGGCCATTTGAGCTTCACTAAGGTCCTGAAGGGCGGAGCGCGTCGTCGCGGCGTCGCGAAATCCGGGGCCGGGTGCCTACTTTCGAGTTCCATGCGACCAAGTAAAAGCACGGCCAGGACCGCCACCACGGCTTCCGCGGTGGCCCTCCTCACGGCCGCTTCGCTCACGTCCGCTTTCGGCGCGCAGGCGCACGACGTGAAAATCCCGCGTGCCGAGAAGACCCTGCGCGGTGAAACAACTCTGACCGCGGCCCCGTTGGCGACCTGGCAGACGGACGGCATCGTCTGGTCGGTCGAGTACGCACGCGGTGTCGTGTACGTCGGCGGCACTTTCGACAGCGTCCGCCCGCCTGGCGCGAAGCCCGGCCAGAAGCAGGTCACCCGGAAGAACTTCGCGGCCTTCGACGCGGCGACCGGCAAACTGCTGCCGTGTGCCCACTCCTTCACGGAAGGCGCCGGGACGGTACGGGCGCTGAAGGCATCGCCCGACGGCAAAGTACTGTATGTCGGCGGATCGTTCGGCAAGGTCGACGGCGCCGGAGTGGCCAGTGCGGTCGCCCTCAACACGGCCGACTGCTCGCTGCGGAGGGATTTCCGCCCCGCCGTGGCGGCGCCCGTACGGGCCATCCAGACCACCGGCACGACCGTGTACCTGGGGGGCGATTTCACGGTCGTCGACGGCCAGGAGAGAAAGCGCCTCGCGGCGCTCAGCCGCAGCGGGACACTGCTGCCGTTCAAGGCGGACATCGACGAGCCGGTCCGGGCCCTCCTGGCCGCACCTGATCGAGGACAGGTGCTCGTCGGCGGAAGGTTCCACAACGTCAACGGCAAGCCGGAGCAGGCGCTGGTCTCCCTGAATCCCACGACGGGTTCGACGGTGAGGTCCTTCCCGGACTGGCTGCCGGATCGATCCGCGGTGACGTCGCTGGCCCGCAACGGCGACCGCTTCTACCTGGGAGCCGAGGGCGAGGGGGCGGGCATCTTCGACGGCCGTATCGCGGGCCGGCTGTCCGACGGCGCGATGGTCTGGAAGGACACCTGTCTGGGCGCCACTCAGGATGTCGTCGTGTACAAGGACGTCCTGTACAGCGCATCCCACGCCCACTACTGCGGCCTCACCCCCGGGGGCTTCCCCGACGGACCCCGACGGCATTTCCTGGCTCAGTCGATCGGTGACAAGAGCATCCTGCACTGGTTCCCCGACACCGATGACGGTATCGGTGAGGGAGTCGGCCCCCGTACGCTCGTGATGGCCGGCGGCGTCCTCTGGGCGGGCGGAGAGTTCACCACGGTCAACGGCAAACCCCAGCAGGGTCTGACGCGCTTCGGGGCCCGCCCCGGCGACACGGCCCCGGAGGCGGCGCCCCGGCTCACGGTCGGGCGTGCCCGCGCCGGAACGGTCACGCTCACCTGGCGTGCCGCATGGGACAGGGACGACGCGGAGCTGACGTACCTGATCTACCGAGACGGTGTTCTCGTGGCCTCGCGGAGGCAGCGGTCGGCCGAATGGAACCGACCGGACATGACCTACACGGATTCCGTCCCCCACGGCTCACATCACCGCTACACGATCGCCGTCACCGACGGAAGGCACACGACACCGCGCTCGGAACCGATCGACGCGACCGCCTGAGGGGGCCGGTCATGTGGTGACGGACGCCCGCCGTCGGCGGCCCGGTGCCGCACGACGGCGGGCCGCTTATCCGTTTTTATCCGCGAGGTCATTCGGGATGTATGAGTTCCGGAAACTTGCCGTCAGCGGAGTTTCCCGCGGCGCATCTCTCTCGTTAGCCCAGGAGAAGTGTGACCCGAGCTCCCGAGCTGCGGACGAAAGGAACACAATGAAGAAGCTGAAGGCTGCGGCCCTCATGGTCGGCACCCTGGCCATCGCGGGGGCTGCGGCGCCCGCTGTCGCCGCGGACGTGCCGGCACAGGGCATTCTGGAGGACGGGAAGACGGTCACCCGTGCTCTTCCCAACGCAGCCGAGATGCCGACGGGCGCCGTCGCCAACGACGTCAGGACCGCGACAGAGGGCGTGAAGCAGTCGGGCATCGTCAAGACACCCGTCTTCGGCGGCACCCTTCCGAACCCTCTCAACGGCAAGTCGCCTGCCCAGCTTCCGGCCAAGCTTCCGATCGCCAAATAACTGATCGTTTCAGAGGACACACACCCGCCGAGCGATCCAGGCCGGCTCCGTTTCCCGGAGCCGGCCTTCGGCGTTCTCGGGACGCTCTTCCAGGGCGGCCACAGAAAACAGCTGGCGGCCCGCCGAATGTCGGCGGGCCGCCAGGCCGGTGATGACTGCTCAGAACAGCAGGCCGCCCGCGTAGGGGGCGTTCTGCGCCTGGTTGACTTCGGCCGTGTTGCACGCGGCGTAGTGCGAGTTCGGCGCGACCACGCCACCGAGAACGGCACCGTTGGACCACGGCGCGATGCAGCGGCCGTCGATCAGAGCACCGTTGGAAACGACAAGCCCCTGCTGAGGGGAGTTCACGACGACCGGAGACTCCGCGAAGCCGTTGCCACCGCTGGCGAAGGTGTTGCTGTCGGCAGCAGCGGTGCCGGCGGCGGCCAGGACGAGGCCCGCGGCGAGCGCGGAGAGAGCCGTAACCTTGTTACGCATGAGATGCGCCTTTCGGTTGTGGGAGGGGTGGGTTGGACGGGAACGTCTGCTGACATCCCCGCTCCGGGGGGGGTTCGGAGCGCGAAGGGGTCAGAACAGCAGGCCGCCGGCGTACGCCGCGTTCTGCGCCTGGTTGACACCGGCCGTGTTGCACGCGGCGTAGTGCGAGTTCGGTGCGGCGACGCCGCCGAGAACGGCACCGTTGGACCACGGGGCGACACAGCGGAGGTCGACAAGCGTGCCGTTGGAGACGATGGCGCCCTGCTGGGGGGCGTTCACGACGACCGGGGACGACGAGAAGCCGTTGCCGCCGGTGACAGTCGTGCAGTTGTCGGCTGCGGCGGTGCCGGCGGCCGCCAGAACGACACCTGCGGCGAGGGCCGAGATGGCCGTAACCTTGTTACGCATGAGATGTCCTTTCCGGACTGCGTTTGTGGAGGGTTCACCTGCCCCGAATTACTCGGAGCGGGGGGTCAGAAGAGCAGGCCGCCGACGTACGGAGCGTTCTGCGACTGGTTGACAGCAGCGGTGTCACAGGCGGCGTAGTGCGAGTTCGGCGGAACGACGCCGCCGAGAACGGCACCGTTGGACCACGGCGCGATGCAGCGGCCGTCAACGAGGGCGCCGTTGACGACGACCACACCCTGCTGGGGGGCGTTCACAACGACCGGGGACTCCGAAAAGCCCTCACCGCCAGTGACGTTGGTCGTGTTCGAATGGGCGGAGGCAACGCCCGCGCTGCCGCAGAGAGCGCCAAGGGCCAGTGCGGTGACGACCGCGAACTTCCTGGTCAACTCGGTTCCTTCCTGGATTCACGGTAACCCGCGCTTACATGGCAAGAAACCGAAATATGCGGCGGAAAGTCACGCGGACACCGGCCATACCAGACGGATTCCATCGGATGGCGGAACGATGCCGTGCCCCGCTTCCCAAGTGCCTCACGGGGAAGCAGGAGCGGACGCCGACATGCGTCCGGCCCACTGGTCAGGAGGATTCCAGTGGGCCGAACAGGCTTGAGGCGTATCCCGGGCATCGCATCGGGCACCGGGCGAGTACGGAGCTGCTGGTCCGGCTCCAGACTCTGCGCTACGCCTTTAAGGCGCCGGACGTGGGTGACGAGAACCGGATCAGAGTGTCAGAATTCCGGCGGCTTTCACCGCACCGACTCCTGACGGTTTACGTGTCATCCCTGGCTGAGCAGGCTACCGAGCCCGGCGCTGGTCGGCGCATTCAGCGGATGGAGCTGAACAGATCCGGTTCCGGCCGGGTTCTTCACCGGAATTGCGGGCTTCTTACTGCTGTCGCGTCCCATCCCGTCCAGGTATACGCCGGAAGCCCGCGCCGCCTTGTTCGTGCCGGTGACCGTAGATGACTGGTTCTCGTCGAACGCACTGCCCTTGGTGAGGTTGCCCTGCTTGGCCACCCGCATCACGGTGTCGGCCGCGGGCACGATCGCCGGAGTCACCTCGGCCTGGGACATGAGACCGAGCGGGCCGGTTTCGTGTTCCGGCGCTTTGGCGGTGGCCGACGCCGCGACGGCGGAGCCACCCACGAGACTCGCGCCAATGGCCAGCGCCGCAGTGGTGAGAACTGCCTTGTTCATGATCACCTCACTTGGAGTTACCTCTGATCCGACAGAGGCAGAACATAGCAGTCCACAGCCCGCCCAAAGCGATGCACTACTCCATACGCATGAAGTTTTCCGCAGTGAAGGAGCGCACATTATTCAGATTCCTCGGCGCACTACCGGAGAAAGAAATACGAAAAAGCAATTATGAAACCACATCTTTGCGGGCGAAGCCTCGGAAGGCCAGGGCGAACAGCACCAGGGCGTAGGAGACGGAGACCGCCGCGCCCTGGATCATGCCGGACCACTCGGCGTGCGGCTGGACGGCGTCGGCCCAGGCGAACTGCCAGTGCGCGGGCAGGAAGTCGCGCCAGTGGCCGAGGGCGGTGACCGCGTCCAGGACGTTGCCGACGATCGTCAGGCCGACCGCTCCGCCGACCGCGCCGAGCGGGGCGTCCGTCTTGGTGGACAGCCAGAACGCGAGCCCGGCGGTGACCAGTTGGGAGACGAAGACGTACGCCACGACCACCAGGAGCCGCTGGGCCGCCGTGCCGCTGTCCAGCGCGCCGCCGGTCGGTATCTGCAGCGGGCCCCAGCCGTAGGCCGCCGTGCCGACGGCGAGCGCGACGACCGGGAGCAGCACCATCGCGGCGAGGCTCATCCCGAGCGCGACGACGAGCTTGGACCACAGCAGCCGGGCCCGGGGCACGGGCGCGGCCAGCAGATAGCGCAGCGAGGACCAGCTGGCCTCCGAGGCGACCGTGTCCCCGCAGAACAGGGCGACCGGGATCACCAGCAGGAAGCCCACCGAGACGAACAGGTTGACCGCGGCGAAGTTGGCGCCCGACGCGGTGGCCGTGTCCATCAGGGTGACCTGGCCGTTCCGGTCGTGCGGGGTGCCGATCGCGAAGGCGATCAGCAGCACGAACGGCAGCAGGGCGAGGATCGCGCCCATGACCAGGGTGCGCCGCCGCTTGAGCTGGCGGACCAGCTCGACCCGCAGGGGCAGGGTGTGCCGGGTCTGATAGCCGGAGGCGACCTCGGCGAGCGTGCTCATGCGGAACCTCCTATCAGGGTCAGGAAGGCGTCTTCGAGGCGGCGGTGCGGACCGACCGAGGCGACGGGCACGTCGAGGCGCACCAGTTCCACGACCAGCCGCTCGGCCGTGCCGCCCGGCTCCAGCCGGACCAGCAGTCCGTCGTCGGTGCGCACGGCGGAGGCGACGCCGGGCAGCGCGCCGACCTTCTCCACGACCGGCTCCTGCACCGGTGCGGCTGTGCCGACCAGCAGGGTGTCGCCGGAGCCGACGATCTCGTGCACGGGGCCCGCCTGGACGAGCCGGCCGCGGTCCATCACCACGAGGTGGGTGCAGGACTGCTCGACCTCGGCGAGGAGGTGGCTGGAGACGATCACCGTACGGCCGGCGGCCGCGTAGCGGATCATCACCTCGCGCATCTCGCGGATCTGCGGCGGGTCGAGGCCGTTGGTGGGCTCGTCCAGGATGAGCAGGTCGGGCAGGCCGAGCATGGCCTGGGCGATGGCGAGGCGCTGGCGCATGCCCTGGGAGTACGTGCGCACCGCGCGGGCGAGCGCGTCGCCGAGCCCGGCGATCTCCAGCGCCTCGTCCAGGTGGGCGTCCGCGGGCGGGCGGCCGGTGGCCCGCCAGTACAGCTCCAGGTTCTCCCGGCCGGACAGGTGCGGCAGGAAGCCCGCGCCTTCCACGAACGCGCCGACCCGGGACAGCACGGCCGCGCCGGGCCGGACGGCGTGCCCGAAGACCCTTATCTCTCCGTCGTCCGGGGTGATCAGGCCCATCAGCATGCGCAGGGTGGTGGTCTTGCCCGCGCCGTTGGGGCCGAGCAGGCCGAGCACCTGGCCGCGCTCCACCCGGAAGGAGAGCTCGCGCACCGCGTACCGGTCGGTGGACCTGGCGTACCGCTTGCTCAGGTCCTTGATGACGAGCGGGACTTCGGCCAGCTCCGGGGCGGGTGCGGGGGCGGTCGTGCGGCGGCGGGCGGTGAGCAGCAGGGCGAGCGCGACGGCCGCGCCGGCGGCGGGCAGCCACCACACCCAGGACGGCAGGGGCGCGGCGGCGGTGCTGACGGCGGGGGCCGTCGGCACGCTCAGGGCGTCCTTGAGGGAGACGGTGTAGGTGGCGGGCGCGGCCGGGGAGGCGTAGCCGAGGTCGGTGGAGGCGAGGACCAGGCGGAGCCGGTGGCCCTTCTGCACCGTGCGGTCGATCGCCGGGAGGGTGATCGTCACGTCCTTGCCGGCCTTGGCGCCGGTCACCCGGAAGGGGGTGACGAGCTGGCTGGGCAGCACCTGCTGGGTGCCGCCGGGGCCGACGTCGTAGACCTTGCCGAACAGGACGGCGTCGTCGCTGGTGGAGGTGAGGTGGACGGTGGCGGTCGGGGTGCCGGTGATCTGCAGGTCGCGGGTGAGCGGGGCGGAGTCGAACTTCGCGTACTGGCCGGGGAAGTCGAGGGAGATGCCGACGCCGAGCGCGGAGAGCTGGGACAGGCCGCCGGAGCCGCCGAGGCCGGGCAGGGCGGAGACACCGGGCGGGCTGGCGCCGGCCGGGTTGGCGATCCGCTGGGTGCCGCCGGTCAGGGCGACGGCCCGCCGGTGGTCGCGCAGGCCCGGGTAGGCGGGCGCGGTGGCGCCGCGCAGCTGGGCCGTGCCGTCGTTCGAGTTCACGCCTCCGGTGCGGGTGATGCGGAAGGCCGGGCCGGTGTCGGTGTTCTTGTCGCCCTTCAGATACCGGTCGAACCAGGCGCGCACGCGTGCCTGGACCCTGCCGGTCTCCATGTCGCCGCCGTCGTGGCCGCCCGCGATCCAGTCGACGTCCACGGGGGCGCCGTTGGCCCTGATCGCCTTCTCGGCGGCGTCGGCCTGGCCGAGGGGGAAAAGGGAGTCCGTCTGGCCCTGCACCAGCAGCGTGGGCACCTTGATGCGGGCGGCGACCGCGGACGGGGAGCGCTCCTCCAGCAGGGTGCGGGCGGCCTGGTCGGGGGTGCCGGACTCGGCGACCCTGTCGTACATCCGGCACAGCTCGGGCTCGAAGTGGACGCAGCCGCCGCCGCTGTTGAAAAAGATGCCGGCCCACAGCTTCTTGAACACGCCGTTCGGGAAGAGGGCGTCGGCGAGGTTCCAGTACGTGATGGCCGGGGCGATGGCGTCCACGCGGTGGTCGTGTCCGGCGGCGAGCAGGGAGATCGCGCCGCCGTAGGAGCCGCCGGCGACGCCGACGCGCGGGTCGCCCGGCTTGTCGAGCTGGACCTGGGGCTGGGCGGCGAGCCAGTCGATGAGCCGGGAGACGTCGGCGACCTCGGCCTCGGGGTCGTTGAGGCCGATCTTCCCGGTCGACCTGCCGAAGCCGCGCGCGGACCAGGTCAGGACCGCGTACCCGTCCCGGGCGAGGTCCTCGGCCTGGCCGCGCATGTCGTCCTTGCTGCCGCCGAAGCCGTGTCCCAGCAGGACGGCCGGGTGCCGGCCGGAGCCGGCCGGGGCGAAGAACGAGGTGTCCAGGCGGACGCCGTCGACCGCCATCATCCGGTCGGTGCGGTGCACCGGGGGCGGGCCGCCGGAGGCGGCGGCCGTCCAGGTGCCGGCGCCGGCCAGCACCACGACGGCGGCCGCGGCGGCCATCAGCCGCCGCGGCCCCTTGAGCAGCCCTCGCGGTGAGGGCACCCGAAGATCCATGCCTCAACGGTACGGGCCCGCACTGACATCCGACGGATCCCCCGGGCTGAACCCCGGCCCCTCCCTGGGGAGTACGGGTCCGCCGGATGTACTTCGGGCGCGGTACGCGAGGATCCCGGTCGTGGTACCGCGGGGCCATGGAGCGCCGCGGGGCCTCAAGGCCGGCGTCGTCGGCGTGTCCCTCGGGCCGGCCGTCAGGCCTCGGCGTCCTCCGGGATCGACACCAGCCAGCGGGTGTCGCGGCGCGGGCGGAGGTAGAGGGCCCAGTAGAGGGTGGCGACGGCGGTGATGGCGCCGGTCCACAGCAGGTAGGACGGGTCCTGCTCGACGAGGATGTAGACGAGGACCGCGATGAGCAGCACCGGCATCGCGGGCCACAGCGGCATCCGCCAGGCCGTGCGGCTGCCGTGCCCGCCGCGCCGGGCGAGCAGCGCGGCGACGGCGACCAGCAGGTACAGGCCCGTGACGGCGACGCCGGTGACGCCGTACAGCGTGTCCAGGTTCACGAAGCAGAGGAAGGCTCCGGGCACGCCGACGACGAGGGTGGCGACCCACGGGGAGCCGAACCGGCCGAGCTTGGCGAGGGCGTTGTTGACCGGGGTGGGCCAGGCCTTGTCGCGGGCGGAGGCGAACAGGACGCGGGAGTTCTGGATGACCATGACGATGCCGGCGTTGATGATCGCGAGGGCGACGCAGAGGCTGACGAAGGTGCCGACGGCCGAGTTGCTCCAGGCGATGACCATGCTGCTGATGTCGCCGCCGGTCAGGGACTTGAGGTCACCGGCGCCCAGGGTGATCGCCACGACCGGGACCAGGATGACCACGCTGGAGATGGCGAGCGTGGCGAGGACGGTGCGGGCGACGTTGCGGCGCGGGTGCTCCAGTTCCTCGGAGAGGTAGATCGCGGTGGAGAAGCCCTGGGTGGCGAACAGGGCGATGGCGAGTCCGGACAGGACCATCATGGCGGTCACGGGGTTCACGTGCGCGTGCTCGCCGGCGATCTGCATCGAGCCGAGACTGCCGAGGCCGCGGTGGGAGTGGGTGAAGCCGAGGAGGGCGACGACGCCGGCGGCGACGACCTCCAGGACCAGGAAGATGCCGGTGATCCAGGCGTTGGCGCGCAGGTCCAGCAGGCCGGCGAGGGTGGCCGCGAGCATCACGCCGGCGCCCGTGAGGGACGGGTCGAGGTGGACGACCGGGGCGAGGTAGTCGGCGGTGCCCATCGCGATGACCGGAGGGACGATCATCACGACGAGCAGGGACATCACGAAGGCCAGCCAGCCGGCGAGGCGTCCGGCCAGCGTGGAGACGATGGCGTACTCGCCGCCGGCGCTGGGGATGAGGGTGCCGAGCTCGGAGTAACAGAAGGCCACGGGGATACAGAGCAGCGCGCCGATGACGAGGCACAGGGCCGTCGCGGTGCCGAGGCTGGAGAACAGGTCGGGCACGATGACGAAGAGCGTGGAGGCGGGGGTGACGCACGAGAGCGTGAGCAGGGTGCCGCCGACGACGCCGATGGACCGCTTGAGTTTCTGGGGGCTGTCAGAAGCGGCTATGACGGCGGGGTCGACAGAGCGGAGCGTGTCGGTCATACGGCGGTTCCGATCGACTCGTGCGAGTGAGGGTGAGGACGGGAGCGCTATCGCCTCCGGCGGGCCTGGTCGTACGTGCTCTGGTCCGCTCCCGGCGGCTGAATGGAACCCCGACGAAAACCGCCACGTCAATGGGTGTTCACCTACGAAATCCGCAGCAAAAAGACGGCCTGAAGCCGGTTCTCGCAGCAACGGTCCCTATAGGCGGGCACTTGCACCGGTACGAGAATCGCAGTGCCCGGGCACAAAAAAACAGGGCCGTCCGCTATACGGACGGCCCTGTCGGGCGCTCAGTGGTTGCGCGGGAAGCCCAGGTCCACGCCCGCCGGGGCGTCGGCCGGGTCGGGCCAGCGGGTGGTGACGACCTTGCCGCGGGTGTAGAAGTGCGTGCCGTCGTTGCCGTAGATGTGGTGGTCGCCGAAGAGGGAGTCCTTCCAGCCGCCGAAGCTGTGGTAGCCGACGGGGACCGGGATCGGGACGTTCACGCCGACCATGCCGGCCTCGACCTCCAGCTGGAAGCGGCGGGCCGCGCCGCCGTCCCGGGTGAAGATCGCGGTGCCGTTGCCGAACGGCGAGGCGTTGATGAGGGCCAGGCCCTCCTCGTACGTCTCGGCGCGCAGCACGCACAGCACCGGGCCGAAGATCTCGTCCTGGTAGGCCTTCGCCGACGTCGGCACCCGGTCCAGCAGCGAGAGGCCGATCCAGTGGCCGTCCTCGAAGCCCTCGACCGTGTAGCCGGTGCCGTCCAGGACCACTTCCGCGCCCTCCGCGGCCGCGTTCCGCACGTAGGAGGCCACCTTGTCGCGGTGGGCGGCGGTGATCAGCGGGCCCATCTCGGACGTCGGGTCGTTGCCCGGGCCGATCTTGATCTTCTCGGCGCGCTCGCGGATCTTCTCCACCAGCGTGTCGCCGATCGCGCCGACCGCGACGACGGCCGAGATGGCCATGCAGCGCTCGCCCGCCGAGCCGTAGGCGGCCGAGACCGCCGCGTCGGCGGCCACGTCCAGGTCGGCGTCCGGCAGGACCAGCATGTGGTTCTTCGCGCCGCCCAGCGCCTGCACCCGCTTGCCGGCCGCGGAGGCGGTGGTGTGGATGTAACGGGCGATCGGGGTCGAGCCGACGAACGAGACCGCCTTGACGTCCGGGTGCTCCAGCAGGCGGTCCACGGCCACCTTGTCACCGTGCACGACGTTGAAGACGCCGTCGGGCAGGCCGGCCTCGGCCAGCAGCTCGGCGAGCTTGACGGAGGCCGACGGGTCCTTCTCGCTCGGCTTGAGCACGAAGGTGTTGCCGCACGCGATGGCGATCGGGAACATCCACATCGGGACCATCGCCGGGAAGTTGAACGGCGTGATGCCCGCGACCACGCCCAGCGGCTGGCGCAGCGAGGAGACGTCCACCCGGCTGGCGACCTGCGTCGACAGCTCGCCCTTCAGCTGCACGTTGATCCCGCAGGCCAGGTCCACGATCTCCAGACCGCGCGCGACCTCGCCGAGCGCGTCGGAGTGCACCTTGCCGTGCTCGGCGGTGATCAGCTCGGCGATGGCGTCCCGGTTGGCGTCCAGCAGCGCGCGGAAGCGGAACAGGATCTCCGTGCGCCGGGCCAGCGAGGACTGGCCCCAGGTCACGAAGGCCTCCTTCGCGGCGGCGACGGCGGCGTCCACCTCGTCGACCGACGCGAACGCGACCTTCGTGGTGACCGCGCCGGTCGCCGGGTCGGTGACCGGCCCGTACGTGCCCGACGCGCCTTCGGCGGTCTTGCCGCCGATCCAGTGGTTGACGATCTTCGTCATGCCCAGAAACTCCTTTTACAGATGGCGGCGTCGGGTCGAGACGTGCCGGTCGTACAGCTCACGGGCCTTGACCGCCGACGGTCGGGTCGCGGTCTCGGCCACAGGAACATCCCACCAGGCCTGCGCCGGAGGCGCGCCCGACACAGTGTCGGCCGTTTCGGTCTCGACGTAGACACATGTGGGAGTGTCGGCGGCCCGCGCCTCGGCGAGCGCCGCGCGCAGCTCCTCGACGGTCTTCGCGCGCAGCACCCGCATGCCCAGGCTGGCCGCGTTCGCGGCGAGGTCGACGGGCAGCGGGGCGCCCGTGAGCGTCCCCTCCTCGGTCGGGAACCGGTAGGCGGTGCCGAACCGCTCGCCGCCCACCGACTCCGACAGCCCGCCGATGGAGGCGTACCCGTGGTTCTGCACCAGCAGGATCTTGATCGCGATGCCCTCCTGCACGGCCGTCACGATCTCCGTCGGCATCATCAGGTACGTGCCGTCGCCGACCAGCGCCCACACGGTGCGCTCCGGCGCCGCGAGCTTCACGCCGATCGCGGCCGGGATCTCGTAGCCCATGCAGGAGTAGCCGTACTCCAGGTGGTACTGGTCGTACGAGCGCGTCCGCCACAGCTTGTGCAGATCGCCCGGGAGCGAGCCGGCCGCGTTGACGATCACGTCCGACTCGTCCACCAGGGCGTCCAGCGCCCCGATGACCTGCGGCTGCGTCGGCCGTACGTCGATCTCGTCGGCCTCGAAGCAGGCGTCGACACGCTGCTCCCAGCGCTCCTTGTCCTCGGTGTACTCGGTGACGTAGGAGTCCCGGACGCGGTGGCCGTGCATCTGGAGGGCCTCGGTCAGCTCGCCCAGGCCGCTGCGGGCGTCCGCGATCAGCGGCAGCGCGGCCAGCTTGTGGCCGTCGTAGGGCGCGATGTTGAGGTTCAGGAAGCGGACGTCCGGGTGCGCGAAGAGGGTGCCGGAGGCGGTGGTGAAGTCGGTGTACCGGGTGCCGACGCCGATCACCAGGTCGGCGGTGCGGGCCAGTTCGTCGGCGGTGGCGGTGCCGGTGTGGCCGACCCCGCCCACGTCCTGCGGGTGGTCGTGGCGCAGCGAGCCCTTGCCGGCCTGGGTGGAGGCGACCGGTATGCCGGTGGCCGACGCGAACTCCGCGAGGGCCTCCTCGGCGCGGCTGTGGTGGACCCCGCCGCCCGCGACGACGAGAGGCCGCCGGGCCGCGCGGATCGCCGTGACCGCCTCGGCCAGTTCGACCGGGTCCGCGCCCGGCCGGCGCACGGTCCACACGCGCTCGGCGAAGAACTCCTCCGGCCAGTCGTGGCCCTCGGCCTGCACGTCCTGCGGCAGGGCGAGGGTGACCGCGCCGGTGTCCACCGGGTCGGTGAGTACCCGCATGGCCTGCAGCGCGGCCGGGATCAGGGCTTCCGGGCGGGTGATGCGGTCGAAGTACTTCGACACCGGGCGCAGCGTGTCGTTGACCGAGACGTCGCCCGCGTACGGCACCTCCAGCTGCTGCAGGACCGGGTCGGCGGGACGGGTGGCGAAGACGTCGCCGGGGAGGAGCAGGACAGGGAGGTGGTTGATGGTGGCCAGAGCGGCGCCGGTGACCAGGTTGGTGGCGCCGGGGCCGATCGACGTCGTCACCGCGTGCGCGGACAGCCGGTTCGCCTGACGGGCGTAGCCGACCGCCGCGTGCACCATGGACTGCTCGTTGCGGCCCTGGTGGTACGGCATCACGTCGCGGTACTCGATCAGCGCCTGGCCGATCCCGGCGACGTTGCCGTGCCCGAAGATGCCCCACGTCGCGCCGATCAGCCGGCGCCGCTCGCCGTCGCGCTCGGTGTACTGCGCGGCGAGGAAGCGGACCAGCGCCTGGGCGACGGTCAGCCGGGTCGTGGTCATCGGTACCCCCCTGTGCTCTCTACGTGATCCGGGTGGAAGCAGATCCGCCACTCCCGCGTCGCGCCCGGGCCCGCCATGACGTTCAGGTAGTACATGTCATGCCCGGGCTGGGCGATCGACGGGCCGTGCCAGCCGTCGGGGACGAGGACGGCGTCGCCGGAGCGGACCTCGGCGAGGACGTCGGTGCCGCCCTCGCGGGAGGGGAACACGCGCTGATAGCCCAGGCCGTTCGGGCCGTCGATCTCGAAGTAGTAGATCTCCTCCAGCACGGACTCCTCGCCCGGCCGGTGCTCGTCGTGCTTGTGCGGCGGGTACGAGGACCAGTTGCCGCCCGGCGTGATCACCTCGACGGCGATCAGCTTGTCGCAGTCGAAGGAGTCGGCGGAGGCGAAGTTCCGCACCTGGCGGGCGCAGTTGCCGCTGCCGCGCTGCTCGACGGGGACCTCCGGCGCGGGGCCGTAGCGGGCGGGGAGTCGTCGCTCGCACTTCGCTCCTGCCAGGGCGAAGCGGCCTCCCGCGCCGGAGGCGATCTGGACCCGGGCGTCCCGGGGAACGTACGCGAAGTCGGAAGCCTTCGCGAACACGCTGTCCCGGCCCAGGAGTTGGAACTCGTGCTGCTCGGTTGACGCAGTCTCAATTTGTACGGTACATCCGCCTTGCAGCGGAAGCACGATCCACTCACTGTCCCCGGCGGTGAACGTATGTGTGCCGCCGGGCGTCAACTCGGCCACCCGCAGACTGCTGTGCGTCCAGCCGGCCGCCTTGGGATCGATGTCGACTGCGTACTGGGCGTTCGCGGTCGCGCCCTTGGGCAGATGCGGATCGGTACTGGTCATGCGGCCCTCACAGCAGTCCTACGGCGGTGTCCACGGCGGCGGCCACATCGCCGTCCGCCGGGTACAGCAGCGAGCGGCCGACCACCAGGCCGCGCACGGTGGGGAGTTGGAGCGCGCCGCGCCACTTCTCGTAGGCGGCGATCTGGCTCTCGGGCGAGTCGCCGATGTCGCCGCCGAGGAGGACGGCGGGCAGGGTCGAGGTCTCCATGACCCGGGCCATGTCGTCGGGGTCGTCGGTGACCGGCACCTTCAGCCAGGTGTAGGCGGAGGAGCCGCCGAGGCCGGAGGCGATGGCGATGGACCGGGTGACGGCCTCGGCGGACAGGTCGTTCCTCAGCTTCCCCTCGGGGGAGCGGCGGCTGATGAACGGCTCCACGAAGACGGGCAGCCGGCGCGCGGCCATGTCGTCGATCGCCCGGGCGGTGGACTCCAGGGTGGTCAGGGAGCCGGGGTCGTCGTAGTCGATACGCAGCAGCAGCTTGCCCGCGTCGAAGCCGAGCCGCTGGATGTCCTCTGGGCGGTGCCCGGTGAAGCGGTCGTCCAGCTCGAAGCGGGCGCCCTGCAGTCCGCCCCGGTTCATCGAGCCCATGACCACCTTGTGGTCGAGGACACCGAGCAGCAGCAGGTCGTCCAGGATGTCGGCGGTGGCGAGGACGCCGTCCACCCCGGGCCGGGACAGCGCCAGGCACAACCGCTCCAGCAGGTCGGCGCGGTTGGCCATGGCGAGCCCCCGGTCCCCGACGCCGAGCGCGCCCCGGGCGGGGTGGTCGGCGGCGACGATCATCAGCCGGCCGCCCTCGTTCAGCAACGGCCTGCGCGCCCGGCGGACGGCCGCCTCGGAGATCGCCTCGGGGTGATGGGTACGGATGCGGACGAGTTCGGCGACGTCGACACGCGGACTTCTCCCGCCGTCGGTACGGGGGCTCCTCCCGCCGTCCCCGCCCTCGGCGTGGGTGCCCGCGACGCGGCCGGCCCTCACAGCACCGCTCCGGCGTCGAGCGCGGCGGCCACCTCGTCCGGGGTGGGCATCGCGGAGGAGCATTCCAGGCGGGAGGCGACGATGGCGCCGGCCGCGTTGGCGTGCCGCATGATCGTCTCCAGGTCCCAGCCTTCGAGGAGGCCGTGGCAGAGGGAGCCGCCGAACGCGTCCCCGGCGCCGAGTCCGTTGAGGACGGTGACCGGCAGGGGCGGCACCTCGGCCGAGTCGCCGTTCGCGCCGACCGCGAGGACACCCTTGGGTCCCTGCTTGACGACGGCGATCTCGACCCCGGCCGCGAGGAGCGCGCGAGCGGCCTCGTGGGGCTCGCGCACACCCGTCGCGACCTCCACCTCGTCCAGATTGCCGACGGCGACGGTCGTGTGCCGCAGCGCCTCGGCGTAGAAGGGGCGGGCCTCGTCGGGGTGGCTCCAGAACATCGGGCGCCAGTCGAGGTCGAACACCGTCGGGCCGGACTTCGCCCGGTGGGTGAGGGCCGCGAGGGTCGCCGTACGGCTCGGCTCCTCGCTCAGGCCGGTGCCGGTGACCCAGAAGATCCGGGCGTCGCGGACGGCGTCGAGGTCCAGGTCGTGGGCGTCGATCTCCAGGTCGGGCGCCTTGGGCTGCCGGTAGAAGTAGAGGGGGAAGTCGTCCGGCGGGAAGACCTCGCAGAAGGTGACCGGGGTCGGCAGGCCCGGGACCGGCGTGACCCAGCGGTCGTCCACGCCGAAACCGCGCAGCGCCTCGTGCAGATAGGCGCCGAACGGGTCGTCACCGGTACGGGTGATCACGGCGGTGTGCCGGCCGAGCCGGGCCGCGGCGACCGCGACGTTCGTCGCCGAGCCGCCGAGGAACTTGCCGAAGGACGACACCTGGGCGAGCGGGACACCTGTCTGGAGCGGGTAGAGGTCCACCCCGATCCGCCCCATGGTGATCAGGTCGTACGCCATCGGCTTCCCTTCGTCGCGGCTCTTCCCCGGCTCGTCCCGGCTCTTTCCCGGCTCGTCGCGGCTCTTCCCGGATTTCTAGCCTCCCCGGGCCGACCCTGTCAATGTTTTGTCCAGACATACGGACCAACTCTTGACACCGCTTTCTGCGCGCCCTCACGCTGGCGCCCATGACGTCGCTGCCGCCCTCCTCCTCACTGTCCCGTATCCGGATCGGATCGGCGCCCGATTCCTGGGGTGTGTGGTTCCCCGACGACCCGAAGCAGGTCCCCTGGCGGCGCTTCCTCGACGAGGTGGCGGACTCCGGCTACGAGTGGATCGAGCTGGGCCCCTACGGCTATCTGCCGACGGACCCGGCCGTGCTCGCCGAGGAGACCGCCCGGCGCGGGCTGAAGGTCTCGGCGGGCACGGTCTTCACCGGCCTGCACCACGGGGCGGCCGTGTGGGACAGGACCTGGGCGCACGTCCGCGACATCGCGGCCCTCACCCAGGCCATGGGCGCCCGCCATCTGGTCGTCATCCCCTCCTTCTGGCGGGACGACAAGACGGGCGAGGTGCTGGAGCCGTCCGCGCTGACGGCGCAGCAGTGGCGGAACCTGACGTCCCTGACCGAGCGGCTCGGCCGGGAGGTGCGGGAGCGGTACGGACTGACGATCGTCGTCCACCCGCATGCCGACACCCACATCGACAGCGAGGAGAACGTCGCGCGTTTCCTCGACGGCACCGACTCCGACGCGGTGTCGCTGTGCCTGGACACCGGGCACTACGCGTACTGCGGCGGGGACAGCGTCAAGCTGATCGAGACCTACGGCGAGCGCATCGGCTATCTGCACCTCAAGCAGGTGGACCCGGAGGTCCTGGCCGACGTGCGGGCGAAGGGCACCCCCTTCGGACCGGCCGTGGCCCAGGGCGTGATGTGCGAACCGCCCGCCGGCGTACCGGAGTTGAGCCCCGTCCTGGCGGCGGCCCAGCGGCTGGACGTGGATCTGTTCGCCATCGTGGAGCAGGACATGTATCCCTGCGAGCCGGACGCTCCGCTGCCGATCGCCCGGCGGACCCGGGCGTTCCTGCGCTCGTGCGGGGCGTAGCGACACCATTGCGGCAGTTCTGTCACGAACACCCCTCTTGTGTCACATGTGTCGCGTGTACGTCGACTGTGCGTCACACCGTGACGACAGGCACTGTCCGCTCCTCACCCGGTGTCGTTCACCGGACGCAGGCTTGGTGATCGCCAGCGCAGCGCCCGGCTCCCCCGACGGCTTTCCCGGCCGCCGCCGCGGTGTGCGCAGGGAGGTGCAACTCATGACCGACCGAAGGCTCTGGTCCTACAAGGAGATCGCGGCGCACATCAGCGTGCAGCCCGACACCGTCCGGTCCTACCGCAAGCACGGGCTGCTGCCCCCGCCCGACCACGTGGAGGGCGGCAAGCCCTACTGGTACGCGGACACGGTCCGCGCCTGGGTCGCCTCCCGCCCCCGCAACCGCGGCCGCCGGTTCGACTGACCCGGCCGGTCGCCGGCCGCGACTTCGGGCAACCGGGGCCGCACCGTGTTCCGTTGGCGGCGTACGAGGCGTGCGGGGCGCTGGCGGCGGTCCCGGACCGGGAGGGGGCCGCCGTCAGCGCCACGGCTCGATGACCGTCACGCCCGCGCCCGGTGCGGTGCCCATCGCGGCCAGGGCCTGTGGGGCCGCGTCGAGCGGGATGGTCCGCGTCACCAGCAGGTCCGGACGCAGCACCCCGGACACGACCAGTTCCAGCATCGCCGGATAGGCGTGGGCGGCCATGCCGTGGCTGCCCAGCAGTTCGAGCTCCAGGGCCACGGCACGGGCCAGCGGGACGGGCGTGGTGCCGTCGGCCGGGGGCAGCAGGCCGACCTGGACGTGGCGGCCGCGCCGGCGCAGGCCGTTCACGGACGCCGCGCAGGTGGCCGGGGAGCCGAGGGCGTCGAGGGAGAGGTGGGCTCCGCCGCCGGTCAGTTCACGGATCGCCACGGCCGTCTCCGGGGTGCGCGAGGCGTCCACGCACTCCGCCGCACCGAACTTCCGCGCCAGGTCCAGCGCCTGCGGCGACACGTCCACGGCGACGACCCGCGCCCCCGAGGCTGCCGCGACCATCACGGCGGACAGCCCGACCCCGCCGCAGCCGTGCACCGCGACCCACTCCCCCGCCGCCGCCCGGCCCTGCTGCACCACCGCGCGGAAGGCGGTGGCGAAGCGGCAGCCGAGGGAGGCGGCGGTGGCGTACGCCATGTCGTCCGGGATCGCGACCAGGTTGACGTCGGCGTGGTCCAGCGCCACGTACTGGGCGAAGGAGCCCCAGTGGTGGAAGCCGGGCTGGGTCTGCCGCTCGCACACCTGCTGGTCGCCCGCCGCACAGGCCGGGCAGGTGCCGCAGGCGCAGACGAACGGCACGGTGACCCGGTCGCCGGGCCGCCGGCGGGTCACCCGGGAGCCGACGGCCTCGACGACACCGGCGAGTTCGTGCCCCGGCACGTGCGGCAGCTCGATGTCGGGGTCGTGGCCCATCCAGCCGTGCCAGTCACTGCGGCACAGCCCGGTGGCCTCGACCCGGACGACCACGCCGTCGGGGGCCGGGCGGGGGTCGGGCAGCTCGCGTACCTCGGCGGGGGCGCCGTAGCGTTCGAAGACGACGGCTCGCATGGGCAGTCCTTTCGGGAACCTCCGTGCAGACTAGAGGGTTCGGCCGTCTCAACCGGTGACGATGCGCTGTGGCTGCTCGTGCTCCGCGGGGCCTCCCGCCGGCCCGGCCCCGGGCCCCTGGAGGGGCGCCGTCGGCTCGCCTTCGCTCAGTCCGAACCGTTCGTGCAGTCGCCGCAGCCACGCCGGTGCCCACCATGTCGCCCTGCCCGTCAGCCGCATGATCGCCGGGACCAGCAGGCTGCGCACCACCATCGCGTCCATCAGGACCGCCAGGGCGATGCCCAGGCCGAGCATCTTGGTGTTCGTCACCCGGGAGGTGCCGATGGCGACCATCACCACGGCGAGGATGACCGCCGCCGCGGTGATCAGCCCGCCGGTGCGCCGGAGCCCGTGGCGTACGGCCGCGTCGTGGTCGCCCGTGCGGTCGTACTCCTCCTTGATGCGGGACAGCAGGAACACGCCGTAGTCCATGGAGAGCCCGAAGGCCACGCAGAACATCAGCACGGGCAGGGTGGTCTCGATGGAGCCGGTGCTGGTGAAGCCGAGCGGGCCGGAGAGGTGGCCGTCCTGGAAGACCCAGACCACGGCACCGAACATCGCCGTCAGGCTGAGCGCGTTCAGGACGACCGCCTGGACCGGTATCAGCACGCTGCCCGTCAGCAGGAAGACCAGGAGCAGGGTGACGACGGCGATGAACCCGGCCGCCCAGGGCAGGCGCTCGGCTATCGCGTGCTTGGTGTCGACCAGGACGGCCGCCGTGCCGGTCACCTTCGTGTGGAACGGTGCGTGCAGTGCGCGTATGTCGCCCACCAGGCGCTGGGCCGGGTCGTCCACGGCCTCGCCCCGGGGCTGCACCGTGAAGTAGGCGGCATCGCCCTTGACCAGCGGGCCGTAGACGCGGGCCACCCCGGGCAGGGCGGCCACCTGCTGTTTGTAGGCGGCGTACCGGTCCGGGGCGGTCCTGCCCTCGGCGAGGATCTCCAGACCGCCGCCGGGGCTGCCCGGGAAGCTCTCGCGGAGGTGCTGCTGGACCACGTGGGACTCGGCGGTCGAGGGCAGCTGGCGGTCGTCTGCGGTGCCGAACTTGACGCCCAGGAAGGGGAGTCCGAGGACGACCAGCAGGACGGTCGTGCCCAGCGCGAAGAGCGGGGCGCGGCGCATCACCAGGGCGGCCGTCCGCGCCCAGGCAGCGCCCCCGTCGGCCTTCGGGGCGCGGTCGCGACGCAACAGGCGGCGCAGGTCCAGGGAGTTGACCCGGCGGCCGAGCAGGACCAGGGCCGCCGGGAGCAGGACCAGGGCGGCGGCCGCGGCGAGCAGGACCACGGCGATGCCGGCGTAGGCGAAGGAGCGCAGGAAATACTGCGGGAAGACCATCATGGCGGCGAGGGAGACCGCGACCGTGAGGGCGGAGAAGAGCACCGTGCGCCCCGCCGTGCGCAGCGTCGCGGCGACCGCGGTCGACGGGTCGGCGCCCGTGGACAGTTCCTCGCGGTAGCGGCGGACGATGAACAGGGCGTAGTCGATGGCCAGGCCGAGGCCGAGGGCCGTCGTCAGGTTGAGCGCGAAGACCGATACGTCGGTGAACGTCGTCAGGCCGCGCAGGACGGCGTTGGTGCCGAGGATGGCGACGATGCCGATGCCGAGCGGCAGCAGGGCGGCGACCGCGCTGCCGAAGACCATCACCAGCAGCACCAGCGTGACCGGCAGGGCGATCAGCTCGGCGCGGGTCAGGTCCTCCTTGATGATGGTCTGCATCTCCTGCCGCACCGCGACGACGCCCCCGAGCTTCACCTGCACCGGTCCGTGCGTGCCCCGGTAGTGCGGGGCTATCCGGTCCAGGGTCCTGGCCGTCGCGTTCTCGTCGCCGGTGATGCGGGCGGCGATCAGCGCCTCGTGGCCGTCCTCGGCACGCAGGGCGGGGGCCTGCGCGGGAGCGGCCTGCCAGTAGGAGCCGACGCCGGTCACCCCCTTCTCCGCCGCGAGCCGGCGCGTCAGGTCGCGGGCCCGGGCGGCGACATCCGGGGCGTCGACGGAGGAGTGGCCCGCGTCGACCAGGAGGAGCAGGTTCGGCTGCGAGTCCGGGAACGCGCGCTCCAGGGCCTTGGTCGCGTACGACGACTCGGCGGCCGGGTCCTCCCAGCCGCCGCTGCCGAGGCGGTCCGCGACCCCGCTGCCGGCCACCACCGCGAGCGCGGTGAGCACCAGGGCCACGAGCAGCGACAGACGGGGGCGGGCGGTGACGAACCGGGTCCAGCCGCCGGGCCGGGGTGGGCTGTTGACTTCGGTCATCGTGCGGTGTCCCCTTCACCTTGGCTCATGTCCGTGCAGGCAGGCAGCATGAGTCGGTCGTTGCCCGTAAGCTGGCAAACACGAGAGATCGCTCGCGTTTCACAAGAATGCGAGCGACTGCTCGCGTTTGTCAATCGCGTTCGGAGATCTGGGGATAACGCGTGCCCGACAACCCGCAGACACAGAACGAGCAGCCGCGCCGCCGGCAGGCCCGCGGCGAGCGCCGTATCGCCCAGCTGCTCGAAGCGGCCGCCCAGGTCTTCTGCACCACCGGCTACACCGCCGCCAGCACCAACGCCATCGCGCGCGAGGCCGGGGTCTCACCGGGCACGCTCTACCAGTTCTTCCCGAACAAGGAGGCCATCGCGATCGAGCTGGGCGACCGGCTCATGCACGAGATGCGCGACACCTACGGCGAGGCCCTGGCGCCGGTCGACCCCGCCACCCCGCTGGAGGAGGCCGTCGGGTCCGCCGTCGACCGGTTCGTCGCGTTCAACACGGACCACCCGGTGTTCTTCGCGCTGATGCACGGCCCGGACATGCCCGGCGGGATCGCCGACGCGCACGACCAGTTGCACACCTCGCTGATCGGCCGCGTCGAAGGCCTGCTCGCCTCCCTCGTGCCGGACGCCTCCCCGGTGGACATCACCCGCACGGCGCACGTCTGCCTCGGCATCTACAAAGCGGGCCTGGAGCTGGTCCTCACCCACGAGGGCCCCGAGCGCGCGGCATACATCCAGGAGATCAAGAACGTCCTCACCCGCTACCTGGAACCGCTGGTCGGCGACCGGATCGGCCAGGGCCGCCCCGGGGCCGCCGGCGGGTGACCCCGGGAGTCACCCGGACTGCGCCGTCCGGCACATCTGCCTACAGTGCGGAGAGATCGCCCAGCAGCAGTCGAGGGGACTCCCGTGACCCACTCCCCGCCGCCCGGCACCCCCAGGGCCCGCATACCCGGCCCGCAGCAGCCCCCGCCGCCGTACCCCCGCATCCGTGCGGGTCTGTGGCGGCGCTGTCTGGGCGGCGGGCTCGCCCTGTGGGCGCTGACGGCGTGGGTGACGTACGAGACCCGTGACGGCACGCCGCTGCCGACGCTGATCCTGCTCGGCAGCTTTCTGGCGCCGGTCGCCTTCGTACTGTGGGCGTACGAGCGGCACGGCCGCGACCTGGGCGTCAGCGCGATCCTCGGCTGCTTCCTGGCCGGCGCCACGCTCGGGGTGCTCGGCGCCTCGCTGACGGTGTCGTATCTGGCGCACCCCTCCTTCGGGCTGTCCCTCGGCGTCGCCCTGATCGAGGAGGCCGCCAAGCTCGGGGCCCTGGTGATCGCACTGCGCGGCCAGCCCGGCGTCCGCGGCACGCGCGCGGGGCTGGTGCTCGGCGCGGCCGTCGGCTTCGGCTTCGCGGCCCTGGAGAGCGCCGGGTACGCGTTCGACGCGGCCGTCTCCACCGAGGGCGTGGCCCTGCGCACGCTGCTGGAGACGGAGATGCTGCGCGGGGTGCTCACGCCCCTCGGGCACGGCCTGTGGACCGCGATCGCGGGCGCCGCCCTGCTGTCCCGGCGCCGGCCGAACGGGCAGTTCCGCCTCACCGCACCGGCCGTAGGCGCCTGCCTCGGCACCTCCCTGCTGCACACCCTGTGGGACGCGACGCACGGCATCGCGATCCGGGCGACGGCCCGGCTGACCGGCGCAGGGTCGAACCGGCCGCTCTTCACGCACGCGTACCTCGCCCGGCCGAGCGCCCCACAGGAGCACCTGTTCACCCTGTTCTCGGTCGGCGGGCTGGCGCTGGTGGCGCTGGCCGGGGTCGGCTGGGTGCGCGTGCTGGCGCGGCGGAACACCTCTTGGAGAAATACCCCCTAGGGGTATAGTCTGAGAAACATGGGGGTTCCCCCGCAGCCCCGATGGCCTCGCGGACCCCACCGGCCCCCTACGCCTCGACGAGGAGTAACGACATGACCACCCACACCGACACCCCGGGCTCCGTCACCACCGTCTACAAGGTGACCGGCATGAGCTGTGGCCACTGCGAGGGCGCCATCTCCGCCGAGGTCTCCGAGATCCCCGGTGTCACCTCGGTGAAGGCCGTGGCGTCGACCGGTGAGGTGACCGTCGTCTCCACGTCCGAGCCGGACGACGAGGCCGTGCGCGCCGCCGTGGACGAGGCCGGCTTCGAGCTGGCCGGCCGCGCCTGAGCAACACCTTCGATTCCCCCGACCGGGCCGTACCGACCAGCTGATACTGGCTCCGTACGGTCCGGTCCGATGTCTGGAGTCCGGACATGACCAGCACCACCCGTACAGACAAGGCCCCGTCGACAGCCGGGACCCCCTCCGAGGCCGACGAGGTCGAGCTGCTCATCGGCGGGATGACCTGTGCCTCCTGCGCCGCGCGCGTGGAGAAGAAGCTCAACCGGATGGACGGCGTCAGCGCCACCGTCAACTACGCCACCGAGAAGGCGAGGATCTCCTTCGGCGAGGGCGTCGCGGTCGCCGACCTGATCGCCACCGTGGAGAAGACCGGCTACACCGCCGAGGAACCCGCCCCGCCCCAGCCCGAGGCGACGGCGCAGCAGCCTCCCGCGCACGACGCCGAACTCGGCGCGCTCCGGCAGCGGCTGCTGGTCTCCGCGCTGCTCGCGCTGCCCGTCGTCCTGCTCGCGATGATCCCGGCACTCCAGTTCGACAACTGGCAGTGGCTCTCGCTCACGCTCGCCGCGCCCGTCGTCGTCTGGGGCGGCCTGCCCTTCCACCGGGCCGCGTGGACCAACCTCCGGCACGGCGCCGCCACCATGGACACCCTGGTCTCGGTCGGCACGCTGGCGGCCTTCGGCTGGTCGCTGTGGGCACTGTTCTTCGGCGACGCCGGCATGCCCGGCATGCACGACGAGTTCCGCCTCACGATCTCGCGCATGGACGGCGCCTCGACCATCTACCTGGAGGTCGCCTCCGGGGTCGTCGCGCTGATCCTGCTCGGCCGCTATCTGGAGGCCCGCTCCAAGCGCCGGGCGGGGGCGGCCCTGCACGCGCTGATGGAACTGGGCGCCAAGGACGTGGCGGTGCTGCGGGACGGGCGTGAGGTCCGGATCCCCGTGGCGTCGCTGTCGGTCGGGGACCGGTTCGTCGTACGGCCCGGCGAGAAGGTCGCGACCGACGGCACCGTGGTCGAGGGCGTCTCCGCGGTGGACGCGTCCATGCTGACCGGCGAGTCGGTGCCGGTGGACGTCGGGCCGGGCGACCGGGTCACCGGCGCCACGGTCAACGCGGGCGGGCGGCTGGTCGTCGAGGCCGCCCGGGTCGGCGCGGACACCCAGCTCGCGCGCATGGCGAAGCTGGTGGAGGACGCGCAGAACGGCAAGGCCGAGGTGCAGCGGCTCGCCGACCGGGTGTCCGCCGTGTTCGTGCCCGTCGTCATCGGCATCGCGCTCGCCACGTTCGGCGTCTGGCTGGGCCTGACCGGGGACGCGGTCGCCGCGTTCACCGCGTCCGTCGCCGTCCTGATCATCGCCTGCCCCTGTGCGCTGGGCCTCGCCACGCCGACCGCGCTGATGGTCGGCACCGGCCGCGGCGCCCAGCTCGGCATCCTGATCAAGGGCCCCGAGGTGCTGGAGTCCACGCGCCGCGTCGACACGGTCGTCCTCGACAAGACGGGCACGGTCACCACCGGCCGGATGACGCTCCAGGCGGTCCACGTCGCCGCCGGCGAGGACGAGAAGGAGCTGCTCAGGCTGGCCGGCGCCCTGGAGCATGCCTCCGAGCACCCGGTCGCCCGCGCCATCGCCGCGGGGGCCGAGGAGCGCGCCGGAACACTGCCGGAGGTCGAGCACTTCGAGAACGTCCCCGGGCGGGGCGTACGCGGGCGCGTGGACGGCCGCGAGGTGGCCGTGGGGCGCCTGTACGACGTCCTGCCGCACTCGTTGGTCCAGGCGGCCGGCGAGGCCGAGGAGCAGGGCCGTACGGCGGTCGTGGCCGGCTGGGACGGGCGGGCCCGCGGGGTCCTCGCCGTCGCCGACACGGTCAAGGAGACCAGCGCCGAGGCGATCCGTGAGCTGCGCGCCCTCGGACTCACGCCGGTGCTGCTCACCGGCGACAACCGGACGGTCGCCGAGGCGGTCGCGCGGACGGTCGGCATCGACCCGGCGCACGTGTACGCCGAGGTGCTGCCCGAGGACAAGGTGGACGTCGTACGGCGGCTGCGGGACGAGGGGCGCGCGGTGGCGATGGTCGGCGACGGCGTCAACGACGCGGCCGCGCTGGCCACCGCCGATCTGGGGCTGGCGATGGGCACCGGGACGGACGCGGCGATCGAGGCGAGCGATCTGACGCTGGTGCGCGGGGACCTGCGCGTGGCGGCGGACGCGATACGGCTGTCCCGGCGGACGCTGGCCACGATCAAGGGGAACCTGGTGTGGGCCTTCGGCTACAACGTGGCCGCGCTGCCGCTGGCCGCCGCCGGACTGCTCAACCCGATGATCGCGGGCGCGGCGATGGCCTTCTCCTCGGTGTTCGTGGTGACCAACAGCCTGCGGCTGCGACGATTCCGCTGAGACCGAAGTAGGAGACCCTCTGGAGTCGGACGCGCGCACCACATAAGCTCTTCACAAGGCTCGCGCATCTTCCTTACGCTTGGGCTCCGATCGTCGTATCGGGGCTCTTGCGTACCTAAAGGACATATGCAAGAGACGCAGATCACAGTGATGCGAACGTAACCATCGAAGGGGTTCGAAGGTCTAAGTTGGCGATGTCGGTTCGGCGTCTTGGGGGGCGTCTGCCGGCGTCTGGGGTTGTCTTGGGGGACTGCCTCAGAGATGCGTTGCCGGGGCACGTACACCGGGAAGCTTTGAGCGGCCCTCCCTGCGTGCGTTGTCCCGGCAGATCGCACCGCATCACCGGAGTGGGACGAGTTTTGCTCGTTCTGCTCACCAGACAGCGATTCAGGCGCTGTCTCTCCGAGCGCCCGGCCGGATCCCGTGGGGGGAATCCGCACCGGGACACGGGAAGGCGCCCTGATCGTCGGCCCGTGGGGGGACCGGCGCAGGGCGCCTTCCGCTTATTCGTCTGTACGGCCACCGCAGGGCCCACCCATGAGGCAGGCCCTGACACTCAGTGCCTCAGCATTCCCCGACTGCGTCAGCCGTCGTCGGCCGACACCCTGAAGACAAGCGGCCAACCAGGGGCGCCATTCGGACGACGCCCCTCGCCGGCAGGTGTCAGCGAGCCTCGACCGGTACGAAGTCGCGCTCGACCACGCCCGTGTAGATCTGGCGCGGGCGGCCGATGCGGGAGCCCGGCTCCTTGATCATTTCGGTCCACTGGGCGATCCAGCCCGGCAGACGGCCGAGGGCGAACAGGACCGTGAACATCTCGGTCGGGAAGCCCATGGCCCGGTAGATCAGACCGGTGTAGAAGTCGACGTTGGGGTAGAGGTTGCGCGAGACGAAGTAGTCGTCGGAGAGCGCGTGCTCCTCCAGCTTCAGCGCGATGTCCAGCAGCTCGTCGGACTTGCCGAGGGCGGAGAGGACGTCGTGCGCGGCAGCCTTGATGATCTTGGCGCGCGGGTCGAAGCTCTTGTAGACCCGGTGGCCGAAGCCCATCAGACGGACGCCGTCCTCCTTGTTCTTCACCTTGCGGATGAAGGAGTCGACGTCGCCGCCGTTGGCCTGGATGTCTTCCAGCATCTCCAGCACGGACTGGTTGGCGCCGCCGTGCAGCGGGCCCCACAGGGCGCTGATGCCGGCCGAGATCGACGCGAACATGTTGGCCTGCGAGGAGCCGACCAGGCGGACCGTCGAGGTGGAGCAGTTCTGCTCGTGGTCGGCGTGCAGGATCAGCAGCTTGTCCAGCGCGGCGACGACGACCGGGTCGAGGTCGTACTCCTGGGCGGGGACCGAGAAGGTCATGCGCAGGAAGTTCTCGACGTAGCTGAGGTCGTTGCGCGGGTAGACGAACGGGTGGCCGATCGACTTCTTGTACGCGTACGCCGCGATCGTCGGCAGCTTGGCGAGCAGCCGGATCGTGGAGAGGTTGCGCTGCTTCTCGTCGAACGGGTTGTGGCTGTCCTGGTAGAAGGTGGACAGCGCCGAGACGACCGACGACAGCATGGCCATCGGGTGGGCGTCCCGCGGGAAGCCCTTGTAGAAGTTCTTGACGTCCTCGTGCAGCAGCGTGTGCCGCGTGATCTCGTTCTGGAACGTCGTCAGCTCGTCGACGGTCGGGAGCTCGCCGTTGATCAGCAGATACGCCACCTCGAGGAAGGTGGAGCGCTCGGCCAGCTGCTCGATGGGGTAGCCGCGGTAGCGGAGGATGCCCGCCTCACCGTCGAGGTAGGTGACAGCGGATTTGTAGGCGGCCGTGTTGCCGTACCCGCTGTCCAGAGTCACCAGACCGGTCTGGGTGCGGAGCTTCCCGATGTCGAAGCCCTTGTCGCCGACGGTGCTGTCGACCACCGGGTAGGTGTACTCGCCGTCGCCGTACCGCAGTACTACAGAGTTGTCGCTCACGTCTTCCCTCACCGACGTAGTGCCTCATCTTCGAGGTGCCCTGACTGTCTCTACCATCCCCCATTTGGCTCAGGAGAGTGCACTCGGGGTCGACCATTGGGCCCATCGGCGGCACTCAGTGCCGCCAACTTGCCCATCCTGCCCCCTTTGAACGGCATCTGGAAGTGCTCTGTGACCTTCGTGACTCATTTGATCGATCATTTTTCCTGATGACCCGCGTCGAGCCTGAAATCCAGGGCCGTGCACCGCCGTCCGGCCGAGACCGTGCGCACCGCCTGTCCGATCGCCTTGCGTGAACCGACGAGGACGACGAGGCGTTTGGCCCGTGTCACCGCCGTGTACAGGAGGTTCCGCTGGAGCATCATCCACGCCCCGGTCGTGACCGGAATCACCACGGCGGGATATTCACTCCCCTGCGAGCGGTGAATGGTCACCGCGTACGCATGTGCCAGTTCGTCCAGTTCGTCGAATTCGTAGGGCACCTCCTCGTCCTCGTCGGTCAGCACCATGAGCTTCTGGTCGACCGGATCGAGCGAGGTGACGACGCCCACGGTGCCGTTGAAGACGCCGTTCTTCCCTTTCTCATAATTGTTCCGGATCTGGGTGACCTTGTCCCCCACGCGGAAGACCCGGCCGCCGAACCGCTTCTCGGGCAGGTCGGGCCGTCCGGGCGTGATGGCCTGCTGGAGCAGTCCGTTGAGGGCCCCGGCGCCGGCCGGACCCCGGTGCATCGGCGCGAGCACCTGCACGTCCCGCCGCGGATCGAGCCCGAACTTGGCCGGAATCCGTCGCGCCGCCACGTCCACGGTGAGCCGGCCGGCCTCCTCGGTGTCGTCCTCGACGAAGAGGAAGAAGTCCTTCAGCCCGTCGGTGAGCGGATGCTGTCCGGCGTTGATCCGGTGCGCGTTGGTGACGACACCGGACTGCTGGGCCTGCCGGAAGACCCGGGTGAGGCGGACGGCCGGGATCGGGCTGCCGTCGGCGAGCAGGTCGCGCAGCACCTCGCCCGCGCCGACGCTCGGCAACTGGTCGACGTCCCCGACGAAGAGGAGGTGCGCGCCCGGGGGGACGGCCTTGACCAGCTTGTTGGCGAGCAGCAGGTCCAGCATGGACGCCTCGTCCACGACCACCAGGTCGGCGTCCAGCGGCCGGTCGCGGTCGTAGGCGGCGTCCCCGCCGGGCTTCAGCTCCAGCAGCCGGTGCACGGTGGAGGCCTCGGCGCCGGTCAGCTCGGACAGACGCTTGGCGGCCCGCCCGGTCGGCGCGGCGAGCAGCACCTTGGCCCGTCTGGCCCGGGCCAGCTCCACGATCGAGCGCACGGTGAAGGACTTGCCGCAGCCGGGCCCGCCGGTGAGCACGGCGACCTTCTCGCTGAGCGCGAGCTTGACGGCGGCCTCCTGCTCGGGCGCGAGATCGGCGCCGGTGCGCGTCCTCAGCCAGCCGAGGGCCTTGCCCCAGTCGACGTCCTGGAAGCCCGGCATGCGGTCCTGACCGGTGCGCAGCAGGCGCAGGAGCTGGGCGGCGAGGGACAGTTCGGCGCGGTGGAAGGGGACCAGGTAGACGGCCGTGACGGGTTCGGCCGTGTCCCCCTCGGGCCCCGGGACCTTCTCCCGTACGACGCCCGGCTCCACGCCGTCCTCCCCCGGCTCGGCCAGCTCCGCGAGGCACTCGATGACCAGCCCGGTGTCGACCTGGAGCAGCTTGACGGCGTCGGCGATCAGCCGCTCCTCGGGCAGGAAGCAGTGGCCCTGGTCGGCGGACTGGGACAGGGCGTACTGGAGGCCGGCCTTCACCCGCTCCGGGCTGTCGTGCGGGATGCCGACGGACTGGGCGATCTTGTCGGCGGTCAGGAAGCCGATGCCCCAGACGTCGGCGGCGAGCCGGTAGGGGTGGTTCCTGACGACGGAGATGGACGCGTCGCCGTACTTCTTGTAGATCCGCACGGCGATGGAGGTGGACACCTCGACGGTCTGGAGGAAGAGCATGACCTCCTTGATCGCCTTCTGTTCCTCCCAGGCGTCGGCGATCTTCTTGGTCCGCTTGGGCCCGAGCCCGGGGACCTCGATGAGCCGTTTCGGCTCCTCCTCGATGATCTGGAGCGTGTCGAGTCCGAAGTGCTGGGTGATGCGGTCGGCGAAGACGGGTCCGATCCCTTTGACGAGGCCGGACCCGAGGTAGCGCCGGATGCCCTGGACGGTGGCCGGCAGGACCGTCGTGTAGTTCTCGACGTGGAACTGCTTGCCGTACTGGGGGTGCGAGCCCCAGCGGCCCTCCATCCGCAGCGACTCCCCGACCTGGGCGCCGAGCAGCGCGCCGACGACCGTGAGGAGGTCGTCGCCGCCTCTGCCGGTGTCGACCCGGGCGACCGTGTAGCCGTTCTCCTCGTTGGCGTACGTGATCCGCTCCAGCACGCCTTCGAGCACGGCGAGCCGACGCTCGGCCGTCTGATTCCCCGCCTGGTGAGCCATGGTCCGACGGTACCGGTGACCGCTGACAGCCGAGGCGGCTCATGGCCGGGGGCGGCGGCTCGCGGCCACCGCCCCCGGCCGGGCCGTCAGGCGTCCTCGATGGTGATGAAGGGGTCCCACTGGAAGTAGCCCTTCAACTGCCGGTGCCGGTCCAGGATCTGGAAGGAGAAGTGGTAGACGACCTTGCCGACGCTCTTGACCGTCGTGCGCCAGTAGTGGTCCTGGTACTTCTGCGTCACGAAGTCCGGGCTGCCCTCGCTCCCCTCCTTCGGCAGCGGGTAGACGCCGTCGACCACCTCGATCTCCGGCGTCCTGATGAGCGTGTGGTCGCGGTCGCTGCTGACGTACCGGTACAGCAGCGCCTTGTAGTCGCTGCCCAGCGACAGCGTCGTCTCCCGCCACCTGATGCTGTCCCCGGGCTCGGCGCGCAGGTTCAGCTCGGCGCCCGACGTGCCGACGATGTGGTCGTGCCGCGTCGTCATGTAGATCAGGCTCTCGTCGACGTACGTCGGCGCGTCGGGGTTCCTCGACGCGTTGGGGTACTGCTCGACGATCGTGGCCGCGTCGAAGGCGATGAGGACGTTCAGGTCAGCCATTTCTTTCCCCCTTGGGAAGCTTTTCCGGAAGCTTTTCAGGAAGTTTTCGGGACCTTGTAGGCCATCGCCCGCGGGAAGTCGTGCCGGTGCAGGCGGACGCGGACCAGGAGGGGCCCGGCGTTGACCGGGTCGTGCGGGTCGGCGAGGCGGGCCAGCAGGGCGTCCAGCTCGGCCGCGTGGGCGATGGCGACGCCGGTCGCCGGGGTGTCCTCGCCGGCGAAGACGGCCGCGAGACGGTCGTAGTGCCAGGGGTGCAGGACGTTGTAGAAGTCCGGTTCGGCGGTGGAGTGTTCGGCGTAGTAAGCCGGGTTCACCAGCATCTGCTCGATGCCGTAGAAGTGCCCGTTGTCCAGGACGAACACCACCGAGGGCAGCCCGAGCCGGGTGTGGGTGGAGATCTCCTGGCAGGTCTCCTGGAAGGAGCCGTCGCCGACGAACACCATCGGGCGGGCGCCGTCGCGTTCGGGGGCGAGCGCGGCGCCCGTGGCCGCGCCGACCGACCAGCCGATGGACAGCCAGCTGATCTGGGAGAGGAACCCGCCCGCGGGCAGGGCCAGGTTCATCGAGCCGATGAGGGCGAACGCGGCGTCCGAGACGACCGTCCAGTCCTCCCGGGTCTCCTCGCCCAGGAAGTGGTTGATCCGGTCGAACAGGCCGTCGTACGTGAGGTGTTCACCGCCCCGGGACCGGGTGCCGTCGAGGTTCAGCGAGGCGCGGTACTGCGCCAGGCCCGCGGGGCGGCCGGCCGGTGCGCCCCGGTGGCTGTAGGACTCGGCGTAGTAGTCGGAGGCGAGGCCCCCGGAGCCGTACTCCTTCACCAGCGCGTCCTGGAGGGCGGGCAGCAGGTGGGCGAGCTGGACGTCGGGGAAGTAGGAGGTGCCGACGCTGACGCCGCCGTGCGCCGCCATCACCCAGTCGGTGCCGACGCTCTGCTCGCCGCCCAGGTTCTTCGACGTGGACCAGGCGCCGAGCCCGATCCGGCAGGTGGCCCACTCCTTGAAGACTCCGTACACGTCCGGGTGACTGGCCCTGCCGTTGTAGACGCCGTGGAACTGCGGCAGGTCCTCGTCCACGACGGCCTTGGCGCCGACCGTCGTGCAGAACGGCACCCCGGTGGCCTCCACCAGGTCGGTGAGCTGCCCGCCGAGCCGGTACCGGTCGATCTCCTCACCGGCCCACACGATCGGGCGGGGCCGGCCGTCCGGGCCGGGGTGCTCCTCGATCAGGGTGAGGACCGCGTGCACGGCGTTCTCCAGCATGGGCTGGTTGCGCGCGCTGAACGGCCGTTCGCGGCGGACGATCGGCTCTGCGGGCTCGGGGCAGGGCTCGTCCCACAGGTCCTCCATGACCTCCAGGTAGACCGGCCTGCGCTCGGAGAGACACGCGGTGAGCGCCGAGTCGATCTGGGCGGGCGCGAGGCCCGGGTTGGAGATGACCTGCGCGTCCACGGTGACCTGCCGGTAGACGTCCAGGTTGCTCTCCGCGCGCGGGCTCATGTGCGAGGTGAGCAGGCCGACGGCACGGTAGTTCTGCCACTGCTCGTACGGCGGGCAGGCGTTGACGGCGACGATCGGGATCTGCTCGACGTACGCGCCGCCGCAGGCGCCCAGGAGATTGAACGCGCCGACGCTGTACGTGACCGCCGCCGCGCCCACGCCGTGGATGCGGGCGTAGGCGTCGGCGGCCTGGCCCGCGCCGCCCTCGGTCGGCGTGCCGACCCACTCGACGTCGCCCTCCGCGCGGAGCGCCGTCAGGAACGGGCCGAGGTGGTTGCCGGGGACGCCGAAGAGGTGGGTGATGCCCAACTCGGCCAGCCGCAGGGCGAGATAGCGGGCCACCGTGCAGGCCGGGAGGCTCTCGGTCATGCGGGCTCCCCCTCCTGTGCCGTGGTGACCGGCGCGGCCCGGTGGACGGCGAGGGCGGCGCGCACCGCGCTCTCCAGGGCGCCCTCGATCCAGGCGTGCTTGAGGGAGGTGTGCTCCCCCGCGAAGTGCAGCGGACCCTCGGGCCGGGAGACGTCCAGGTGGAAGCTGGTCATCTGGTGGGCGGTGTAGATGGCGGCCTCGCCGAAGGCGTACGGGTCGCGCGCCCAGCTCTGGGTGGCGCCCCGGCCGGTGAAGAACACCTCGATGCGCCGGCCGTGCAGGGCCTGGAGATTGCGCAGGGCGTAGACGTAGCGCTCCGCGTTCGGCATGGAGTCCCAGCGGGCGGCGTCGTCGGACCAGGAGTACGAGGCGAGGACCACGCCGCCGCCCATGCTCTCCTCGACCGGGTGCGAGGGGTAGTACAGGAACCGGTTGGGGTTGTCGGTGGCGGAGCCCCCGCCGAAGCAGTGGGTGGCGGGCCGGACGGCGGGCCCGCGCAGCGGCAGGCTGCCGTCGATCCGCCGCATCTCCTCCGTGACGCCGCTGTCCTTGACGGCGACACCGAGCAGCCCGGCCGCCCCCGGCTCGGGCAGCGTGGGCACGGACGCGGTGTCCACTTCGCCTCCCCGCCGGTAGTACGCGTACAGCCCGGGCGCGATGCCCTCCAGCGCGTCGCGCCAGTCGTCCTCGGTGAACTCCCACCACCGGTGACTGAATTCGAGCAGCACCTTGGTGGCCTGGTCGTAGTGGGTCTCGATGACGGCGCGGCGCTTCTTGTACGACATCGAGGGGACGATCTCCACGAAGCGCAGGGCGGAGAACGGGACGGTGACGATCGCCAGGTCCGCCGTCCACAGCCGCGGCAGTTCCTTCGGATCGGCCTCGTCGACGGTCTGTACGGCCACGCCCCACCCGTCGGCCCCGACCGCACCGGTGCCCTCGGGGTCGGTGTCGCGGCTGGGGTCGTGGTACTCGATCCGGATCACCCGCTCGCCCAACCGCACCTCGTCGCGCAGGCCCTGGTGCAGGGCGTGCGGCAGGCGCCAACTGCCGCCGGGGATCTCCCAGTAGCGCACCCCGGGGCTGATGTCGCTGCGGCTCAGGAAGCTGTGGAAGAAGGAGAGGTGGAGCCGCGAGGACATGTTCTCCAGGGTGCCGAGGGCCTCGATCGCCTCGTCGCTGAGCCCGGCGTGCTCGCGCAGGAAGGCGCCCATCGAGTAGCCGTCGAAGTCACGGATCACCCGCGCCCATCCCTCGACCCATTCGTCGAAGGGCTTGTTGACCCGCTTGCCGTCGACGACGTCGGAGTAGTAGTCGCGCACGCTCTCCAGCGCGTCGTCGACCATCTTCACGACCGGGGCGCGGACCTCGTCGTCGGTGAGGTGGAAGCCCTCGTTGATCCGCTCGGGACCGGCGGCGTAGTCGGCGCGCCGCACCTGGACGCGGTTGGCGCGGATCCAGGAGTTGCCGCGCTTGTCGGGCTCGCGGAAGTCCGGGCTGTCGTCGCCGTACGTCCAGGTCTGCCCGGTGAACGAGGTGTACGACACCGGAGGGCCGGGGACGTCCGGGCCGCTGCCGGTGTGGGGGTCGATGTCCACGTTGTAGAACTGGCGGCGGCCGAGCCCGAGTTTGTCGACCAGGGCGAGGACGAGCGGGTGGAAGTCGGGCAGCCGCATCGCTCCGGCCTCGGCGTACTGGGCCGGGTCGGCGAAGGGCTGGTGGTGCCTGGTCGTGCGGAAGGTCTTGATGCGTCCGCCGACACGGTTGGCGTTCGCCTCCAGGACGGTGACGTCGTGCCCTGCGTCCTTGAGCAGTCGGGCGGCGACGAGACCGGTGATGCCGGCGCCGATGACGAGAATCTTCTTGCGCGGGTGGGGCGTGGGGCCGAGGCGGCCCGTGTCTATCAGGGTGTGCAGGTATTCGAGTTTCAGGTCCTTTCCGTCGGGTCCGACGAGAAGGAGTTCACGGGCGAGCCTGAGACAGGTCTGCCAGCGGGCACGGGTGGCGGAGTTGTCCCGTGGAGTGTCGGTCATAGCCTGCGATCGTAGATATGCGGAAACGGTTTCTCGGTTCACCTCGGGGACAAAGTCCGGAAAACGCCGAGGGGGGTGTGTGACGGGATTTTGACTTGCTCGGATTTCTCCGGCGAGGGTGATTGATTCCCGAGGGGCGGGTGAGTAATGGGAGCGGAACTGAAAAAACAATTCGCTTGTGGAATGTTGCGGAATGTGAAATTCCTGCGGTGGAGGCGTGCGGGCAGCGGGGATGGTCCCGGGAGGAAACCCGTCAGCCGACACCCGCAACTGGCCTGCTGGAGTGGCGAGTTGGCATATGCATCCGGCCAACGTGCCCGTGGGCGGGGTTACGCCATGGGCGCGCGGCGGAGTTGCTCGCGGAGGGGGCGAGAGGAAGGGGCGAGAGGAAGGGGCGAAAGGGCGAGAGGAACGGGCACGTGGCCGTCGGGCCGCTCGCTTCCCGGGATTGTCGGGCTTCCGCGAGGTGCGTAAAGGGCGCTCCCGTTCCGCTGCGCTCCACTCTCGCGTCGCCTTCGGCGATGAGCCTGCGGGCCGCCCTTTACACACCTCGCTCCAGCCCGTGCGAGAAGCGGGCGAGCGGCCCGGAAGGGCGGTGGCCCTGGCCGGTACCGGGCCCTTGAGTCGGCTGCGTGGATTCCGTTGGCGAGGGGGCGCGGGGGCCGCGGGTGGGTGGGGGTGGGTTCGGTGGGTGCGGGTGAGTGGGTGGGTGGCACGGGGTGGGCTGAGGGTGGTGAGGGGCGGGGGCGCGGTCGCGTCTCGCGGGCACGCCGGGTGGTTCGGCGACTGCGGGTGAGTGGGCACGGGGTGGGGTGGTGAGGGGCGGGAGGTCGGGCTGTCGGGGGGATGGGCAGGTTTGGGCCAGGGGGTTGGCTGGGGGCTGGACCCAGGGCCGGTTTCCATTCGGGGGTGGCCCAAAGCTGCCAGTTGTCGCCCTCGCAGGGTGGCCATGGGCCCTGGGCGGACCCCGGTCGGGCCCGGCCAGGCCTCGGTCACGATTGGGTTTCGGCCATCTCCAGCCCCTTGCCCGCGCGCCGTGTAATCGTTTCCAATCCTCCCTGACGGCTCGGCGTGGAAACGATTACACGCGGGGCCGTCCACGAGTCTCACGAGGAGGTGAGTCGGCGTTGGCGAGCATCAAGGATGTCGCCGCCTCGGCCGGGGTGTCCGTGGCCACGGTGTCGCGTGTCCTGAACGAGCATCCGTCGGTCAGTGCGGACGCACGCGCGCGTGTGCTGACCGCCGTCGAGGCGTTGGGGTATCGGCCGAACGCCGTCGCCCGGTCCCTGCGGACCGACCAGACCCACACCCTCGGGCTCGTCATCAGCGACGTGCTCAACCCCTACTTCACCGAGCTGGCCCGCTCCGTCGAGGAAGAGGCCCGGGCGCTCGGGTACAGCGTGATCATCGGGAACGCCGACGAGCGGCCCGAGATCCAGGATCACCATGTCCGGAACCTGCTCGATCGGCGGATCGACGGGCTGCTCATCTCCCCCACCGACGGCGGCTCCCCGCTCATGCTGGACGCCGTCCGGGCCGGGACGCCCATGGTGTTCGTGGACCGGTGGATCCCCGGGGTGGACGTGCCCGTCGTACGGGCCGACGGGCGGGGCGCCGTACGGGATCTCGTGGCGCATCTGCACGCGCTCGGGCACCGGCGGCTCGCCATCATCGCCGGGCCCGCCGCCACCACGACCGGCAGTGAGCGGGTCGAGGCCTTCCGGGCCGCACTCGCCGACTACGGCCTTCCGCTCCCTGACGCCTACATAGGCCAGGGCGACTTCCAGGCCGAGAGCGGGCGGCGGGTCACCGAGGGGTTCCTGGATCTGCCCGAGCCGCCGGAGGTCGTCTTCGCGGCCGACAACCTCATGGCGCTCGGTGCGCTCGATGCCGTACGCGCGCGTGGGCTGCGTGTGCCGGACGACATCGCGCTGGCCGCGTTCGACGACATCCCCTGGTTCGTGCACACCGATCCGCCCGTCACCGCTATCGCCCAGCCGACCGGTGACCTGGGCAGGGCCGCCGTGCGGGCCCTCGTCGACCGCATCGAGGGGCGGGCCGGCGCGTCCGTCGCCCTCTTCGCCCGGCTCGTCGTGCGCCGCTCGTGCGGCGAGCACCTCCCGAGGAACAGGAGCACGTCGTGAGCAACCCGGACGAGTTGCTGCGCATCGAGGGCATACGCAAGACCTTCCCCGGCGTGGTCGCGCTCGACGGCGTCGACTTCGATCTGCGCCGGGGCGAGGTCCATGTGCTGCTCGGTGAGAACGGCGCCGGCAAGAGCACGCTGATCAAGATGCTCTCCGGGGCCTACACGCCCGACGGCGGACGGATTCTCGTCGACGGCCGGGAGACGCGCATCCACGGTGCGCAGGACGCCGAGCGGCTCGGCATCGCCACCATCTACCAGGAGTTCAACCTGGTGCCCGACCTCACCGTCGCCGAGAACATCTTCCTCGGGCGGCAGCCGCGGCGCTTCGGGATGATCGACCGGAAGACGATGGAGGCGGACGCCGCAGCCCTCCTCGCGCGCGTGGGGGTCGATGTGTCGCCTCGCGCGCATGTGCGTGAACTCGGCATCGCCCGGCTCCAGATGGTCGAGATCGCCAAGGCGCTCAGCCTGGACGCGCGCGTGCTCATCATGGACGAGCCGACGGCCGTGCTCACGTCGGAGGAGGTCGAGAAGCTCTTCGGCATCGTGCGCTCGCTGCGCGCGGACGGCGTCGGGATCGTCTTCATCACCCATCACCTGGAGGAGATCGCCGCCCTGGGCGACCGGGTCACCGTCATCCGGGACGGCAGGAGCGTCGGAGAGGTGCCTGCGGCGACGCCCGAGGAGGAGCTGGTACGGCTCATGGTCGGGCGGTCGATCGAGCAGCAGTATCCCCGGCAACGGGCCGAGCGCGGCGCGGCGTTGCTGTCCGTCGAGGGGCTCACCCGGGACGGGGTGTTCCACGACGTCGGCTTCGAGGTGCACGCCGGTGAGGTCGTCGGGATCGCCGGGCTCGTCGGGGCCGGGCGGACCGAGGTCGTGCGGGCCGTGTTCGGGGCCGATCCGTACGACGGCGGGGTCGTGCGGGTGTCCGGCGACCGGCTCAGGCGGCACGACGTGAACGCGGCCATGGCGGCCGGGATCGGGCTCGTCCCCGAGGACCGCAAGGGGCAGGGGCTCGTGCTGGACGCCTCGGTCGAGGAGAACCTCGGGCTCGTGACCATGCGGGCCGCCAGCCGGGGCGGATTCGTCGACCGCAAGGGCCAGCACGACGCCGCCCGGCGGATCGCCGAGCAGCTCGGGGTGCGGATGGCGGGCCTCGGGCAGCAGGTGCGGACCCTGTCCGGCGGCAACCAGCAGAAGGTCGTCATCGGCAAGTGGCTGCTGGCCGACACCAAGGTGCTGATCCTCGACGAGCCGACGCGCGGGATCGACGTCGGCGCCAAGGTCGAGATCTACCAGCTGATCAACGAACTGACCGCGGCCGGAGCCGCCGTACTGATGATCTCCAGCGATCTGCCGGAGGTGCTCGGCATGAGCGACCGGGTGCTGGTCATGGCCCAGGGCCGGATCGCGGGCGAGCTGTCGGCGGCCGACGCCACCCAGGACGCCGTGATGGCGCTCGCCGTCTCCACCCCCACCAGCAGCAAGACCGACACGTCCGACAAGGAGGCCAGCCGTGGCCACTGACACGCTCAAGAGCACGACGGGCGCGGGTGGCGCCACCGGCGGCCTGCGCCGGCTGCTCCTCGACAACGGCGCGCTCACCGCGCTGATCGCCTTGGTCATCGCCCTGTCGGCGCTGTCCGGGGACTTCCTGACGACGGACAACCTGCTCAACATCGGTGTGCAGGCGGCCGTGACGGCGATCCTCGCCTTCGGTGTGACCTTCGTGATCGTCTCGGCCGGCATCGACCTGTCGGTCGGGTCGGTCGCCGCGCTGTCGGCCACCGTGCTGGCCTGGAGCGCCACGCAGCACGGGGTGCCGGTGGCGGTCGCCGTTGTGCTCGGGCTCGGCACGGGTGTCGTGGCCGGTCTGGTGAACGGTTTCCTCATCGCCTACGGCAAGCTGCCGCCGTTCATCGCGACGCTGGCGATGCTGTCGGTGGGGCGTGGCCTGGCCCTCGTCATCTCGCAGGGTTCGCCGATCGCCTTCCCCGGCTCGGTCTCGCACCTCGGTGACACGCTCGGCGGCTGGCTGCCGGTGCCGGTGCTGGTCATGGTGGTGATGGGGATCGTCGCCGCCGTCGTCCTCGGGCGGACGTACATCGGGCGCTCCATGTACGCCATCGGCGGCAACGAGGAGGCGGCCCGGCTCTCCGGTCTGCGCGTGCCGAAGCAGAAGCTCGCGATCTACGCGCTGTCCGGTCTCTTCGCGGCGGTCGCCGGTGTCGTACTGGCCTCCCGGCTGTCCTCCGCCCAGCCGCAGGCCGCCGACGGCTACGAGCTGGACGCGATCGCCGCGGTCGTCATCGGCGGTGCCTCGCTCGCGGGCGGCACCGGCAAGGCGTCCGGCACGCTGATCGGCGCGCTGATCCTCGCGGTGCTGCGCAACGGCCTCAACCTCCTGTCCGTGTCGGCGTTCTGGCAGCAGGTCGTGATCGGTGTCGTCATCGCGCTGGCGGTGCTGCTGGACACCGTGCGCCGCAGGGCCGGGGCGAGCCCGGTGGCGAACGGCCCCGGCGGCGGCAAGGGCAAGCAGGCGGCGACGTACGCGCTCGCGGCCGTCGTGACCGTGGCGGTCGTCGGCGCGACCTCCTTCCTGCACACGGGTTCGTCCTCGTCCACGGCCCCGCGCATGGGTCTGTCGCTGTCCACCCTCAACAACCCCTTCTTCGTGCAGATCCGGGCCGGTGCCCAGGCCGAGGCGAAGAAGCTGGGCGTGGACCTGACCGTCACCGACGCCCAGAACGACGCCTCCCAGCAGGCCAACCAGCTGCAGAACTTCACCAGTTCGGGCCTCGGCGCGATCATCGTCAACCCGGTGGACTCGGACGCGGCCGGCAACTCGGTGAAGGCCGCCGACAAGGCGGGGATCCCGGTCGTCGCCGTGGACCGCGGGGTGAACAAGGCGGATGTGAACACCCTGGTGGCGTCCGACAACGTGGCCGGTGGTGAGCTGGCCGCGAGGACGATCGCCGAGAAGCTCGGCGGCAAGGGGAAGATCGTCGTCCTTCAGGGCCAGGCGGGTACGTCCGCGGCCCGCGAGCGAGCGGCCGGTTTCGCCCAGGGCCTGAAGGCCTACCCGGGCATCCAGGTGGTGGCCCAGCAGCCCGCCGACTTCGACCGCACCAAGGGACTCGACGTGATGTCGAACCTGCTCCAGGCCCACCCGGACGTGCAGGGCGTCATCGCCGCCAACGACGAGATGGCGCTCGGCGCGATCAAGGCGCTCGGCTCCAAGGCCGGGAAGTCGGTCCAGGTGGTCGGCTTCGACGGCACCCCGGACGGGCTGACGGCGGTGAAGAACGGCACGCTGTACGCCTCGGTCGCCCAGCAGCCCAGCCAGTTGGGAAGGATCGCCGTCGACAACGCGCTGAAGGCCGTACAGGGCAAGAAGGTGGAGCCGACGGTGAAGGTGCCGGTGAAGGTGGTCACGAAGGACAACGTGGCCGGGTTCACCGGCTGACGCCGGGGCGTCCAGGGAGAATCGACACCCAGGACGTCGGGCATCGACAGGCATCACGGGCGTCCATGGGCATCAAGGGGAGTCAACTGATGTACGACTACGACCTGTTGGTCGTCGGGTCGGCCAACGCCGACCTGGTGATCGACGTCGAACGGCGGCCCGCCGCCGGGGAGACGGTGCTCGGCGGCGACCTGGCCGTGCACCCGGGCGGCAAGGGCGCCAACCAGGCGGTGGCCGCCGCCCGGCTCGGCGCGGACACGGCCCTGCTGGCGCGGGTCGGCGACGACGGCCACGGCCGGCTGCTGCTCGACTCCCTGCGCGCGGCGGGCGTCGACACGGTCGGCGTGCTGGTGGGCGGGGCGCCGACGGGCGTGGCGCTGATCACCGTCGACCCGTCCGGGGACAACAGCATCGTGGTGTCGCCGGGCGCCAACGCCCGGCTCACCCCGGCGGACGTCCGGGCGGCGGGCAGCCTCTTCCACGCCTCGCGGGTGGTGTCGGCGCAGCTGGAGATCCCGTTGGAGACGGTCGCGGAGGTGGTGCGGCAACTGCCCCCGGACACCCGCTTCGTACTGAACCCGTCGCCGCCCCGCCCGCTTCCCGCACAGGTGATGGCGGCCTGCGACCCGCTGATCGTCAACGAGCACGAGGCCCGGATCGTCCTCGGCGACGCGTGCGTGAGCGACGAGCCCGCGGACTGGGCGAAGCTGCTGCTGGCCAGGGGCCCGCGCTCGGTGGTGGTGACGCTGGGCGCGGAGGGGGCGCTGGTGTGCGACTCCTCCGGGGTGACGCGCGTGCCGTCGGTGAAGGTGGACGCGGTGGACACCACGGGCGCGGGCGACGCCTTCACCGCCGCACTGGCCTGGAAGCTGGGGTCGGGGGCCTCGCCGGCCGAGGCCGCGGGGTACGCGGCGCGGGTCGGCGCGGCGGCCGTGACGAAGCGGGGCGCGCAGGAGTCGTACCCGACGGCGCGGGAGGTCGACGCCCGGTGAAGAAGGCGGGGATCCTGAACCGTCATCTCGCCGGGGCGCTGGCCGAGTTGGGTCATGGGGACGGGGTGCTGGTGTGCGACGTCGGCCTGCCGATCCCGGCCGGGCCGCGCGTGGTGGACCTGGCGTTCCGGGCCGGGGTGCCGTCGTTCGCGGAGGTGCTGGAGGGGCTGCTGGCGGAGCTGGTGGTGGAGGGTGCGACGGCGGCTCGGGAGCTGCGCGGCCCCAACCGGGCGCTGCTGGACGGTCACTTCCGCGACCTGGAGCTGGTGCCGCACGAGCGGCTGAAGGAGCTGTCAGCGGGCGCCCGGCTGGTGGTCCGCACCGGGGAGGCACGGCCGTACGCGAACGTGCTGCTGCGGTGCGGGGTGTTCTTCTAGGGATGTCGTTCCCGCCTACGGGGCGACGAGCGCCCGCTCCCAGTGCTGGGTGTCGGCGTACTCGCGCATGTTGACGATCTTTCCGGCGCGGACGGTGAAGACACCGATGTTGTGCTCGTGGTAGGCCCTGCCGGTCCTTCCCGTCGCCCAGGAGTCCAACTCGACCAGCACCTGCTCGCCCTCGCCGAAGACGTTGGTGACCTTCAGGCCGATCTCGCGGTCGGGGTCCAGGTGGGCGAAGGCGGTCGCCAGGAAGCCGTTGATCACCTGGTCCCGGCCCTGCCAGGTGCCGGAGATGGGCAGGTCACCGCCGTACCAGCAACTGCCGTCCTCGGCCCAGCTGTTCCGGATGGTCTCCTGGTCCCCGGCGGCGAGCGCCTCGAAGTAGCGCAGCACCACGCCCCTGGGCGCGTCGGGCTCGGTGCGGTCGGTTCGGTCGGCGGTGGCCATGAGGTCGTGGTTCCTCTCGCGGCGGGGGCGGGCAGATGGCTGGTCGGACGGCTACCTGTCGGCGGTGAGGACGCCGGCCGAGCCCCAGCTGTCGGCCGGGGTCTCGTTGATCCACACCTGGACGGTGTCGGCGGGGATCTTGTAGGCGTCCACGAAGGCGTCCGTGATGCGGGCGATCAGCTCGCGCTTGAGCTCGACGCTGCGGGGGCCCTGCTGGACGGTGACGATGGGCATGGTCAGCTCCTGGAGTCGATGGTCGGTGCTTGCTTCGACTCCCAGTCCACCCGATCCGGGGCCCGGCACCCAGGGGCACTTCGCGCACGCAGCGTTCACGATGCGCGATCGCTCGCGCCGATCGCCCGGCAGGCCTCCAGGAGGGACGCGACCCGGGCCGCAGGTGCGGTGCGGGGAACGGCGAGCGCCGTCGGCAGGACGAGAGGGGAACTCACCGGCAGGAAGGAGACCCGCCCGGTGGCCAGCTGCGCGGCGTGCGAGGCGTACACCACGCTCCAGCCGGGGCTGCCCGCGCCCAGCGCGGCCAGGGTGTCCTGCAACGAGCTCGCCGCCGGCCCGGGTACGGGCTCGAAGCCGGCGTCCCGGCATGCGCCCACGACGAGGTCGACGAGCGGCGGATTGTTGCGCCGCGCGGTCAGATACAGCGGCAGACCGCTCAACTCACCCAGCTCCAGCCGTGATTGACCGGCGAGGGCGTGCCGCGCACCGAGGACCACCAGGAGCCGGTCCTGCCACACCGGGACCAGCCGGACCCCGTCGGGGCCCTCCTCCACCCCGCGCACGAACGCGGCGTCCAGTTCCCCGCGGGCGACCTGCTCCAGGCGTACGGCGGTGGGGGCGGAGGCCAGCTCCACCCTCAGCTCGGGAGCCACCCCGGCCAGCGCCTCCAGCACCTGGTCCAGCCGGTCCCCCATTCCCGTACTGGTGCCCACCCGCAACCGCTCACCGCGGTCGGCGGCGTAGTCGGCCACCGCGGCCCGCGCCCGCTGCTCGGCGGCCAGCACCTCGCGCGCCGCCGGCAGAAACCGCTGCCCGGCCTCGGTCAGCCGCACCCGGCGCGGTGACCGGTCGAAGAGGCCGGCCCCCAACTCCCGCTCCAGCCGCCGCACCTGCTGACTGACGGCCGACTGGGCGATCAGCAGCCGCTCGGCGGCACGGGCGAAGTGCAGCTCCTCGGCCACCGCCACGAAATAGCGAAGTTGACGCAGTTCCATGTGCCCAGTCAAGCAGTGACCTGCGAGCTGCTCGCCCGGACCGGGATCCGGGCGAGCCGCCCAGTTCATCCAGTCGTCAACGGACCGAGACCGCCGGCACCCGGGAGTGCGCGGCCGCGCGGAGGTGTTGGCGCTGACCAAAAAAGGCTCCCGGCCCCATGGACATGCCCGTTCAGGGGCCGGGCCGTCCGGTTCACTTCCCGGTGCGTGTCAGGAACCGCTCCACCGTCTCCGCCAGCACCTCCCGCCCGTCCCGGGCCCACAGCTCGTCGTTGAAGAGCTCGACCTCGATCGGGCCCGAGTAGCCCGCCGCCTCCACGTACCCCCGCCACTCGGGCATGTCGATCGCGCCGTCGCCGATCTGGCCCCGGCCGTTGAGGACGCCCTCGGGCAACGGGGTGACCCAGTCGGCGAGTTGGAAGGTGTGGATACGGCCGCCCGCCCCCGCCCGGGCGATCTGCGCGGGCGCCTGGTCGTCCCACCAGATGTGGTAGGTGTCCACGGTCACCCCGACCTGGTGCGCCGGGAAGCGCTCGGCGAGGTCCAGGGCCTGGGCCAGGGTCGAGACGACGCAGCGGTCGGAGGCGTACATGGGGTGCAGGGGCTCGATGGCGAGGCGTACGCCGTGCTGCTCGGCGTACGGCCCGAGTTCGGCGAGGGCGTCGGCGATGCGCTCGCGCGCCGCCCGCAGGTCCTTGCTGCCGGGCGGGAGGCCGCCGGAGACCAGGACCAACGTGTCGGTGCCGAGCGTCGCCGCCTCCTCGATCGCGCGTCGATTGTCCGCCAGGGCCGCTGCCCGCGCCTCCGGGTCGATCGCCGTGAAGAAGCCGCCCCGGCACAGCGTCGTCACCGTCAGGCCCGCCTCACGGATCAGCTTCGCCGTCTCCGTCACGCCGTACTCCTGGACCGGCTCGCGCCACAGGCCCACCTGGGTCACGCCCGACTCGCCGCAGGCCGACACCAGTTCCGGGAGCGACAGCTGTTTCACCGTCATCTGGTTGATGCTGAATCGCGAGAGATCCGGCGGTGTCATGAGGTCACCCCGTACAGGGACAGCAGGTTCTTCATCCGTTCCTCGGCGAGCTTCGGGTCGGGGAACAGGCCGAGGCCGTCGGCGAGTTCGTAGGCGCGGGCGAGGTGCGGGAGGGAGCGGGCCGACTGGAGGCCGCCGACCATCGTGAAGTGCGCCTGGTGGCCCGCGAGCCAGGCCAGGAGGACCACGCCGGTCTTGTAGAAACGGGTGGGGGCCTGGAAGAGGTGGCGGGACAGGGCGACCGTGGGGTCCAGCAGGCCACGGAAACCGGCCGTGTCCCCCGTGTCCAGGACCCGGACCGCCTGCGCCGCCAGCGGGCCCAGCGGGTCGAAGATGCCGAGCAGGGCGTGGCTGAAGCCCTGGCCGTCGCCCGCGATCAGCTCGGGGTAGTGGAAGTCGTCGCCGGTGTAGCAGCGGACCCCGCGCGGGAGACGGCGGCGCAGGTCGACCTCGCGCCGCGCGTCCAGGAGCGACACCTTGATGCCGTCGACCTTGTCCGGGTGCGCGGCGATGACCTCCAGGAACGTGTCGGTGGCCGCGTCCAGGTCGGCGGAGCCCCAGTAGCCCGCCAGCGCCGGGTCGAACATCGGGCCCAGCCAGTGCAGGATCACCGGCTCGGCGGACTGGCGCAGCAGGTGGCCGTAGATCTCCAGGTAGTCCTCGGGCCCCCGGGCCGCGGCGGCCAGGGCCCGGGACGCCATCAGGATCACCTGGGCGCCCGACTCCTCCACGACCGCGAGCTGCTCCTCGTAGGCCGCGCGGATCTCCACGAGAGACCCGCCGGTGATCTGGTCGGCGCCGGCACCGCAGGCGATCCGGCCGCCCACCGCCTTCGCCTCGGCGGCGCTGCGCCGGATCAGCTCGGCCGCGCCCGCCCAGTCCAGGCCCATGCCGCGCTGGGCGGTGTCCATGGCCTCCGCGACCCCCAGCCCGTGGGACCACAGATGGCGGCGGAAGGCGAGGGTGGCGTCCCAGTCGACGGCGGCCGGCGAGTCGGGCGAGACGTCGGCGTACGGGTCGGCGACGGCGTGGGCCGCCGAGAAGACCGTACGGGAGGTGAAGGGTGTACCCGGCGAGAGCGCCAACGGTTCCGTGCGGGGCTCGTACGTCCGCAACACGCCGTCTGCGGAAGGGAGTTGGATGGTCACAGGGAGATCTCCGGTACGGCGAGGCGGCGGCCCTCGGCGGAGGACCTCAGGCCCAGTTCGGCGAGCTGCACGCCACGGGCGCCGGCCAGCAGGTCCCAGTGGTACGGCGTGTCGGCGTGGACGTGCTTGAGGAACAGCTCCCACTGGGCCTTGAAGCCGTTGTCGAAGTCCCCGTTGTCCGGGACTTCCTGCCACTGGTCGCGGAAGACCTCGGTGGCGGGGACGTCCGGGTTCCAGACCGGCTTGGGGGTGGAACTGCGGTGCTGGACACGGCAGTTGCGCAGACCCGCGACCGCCGAGCCCTCGGTGCCGTCGACCTGGAACTCGACCAGTTCGTCGCGGTTGACGCGGACCGCCCAGGAGGAGTTGATCTGGGCGACGGCGCCGCCGTCGAGTTCGAAGACGCCGTAGGCGGCGTCGTCCGCGGTCGCGTCGTAGGGCTTGCCGTTCTCGTCCCAGCGCTGCGGGATGTGGGTGGTGACGAGGGCCTGGACGGAGGTCACCCGGCCGAACAGTTCGTGCAGGACGTACTCCCAGTGCGGGAACATGTCGACGACGATGCCGCCGCCGTCCTCGGCGCGGTAGTTCCAGGACGGGCGCTGGGCGGGCTGCCAGTCGCCCTCGAAGACCCAGTAGCCGAACTCGCCCCGGACGGACAGGATCCGGCCGAAGAAGCCGCCGTCGATCAGCCGCTTCAGCTTGAGCAGGCCCGGCAGGAAGATCTTGTCCTGGACGACGCCGTGCTTGATGCCCCTGTCGTGGGCGAGCCGGGCGAGTTCGAGGGCGCCGGCCAGGCCCGTCGCCGTCGGCTTCTCGGTGTAGACGTGTTTCCCGGCGGCGATCGCCTTCTTGATCGACTCCTCGCGCGCGGAGGTGACCTGGGAGTCGAAGTAGATGTCCACCGACGGATCCGCCAGCACCGCGTCGACGTCCGTCGAGATCTCGTCCAGCCCGTGGCGCTCGGCGATCTCCCGGAGCGCGTGTTCGCGGCGGCCGAGCAGGATCGGCTCCGGCCACAGCACGGTGCCGTCGCCCAGGTCGAGGCCGCCCTGTTCGCGCAGGGCGAGGATCGACCGGACGAGGTGCTGGCGGTAGCCCATGCGTCCGGTCACGCCGTTCATGGCGATGCGCACCGTCTTGCGTGTCACGTGAGTCCCCTCTGCACCACTCGCAGCAAGCGCTTTCTACACACGGAGAAGCTAGCCTCTGAACAGTGGTCTGTACAAGACCGTTGCCCCTTCGAGTTGTTCGAGGGGGCGAACATCCGGGGTCGATGGCTTTAAGGTCTGCTGGACGTCCGCTCGGAACCACGAGCAGGAACTGGCTGTCTACGAGGGCGTACGACACGAAGCACGACCGGAGGACGACGACATGACGGTGACCCTGGCGGATGTGGCGGCCCGCGCCCAGGTCTCCCCCGCGACGGTGTCGCGCGTACTGAACGGCAACTACCCGGTGGCCACCTCCACACGCGAGCGGGTGCTCCGGGCGGTGGACGAGCTGGACTACGTCCTCAACGGCCCGGCGAGCTCGCTGGCCGCCGCCACCTCCGACCTGGTCGGAATCCTGGTGAACGACATCGCCGACCCCTTCTTCGGGATCATGGCGTCCGCGATCCAGGCCGAGATCGGGGGCACGGGCGGGGGCCGGGCGGGCGGTGAGCGGCTGGCGGTCGTGTGCAACACGGGCGGGTCGCCCGAGCGTGAACTGACGTATCTGACCCTGCTGCAGCGCCAGCGGGCGGCGGCGGTGCTGCTGACCGGCGGTGCCGTGGAGGACGCGCCGCACGCGGCGGCGGTCGCGGCGAAGCTGCGCAAGCTGGCGGAGGCCGGGACGCGCGTGGTGCTGTGCGGGCGGCCGCAGGCAGAGGACACCGGGGCCGTGGCCCTGACGTTCGACAACCGCGGGGGTGCGCGCCGGCTGACCGAGCATCTGCTGGGGCTCGGGCATCGCCGGCTCGGTTACATCGCCGGACCCGAGGAGCGGACGACGACGCGGCACCGGCTGGAGGGACACCGGGAGGCGCTGGCGGCGGCGGGGGTCGAGGAGGATCCGCGCTGGACGGTGTACGGCCGCTACGACCGCCGGTCCGGGTACGAGGCGACGCTGGAGCTGCTGCGGCGGGATCCGGGGCTGACGGGGATCGTCGCCGCGAACGACTCCGTCGCGCTGGGGGCGTGCGCGGCGCTGCGCGAGTCCGGGCTGCGGATTCCGGAGGACGTCTCGGTGGCCGGCTTCGACGACCTGCCGTTCAGCATCGACGCGGTGCCTGCCCTGACGACGGTGCGGCTGCCGCTGGCGGAAGCGGGGGCCAGGGCCGGGCGGATCGCCATGGGGGGCGAGGAACCACCCCCCGGCGGCATCGCGACCGTCCGCGGCGAGCTGATGGTCAGGGGGTCCTCGGGGGCACCCCGGGGGTGAGGGAGCGGCCCGGCCGCCCCTCCCCCGCTGACGACGGTGCCGTTGCCCTTGACGGAGACGGGGGCCGATGCTCAGGGGGTCTTCGAGGGGGTCCCGGGCGGGACGGAGCGGCCCAGGAGTGGCAGCGGGGTTTGGCCCCTTCTGCGGTCCCGGTACCAGCGGCGGCCCGTGTCGTAGGCCAGGCGGGCCTTGCGCAGGGCGGGGATCTGGTTGGCCAGGTGGGCCTGGTAGCGCCAGGGGGACTGGCGGCCGGTGCGGACGGCCATGGCGTAGGCGAAGGAGACCGGGTCGCGCTCCAGGTAGTCGTCGAGGCGCTCGAACCAGGCCATGCTGGAGCGCGCGCCGGCCTGTACGGGGTGCAGTTCCGCGCGCCGGTGCTCGTCGTACGCCCGCAGCGCCGCCCGCAGATCCGCGTGGTGCGCGAGGCTGTGGGCCAGCACGATCCCGTCGATCATCGCCAGCCGGGTGCCGGAGCCGAGCGTGAAGTGGGTGGTGTGTGCGGCGTCGCCGGCCAGGACGACGGGGCGGTGGCGATCCGTGCCGTCGACCCATGTCTCGTTGCGCAGGTGCGTGAAGCGCTGCCACTGGGCCGGGGCGCCGCGTGACCGGCTGATCAGGGAGTGGCCGTCGAGCGCCCGGTGGAAGATCTTCTCCAGCAGCGGCACGGCCTCCTCGGGCTCCGTCGAGTCCAGGCCGAGGCCCTGCCAGGTCTCCGGGGAGCACTCCACGATGCAGGTGCTGATGCCCCGGATCGACGGGTAGGCGTGGAACCAGATCCAGCCGGCCTCGGTCTTCTCGAAGCAGAACACGAAGCTGTCGAACTGCCGGTCCGTGCCGAGCCAGATGTAGGGGTTGCGGCCGGTCTCCGTCTTCGTGCCGAAGCGTTCGACGCGGCTCTGCCGGATCCGGCTGCCCGCCCCGTCGGCGGCCACGATCAGGTCGGCCTCGGGCAGGTCGGCGGGGTCGGCGAGGCGCTCTCCGTGCCGTACGTCCACACCGAGGGAGCGTGCGCGGCGGGTCAGTATCTCCAGCAGCGCGGCGCGGCCCATGCTGTAGCCGTAGCCCCCGAAGTACGCCGTACCGTCGTGCCCGCCGCCGTGCACCTGGATCTCCTGCGCCTGCCAGAGGACCGAGCCGGCCCTGATCGCGCGGGCGCTCTCGGGGTCGTTGGAGTGCAGGATGTCCAGCAGGTCGTCCCAGTACACGACGCCCCAGCCGTAGGTGGCCTCGGGCGGGTCGCGTTCGATCACGGTGATCTCGTTCCCGGCGTCCCGCAGCTTCGCCGAGATCGAGAAGTACAGCCCGGCCGGGCCTCCGCCCACACAGACGATCCTCATCCGGTCACCGCCTTCACGGCCGTCGGCTCCGTGGAACCGGCTGGTCACAGGGATCCGGGTGCCCATGGGTCGGGCACCCGGATCCACCTTTCACTGTCGGGGGTGTGAGGTCAGTTCACTGTGGGTGGGTCAGCAGCCCCAGCCGCCGCCGTCGCCCCAGCCACCGCCGTCGCCCCAGCCGCCGCCGTGGTCTCCCCAACCCCAGCCGCCGCCGTCGCCCCAGCCCCAGCCGCCACCGCCGTGGTCGTCACCCCAGCCCCAGCCGCCACCGCCACCGTGGTCGTACGCGACGGCCGCGGTCGGTGCGGAGCTGGTGGCTGCGCTGGCGACTCCGGCTCCGGCCGCGAGGGCCAGGATCGGTGCCGAGCAGACCACGAGGGCCACTCTCTTGATACGGGTGGTGTGCGCGCGCATGATGAGCCCCTCTCCGAGGGTGTGGTTTTTCTGTCCGGCGGCCGCCATGGGGCCGCCCTCCTGACGCTCCGGAGCCTGCGCGCAGCTCCGGGCGGGGTCCGCCGCTCGCAAGGGCGATCTACGGCGGATCCGTCACTCTTGATGCCAAACGGACATAAGTGACGTTCGTCATTAAACCTACGATGAGAGGGCGGGGAAGTCAAAGGCGGGCCGGACCGGGGAAAGAGGGGAACCAGCAAGGGAAATCAACGTACTTGAATCGTTCAACCACTGCGAACCGTCGCCAACCACGGGGGCCGGCCATGACCGTCCAGGACATCCTCGCCGTCGACCGGGTGCTGTCCGAACTCGCGCATGCCGACGGCACCGACGAGGCCGGGCTGCGGGCCCGACTCGGCCTGACGGACGGGCACTTGACCTTGACCCGGATCCTCGACGCGGTCGAGCGGGCCGGACTGGTCGAGCGGGACTCCTCCGGCACGAGGGTGGTGCTCACCGCGAGCGGACAGGGCGCCGCCGAGGCCCTGCGCGCCCTCCGTACGGTCCTCGGTGACACGGCCCCGCAGGGACCTGCCGAGGTCGCGCTGCGCGAGCCCCGCCCCGGCGACCTCGGCTGGATCGTGCAGCGCAACGCCGCGCTGTACGCCGCCGAGTACGGCTGGAACGCCGACTACGAGGGGCTGGTGGCCCGGATCGTGGCCGACTTCGCCGAGGACCACGATCCGCATCTGGAGCGGGTGTGGATCGCCGAGCTGGGCGGGCGGCCCGTGGGCTGCGTGATGTGCGTACGGGACGACGCCCCGGGCACCGCACGGCTGCGGCTGCTGCTGGTCGAGCCGGAGGCACGGGGGCACGGCATCGGGGACCTGCTGGTCGGCGCGGTCGTGGACTTCGCGCGCGGGGTCGGCTACCGCGACCTGGTGCTGTGGACCAACGACGTGCTCGGCGCCGCCCGGCGCGTGTACCTACGCCACGGCTTCGTGCTCACCGCCGAGCAGCCGCACCGCTCCTTCGGAAAAGACCTGATCGGCCAGGACTGGCGCCTGGATCTGCACCGGTCGGGCGAGTGACGAGTAGGGTCCGTGACCATGAAGCTAGCCTTCTCCACCCTCGGAGTTCCCGGTCTTCCGCTGCCGGACGTGCTGGCGCTCGCCACCACGCACGGCTACCACGGCGTCGAGCTGCGTGCCCATCCGGAGGAGCCGGTGCACCCGGGCCTCACGGCGGCCCAACGGGCGGACGTGGCCGCCGCGTTCAAGGCGGCGGGCGTCGAGATCCTGGCCGTCGCCGGGTACGCGCGCGTGGCCGCGCCCGGCGAGGACGGCCCGGTCGTCGACGCCGTACGCGCCCTGGTGCAGCTCGCCCACGACATCGGCGCCCCCTTCGTCCGGGTCTTCCCCGGCGCCGACCCGGACCTGCCCGCCGCCGAGTCCGACGCGATGGCCGCGCGGCGGCTCGGCACCGTCGCCGAGGACGCCGCCGCGCTCGGGGTGCGCGTCCTGCTGGAGACGCACGACTCCCACCGCACCGGCGCCGCCGCGATCCGCGTGCTGGGGCCCGTCGGACACCGCCACGTCGGCGCGCTGTGGGACGTCATGCACACCTGGCTGGGCGGCGAACAGCCCTCGCAGTCGTACGCCGCCCTCGCCCCGCACCTGGGATACGTGCAGGTCAAGGACATCGCGTCGGCCGACGACACGATGCCGCTGCCGCTGGGCTCGGGGGTGCTTCCGCTCACCGAGTGCGTGGACGAGCTCTGCCGGCACGGGTGGGACGGATGGCTGTGCTGGGAGTACGAGAAGCGGTGGTACGAGGCGGCGGCGCCGCTCCAGGAGATTCTCGGTGCCGGGCGGGAGCATCTGCTGCGCTTGCTCGACGAGGCGGCTTAGGCGGCTGGTAGCCCGGGGCTGACTGGCGGACGCCGGGTGCGGGTTCATTGTGGTTGATCGCGCAGTTCCCCGCGCCCCTTTGGGGCGCGTTTCGGCGGAGCTTCTCGAACGCCTCGTGGAAGCCCGGGAAGGTCTTGCGGACGCAGCCGGGGTCGGTCGGGGCCGGTCGACACCGGCACGCCGAGCCGGCGGAGGTTGTCCGCGCAGGCCTCCAGCCGGTCGCACTCCTTCACCCGGGTGTTCGCCACGCCCTTGATGCGGACGGGACCGTCGGCGAACGGCGCGATCGCGGCCAGGGTCGGCATGGTGTCGGAGACGTCCCGCATGTTGACGGCGAGTCCGCGCAGAACTCCCGTACCGCGTACCGTCGTTCGGTCCTCTTCGAGCTCCGCCTCGGCGCCCATCCGGCGCAGCACCTCCACGAAGCCGAGGTCGCCCTGGAGCGCGCCCCTGCCGAGGCCGGGCACGGTCACCTCGCGGCCCGGGGTGACGGCGGCGGCCGCGAAGAAGTGGCTCGCGGTGGAGGCGTCCGGCTCGATCGGGTAGGCGGTGGCCCGGTAGCCGCCCGGTGCGATGTCGTAGCCGTCGCCGTCCCGGGCGACCTGCGCCCCGAACGCCCGCATCATGGCCAGCGTGATCTCCCCGTACGGCGCCGAGACCAGCTCGGTGACGCGGATCCGCAGGCCGGTGCGGGTCAGCGGGCCGAGCAGGAGCAGCGCGGTCAGGTACGGGGAGGACCGGCCGGCGTACAGCACGACCTCGCCGCCCTCGACGCCGACCGCCCGGACGGTGAGCGGATGGTGGCCCTCGGCCGCCTTGTGCCGCAGGTCGACGCCCAGGTCGCGCAGGGCGCGGGTCAGCGGGCCGAGGGGGCGGCGGCGCTTCTGCGGGGAGGCGTCGAAGCGGTAGGTGCCGTGGCCGGCGGCGACCAGGGCGGGCAGGAAGCGGGCGGTGGTGGCGCCGTCACGGCAGTAGACGTCGGCCTCCGCGCGCCGGCCCCTGCGGGCGGCCGTCCACCTGCCAGGTGTCGGGCGTGCTGCCCACCCGGTAGCCGAGTCGGGTCAGGCCCTCGGCGAAGCCCTCGGTGTCGTCGGAGCACAGGGGCCGCACGAGGGTGCTGACGCCGTCGGCGGCGGCCGCGAGGAAGAGCGCGCGGGCGGTGATGGACTTGGAACCGGGGATGTCGACTGCGGGCACGGCCGCCATGATGGCCGTACGGCGGTCCGCCGGGACGCGATGTCCATGAACCGGGACGCCGGCGCGACGGGAACCGGCCCGGATCCCCGCCCGTCGCCATCGGCACGCCCCCTCTCAATGCGCCGGTGGCGACCCCTCCTCCGGTTACTGTGCAGTCCCTTGACGGAAAGAAACTTCCCGGATATTGGTGACCCTTCGGAAGTTTCCTTCAGCGGTTCTCCTCCGGAAGGAGCGCACGTGTCCGACACCGGCAGACCGTCCCGACGCGCCGTCCTCGCCGCCACGGCGGGCCTCACCGCCGCGCTGACCGCACCGACCGCCACCGCCCGCGCCGCCGCCCCCGGCACCCCGCCCGACGACCGCCGGCTGCGCGCCCTGATCTCCCGGATGACGCTGGAGGAGAAGGTCGGCCAGCTCTTCGTGATGCGGGTCTACGGTCACTCCGCCACCGCCCCGGACCAGGCCGACATCGATGCCAATCTCAAGGAGCTGGGGGTCCGCACGGCCGCCGAGCTCATCGCGATGTACCGCGTGGGCGGCATCATCTACTTCACCTGGGCGCACAACACCCGTGATCCGCAGCAGATCGCGGAGCTGTCCGACGGCATCCAGAAGGCCTCCCTGGACCAGGCGCGCGGGCTGCCGGTGCTCGTCGCCACCGACCAGGAGCACGGCGCGGTGTGCCGGGTCGGCAAGCCCGCCACGCTCTTCCCGGGCGCGATGGCCCTCGGTGCGGGAGGCTCCCGGTCCGACGCGCGGACCCTCGGCCGGATCTCGGGCGCCGAGCTGCGCGCGATGGGCATCAACCAGGACTACTCCCCCGACGCCGACGTCAACGTGAACCCGGCCAACCCGATCATCGGCGTCCGCTCCTTCGGTGCCGACCCGGAGGCGGTGGGCGAGCTGGTGGCCGCCGAGGTGAAGGGCTATCAGCAGTCCCGGGTCGCGGCGACCGCCAAGCACTTCCCGGGGCACGGCGACACCGCCACCGACAGCCACACCGGCTTCCCGGTCATCACCCACAGCCGGGACCTGTGGGAGAAGCTGGACGCCGTGCCGTTCCGGGCCGCGATCGCCGCCGGCATCGACTCGATCATGACCGCGCACATCCAGTTCCCGGCCCTGGACGACTCCGGCGACCCGGCCACCCTCTCCCACCCGGTCCTCACCGGCATCCTGCGCGGCGAACTCGGCTACGACGGCGTCGTCATCACCGACTCCCTCGGCATGGCGGGCGTGCGCACCAAGTACGGAGACGACCGGGTGCCGGTGCTCGCCCTGAAGGCCGGGGTGGACCAGCTGCTCAACCCGCCCTCGATCGACGTGGCCTGGCACGCCGTGCTGAAGGCCGTACAGGACGGCGAGCTGACCGAGTCCCGGCTGGACGAATCGATCCTGCGCATCCTGCGCCTGAAGTCCCGGCTCGGCCTCTTCGAGGCGCCGTACGCCTCCCGGGCGGGCGTGGAGCGCACGGTGGGCACGAAGGCGCACCTGGCGACGGCCGACCGGATCGCCGAGCGCACCACGACCCTGCTCGTCAACGACGATCGCACCCTGCCCTTCACGCCCCGCACCGCACGCCGGATCCTGGTCGTCGGCGCCGACCCCGACTCCCCCACCGGCACCACCGGCCCGCCCACCGGCGTCCTGGCCGCCGCCCTCACCGAACTGGGCTTCACCGCCACGGCCCTGTCCACCGGCACCTCGCCCTCCGCCGCCGCCGTCGCCCGGGCGGTCACGGCGGCACAGGACGCGGACGCGGTGGTGGTGGCGACGTACGACGTGACGGCGGGCAGCTCCCAGCGCACGCTGGTGGAGCGCCTGCTGGCCACGGGCCGGCCGGTGGCGGCCCTCGCCGTCCGCAACCCCTACGACGTGGCACAACTCCCCGCCGTGAAGGCCTGCTTGACGTCGTACGGCTGGACCGACGTCGAGGTGCGCGCGGCCGCGCGGGTCCTCGCCGGGCGGGTGGCGCCGCGCGGGAAGCTGCCGGTGCCGGTGCCCCGGGCGGACGATCCGGCACAGGTGCTGTACCCGATCGGGCACGGGCTGACGTACTAGGCGTACGCCCATAGATCGGTCGTACCACCGCAGGCAGGCGGAAACCCTCCCACGCCGTCTGGCGTGGCACCGGCGTCCCGGGCCACGCTGGGCGGGGATGCCGGGGGGAATGACGATGCGCGGGAAAGGTGCCGCACAGCTGGTGTGCCTGCTGCTGGCCGCCCTGCTGACCGGCTGCCGGGGCGGGGCGGGCGCGCCGGTGGGCGACGCCCGCCCGACCGATAGCGGCGGCTACGGCGCCGGGTTCCTCGCGGTCGGCGCGTGCAGTTCCTTCGGCACGACCGACGTGACCGAGGTGCCCTGCACCGGCGAGCGGGCGGCGGCCCGGGTCGTCGCCCGCTACGAGGGCGGGCCGGGCGACGGCCCGTTGTGCCCGCCGACCACCGACTTCGTGCTGCACATCGGCACCGACGGCTACGCCTGCATGCGCGCTCTGGAACCACCGCACCCCGGCGACCCCGGCGGCGGGGGCGGCCCGCGCACGATCCCCGGCGACTGCGTCTACACCTCCGGCACGGGCCAGGTCCGCGAGACGCGGTGCGACGGCGCGGGCGCACACCCGCCGCAGTACCGGATCACCACGGCGGCACGGACCCGGTCCGGGTGCCCGCCGTCGACGGTGCTGTACGTACAGCTGGGCGGGGACAGGCCGGTGGGCTGCGCCCGCCGGCTGTGAGTCCCGGTGCTCAGCACATGATCCAGCCCGAGTCGACCGAGCCCGGGCCCACCGAGCCCTTGATCCACACGCAGCGGTGGCCGGCGTGCACGGTGACCGGACCCGCCTCGTACCGGTAGCCGCCCCTGTCGATCACCGGGCGGTTGCCGCGGGCCTGGACGCTCACGGACATCGTCTGGACGGCGCCGGCACGTCTGGCGACGGTCATGGCACAGACGTAGCCGTCGCGCTTGTAGATGTGCGTGACGCCGGTGCTGAACGACAGGGTCCGCACCTCCCGCCCTGCGCAGGTGTCCGCCGGGGCCGCCTCGGCGACACCGGACGCCAGGAGGGCGAGCGTCCCGGACCCCACCAGTACGGCCGCCCCGAGCGCCAGGCGTCGGCGTATTGCACCCATGTCCACAGCTGTTCCTCCCCGTATCACCCGTCACACCCCGTGGCACGGTCACCTTCCCCCGACGGCCCGTACTGATGTACGGGACGCGTGAGTGTGTCGGAAGGTTGCACGACCGTCAGTGGCGCGCGTCAGGCGGTCGCGGCGACCGGCTCCTCCGGCTCGGCCCCGCCGGCGAAGGTCCGCCACAGCTCGGCGTACCGGCCGCCCTTTGCCAGGAGTTCCGCGTGCGTGCCGTCCTCGGCGACCCGGCCCTGGGCCATCAGCACCACCCGGTCCGCGCGGGCCGCCGTGGTCAGGCGGTGGGCGACCACCAGCGTCGTACGGCGGCCCGCCAGCCGGTCGGTGGCCTGGTTGACCTGGGCCTCCGTGGCCAGGTCCAGGGCGGCCGTGGCCTCGTCCAGGAGCAGGACGTCGGGGTCGACCAGCTCGGCGCGGGCGAGCGCGATCAGCTGGCGCTGACCGGCCGACAGATTGCGGCCGCGCTCGGCGACCTCGTGCAGATATCCGCTCTCCAGCCCGGCGATCATCTCGTGCGCGCCGACCGCCCGCGCCGCCGCCTCCACCTCGGCGTCGCTCGCGTCGGGGCGGCCGTAGGCGATCGCGTCGCGGATGGTGCCCGGGAAGAGGTACGCCTCCTGCGGGACCACCCCGAGCCGGTGCCGGTACGAGGTCAGGTCGAGGGCGCGCAGATCCGTGCCGTCGACGGTGACCCGGCCGCCGGTCGGGTCGTAGAACCGCGCGACCAGCTTGACCAGGGTGGACTTGCCCGCGCCCGTCTCGCCGACGAAGGCGACGGTCTGCCCGGCGGGGATCGTCAGGTCGATGCCGGTCAGCGCCTCCTCCTCGGCGCCGTACGCGAAGTGCACGTCCTCGAAGGCGATCTCGCCGCGCAGGGAGAGGACCTCCAGGGGTTCGTCCGCCGACCTCGTGGACGCCGGTTCGCGCAGCAGCTCCTGGATGCGGCCCAGCGAGACCGTGGCCTGCTGGTAGCCGTCGAAGACCTGGGACAGCTGCTGGACGGGCGCGAAGAACAGGTCGATGTAGAGCAGGTAGGCGACCAGGGCGCCCGTCGTCAGGGTGGCCGCCTCCACCCGGTGCGCGCCCGCGATCAGCACGGACGCCGAGGCGACCGAGGACAGCAGCTGCACGAAGGGGAAGTAGACCGATATCAGCCACTGGCCGCGGATCCGGGCGCGGCGGTAGTCGTCGCTGCGCCCGGCGAACCGCGCCCCGCCGTCCCGCTCGCGCCGGAAGGCCTGCACGATCCGCAGCCCGGCGACCGACTCCTGGAGGTCGGCGTTGACCACGGACACGCGCTCGCGGGCGAGTTCGTACGCCTTCACGCTCGCCCGGCGGAAGAAGAACGTCGCGACGATCAGCGGGGGCAGGGTCGCGAAGACGACGAGCGCGAGCTGGACGTCGATCAGCAGCAGGACGAGCATGATGCCGAAGAAGGTGACGACGGAGACGAACGCGGTGACCAGGCCGGTCTGGAGGAACGTCGACAGGGCGTCGACGTCGGTCGTCATGCGCGTCATGATCCGGCCGGTCAGCTCGCGCTCGTAGTAGTCGAGGCCGAGCCGCTGGAGCTGGGCGAAGATCTTCAGCCGCAGGGTGTACAGGACGCGCTCGCCGGTACGGCCGGTCATCCGGGTCTCGCCGATCTGCGCGGCCCACTGGACGAGGACGGTCGCGAGGCCGAGCAGCGAGGCCGCCCAGACCGCGCCGAGGGCCATCTTCGTCACGCCCGCGTCGATGCCGTGCCGGATCAGCACCGGCAGCAGCAGCCCCGCGCCCGCGTCCACGGCGACCAGCCCCAGGCTGATCAGCAGGGGCGCGCCGAAGCCGCGCAGCAGCCGGCGCAGCCCGTAGGAGTCCTCGCGGCGCACCGCCCGCGCCTCGTCGACGTCCGGGGTGTCGGTGGCCGGGGGCAGCGCCTCGACCTGGGCGAGCAGCTCCGGGGTGGCCGGGGTGCCGGACATCGCCGGGTCCTTGGGCTCCCGGTCACCGGTCCACAGCCGGGGCGTGACGCCCCGCTCGGCGTCGAACTCGGCGTCCAGCTCCTCACGCAGGGTCGTGTCCTCCTCGGGACCGGCCGACGGGGCGTGGCCCGGGGAGACGCCGCCTAGCTCGTCCGGGTCGGTCAGCAGCCTGCGGTACAGCGGCGACCGCTCCTGGAGCTCCTCGTGCGTGCCGAGGTCGGCGAGCCGGCCGCCGTCGAGGACGGCGATGCGGTCGGCGAGGTTGAGAGTGGAGCGGCGGTGCGCGATGAGGAGCGTGGTGCGGCCCTGCATGACGTGCCCCAGGGCCTCGTGGATCTCGTGCTCGACGCGGGCGTCGACGGCCGAGGTGGCGTCGTCCAGGACGAGCAGGCGCGGGTCGGTGAGCAGGGCGCGGGCGAGCGCGACGCGCTGGCGCTGGCCGCCGGACAGGGTCAGGCCCTGCTCGCCGACCTTGGTGTCGTAGCCCTCGGGGAGCTCGGCGATGAAACGGTCCGCCTGGGCGGCGCGGGCGGCGGTCTCGATCTCCTCCTGGGTGGCGTCCGGGCGGCCGTAGGCGATGTTGGCGCGGACGGTGTCGGAGAAGAGGAAGGAGTCCTCGGGGACGAGCCCGATCGCGGCCCGCAGCGAGTCGAGGGTCAGCTCGCGCACGTCGTGGCCGCCGATCAGGACGGCGCCGCGGGTGACGTCGTAGAAGCGCGGCAGGAGCAGCGAGAGGGTGGACTTGCCGGAGCCGGAGGAGCCGACGACGGCGAGGGTCTCGCCGGCGCGTATCTCGAAGCTGAGCCCGTCGAGGACCGGGGAGCCGCTGCCGTACCCGAAGGACACGTCGTCGAACTCGACGGTCGCGGGCGCGTCGGCCGGGAGGGTCTTGCCGCCGTCCTGCATCGTCGGCTCGGTGTCGATCAGCTCCAGGACGCGTTCGGTGCCGGCGCGGGCCTGCTGGCCGACGGTGAGGACCATCGCGAGCATGCGGACCGGGCCGACGAGCTGGGCGAGGTAGCTGGAGAAGGCGACGAACGTGCCGAGCGTGATGTGCCCGCGCACCGCCAGCCAGCCGCCGAGGGCCAGCATGGCGACCTGGCCGAGGGCCGGTACGGCCTGGAGGGCGGGGGTGAACCTGCTGTTCAGCCGTATGGTGCGCAGCCGCCCGGCGAAGAGCCGGCGGCCGACCTCCCGCAGCTTCCCGGTCTCCTGGTCCTCCTGCCCGAAGCCCTTCACCACGCGGACGCCGCTGACCGCGCCGTCGACCACGCCCGCGACGGCGGCGGCCTGGGCCTGGGCGTACCAGGTGGCGGGGTGCAGCTTGCTGCGGCTGCGGCGGGCGATCCAGCCGAGGGCGGGCGCGACGGCGAGGGCGACCAGGGTCAGCGGCAGCGACAGCCAGGCCATGATCACCAGGGACATCAGGAAGAGCAGGACGTTCCCGATGGTCATCGGGAGCATGAAGAGCAGGCCCTGGATCAGCTGCAGGTCGCTGGTCGCGCGCCCGACCACCTGCCCGGTGGACAGCTCGTCCTGCCGCCGCCCGTCGAGCCGGGTGATCGTGCCGTACATCTCCGTCCGCAGGTCGTGCTGGACGTCGAGGGCGAGGCGGCCGCCGTAGTAGCGGCGGACGTAGGTGGAGGCGTAGACGAGCAGGGCCGCGCCGATCAGGGCGCCGGCCCAGGGGGCCATGGTGCGGGTGTGGTTCCCGATCACGTCGTCGATGATCACCTTGGTGATCAGCGGGACGACCGCCATGACCGCCATGCCGGCGAGGGAGGAGCCGAGGGCGAGGATCACGTCCTTCGGATACCGCCAGGCGTAAGCCGCCAGACGCCGTGCCCATCCCCGTTGCGCTGCCACGCCGGTGCCTTCCGTTCGCCTGACCTGCTCTGCCGGAAGGCACCAACGCCGGCGGGGCCGGATTTCATCCCGCTGCAACAAAACGCTCCGCGGGGTCCGGCCGTATGCCGTGTGCCGCGCCTCAGCCCTGCGGCGGTACGGCGACGAAGGCCTCGCTCGGCCTGCTCGTCGGGACGTAGACCTTGGTGGCCGTCGTGGTCGGCACGAGGTCCTTGTGGATGACCTTGGCGACGTTCTGGATGGTGGTCACGCCGTAGTCCATGGTGCTGTTGTCCTGGGTCAGCACCGACATCATGTAGTCGTGGCCCGCGCCGTTGAAGGTGCCGAGGCTGTGCACCCGCCAGCCGTGCGTCGCACGCTGCAGCCAGCCGTTCTTGACGTGCACCGCGACCGTGGAGGGGGCGCCGGCCGGGGTGCCCCAGCGCTGCGCGGAGATGACCTCGCCCATCAGCTTCAGGATGTAGGCGCGGGAGTTGTCGCTCAGCACGCTGTTCTTGGCGGTGACGAGCTTCAGCAGCTTCTGCTCGTCGGTGACGTTCTCTTGGGTCAGCCCCCAGTAGCCGCCCGTGCCCGGCACGGTCTTCGTCATCCCGGCGGCGGACAGGAAGCCCTTGATCTTCGTCAGGCCCAGCTGCTTCCACAGCGTGCTGGTCGCGGCGTTGTCCGACTGGGTGATCATGGCCGTGGCGAGCTTCGTCTCGGTGCTCGTCAGATAGCGGTTGTGCTTCTTGGCGTCCCACAGCAGCGTCGCGAGCACGGTGACCTTCACGGTGCTGGCCGAGTCGTAGGAGCTGGTGGCACGCAGGGTGCAGGTGGTGTCGGTGCTGCGGTCGTACACACCGAGGGCGACGGTGCCCTTGCGGTTCGCGAGGGCGGCGGTGATGTCGTTCTGGAGCTTCGCGGCGAGGCCCGCCTTGGCGGACGTGCAGCTGACGGCGGGCGTGGCCGCGGCGGCGGGGGCGGCGGCGAGCGCGGTGGGTACGAGCAGGGCGGCACCGAGCACGGCGGCGAGCGCGCCGGTACGTATGGGTATTCGGGAGTCCATGCCCCAGTGGACTCGCCGAGGCGGCCGGATGGTTGCACACGCGGCCTCACCAAGGAAGTTCGAAAGGTTGGGAATCCGGCAATGATTCGCTCATGCCGGCGGTGAATGAGAGTCACGTCAGACGGTGGGGACGGTTGTTCGCGACCGTGGCGGTGCTGCGCTCCCTCGCCGACCCGGGCGAGCCCCTGCCCGGCGCGGACGCCTTCACGGGCAAGTTCGTCCCGGCACAGCGCATCAACGACCTGAAGTCGAATCCGTACGACGCCCTGCTGCGGGCCCGCACGCGCGATGACGCGCGCTGGAAGGCGGCAACGGCGGTGTTCCGCGCGCTGCCCGAACTCCTGGAACGGGGCCCGCTTCCGTCCACGGGCACCCTCGGCGACGATCGCCGCCCGGATTTCGTCGCGGGGTACGAGGCCCAGCTGGCGGCCCTCAGGAAGGACTTCCCGGACCTGCTGCCCTGATGCCGGTCCGCTCCGCGAGGCGGGCACCCCGGCTGGCGGCGATCCGGTGCACGTCGGTCAACGCCTCGCGCATCCTGGCGAGCAGGAACCGCAGCTGGGCGGATGTCGCCCGGTGGTCGGCCATCAACTCGGCGGCGTGGCCGAGCAGATCGGCCGCCATCCCGAGCTGCACGCTCTCGACGGTGTCGGCCACCTTGGAGAGAGGGCCGGTGCCGTCGGTCACGAGGATGCAGGGCTTGCCCTCCGACCCGGCCCAGGGCAGCAGGCGTGCGCTGGTGCCGCCGTTCACCGGGTCACCTCCCCGGCGGGCGGCATCCCGCACGACCCCATGCCGATGCCGGGCACGCGGGCGGGGAGCGGCGGTTGCGGTTGCGGTTGCGGTTGCGGCCGTGGGGGCCGGGGTCCGGCTCCGTAGCCGGTCGGCCTGTGGCGCCGTAGCAGCGGCGACTTGAGGAGGCGGGCGATGCGGTGACGCATGTCGTCAACTCCCTTGCACTGGTTGTTCCGGGTGGCGAAGCTCCCCTCCTGAGCGCTTCGACCAGTCGAGCCGCGTTGGTCATGTTGCAGCGGCCGAGGTCGAAGAGAGGGATCCCGTCCCCGTCGTCGAAGGACGCCGGGTCGAGGCGGAGGCCGGGAAGGGAGACACCGGCGCCGGCCAAGGCTTCCCGTAACTCCACGAGCGACCCGTGGCACTTGGGGAAGGCCTCTACCTGATTCCGGGCAACTTCGGACACGGGAACTCCTCTCCGTAGCGGTATGACTACCAAGCGGGTTCAGCGTGGCCTATAGTCGGAGTGTCTTCAACTTGCGGCGCTTGCACGGGGAGTTGGAAGGTAGCCGTTGAACCGAAAAGAGTTGAACCCCGAAAAGTCACCCCTCGACGCGTTCGGGGAACGGTTGCGCAGGCTGCGGGACGAACGCGGCTGGACCCAGGACGAGCTGGGCTTGCGGATGGGGTACTCGGGCACGCACATCTCGGCCGTAGAAGTTGGCCGCCGCTCTCCAACTCGTCGCTTCGCGAAGAAGGCCGACGACGCGCTGGGCACGGGCAGCCTGCTCGCCCGCCAGGAGAAGGCCGTACGGGAGACGGCGCTGCTGGACGGATTCCCGGACTTCGTGGAGAAGGAGGTCCAGGCGACCGAGATCCGCCTCTTCGAGCTGACCATCGTTCCCGGGCTGCTCCAGACCCCGGAGTACGCCGCCGCCGTCACCACGGGTGAAGTACGGCGAGGCGCCATCTCGGAATTCCAGGCAGAGGAACGGCTGTCGAAGCTCGCGGAGCGCCAGGCGGCCCTGGAACGCACACCGACGCCCATGGTCTACGCGGTCCTGGACGAGGGCTGCATCCGGCGAGTCGTGGGCGGTCCCGAGGTCATGACGGCCCAACTGGACCGGCTGATCGCGTTCGCCGAACTGCCTTCCACAGTCCTCCAGGTGGCGCCGTACGATCTCGGTGAGCGCCGGGCGTTCGATCTCCCCGTAACCCTGTTGACCCTGCCCAACTGGTCCTACGTCGCGTACGCCGAGTCCGCCCTACAGGGCCGATTGGAGCGGGATACTGGGTTCGTTCAGCCCCTGCTGCGCGCCTACCATCAGTTGCAGGCCGAAGCGCTCTCGCAAGCGGCCTCTGTGGCAATGATCAGCCAGTTACGAAAGGGCAATCCGTGACGACCGAAGCCCCGCAGTGGTTCACGTCCTCGTACAGCAGCAACGGCGGCCAGTGCATCGAGGTCGCCACCAACCTCGCCGCCACCCGCGGCCTGGTCCCCGTCCGTGACACCAAGAACCCCAACGGCCCGGTACTGAGCCTCCCCGCCCACGCGTGGTCCCACTTCGTAGCCCTGGCGAAGGGCACTCAGGTCTGAGCGCCGGAAGGAAGGATTCCCGGTGACGACCGAATCCCCTCGTTGGATCACGTCCTCCTACAGCGGCAATGGCGGCCAGTGCATCGAGGTCGCCGTGAACCTTGCCGCCCCGCACGGCCTGGTCCCCGTCCGTGACACCAAGAACCCCAACGGCCCGGTACTGAGCCTCCCCGCCCACGCATGGTCCCACTTCGTGGCCCTGGCGAAGGACGCTCAGGTCTGACCACCGGGAACGAACACGGACTCGGCAGTGTCAAAGCGGCGCCGCCGAGTCCCGGACGGGACACAGACCCACAGCTTCCGCCCAGGTACGGCACAGCGCGTACCCATCGCCGGTCTGCAGGGTGCAGTGGTGACATCTGCCACCGATCCCCTCCCCCACGCCATGACGGCGACCCCGGGTCCGCCGTCGCCGACGCCGACACCGCCGGACACCGGTCCGGAGCGCGCGCCGCGCTGGTCGCTGCCCGCGCTGCTCGCGATCATGCTGCTCGCGGCCCTGCTGTACACCTGGAACCTGTCCGGCTCCAGCCTCAACAGCTTCTACAGCGCGGCCATCTACAGCGGCACCCAGAACTGGAAGGCCTGGTTCTTCGGCTCGCTCGACGCGGGCAACTTCCTCACGGTCGACAAGCCGCCCTTCGCCGACATGGTCATGAGCCTGTCGTGCCGGATCTTCGGCTTCGGCACCTGGCAGATGATGCTGCCGGAGGTCGCGGCCGGGCTCGGCGCGATCTGGATCCTGCACTCCTCCGTGAAGCGGTCCTTCGGGCACGCGGCGGCCACGGTGGCCGCGCTGGTCCTCGCGCTGACCCCGATCACGGTCGCGATCAACCGGGACAACAACCCCGACACGATCCTCGTCCTGCTGATGGTCGGCGGCGCGGCGCTCGCCCTGCGCGCCACGCGCACCGGCAGGCTGCTGCCGCTGCTCGGCTCGGCGGTCTGCTTCGGCCTCGCCTTCAACACGAAAATGCTGGCCGGTTACATCGCACTGCCCGCCGTCTTCGCGGTCTACCTGCTCGCGGCGCGCCCGACGCTCGTGAAGCGGATCGTGAACCTGCTGATCGCGGGCGTGATCCTCGCGGTCGCCAGCTTCTGGTGGGCGATCGCCGTCTCCCTGGTCCCCGCCTCCGAGCGGCCGTACATCGGCGGTTCGACGGACGGCACCGCCTGGAACCTGATCATGGGCTACAACGGCCTCGGCCGGATCCTCGGCGGCGAGGGCAACGGCGGCGGGGGCGGGGGCGGCGGAGGCGGCTTCTCCGGCTCCGCGGGCCTCGGCCGGATGTTCAACACCATCCTCGGCGGCCAGGTCTCCTGGCTGATCCCGTTCGCGCTGATCGCCCTCGTCGCGGGCCTGATCCTGTGCGGCCGCGCCCCGCGCACCGACCTCACCCGGGCCGCGCTCGTCCTCTGGGGCGGCTGGACGGTCCTGCACTACGTCACCTTCGCGACCGCCGAAGGCACGATGCACCCGTACTACACGACCGCCCTCGCGCCCGGCATCGCGGCGCTGTGCGGCGGCGGTGGCGTACTGCTGCTGCGCGCGTTCCGCGCCGACAAGCGCTGGGTGTGGGTCCTGCCGGCCGCTCTCGCGGTCACGGCGGTCTGGGCCGTGGTCCTCCTGCGCCGCGCCTCCGGCTGGAACACCTGGCTGTGGCCGACGGTGGGCGTGCTGATGGCGGCGGCGATCGTGGGCCTGTTCCTGTCCCGCTCCGCGGGCCGCGCCCGCCTGTCGGCAGCCGCCGCGACGGCGGCCGTGATCGCGGCGCTCGCGGGCCCGGCGGCGTACGCCTGGTCGGTGCCGTCCGGCTCGGGCGGCGGCATGAGCGGCGTGAACCCGACGGCCGGCCCCTCGACGGGAGGCGGCTTCGGCGGCATGGGCGGGGGCCGCGGCCGGGGCGGTTTCCCGGGCGGCGGCGAGATGCCGGGCGGCAGCCGGAACGCGGAGGCGGGCGGCGGCTTCCCCGGCGGCTCGGCGAACGGCGAGATGCCCGGCGGTACCGGGCAGAGCGGCAACATGCCGAGCGGCGGCTTCCCCGGTACGGGCGGACAGGGCGGCACGCCCCCGACCGGCACCGCCACCGAGGCCGGTGGCGCCCCGGGCGGTACGACCGGAAGCGGCCGTATGCGGGGTGCCATGGGCGGCGGCATGATGGGCGGCGGCATGATGGGCGGCGGCATGGGCGGCGCGGACAGCGGCCTCATCGCCTACCTGAAGAAGCACCGGGACGGCGCGACCTGGCTGCTCGCGGTCTCCAACTCGCAGAGCGCGGCCTCGATCGAGCTGACCACGAAGGTGCCCGTCATCTCCATGTGGGGCTTCACCGGCACCGACAAGGCGATGACCGTCGCCAAGCTGGAGGAACTGGTCAAGAAGGGCGAGCTGCACTACATCCAGCTCGGCGGCGGCATGATGGGCGGCGGCCCCGGCGGCTCCACCAACAGCGTGTCCTCCGAGGTCACGGCCTGGGTGAAGAAGCACGGCACGCTGGTGAAGGAGAGCGCGTACAGCAAGAGTTCGGCGTCGTCCTCCGCGTCGAAGACGTCGTCCTCCGCCTCCTCGACCACGAACCAGTCCACGCTCTACCGCCTGGATCCGTCGGAACTGAACTGACGCACCGCCCACCGACCGCACCACCCGCGCCAGGGGCCCACGGGCCCCTGGCGCGTTCACATCTCAGGCCTCGAAGTCGTACTCCAGCACATACGCCGACGAGTCCAGCGTCATCTCGTTCACCTCGACCACCAGCCCCTCCGCGACGCCAAGCAACTGGTCCTTTTCACCAACATCCCCGTCGGTGACACCCGTTCGTTGTCAGAGGGGATGCACTGTCTCCAGCAGTGGTGCAGCAAGGGCAGCTTGGCCCGCGTGTACTCAGCGATCAATTCAGGAGGGTGACCAGCATTGGACGGGCACATCGAAGTGGAGCGCAAGCGGCGCCTCCCGGACGAAGACGATGGGTCGTTCGTAGCACGGATGCTCACCGGGCTCGGCTGGCAGCCGGACACGCCGGTGACCGAAGTGGACACGTACTACAGCCGCCCCGACGTCGACTACATGCAGACGGTGGAGTGCCTGCGCGTCAGGCGCCGCGGCGACTTCTGCGAGATCACCTACAAGCCCCCGTCCACCGAGGCCACCCACAGCAGCGACGGCGTCATCTCCAAGAAGGAGACGAACGTCCTGCTCGCCTTCGACCAGGCACAGCGGGCCGACCAGCTGCTGGAGAACATCGGCATGCGACGCCTGGTCCAGGTGAGAAAACACCGAGCGGCCTACCGGCATCCGCAGCACCCGAACGTCAGCGTGAACATCGACACCGTGGCAGGCGTCGGCGTCTTCGTCGAAACGGAGGTCATCAGCGCGGACCCGGAGACGGCATCCCACACCGTGGCAACGATCGAGCGGCGGCTCGGCGTGGCCGACCTGCCGACTGTCGAATTGCCCTACCGCGATCTGGCCATGGACTGCACCACTTCATGAGCCTCAGCGCAACCTCACGTCCTCTGAGAGAGCACGACCACCGACGGGCCCGGAGTCGCCGGCGCCTTGCGCAGGTCCTCTGCACTACATCCAGCTCGGCGGCGGCATGACGGACGGCGGCCCCGAGCTCCTCCTCGTCCTCTGCCTACGCGGAAACCCCCGCCCCCCGAACAGCGCGGCGCGCCAAGGGATCTGTCCCCTTGGCGCGCCGCGTCGTCGCTAGCCGTTCCGCAGCGCGAACCACAGCTCCATCCGGACGTCCGGGTCGTCCAGGTCGGTGTCCAGCAGGGTGGCGCAGCGGGTGATGCGTTGGCGGACCGTGTTGCGGTGGACGTCCAGGGCGACCGCCGTGCGGTCCCAACTGCCGTGCAACGCGAGCCAGTTGCGCAGGGTCTCGGTGAGGGCCGGGTGGTCGGTGAGGGGGGCGAGGAGGGTGCGGGCGTAGGACTCGGCGTCCGCGCGGGGGAGCAGGTCCGCGAGGCCCGGCCGGGCCCCGTGCCGGACCAGCGGGGTGCGGGTGGCGCGGGCCCTGGCCAGGGCGCGGGCCGCCTGGGCGTCGGCGTCCGGCCAGGCGTCCGGGGTCACGGCGGCGCTCACCCCGAGCGTCCAGCCGGGCTGCGCCGCCGGCTCCCGCCCGCCCGGCACCAGTACCCGTACGACGTCCCGCGCGAGGTCGACCAGCGGCGACCCCAGCGCCGCCCCGAGCGCCGAGGCGGCCACGGCGTCCGGGAGCTGCGCCTCCGGCCGGGCGTGGACGACGACCCACCTGCCCTCCCCGAGCAGCGGCGCGACCTCCTGCGGGCGCGCGCCGAGCAGCAGGCGGACGAAGGCGGACGAGCGGGCGGCACCGGCGCCGCTCTGGTGCTCGCCGGTCAGCAAGGACAGCAGGACGGAGGCCACGGAGGCGATGGTGTGGTCGCCGGGCTCGCGCCGGGTGCTCGCCACGGCGAGGACGAAACCCGTCCCCAGCGCGTAGGCGGCCAGGTGCGTGTCACCCAGGGTGTCGGTGGCCGACGTGGGGCCCGGGGTGCCGGTTCCGCCCGGTCGTACCACCTCCGCCAGGTGCGTCAGCGCCTGCCGTACCGCCGCCGGTTCCCGGCCCGCCGAGGCGGTCTGCGTGCCGTCGGGGCCGTACAGCACCGCGTGGCCGGTCAGCCGCTGGGCCAGCTGGCGCAGCACGGAGGGGACCGGGTCGGGGCGGGCTGCGGCGGAGGCGAGGCTCTGCTGCGCCTCGGTGACGCGCCGCAGCTCGGCCAGCCTGGCCTGCGCCATCAGCTGCCACACCGCCCGCGCCACGCCGGAGAACGTCGTCCGGGGCGGGACCTCCAGGAGCGGGAGGCCGTGGCGGTCGCAGGCGGCGACCAGCGCGCGCGGGACCGTGTCGTGCACCGGTGCCACGCCGAAGCCGAGGGCCGCGCCGCCCGCCTCGACGATCCGGGCGACGTAGTCGTCGAAGTAGTCCCCCAGTCTCGAATTCGCTCGACCGGGGGCGCCCCCATCCGAACCCGCCGCCTCCGGGATCTGCACCCCGGCCGTGAGCAGCAGCTCCCCGCCCAGCAGATACGGGTACGGGTCGGCCATCTCCGACGTGTGCGCCCAGTGGATCACGACCGACGGATCCGCCGGGCCCGCGATCTGCCGCAGGCCCAGGTCCTCGCGGGCCAGCAGGGCCGAGAGCGGGACGGGTGGGGTCGGCGGGACGGCTGGGGCGAGCGCATCCGGCATGGTGTGCGTTTCCTCCACTCCACCCCGTTCGTATGGATGAAACGTACACTTCGCAGTCGCTTTCCGGCCACCTAGTGTCAAGTCAGCACGGCAGCCGCGGGTACGGGCGGATGTCCCCGCGATCCGCTGCCGGCACGCCACCCCCCATGTATCTGCACGACACGCCACCGACAGCGCGCGAAGGAGGGCCCCATGGCCGTCGACTACACAGTGATCGTCCTCTATCTCGCCGGAATGCTGGCCATGGGCTGGTGGGGCATGCGCCGCGCCAGGTCGAAGAGCGACTTCCTGGTGGCGGGCCGCCGGCTCGGACCGGCCATGTACTCCGGCACCATGGCGGCGATCGTCCTCGGCGGCGCGTCCACCATCGGCGGGGTGGGGCTGGGCTACCGGTACGGGCTGTCCGGCGCGTGGATGGTCTTCACCATCGGGCTCGGCCTGCTCGCGCTGTCGGTCTTCTTCTCCGCCCGCATCGCCCGTCTGAAGGTCTACACCGTCTCCGAGATGCTGGACCTGCGCTACGGCGGCCGGGCGGGCATGATCTCCGGCATCGTCATGTGGGCGTACACCCTCATGCTGGCCGTCACCTCGACGATCGCCTACGCCACGATCTTCGACGTCCTCTTCGACATGAACCGGACGCTCGCGATCGTCATCGGCGGCTCGATCGTGGTCGCGTACTCCACGCTCGGCGGCATGTGGTCGATCACCCTGACGGACATGGTCCAGTTCGTCGTCAAGACGATCGGCGTGCTCCTGCTCCTCCTGCCGATCGCGGTCGTCAAGGCGGGCGGCTTCGGCGCGATGAGGGCCAAGCTGCCGACCTCGTACTTCGACCCGCTGGGCATCGGCGGCGAGACGATCTTCACCTACGTCCTGATCTACACGTTCGGCATGCTGATCGGCCAGGACATCTGGCAGCGCGTGTTCACCGCCCGCAGCGACTCGACCGCCCGGTGGGGCGGCACGGTCGCCGGCACCTACTGTCTGGCCTACGCCCTCGCCGGCGCGGTGATCGGTACGGCCGCCAAGGTGCTGTACCCGAAGCTGGGCAGCCCGGACGACGCCTTCGCGACCATCGTCAAGGACGAACTCCCCGTCGGCGTCAGGGGGTTGGTGCTCGCCGCCGCCCTCGCCGCCGTGATGTCCACGTCCTCCGGCGCGCTGATCGCCTGCGCGACCGTCGCCAACAACGACATCTGGTCGCGGCTGCGGGGCGCCGTCAAGCCCGCCGCCGGGGAACACGACGAGGTCAAGGGCAACCGCGCCTTCATCCTGATCATGGGCGTGGCGGCGATCGGCACGGCCATCGCGCTGAACAACGTGGTCGAGGCGCTGACCGTGGCGTACAACCTGCTCGTCGCCGGTCTGCTCGTCCCCATCCTCGGCGGCCTGCTGTGGAAGCGCGGCACGGCGCAGGGCGCGCTGGCCTCGGTGATCGTCGGCGGCCTCGCGGTCGTCGGCCTGATGGCCGGGTACGGCATCCTCGCCGACGAGCCCGTCTACTACGGCCTGCTCGCCTCCCTCGCCGCCTACGTCGCCGTGTCCCTGGCGACCAGGCCCACCGACGCGGCCGTCCTCGCGCTCTGGCGCGAGCGCCTCGCCGGACGGCCCGCCCCCGAACTCCCGTCCGAACCGGTAGCGGCTCCCCAGTAGAGTCGTATGGAAAGCAGTGCATGCGCGACGAAGCGCAGGAAAGAAGGCATTTCACCATGAGCAGCAACGAGACGCCCCGCGGCCCCGTCGACTCCTCCCGCGTCCCGCGCTACGCCGGCCCCGCGACCTTCGCCCGGCTGCCCCGCCTGGACGAGGTCGGCACCGCCGACGTCGCCGTCGTCGGCGTGCCGTTCGACTCCGGCGTCTCGTACCGGCCGGGCGCCCGCTTCGGCGGCAACGCCATCCGCGAGGCGTCCCGGCTGCTGCGCCCGTACAACCCGGCGCAGGACGCCTCCCCCTTCGCGCTCGCCCAGGTCGCGGACGGCGGCGACATCGCCGTGAACCCGTTCAACATCAACGAGGCGGTCGAGACGATCGAGGCCGCGGCCGACGACCTCCTCGGCACGGGCGCCCGCCTGATGACGCTGGGCGGCGACCACACCATCGCGCTGCCCCTTCTGAGGTCGGTGGCGAAGAAGCACGGCCCGGTGGCCCTGCTCCACTTCGACGCCCACCTCGACACCTGGGACACCTACTTCGGCGCCGAGTACACCCACGGCACCCCGTTCCGCCGCGCGGTGGAGGAGGGCATCCTCGACACCTCGGCGCTGTCCCACGTCGGCACCCGCGGCCCCCTGTACGGCAAGCAGGACCTCACGGACGACGAGAAGATGGGCTTCGGCATCGTCACCTCGGCGGACATCTACCGCCGCGGCGCCGACGAGGTCGCCGACCAGCTGCGCCAGCGCATCGGCGACCGCCCGCTGTACATCTCCATCGACATCGACTGCCTGGACCCGGCCCACGCCCCCGGCACGGGCACCCCGGAGGCGGGCGGCATGACCTCGCGGGAGCTGCTGGAGATCCTGCGCGGCCTGGCCTCGTGCAACCTGGTCTCGGCGGACGTCGTCGAGGTGGCCCCGGCGTACGACCACGCCGAGATCACCTCGGTCGCGGCCTCCCACACGGCCTACGAACTGACCACCATCATGAGCCGCCAGATCGCGGCGGCCCGCAACGCCTGATTCTCCTTAGGGGACCGAGAGCAGTGACTCACGACCACGACCTGGTACTCCGCCCGACCGACCGGCAGACGGCGGCCGCGCTGAATCCCCCTCCCGGCCGGAGCGGCGGCGACCTGGTCGTGGAGACCCTGGCCGGGCTCGGCGCGACGACGGTCTTCGGCCTGCCCGGCCAGCACGCGCTCGGCATGTTCGACGCGCTGCGCCGCTCGTCGCTCCGCTATGTGGGCCTGCGCGTGGAGAACAACGCGGGCTTCGCGGCGGACGCGTACGGCCGTGTCACCGGCGAGGCCGCGCCGCTCCTGCTCTCGACGGGTCCGGGCGCCCTGACGTCGCTCGCCGCGCTCCAGGAGGCGGCGGCGGCCTCGGCTCCCGTCCTCGCGATCAGCAGCCAGGTCCCGACGGCGGGCCTGGGCGGCGGCCGCCACGGCTATCTGCACGAACTCCCGGACCAGTCGGCCTCGTTCCGGGGCGTGGTCAAGTCCGTCCACACGGTCCGTACGCAGTCCCAGATCCCGTCCGCGATAGCGGCGGCCTGGAAGTCGGCGCTGACGGCTCCGCACGGCCCGGTGTGGGTGGAGATCCCGCAGGACGTCCTGCTGTCGCCGGCCGCCCTGCCGGTGGTGACGGCGATGGACGCGACACCGGACGACCTGGTCCCGCGCCCCGAACTGACGGCGGTGGCGGCCGACCTGCTGTCGCGCGCGCGGCGCCCGGCGATCATCGCGGGCGGCGGGGTCGTGCGCGCGGACGCCTCGGGCAAGCTGAGGGCGCTGGCCGAGAAGCTGGACGCGCCGGTCGTGACGACCTTCGGCGGCAAGGGCGCCTTCCCCTGGGAGCACCCGCTCTCGCTCCAGTCCTGGCTGGAGGACCGGCACACGACGGACTTCCTGGAGGACGCGGACGTCCTGCTGGTCGTGGGCTCGGGCCTCGGCGAACTGTCCTCGAACTACCACACGTTCAGGCCCCGGGGCCGGGTGATCCAGATCGAGGCCGACCTCGGCAAGCTGGAGTCCAACCACCCGGCCCTCGGCATCCACGCGGACGCCCGCCTGGCCCTGCAGGCCCTGCTGGAGACCGTGGCGGAGCGGAGCGACGCGTCGGCCCCGCAGCGGGTGCGGGAGCTGCTGGCCAAGGTGGCCGCCCGGATCGCGTCCCAGGAACTCACCCTGGAACAGCAGGTGTTGGCGGCCGTCCGCAGCGCCCTGCCCGCCGACTCCCCGTCCTTCTGGGACATGACGATCCTGGCGTACTGGGCCTGGTCGGCCTTCGACGCGCAGGGCCCCAACACGATGCACTCGGCCCAGGGCGCCGGCGGCCTCGGCTACGGCTTCCCGGCGGCCCTCGGCGCGGCGGCGGCCGACCCGACCCGACCGGTCCTGGCGGTCTCGGGCGACGGCGGCGCCCTGTACTCGATCGCGGAACTGGCCACGGCCCGCCAGTACGGCCTCCCGGTCACCTGGCTGATCGTGGACGACGGCGGCTACGGCATCCTCCGCGAGTACATGACGGACGCCTTCGGCCAGGCGACCGCGACGGAACTGACCCGGCCGGACTACGTGGCCCTGGCGGAGTCGTTCGGCGTACCCGGCGTCCGCACGACCCCGCAGACCCTGGCGGAGGACCTGACGAAGGCCCTGGCGGCTCCGGGCCCGTCGGTGGTCGTACTCCCGGCGGTACTGCGGATGTTCGCGCCGACGCACCTGGGCTGAAGCACCTGGGCTGACGCACGTGGACTAGGGCAGGGCCTCGGCCAGTTCGGTCAGGTCGTGGGTCCGCCAGGTGAAGGTGTCGGTGTCCCGTGGCGGGTCCCCGACCGGTCGCCGGACATGCGCGGTTCGCATGCCCAGCGCCTGGGCTCCGCGCAGGTCCCAGGCGTGGGCGGCGACCATCAGCACCCGCTCCGGCGGGCACCCCGCCGCGTCGAGGGCCAGTCGGTAGATCTCCGGTGCCGGTTTGTAGGCCCGTGCGTCCTCCGCGGACAGGGCCTGGTGCCAGCGCAGGCCCGCATGCGCGTTGAGGCGCAGCAGGCACGCGCGACTGGCGTGGGTGAGGGCCAGCACGGGGAAGCGCCCGGCGAGGCGTGCCAGGCCGGCGGCGGAGTCGGCCCAGGGGCTCAGGCGCCGTGCGGCGGTGGCCAGGCGCGCGAGGGCGGCCGGGTCGGTGAGCCCGGCGCCCGCGGCCACGCGCTCGGCCGCCTCCCGGTCGATGACATCGGAGTTGGCGTAGCCCCGCCGCTTCTCCCTGATGCCGTCCTGGGCCTGCTCGACGTACTCCTGCCAGACGGTCAGCAGCCGCTCGACGGTCGCCTCGTCGGACGCGGGCAGGGCGTCATGGATGGCCGCGCGCAGTCCGCCGGGCTCGTCGACCATCGTGCCGAGGACGTCGAGGACGACCACCTCGATGTCGGGCGCCCGGGTCATCCCGCCTCCTCGTCGTCGCGTTCCGGCGGCACCCAGCGTGGCCCGAACCGGCTGTCCAGGACCGCCATTACCCCATCGGCGGCATGTCACAGGCGGCCGGAACCGGCATTGGGCATTCCGGTCGGAAAACAGCGCGTCCGAATCCCGGTGGAATTCACGGGCGTTGCCGGAATCATCGGCCAATTCACAAAAGGAGGCGTGTGAATTGCCGGGACCGGCGGGTCGCGGCGACTGTTGTAACTATACCGCTGGGTGTACCGTTACGGCGTGGCGATGAACAGCGAGACCGTCGGTCGAGGGAGCAAGCGGCGCGGCATGCGGCACCTGACGCCGGCGGGTGTCCGGGTGCTGGAGACCGCCTCCCGGCTCTTCTACGAGCAGGGGATCCGCGCGGTCGGCGTGGAGGCGATCGCCGAGGAGGCGGGCGTCACCAAGAAGACCATCTACGACCGCTTCGGCTCGAAGGAAGACCTCGTCGTCGCCTATCTCCGGACGCGCGACGGCCTCTGGCGTTCCACGCTGGTGAAGCACGTCAACGGCCATGACGGGCCCGCGGAAGAGAAGATCCTGGCCACGTTCGGCGCCCTGCGTGACTGGATGCGCGAGCGCAGCCTGCGGGGCTGCGCCTTCATCAACGCCTCCGTGGAGCTGCCGGCGGACCACCCGGGCCGGGAGGTCGCCCGCGACCAGAAGTCCTGGCTCCTCGCCTACCTGGAGGACCTCGCGGCACAGGCCCGCCTCCGGGATCCCGCCACGCTGGCCGCCCAGGTGCTGATCCTGCACGAGGGGGCCTGCGTCGCCGACTCCATGGGGTCGGTGGGCCGCGCGGTCGATCACGCCGAGCAGGTCGCCCGCGTCCTGGTCGAAAGGGCGCGTACGCGGTAACACGCCACGACGGGCACCCTTTTCACCCGCCCCGCCCGTGTCTCTCTTTCCGCTCCTCTCGCTCTCTCGCCCTCACGCCCGCTCTCCTCACCGAATACCGGTGTTCACCGGAACCGGCTTTCCGGTCCCGGACGCGACACGGGCACGCGCCGGGACGAAACGCGAATTCCGTTCCGCTCGCCGAGCGGGTACCCGGCCGCCGGCGGAGTTGCCGTCCAGCCGCCTGGCCAGGTCGGCGGCGTACGCCCGCAGCAGGTCGTGCATGAGGTAGTGGCGCTCGTCCTGGCTCCGGATCAGATGCGCGCCGGCGAGGCTGCGCAGCAGCCGTGCGGCCTCGTCCTGGCTGACGCCCGCGCTCGCCGCGGTGGCGGCGGCGTCGATCAGCCGGCCCGGGAGCAGCCCCAGCAGCCGGAAGACCCGGGCGGTCTGCTCGTCGAGCGCCTGGTAGGAGGCGTCGAACGCGTCACGGAGCACGACGTCGCCCTCGGCGAGCTCCAGCCGGGCGTGCTCCTGCTTGAGTTCGGTGGCCAGGGCGTCGGCGCTGTGGTGCTCATGGCTCACGATGCGCTCGGCCGCCAGGACCAGCGCGAGGGGGAGATGCCCGCAGCGTTCCGCCAGTACGGCCACCGCGGCGGGGTCGGCGTCGGCGCGTGCGCCGCCGATGGCCGAGCGGATCAGCAGGGCGGCCTCGGGCCGGCACAGCTCCCGCAGGGACAGGGTGACCGCGTCGGTCAGGGACATCAGTCCGGGCAGTCGTGAGCGGCTGGTCACCACGACGGCACAGCCCGCGGAGCCCGGGAGCAGGGGGCGGATCTGCTGGGCGTCCGCGGCGTTGTCCAGGACCAGCAGCACCTCACGGCCGTGCAGATAGGAACGGAAGGTGGCGGCCCGCTGGTCCAGGTCCGCCGGAACGCGCTCGGCGGGCACGCCCACGGCGCGGAGCAGGTCCGCCAGGACGTCGTACGGCGCCGCCGCGCCGCCCGGCTCGGGGCCCTGGAGATCGACGAACAGCTGTCCGTCGGCGAACCGGCCGTCGCTGACGGCCTGGTGGGCCCACTGCACGGCCAGCGCCGTCTTTCCCACGCCCGGCGGCCCGTTGATGACCGCGACGGGTACCGCGAGGGACTGCTCGTGGCCGTGCAGCAGCCTGTCCAGCCGGTCGAAATGACCGCGGCGGCCCACGAAGTGCCGCTTGGCCGCCGGTAGTTGGGCGGGCTGGACCCATCCCTGCTGCTGACGGGCCGCCGCTTCCAGGGCCAGGGCGATGGTGGTGAAGGTCCTGCCCCCGCTCAGCACCCGGTCGCAGGCCTTCGCGAAGCTCACCGAGGGCAGCCGCTTGTCCGTCTCGATCCTGCTGAGGTGCCCCCGGTTGAAGTGCATCCGGGCGGCGAGCTGCGAGAGCGAGAGCCCTCGCCGCTGCCGGTGGGCGCGGAGCAGCTGCCCGAACGTCCCCGCGGCGCCGGCACCCGCGGGACAGCCGGCTCCCGTGCGCGAAGAGTGCGTCGCTGCCGTGTCCTGTGCCAGTTCCCGTACCACTGTCAAGCCCCCTGTTGTACGAATGGTCCGAATCGGCCCGGCACGCCAGGTCGCGTACTCCGAGCCGGTCCAGGCGGGTTGCGCGGGTGTGCCGGCAGGGCGTACTCGTCCCCGAGTCCCTGGTGAGCACGTGATGGCCGACGCCGGCCGCGTCCCTCGTCCTGCCCCGTCCAGCCCCCGTCCGGCTCCTGCGGCGCGGTGGTCAGTGAGCCGGTGGCGGCCCCGGGACGTGCCGGGCGGGAAGAGCGGGCCTCCCGCTGCCGGAGCGGCCGGCCGTGGGCCGTGGGCGGCGACGCGTCGGCGAGCTGTCCGCCGCGGATCTCACGAGCGGTGCGGGTCCGGCGCGTCGGGCGTCTCGCCGCAGCCGCGACATCGCCCGGCCCGGACAGTGGTGCGGACGGCGCGGCTCATGACGTCGCCGGCAGTTCGTCGAAGGCCGGGAAGCGGGCGGCGATGCCGTCCGGCAGGAACCGGACCGGGCGCTCGCCGGCCTCCTGGAAGAAGCGGATCGCGGTGTAGCACGGGCGCGCTCCCGCGTCGAACCAGTGCGCCGTCCGTCCGGGCACGGACAGCAGGTCGCCCGCCGTGCACAGCATCGCGTGCACCTGTCCGGCGACATGGAGGTAGAAGCAGCCGGCCCCGTGCACCACGAAGCGCACCACGTCCTCGTCGTGGAAGTGTTCCGCACGGAACCTCGCACGGGCCGGACGTGTCCGCCGGGGACGGTCCCGGTCGCCCGGCGAGGAGGTCACGCGCGCGATGTCGGCGACCGGGTAGCCCTCGGCACCGAGATGCTCGATGTGGCTCCGGTAGGCATGTCTGATGGTGGCGTCGTCGGCGTCGGCCGGGAGCCGGCGGGCGGCGTGCCAGCGTGCGAAACGCACGCCGATTCCGAGCAGTTGCTTGTGGATGACGTCCACGTCGCCGGTCCGCACCCGCACCGTCTCCGGCGCGTCCTCCGGCATGATCTGCAACAGCGTCACCGAGCATGCACCGTGACCGCGCCGGCCGTGCCGGTGCCCGTCAGCAGGAGGAAGTGGCTCAGCTCCTCGATGCACTCCAGTCTGTCGCGCGCCTCGTCGGTGTCCCGGCCCCAGGCGAGGATGCCGCTGCGCTCGACGAGCAGGGCCGGCGGCACGTCGGCGGCCGAGGCGTCGAGGGCCCGCGTCACGTCGTCGGCGACGCGGGAGACGTCGGGCCGGTTGGCGACGACCGGCAGCGCGACCAGGCGGGGGTCCGGGCTGCCGAGGCCCTTCGCCATCTCCAGGTCCCGGAAGACGACGCGGCCGATGTGCCCGTCGCCGGCGGCCAGGGTGGCGAGGGCGGTGGAGTACGGGGCGTGCGCGTGGACCACTGCCGCGCAGTCGGGCAGCCGGCGGTGGACCGCGAGGTGGATCGGGGTCTCGGCGGGGGGCCACTCGGTCTCCCCGGACAGCGGCAGGCCCTCGAACGGGTCGACCAGCACCGTGTCCGCCGGATCCATCACGCCCTTGTTCAGACCGCCCGCCGTGATCATGACCGCTTCACCCGAGCGGAGCGAGACGCTGCCGAACGTTCCCGGCAGCCAGCCGGAGCGGTGCAGGGACCGGCCGACGAGCGAGAGGTGTGCACGCTGCAGCTCGGCGTCGTCGCGGATGTATACGGGTTTCACCGGGGCTCTTCTCCTGACAGATGGAGCGACACGCGTACATCTCCTTCGTGGGGGGAGAGAGATGGCGAGGTATACCTACCGGTATACCTACATGCTAGGGAGGCGATCTTTCCGGTGTCAACGACGCGGCGCCGGGGTGGCCGAATCGGGCCCTGGTGTTGAAATCTGACATCCCGTCTGGTAGCCGCCGGACCCGGCAAGGCGGCGAGACGTCCGCTTCGTGGAGGTATGCGAATCACCGCGGGCGCGGCCCGGAAATGAGCGCCCACCTCCCCGCAATGGCCAGAAGACGAGCACGGCACATGTGATGCGGCGTCGTACGTGTACAGCACATCGGGTCCCCTGCCCGGCGGTTCTGCCGTTGCCCGTCGAGAGACAACAGGCCGACCCTGTACAGCCGTTGCGCGAGATGACGATAGTGAAGCCACTTCCACCGCAGGGACGCCGGCCCCGTGAAAAGCGGGATGCGATTCCCACTCCTTTCTTCGGTGCAGGCCGCTGTCGTCACGTCTGAGGAGGCCTAGATGGGTGCACACACAGAATCTGCCGAACTGGTGGTGTCGCCGGGCGATTTCTTCCAGGTCGGTGAAACAAAGCGGATCAGGTCATCCATCGGACTCAGGCTGTCGGACCACTCCTACCTTCCGAAGGCGGACGAGCCGCGCGCCGACTGGGTCGCGAGCGTCGCCGTGCCGGCGTTCAAGACCCTGGCCCGGATGGGCGTCCTCGCCCCCGCCTTCTGCACGATCGGGACGGGCGCGGGGCTGGACGCCCTGGCGGCCGTGGAGATCCTGCACGCACGGACGGTGGGCTTCACCGACCTCCACGAAGACGTCCTCGCCCACGCGCGGGAGAACATCCGGAGCAATCTGCTCGACGACGACGTCCAACTGGTCGGCAGCGCCGGGGACATCCTCGCCCCGATGGCCGGACGGCTGTCCCAGGTCGACGTGGTCTACGAGAACCTCCCCAACATCCCGATGGCGGACAGCGGGGACCTCGCCGCCGGCCAGACCAGCTCGACCTTCATCACGGAGCGCAGCGAGGAGATCCCCGGCTTCGCCGAGAAGAACCTCGTCACGCTGCACTATCTGGCTCTCCAGCAGGCGCATCCGTTCCTCCGGGTCGGCGGCCATGTGCTGTCGTCCATCGGTGCGCGCGTGCCGTTGTCCGAGATCCTGGCCCTCTCCGGGGCCGCCGGATACAACGGCAGCATCCTGACCTACACCTGGAAGGTCCAGTCCGAACCGCGCGACGTCGTCGGCGGCTACGCCCAGTGGGAACGCGAGGGACTGGGGCCGTTCCACTTCTATCCGGTGAACATTCTGCGTGACGCGTTCGAGGGCCTGTCGGTCGCGGCGGCCGGAGCGCAGGCGCTCCGACTGGAAAAGAGGCTTTCGCCGTTCGAGATATCCGCGGCGGACGCGCTGGCCCTGGTGGAGCGCGGCGAAAGGGTCGGGCACACGGTCGCCGTTCTCGACTCCGTAAAGATTCCCGACTCCGGTGCGCCGAGGTGGAATTCATGAATTCCGGCGGCCGAAACACGGCTCTGTGATGGACAGCACGCGAAAGAACGTGGCCGCGGCGCTGACGGCGGCCCTGCTCTGGGCCTTCGCCTTCGTCGCGCCGGCCGCCGTCAAGCCCGCGAGCGAGCTGCTGCTGGTCACCGGCCGCTACTCCCTGTTCGGGCTGTGCGGCCTCTACGTCCTGTACCGGGGCCGGCGCCAGCTCGGGCAGATGCCCCTCCGGCGGGTCCTCTTCGGCCTGTACATCGGCTTCGTGGGGTATTTCTGCTTCTACGTCTGCGTCTCGTACTCCGCGACCATGGGCAGCGGCTTCATCACCGCCGTGGTCGTGGGATCGTCACCGATCACGATCGCGGTGGCCGGCAATTTCGCCGAAAAGCGAATGTCATGGAGCGAGTTGGTCGCACCGGTCGTCCTGATCCTGATCGGCCTCACCCTCCTCAGCTCCTCGGACTTCATCCACGGACAGCGTGCGGACGGCGCGAACGGCTCGATCCTCGGCATCGCGCTGGCCCTCGGGGCCATGCTCACCTGGTCCTACTTCGTGGTCCGCAACGCCCAGTCGCAGCGCACCTGGGAGACGAAGCCGGACCCCACCATCTGGGCGGCCCTGGTGGCGATGGGCGCCGGTGGCGCTTCCATGGTCCTGCTCCCCTTCGCCCTCGCCACCACGCCCGACGCGACGTTCACGCCGTACCCCCTGTTCAAGATCATCGCGTGGTGCGTCTTCCTGGGCGTCATCGGATCCTGGTGGGGGACGTACATCTGGGTGAAGGCGGCGCAGGGCATCCCGGTTCCGCTGGTCGGGCCGCTGCTCGCCACCGAGACCATCTTCGGGGCGGTCATGAGCCTGCCGGTGGAGCGGCGGACGCCCTCCTGGACCGAGGTCGGCGGTGCCCTGTTCGTGCTCTGCGGGATCGCCGTCTACCTGGTGTTCGACGTGAGGAACTCCCGCAGCGGGCCCAGTGCGCAGCGGCCACGCTCGTTGGCGTCATCCGACAAGGAGGCAATTTCATGAGCAACTCCTTCACCAACATCAAGAAGTCCCACGTGTTCTTCGACAACTCCCCCGGCCTGAAGAGCTACTACGAGGACTGGGCGCCGCGGTACGACGTGGACCTGACGGACCAGAAGTGGGTGTCGCCGCGTGTGGCCGCCAACCTGGTGCACCTGCTCGCCTACGCCTACGCGACGCCGCAGACCGCCGTCTTCGACGCCGGCTGCGGTACCGGCCTGGTCGGCGTCGTCCTGCGTTCGCTGGGCGACTACGTCATAGACGGCGTCGACCTGTCGGAGAACATGGCCGCCGAGGCCGGCAGGACCAACGCGTACCGGAAGGTCTACGGCGGCGTGGACCTCTCGGTGGCCCGGCGGGACGAGCGGCTGGACCGGTACGGCATCGTGGTCAGCAGCGGTGTGTTCACCCTCGGCCATGTGCGCCCGACGGCCCTGCTCACGCTGATCGAGTACGCGCTGCCGGGCGGACTGATCGTGGTGTCCACCCGCGGCAGCTACGCCACCGCGACGGGATTCGAGGACTTCGCCCGCTCGGACCGGGTCCGAGAGCTGGTCTCGCTGGAGTTCACGCTCCGCGACGCCCACTACATCGCCGAGGAGGGGGGCGACTACTGGGTCTTCCGCAAGACCGGACCGGCGCGGTGACCAGGGCGCGGCGCAGCCGCGCCGGTACGGCCGAGCGCGTACCACCCGCCCACCCCTCTTCCGTTCTGGAGTGCCATGTCCCGCTCCCTGTTCACCTCGGAGTCCGTGACCGAGGGACATCCCGACAAGATCGCCGACCAGATCAGTGACACCGTCCTCGACGCGCTGCTGCGTCAGGACCCCGCCTCGCGCGTCGCGGTCGAGACGCTCGTCACCACCGGTCAGGTGCACCTCGCGGGCGAGGTGACGACCTCCGCCCGCGTCGACATCCCCGCGCTGGTGCGGGAGAAGATCCTCGACATCGGCTACGACGCCTCGGCCAAGGGCTTCGACGGCGCCTCGTGCGGGGTGTCGGTGTCGATCGGAGCGCAGTCCCCGGACATCGCGCAGGGCGTCGACACGGCGTACGAGTCCAGGGTCGCGGGCGCCGCCCCGTCGGCCGGGGCCGACGAGCTGAGCCGGCAGGGCGCGGGCGACCAGGGCCTGATGTTCGGCTACGCGACCACCGAGACGCCGACCCTGATGCCGCTGCCGATCGAGCTGGCGCACCGCCTCTCGCGCCGTCTGACGCAGGTCCGCAAGGACGGCACCGTGCCCTACCTGCGCCCCGACGGCAAGACCCAGGTCACCATCGAGTACCTGGGCAGCCGGCCGGTCCGCCTGGACACCGTCGTCGTCTCCTCGCAGCACGCGAGCGACATCGACCTGGACCGAATGCTGGCGCCCGACGTCCGCGAGTACGTCGTCGAGCACGTCCTCGCCCAACTCGCCGACGACGGCATCAAGTTGGACACCGACGGCTACCGCCTGCTGGTCAACCCGACCGGCCGCTTCGAGATCGGCGGCCCGATGGGCGACGCGGGCCTGACCGGCCGCAAGATCATCATCGACACCTACGGCGGCTACGCCCGGCACGGCGGCGGCGCGTTCTCCGGCAAGGACCCGTCCAAGGTGGACCGTTCGGCGGCGTACGCGATGCGCTGGGTCGCCAAGAACGTCGTCGCGGCCGGGCTGGCCGAGCGGTGCGAGGTGCAGGTCGCGTACGCCATCGGCAGGGCCGAGCCGGTGGGCCTGTTCGTCGAGACGTTCGGCACCCACGCGGTCGCCGTCGAGAGGATCGAGCACGCCGTCACCGAGGTCTTCGACCTGCGCCCGGCCGCGATCATCCGCGATCTCGACCTGCTGCGTCCGATCTACGGCCGGACCGCGGCCTACGGCCACTTCGGCCGTGAGCTGCCGGACTTCACCTGGGAGCGCACCGACCGCGCCGCCGCCCTGCGCCAGGCGGTGGCGGCGGGCTGACGGCGCGCCACCGGACGAGGTCCGGCGCGACGGACGGCGGTGCGCGGTTTCCCCCGACCGCGCACCGCTTCCCCGCACGGCGCCGCACGCGCCGTTCCCTCACCTCCCCTCCCCTCTCTCCCTCTCTCCCCTGCCCCGGCCTCAGGACCAAGGAGTGCCGTCCATGCGTATCGCCGTGACCGGGTCGATAGCGACCGACCATCTGATGGTGTTTCCCGGGCGCTTCGCCGAGCAGCTCATCAAGGAGCGACTGGAGCGGATCTCCCTGTCGTTCCTCGCCGACCGGCTGGAGGTGCGCAGAGGCGGGGTCGGCGCCAACATCGCCTTCGGGCTCGGCCTGCTCGGCCTCGATCCGCTGCTGGTCGGTGCGGCGGGCGTCGACTTCGCCGAGTACGGCGCCTGGCTGCGGGCGCACGGCGTCGACACGTCCGGCGTCCGCGTCAGCGAACGTCTGCACACCGCGCGCTTCGTGTGCACCACCGACGAGGACCAGAACCAGATCGCCACCTTCTACGCCGGTGCCATGGCCGAGGCGTCCCGGATCGACCTGGCCGCGGTCGCCGGGCGCAGCGGCAGGCCCGCGCTCGTGCTGATCGGCGCCGACGACCCCGCCGCCATGCTGCGCCACACCGCCGCGGCCCACCGTCTCGGCATCCCGGTCGCCGCCGACCCCTCCCAGCAGCTCGCCCGCCTCGACCGCGAGCAGGCCCGTCAACTCGTCGACGGCGTACGATGGTTGTTCACCAACGAGTACGAGGCCGCGCTGCTGCTCGAACGCACCGGCTGGACCCGCGAGCACCTGCTCGGCCGGACCGGCACCTGGATCACCACGCTGGGCGAGGCCGGAGTGTCCCTGGCCCGCTCCGGCGCGCCCGCCCTGCGGATACCCGCCGTGCCCGCGGACGAGATCGCCGACCCCACGGGGGCGGGGGACGCCTTCCGCTCCGGCTTCCTCGCCGGTACGGCGTGGGGCCGGCCGCAGGAACAGTCCGCCCGGCTCGGCTGCGCCCTGGCCACCACGGCGCTGGAGTCGGTCGGCACCCAGGAGTACAAGCTGATCCCGTCGGATCTCGTCGCCCGCATCGACCGGGCGTACGGCGCGGACACGGCCCGCGCCCTCGAACCCCGGCTGGCGCAGGTGCCGTGACGCCGCCGGGGATCACGCCAGGCCGGCCGCCGTCGCGCGCGCGAATCCCTCGGGGTTGTCCAGCATGATGTTGTGGCCGCAGTCCGGTACCCGCGTCACGGTGACGCCGGCCGCCTCCAGGGACTCGATGCCGGTGAAGGCGTCATCGGCCTCGGGGAGCAGGTAGGTGCGCGGAATCGGCAGGCCGACGAGGAGTTGGCGCATGGTGGGGGTGGTGCCGCGGACGAGATGCGCGGCGCTGCGGTACAGCCCCTCGCGGCCGGCCAGGCGCATGGTGGACCACCAGTGCGGGCCGACCCGGTCGCGGACCTCCGCCCAGCCGCCCGCCAGGAACTCCTCCTCCGAGTAGGACGCGATGCCGCTGCTGCCGCCCCCGCGGGGCCGGGGCTGGAGCGGATCGAGGTTGGCGTCGATCAGGACGAGGCGTGAGACCAGCCCGGGGTGGCGGGCGGCCAGGACGATCGCCACGGAGCCGCCCATGCTGTGCGCGACGAGTTCGCCGCCCGTGACACCGGCGGAGGTCAGGGCGGCGGCCAGCGTGTCCGCGTGGGATTCGAGCGTGTAGTCGAAGTCCGTCGGACGGTCGCTGATGCCGTGTCCGAGCAGGTCGACCAGCAGCGAGCGGCGGCCTGCGAGCAGCGGGTGGACCGCGGCCGCGGCGAAGTACGCCGGCGAGGTGGCTCCCAGGCCGTGCACGTACACACGGGGCGCCTCCTCCCCCGGCAGTTCCACCCAGCGCATCAGATCACCCGCGGGTGTCACAGCGGCGGCACGCATGTCCGCTCCCCTCCCCCTATGTCGATTCGACATACCTTACGCCCGCCCCGCGCTGCCTCACAATGGAAGGCATGCCGATATCCGGGACACCCAGCCGCGCCCAGCTCGTCGACCATCTGGTGAGGACCCGTATCGCGGGGGACGTCGCCACGCCCCGCGAGAACAACCTCTCCCACTACCGCAAGCTGGCCAACGGCGACCGCCACTTCTGGCTCGGTCTGGAGCTGGACGACCGCTGGGCGGACGAGCAGGACGTGCTCGCCGTGATGGCCGAGCGGGTGGGCGTCAACGACGACCCCGAGTACCGGTACGGACAGGACACCATCGACCCCGAGTTGACCGTGGACGGGCTGGAGCGGATGGCGGCGCGGCTGCGCAAGGCGGCCGAGGGGCGCCAGCGGGTGCTGTTCGCGACCGGTCACCCGGGCGGCCTGCTGGACGTGCACCGGGCCACGGCCGCCGCGCTGCGCGCCGCCGGCTGCGAGATCGTGGTCATCCCGGACGGGCTCCAGACGGACGAGGGGTACGTCATGCAGTTCGCGGACGTGGCGGTGCTGGAGCACGGGGCGACGCTGTGGCACACCCACTCCGGGGAGCCGATGCGGGCCGTTCTGACGGGACTTGAGCGCGAGGGGCGTCCGCTGCCCGACCTCGTCGTCGCCGACCACGGGTGGGCCGGGTACGCCGGGCAGCACGGTGTCGACTCCGTCGGGTACGCCGACTGCAACGACCCGGCGCTGTTCCTCGCCGAGTCCGAGGGCACCCTCCAGGCCGTCGTACCGCTGGACGACCATGTGCTGAGCCCGCGTTACTACGACCCGCTGACGGCCTATCTGCTGGCGGAGTCGGGGCTCGTGACGGACTGACAGCACCGGACAACAGCACTGTGCGGCTCCTCGCGCGCGGAGCCGCACAGTGTAGGCGCTGTCTGCGTCAGTGGTCAGCGACCGTTGTCGCCACCGCCGTTGCGGCCGTTGTCGCCGCCGCCGTTGCGGCCGTTGTCGCCGCCACCGCGGCCGTTGTCACCGCCGCGGCCGTTGTCGCCGCCGTTGCGGCCGCGGTCGCCGCCACCGCCGTTGCGGCCGCGGTTGCCGCCGTGGTGACGGCCGCCGTGATGGTGACGGCCGCCGCCGCAGCCGCATTCGTGGTGCCGGTGGTGGCCGCCGCGGTGGCCCTCGGGCGCCGCAGCAGCGGTGCCGGCCGCGCCGATCGAGGCTCCGCCCGCCAGCATCAGGCCGGCAGTGGACAGCACGACATAACGCTTGATGCGCTGTGCTCGCATGGGTTGTACCCTTTCGTTTCCATCATCTGCCGCGTGTCCCGGGGAAGGGGAGGGGCGGGTCGGATGGTCGGGCGCCGCGCTCACGGAGGGGGAAGGCACGGCGCGCTCTTCAGGTGTCACCGCAGAGGTTGGCCACACGGCCATGCCTTCCGGCATCACACGTTCCGCTTGCACGAATCGTGTCCGGTCGGTCACGCCGTGTACTGCGGCTTCACTGAATGAGCGTAGTGGCCTATCCGCCATCCGGCATCTCGGGACGAATCAGGCACGTGGGACGCGGACCACGCCCTCCTGGATGACGGTGATGGCGAGTTGCCCGTCCTGCGTGTAGATCCGGGCCTGGCCGAGACCCCGGCCGCCGTGCGCGGACGGCGACTCCTGGTCGTACAGCAGCCATTCGTCGGCGCGGAAGGGCCGGTGGAACCACATCGCGTGGTCCAGCGAGGCGCCCACGACGTCCCCCACGGCCCAGCCACCACGGCCGTGCGCGAGCAGCACGGAGTCGAGGAGGGTCATGTCGGAGACATAGGTGGCGAGGACGACATGGAGGAGGGGGTCGTCGTCGAGCTTGCCGTTGGTGCGGAACCACACCTGCGAGTGCGGTTCGCGCGCCGTGCCGAACCGGCCGTACGGCGGCTCCTCGACGTAGCGCAGATCGACCGCTTCCCGGGCCTCAAGGAACTTCTCGACCACGGCCGGATCGAGATGGCCGTAGCCGCGCAGCCGCTCCTGGGAGGTGGGCAGGGTCGCCGGGTCCGGGGCGGGCGGCATCGGCGTCTGGTGGTCGAGCCCGTCCTCGTCCACCTGGAAGGAGGCGGAGAGGTGGAAGATCGGCTTGCCGTGCTGTACGGCGACGACGCGGCGCGTGGTGAAGGAGCGGCCGTCGCGGATGCGGTCCACGGTGTAGACGATCGGCGCGCCGGGGTCGCCCGGGCGCAGGAAGTACGCGTGGAGGGAGTGGGCGGGCCGGTCCGCGGGGACCGTCCGCCCTGCGGCGACCAGCGCCTGCGCCGCGACCTGCCCGCCGAAGACGCGGGGTACGACGGCGGAGCGGGACTGGCCGCGGAAGATGTCCTCCTCGATCTGCTCCAGGTCGAGCAGATCGAGGAGGTCCTGAAGTGCCTGGCTCATGGCGTCAGTTGTACCGGCCACTCGTGGGCGGCGGGTTGCACGGCCCTTACAGGCCCATGTCCTTGGCGATGATGGACTTCATGATCTCGCTGGTGCCGCCGTAGATGCGGTTGACGCGGTTGTCGGCGTACAGGCGGGCGATCGGGTACTCGTTCATGTAGCCGTAGCCGCCGTGCAGCTGGAGGCAGCGGTCGATCACGCGGTGGGCGACCTCGGTGCAGAACAGCTTCGCGGAGGCGGCCTCGGCGGGCGTCAGCTCGCCGGCGTCCAGGGCCTCGGTGGCGCGGTCGGCGACGGCCTCGGCGGCGTCGACCTCGGCCTGGCAGGCGGCCAGCTCGAACTTGGTGTTCTGGAAGTGGGCGACCGGCTTGCCGAAGACGGTGCGCTCCTGCACGTACTGCTTGGCGAACCGGACGGCGGCCTTGGCCTGCGCGTAGGCGCCGAAGGCGATGCCCCAGCGCTCGGAGGCGAGGTTGTGGCCGAGGTAGTAGAAGCCCTTGTTCTCCTCGCCGAGCAGGTCCTCGACGGGCACCTTGACGTCGACGAACGCCAGCTCGGCGGTGTCGGAGGTCTTCAGGCCGAGCTTGTCGAGCTTGCGGCCGACGGAGTAGCCCTCGGACTTGGTGTCGACGGCGAACAGGGAGATGCCGTGGCGGCGGTCCTCGGCGGTGGGCGCGGAGGTGCGGGCGCACACGATCACGCGGTCGGCGTGGACGCCGCCGGTGATGAAGGTCTTGGCGCCGTTGAGGACGTAGTGCGTGCCGTCCTCGGAGAGCTTGGCGGTGGACTTCATGCCCGCGAGGTCGGAACCGGTGCCCGGCTCCGTCATCGCGATGGCCCACATCTCCTCGCCGGTGACGAACTTCGGCAGGTAGCGCTTCTTCTGCTCGTCCGTGGCCAGCATCTTGATGTAGGGCAGGGCGAGCAGCACGTGCACGCCGGAGCCGCCGAACTGGACGCCCGCGCGCGCGGTCTCCTCGTAGAGGACGGCCTCGAACTTGTGGCTGTCCAGGCCCGCGCCACCGAACTCCTCGGGCACGTTGATGCCGAAGATGCCCAGCTCGCCGAGCTTGTAGTAGAAGTCGCGCGGCGCCTGGCCGGCGGCGAACCACTCGTCGTAGACCGGCACGACCTCGGCCTCGATGAAGGCGCGGAGGGTCTCCCGGAACGCCTCGTGATCCTCGTTGAACACCGTACGGCGCACGGTTACCTCCACGTACCTCGGCACATCGGCTGTCTAAGCGCTTGCTCAGACTCGAAGATACCGGCCAGTACGCGGCCGCGTCCAGAGATGCACGTCACTCCCCGGCGACGCCCGCCGCCTCGAACGCCCCGCACGCCATCCGGTGCAGCAGGGCGGCCGTGGCGCCGCGGCCGGGCAGGGTGCCGGCGCGGCCGAGGTGGGGGGTGGAGTTCAGCAGGCCGAAGACCGAGTGGACGGCGGAGCGGGCGGCGGGCTCGGTCAGCGCCGGGTACACCTCGCGGACCACCTCCACCCACAGCTCGACGTACTGCCGCTGGAGCTGGCGCACCAGCTTGCGGTCGCTGTCGCGCAGCCGGTCCAGCTCGCGGTCGTGCAGGGTGATCAGCGGGCGGTCGTCCAGGGCGAAGTCGATGTGGCCCTCGACGAGCGAGTCGAGGACGGCTCGCGCGCCGGTGGCGCCGTCCGCCTCCGCCAGCCGCCGTCTGGCCCCCGTCAGCAGCTGGCCGCTGATGCCCACCAGCAGCTCGGCGAGCATCGCGTCCTTGCCCGGGAAGTGGCGGTACAGGCCGGGGCCGCTGATACCGACGGCTGCGCCTATCTCGTCCACCCCGACACCGTGGAATCCGCGCTCGGCGAAGAGCCGGGCGGCCTCCTTCAGGATCTGCTCGCGCCGGGTGGGGGCGTCGGTTCTGGTGACCATGCAGTAATTCTAGACAGGGAGGTTAGCGGTCGTTAACCTGGAGGAAATGGTTAACGCTCATTAACACGTGATCCACGGGTTCGATCACCGGTGAGGGGACCGCAGGATGCAGGAGGCACCGGAGCTCCGGAGCGCGGCAGATCCCGCGTCGGAGGCCTGGCGGGCCAATGAACAAGCCCATCTCGCGCTCGTCGGGGAGCTGCGCGGCAAGCTGGCCGCGGCGGCGCTCGGCGGCGGCGAGAAGGCCCGCGCCCGGCACACCGCGCGCGGCAAGCTGCTGCCCAGGGACCGGGTGGACACGCTGCTCGACGCGGGCTCGCCGTTCCTGGAGCTGGCCCCGCTCGCGGCCGAGGGGATGTACGACGGCGCGGCCCCGGCCGCCGGCGTGATCGCCGGGATCGGGCGGGTCAGCGGGCGCGAGTGCGTGATCGTCGCCAACGACGCCACGGTCAAGGGCGGCACGTACTACCCGATGACCGTGAAGAAGCACCTGCGCGCCCAGGAGGTGGCCCTCGACAACCGCCTGCCGTGCGTCTACCTGGTCGACTCCGGCGGCGCCTTCCTGCCGATGCAGGACGAGGTGTTCCCGGACCGCGAGCACTTCGGGCGGATCTTCTACAACCAGGCGCGGATGTCCGGGGCCGGGATCCCGCAGATCGCGGCCGTCCTCGGGTCCTGCACGGCGGGCGGGGCGTACGTCCCGGCGATGAGCGACGAGGCGGTGATCGTCCGCGGCCAGGGGACGATCTTCCTCGGCGGACCCCCGCTGGTGAAGGCCGCGACCGGTGAGGTCGTCACGGCCGAGGAGCTGGGCGGCGGCGAGGTCCACTCCCGGGTCTCGGGCGTCACCGACCACCTCGCCGAGGACGACGCGCACGCGCTCAGGATCGTGCGGAACATCGTCGCCACGCTGCCCGCCCGGCGCTCCCTGCCCTGGGACGTCACCCCGGTCGCCGAGCCCAAGGCCGACCCCTACGGGCTGTACGGCGCGGTCCCGGTCGACTCCCGTACCCCCTACGACGTACGCGAGATCATCGCGCGCATCACGGACGGCTCCCGGTTCGCCGAGTTCAAGAGCGAGTTCGGGCAGACGCTCGTCACCGGCTTCGCGCGGATCCACGGCCACCCGGTCGGGATCGTCGCCAACAACGGCATCCTCTTCTCCGAGTCCGCGCAGAAGGGCGCCCACTTCATCGAGCTGTGCGACCAGCGCGGGATCCCGCTGGTGTTCCTCCAGAACATCTCGGGGTTCATGGTCGGCAAGGACTACGAGGCGGGCGGTATCGCCAAGCACGGCGCCAAGATGGTGACGGCGGTGGCCTGCACGCGCGTGCCGAAGCTGACGGTGGTGGTCGGCGGTTCGTACGGCGCGGGCAACTACTCGATGTGCGGCCGGGCCTACTCCCCCCGCTTCCTGTGGATGTGGCCGAACGCCAAGATCTCCGTCATGGGCGGCGAGCAGGCGGCGTCCGTCCTCGCCACGGTCAAGCGCGACCAGCTGGAGGCGCGCGGCGAGCAGTGGCCCGCCGAGGACGAGGACGCCTTCAAGGCACCGATCCGCGCGCAGTACGAGCGCCAGGGCAACGCCTACTACGCCACCGCCCGCCTCTGGGACGACGGCGTGATCGACCCGCTGGAGACCCGTCAGGTGCTGGGACTCGCGCTGACGGCTTGTGGCAACGCGCCGCTGGGCGACCCCCAGTTCGGCGTCTTCCGGATGTGAGGAGGGGAACCGTGTTCGACACAGTGCTGGTCGCCAACCGGGGCGAGATCGCCGTACGCGTCATCCGTACGCTCCGCTCGCTGGGCGTGCGCTCGGTGGCGGTCTTCTCCGACGCCGACGCGGACGCGCGGCATGTCCGGGAGGCCGACACGGCGGTACGGATCGGCCCGGCGCCGGCGGCCGAGAGCTATCTGTCGGTGGAGCGCCTGCTGGAAGCGGCCGGCCGTACGGGTGCGCAGGCCGTGCACCCGGGGTACGGCTTCCTCGCCGAGAACGCCGCCTTCGCGCGCGCCTGCGAGGAGGCGGGGCTGGTGTTCATCGGCCCGTCCGCGGACGCGATCGCGCTCATGGGCGACAAGATCCGCGCCAAGGAGACGGTGCGGGCGGCCGGGGTACCGGTGGTGCCCGGCGGCCGCGATCCCGAACTGGCCGAGGCCGCCCGCGCGTTGGGCGCCCCCGTGCTGCTGAAGCCGTCGGCGGGCGGCGGCGGCAAGGGCATGCGCCTGGTGCGGGACATGACGGCCCTGGAGGAGGAGATCGCCGCCGCCCGACGCGAGGCCCGCGCCTCCTTCGGCGACGACACGCTGCTCGTGGAGCGGTGGATCGACCGGCCCCGGCACATCGAGATCCAGGTGCTGGCCGACGGCCACGGGAACGTCGTGCACCTCGGCGAGCGCGAGTGCTCGCTCCAGCGGCGGCACCAGAAGGTCGTCGAGGAGGCGCCGAGCGTGCTCCTCGACGCGGCCACGCGCGCGTCGATGGGCGAGGCGGCCGTGCAGGCGGCCCGCTCCTGCGGGTACCGGGGCGCGGGCACGGTGGAGTTCATCGTGCCGGGAGGCGACCCGACGCAGTACTACTTCATGGAGATGAACACCCGTCTCCAGGTGGAGCACCCGGTCACCGAACTTGTCACCGGGCTGGACCTGGTGGAGTGGCAGCTGCGGGTGGCGGCCGGCGAGGAACTGGGCTTCGCACAGGCGGACGTGACCCTGACCGGTCACGCGATCGAGGCCCGCATCTGCGCCGAGGACCCCGCGCGCGGCTTCCTTCCCTCCGGCGGCACGGTGCTGCTGCTGGACGAGCCGCGGGGCGACGGCGTCCGCACGGACTCCGGGCTCAGCGAGGGCACCGAGGTGGGCAGCCTGTACGACCCGATGCTGTCCAAGGTCATCGCCTACGGCCCCGACCGCGGGACGGCGCTGGCGAGGCTCCGGGCGGCCCTCGCGCAGACGGTCACGCTGGGCGTGCCGACCAACGCGGGCTTCCTGCGGCGGCTTCTGGGCCATCCCGCGGTCGTGGCCGGCGAGTTGGACACGGGGCTCGTCGAGCGGGTGGTGGACGAACTGGTCCCCGCGCAGGTGCCGGAGGAGGTGTACGAGGCCGCGGCGGCCGTACGCGCGGCAGCGCTGGAGCCCCGCGCCGAGGGCTGGGTCGACCCCTTCTCGGTGCCGAGCGGCTGGCGCCTGGGCGGCACCCCGAAGCCGCCCGTCTTCCATCTGCGGGTGCAGGACCCGGTGGCGTACACCCCCCGGGGCTCCCACACCGTCACCGGGGACCGGGTGAGCGTCACGCTGGACGGCGTCCGGCACACCTTCCACCGGGCCGGTGACTGGGTCGGGCGCGACGGCGACGCCTGGCAGGTGCGCGACCACGACCCGGTCGCCGCGTCCCTGAGCGGGGCCGCGCACGCGGGCGCCGACTCGCTGACCGCGCCGATGCCGGGCACGGTCACGGTGGTGAAGGTCGCCGTCGGCGACGAGGTCGCGGCCGGACAGAGCCTGCTGGTGGTGGAGGCCATGAAGATGGAGCACGTCATCTCCGCCCCGCACGCGGGCACGGTCGCCGAGCTGGACGTGACGCCGGGCACGACGGTCGCCATGGACCAGGTGCTCGCGGTGATCGCACCACACGAGGAGAACGGGGCGACCGGGGAGGTGGCGCAGTGACCGCCGAGGGTCTGCCCATGGTCGTACCGGCCACCGACCTGCCCGAGCGGGTCCGGATCCACGAGGTCGGGGCGCGCGACGGGCTGCAGAACGAGAAGACGGCCGTACCGACCGAGGTGAAGGCGGAGTTCGTCCGCCGGCTCGCCGACGCCGGCCTGACGACGATCGAGGCGACGAGCTTCGTACACCCCAAGTGGGTGCCCCAACTGGCCGACGCCGAGCAGCTGTTCCCGCTGGTGAAGGACGTTCCGGGGGTGGAGCTCCCGGTGCTGGTCCCCAACCAGCGCGGCCTGGAGCGGGCCCTGGCCCTCGGCGCCGAGCGGATCGCCGTGTTCGCGAGCGCCACCGAGTCCTTCGCGAAGGCCAACCTCAACCGCTCGCTGGACGAGTCGCTGGCCGTGTTCGCGCCGGTGGTGCGCCGGGCGAAGGACGAGGGCGTGCACGTGCGCGGCTATGTGTCCATGTGCTTCGGCGACCCGTGGGAGGGGGCGGTCCCGCTGCACCAGGTGGCCCGCGTCTGCACCGCCCTGCGGGACATGGGCTGCGACGAGCTGAGCCTCGGCGACACGATCGGCGTGGCGACCCCGGGCCACGTGCTCGAACTGCTCTCCCTGCTGAACGAGGAGGGCGTGCCGACGAACACGATCGGCGTGCACTTCCACGACACCTACGGCCAGGCGCTCGCGAACACCTACGCGGCGCTGGAGCACGGGGTGACCACGGTCGACGCGTCCGCCGGTGGCCTCGGCGGCTGCCCGTACGCCAGGTCGGCCACCGGCAATCTCGCGACCGAGGACCTCGTCTGGATGCTGCACGGCCTCGGCATCGAGACCGGGGTCGACCTCGGCCGTCTCACCGCCACCAGCGTGTGGATGGCCGAACGGCTGGGCCGCCCCAGCCCGTCCCGTACCGTCCGCGCTCTCTCCCACAAGGACCAGTGATCAGCATGGACCACCGTCTCAGCCCCGAGCTGGAGGAACTCCGCCGTACGGTTGAGGAGTTCGCGCACGACGTGGTGGCGCCGAAGATCGGCGACTTCTACGAGCGACACGAGTTCCCGTACGAGATCGTCCGCGAGATGGGCCGCATGGGCCTGTTCGGGCTGCCGTTCCCGGAGGAGTACGGCGGCATGGGCGGCGACTACCTGGCCCTCGGCATCGCGCTGGAGGAGCTGGCGCGGGTCGACTCCTCCGTGGCCATCACCCTGGAGGCGGGCGTCTCGCTGGGCGCCATGCCGCTGCACCTGTTCGGCACGCAGGAGCAGAAGCGCGAGTGGCTGCCCCGGCTGTGCGCCGGCGAGATCCTGGGCGCGTTCGGCCTGACCGAGCCGGACGGCGGCTCGGACGCCGGGGCGACGCGCACCACGGCCCGCCTGGACGCGGACACGAACGAATGGGTGATCAACGGCACGAAGTGCTTCATCACCAACTCCGGTACGGACATCACCGGTCTGGTGACGGTCACGGCGGTCACCGGCCGCAAGCCGGACGGCAAGCCGCTCATCTCCTCCATCATCGTCCCGTCGGGCACGCCCGGCTTCACGGTGGCGGCGCCGTACTCGAAGGTCGGCTGGAACGCCTCGGACACCCGTGAGCTGTCCTTCTCGGACGTCCGCGTCCCGGCGGCCAACCTGCTGGGCGAGGAGGGCCGGGGCTACGCCCAGTTCCTGCGCATCCTGGACGAGGGCCGCATCGCCATCGCGGCGCTCGGGACGGGCCTGGCGCAGGGCTGTGTGGACGAGTCGGTGAAGTACGCGAAGGAGCGCGAGGCGTTCGGCCGTCCGATCGGCGCCAACCAGGCGATCCAGTTCAAGATCGCCGACATGGAGATGAAGGCCCACACGGCCCGCCTGGCCTGGCGCGACGCGGCGAGCCGCCTGGTCGCCGGTGAGCCCTTCAAGAAGGAGGCGGCCCTGGCCAAGCTCTACTCCTCCACCGTCGCGGTGGACAACGCCCGCGACGCGACCCAGATCCACGGCGGCTACGGCTTCATGAACGAGTACCCGGTGGCCCGCATGTGGCGGGACTCCAAGATCCTGGAGATCGGCGAGGGCACGAGCGAGGTCCAGCGGATGCTGATCGCGCGTGAGCTGGGGCTGGTGAGCTAGAGGTACCGGGTGGTCTTCGGCGAATCAGGTGGTTCTCCCGGGGCAGGGCATTGCGTGACGGGCGTGCGGGACGTTGGTCAGCGCGTCCGTCATCTGCCTGGAGGTAACCGTGGAAGCCGCGAAGTACGCGACCGGATTGACGCTGGGACTGATGGTGACCGCCACGCTGGTCACCCCGGCCGCTTCCGCCGCGCCGCACTCGGCTCGGGCCGACCGCCTCGTCCTCACCGACTCCGACAACGGCCGCAGCGTGGCCCGGTCGGTCGGTGACGACACCGAGATCCGCCTGAAGGCCTCCCGCGAGCGGGGCCTGACGTACACGTGGAGCATGCCGAGCACTCGCGACGCCCACGTCCTGACTCGGACTGTCAGCGGCATGACACCGGCCGGTGACGCGTACGCGGTCGTGCACGCGGACGGCCCGGGCACCAGCACCATCACCGCCGTGCGGCAGTGCCACGCCGGCCCCGGGCACGCGTGCCCCCGTGCCATCGCGCCGTGGAAGGTCACCATCGAGGTGAGCTGAGGCAGTGCGATGAGACGCCGCGCGGCGTCGGTCGCCAGGACATGCTGGTGGCTTTGAAGGCCGACGCCGCGCATCACCCTGGGCTCGGTTGAGGGGCACGGGTGAGATCGAAGCTGCCTGCGCAGAGCCGTCGTGTCGTGCCACGGCCGCGGCATCGCGCACCCCACCGTGCTGAACGTGCCGGCCGCGTTGCTCCTCGGCCCCGGCACTGCGCTCTTGCAGGGCCGTCCAAAGGCCTCCCCGGTGTCGCCGGCGAAGCGGGGCGCCATGCCGGTCATGCCGGCTCCGGAGGGTCGGCGTCGTCCCGCTGCCGCTCGCCCCTGCGGGCCTCGGCCACGACGCGACGCCAGGCACGGATCACGTCGGGCACCTGGTCGAGGATGCCCTTGAGGGCAAAGAGGAAGGCGGAGACGACACCCGCCGTCCCCAGAATTCCCAGGACGATCTGTAGATCCACGCTCGGCTGCCTTCCACGGAAGGAGGGGGCCGAACCGAGGGCGAACCACGTGGAGGATGGCAGGTGTCTCAGGCCGACCACCCCGGTAACGGATGATCAACTGAGGCCCTGCCGACGCACAGGCCGTGTGTGCAGTTGTCGCGATTGACGCGGTGTCCTCTACTGACACCGCGCCCGAAAGGGACGTCGGACCCATTCCCGTCGCAGTCGGCAGAGCCGACCGTGCGCGCACGACTCTAGCCGTGACCCCTCCGGGCTGTCCGCCGTATCGGGCGATCCCTTTCCGAGCTGGCGCGGCGCCGGGGTGCACCCACCTCTGGACATCGAGTGAGGTTAGGCTAACCTACCTTGGAACCTGTCCGGCGGGCGCCTCGCCCCGTTCGAAAGCAGTCATATCCATGTCCCTTGCCCGTGCCACCCATCTGACTCGCCGCGGAATCCTCGCCGCGGGCGGCGCCATCGGACTCGGTGCCGCGCTCGCCGCCTGCGGGGACGACAAGGGCAAAGACGGTGGCTCCGGCAAGGGGACGGCCGCAGGCAGGTCCGGGCCCTGGTCGTTCAAGGACGACCGCGGTACGACCGTGAAGCTGGACAAGGTCCCCGCGAACATCGTCGCGTTCACCGGCGTCGGCGCCGCGCTCCACGACTACGGCGTTCAGGTCAAGGGCGTCTTCGGCCCGACCACGACCAAGGACGGCAAGGCCGACGTCCAGGCCGGCGGCATGGACGTCAGCAAGGTGACCGTCCTCGGCAACGCCTGGGGCCAGTTCAACATCGAGAAGTACGCCTCGCTCGCGCCCGACGTGCTGATCTCCACGACGTTCGACAACGCCGGCACCCTCTGGTACGTCCCCGAGGAGTCCAAGAAGAAGATCGCCCAGCTGGCCCCCAGCGTCGCCGTCTCCGTCTACGACCGTCAGCTGACCAAGTCCCTGGAGCGCATGTGGGAGTTGGCGGCGTCGCTCGGCGGTGACATGAAGGCCGCCGCGGTGACCGACGCCAAGAAGCGGTTCGAGGCCGCCGCGACCCGGCTGCGCGCCGCCGCGAAGGCCAAGCCCGACATCAAGGTGCTGGCCGGCTCCGCGAGCGACCCGCTCTTCTACGTCTCCGGCACCAACCTCTCCGTCGACCTGGAGTACTTCAAGGCCCTCGGCGTGAACTTCGTCGAGCCGCCGGAGAGCGCGAAGAAGGCGACCGGCGGCTGGTTCGAGTCGCTGAGCTGGGAGAACGTCGACAAGTACCAGGCCGACATCATCATGATGGACGACCGCTCCTCGGCGCTCCAGCCGGCCGCCATCACCAAGCCGACCTGGCAGAAGCTGCCCGCGGTGAAGGCGGGCCAGGTCATCTCCCGCTCCCCCGAGCCGATCCTGTCCTACGACAAGTGCGTGCCGCTGCTCACGAGCCTGGCCGAGGCCCTGGAGAAGGCGAAGAAGGTCAGCTAATCCAGCCAGCACCCCGAACCTGACGTCATCTCAGGAGCCGACATGACGACGGCCGTAGCCGCCCCGTACCGTTTCTTCTCCCTTCAGGTCGTACGGACGAGGCGGCTGGGGCCGTCTCTGGTCCGGATCACCTTCACCGGGGAGGAGCTGTCCGCGTTCCGGTCACTGGGGCGCGACCAGTCCCTCTCGCTCTTCCTGCCGCACCCCCACCAGACCGAGCCCGCCGTCCCTCTGGACCTCGGCGACGGCTGGTGGCAGGCCTGGCGTGAACTGCCGGACGACGTACGGGCCGTGATGCGCTCGTACACCCTGCGGTCCCTGCGCCGGAACCCCGACGAGATCGACATCGACTTCGCCCTGCACACCCCGGCGGGCCCCGCCTCCGGCTGGGCCGCCCGCGCCGCCGCCGGCGACCGGGCCCTGGTGCTCGGCCCGGTCCTCGCCGACAACCGCGCGATCCGCTTCCGGCCGCCCGCCGACACCGACCTCGTCGTGCTGTGGGGCGACGAGACCGCCGTACCCGCCGCGACCGCGATCCTCGAATCCCTCCCGGCCGGCACCCGCGCCCGGGCCTGGCTGGAGGTGCCGGACGCCCGCGACATCCAGGACGTGCGCACCGAGGCGGACGCGGAGATCACCTGGCTCGTACGGCACGACGGGTCCCCCACGGCCGTCGACGCCGTACGCGCCGCCGCCCTCCCGTGCGACGAGCGGACGTACGTGTGGATCGCGGGCGAGTCCGGCCAGGTCAAGGCGTTGCGGCGGCACTTCGTCGGCGAGCGCGGGGTGGACCGGCGCCGGGTGACCTTCGTCGGGTACTGGCGGCAGGGGATGACCGAAGAGCAGTTGCGGGCCGCCGAGTAGGCACCGCACCGCGCCGCACCGCCCCGTGACAGTGATCACGGGTGAGGCATGCCTCGATTCCTAAAAGTTAGGTTAGGCTTACCTAAGTTCGATCACCCCTCGGAGGACCCCCACATGCGCTCGCACCTGCTCAATGGCCTCACCGCGGAGCACTACCGCAGCTCCGTGACCGAAGGAGTCGAGCGGGTGGCGGCCAAACTCGCCACCACCGACCGCCCGTTCACCGGCGTCACCGTGGACGCCCTCGCCCCCCGCGTGGACGCCATCGACCTGGACCGCCCGCTCGGCAGCGCCACCGCCGCCCTGGACGAGCTGGAGGAGGTGTACCTGCGCGACGCGGTGTACTTCCACCACCCCCGCTACCTCGCCCACCTCAACTGCCCGGTCGTCATACCGGCGGTGCTCGGCGAGGCCGTGCTCTCCGCGGTCAACTCCTCCCTGGACACCTGGGACCAGTCGGCCGGCGGCACCCTGATCGAGCGCAGGCTCATCGACTGGACGGCCCGGCGGATCGGCCTCGGCCCCGCCGCCGACGGCGTGTTCACCTCCGGCGGCACCCAGTCCAACCTCCAGGCGCTGCTGCTCGCCCGGGAGGAGGCCAAGAGCACCTCCCCGGCGAAGCTGCGGATCTTCGCCTCCGAGGTCAGCCACTTCAGCGTGCGGAAGTCCGCCACACTCCTCGGCCTGGGCCCGGACGCGGTCGTCCCGATACCCGTCGACCACGACAAGCGGATGCAGACCGTGGCGCTCGCCCGCGAACTGGAGCGCTGCGTGCAGGGCGGCCTCGTCCCCATGGCCGTCGTCGCCACCGCCGGCACCACCGACTTCGGCTCCATCGACCCGCTGCCCGAAACAGCCGAGCTGTGCGAGCGGTTCGGCACCTGGCTGCACGTCGACGCCGCCTACGGCTGCGGACTGCTCGCCTCCCTCAGGTACCGGGACCGCATCGAGGGCATCGAGCGCGCCGACTCCGTCACCGTCGACTACCACAAGTCCTTCTTCCAGCCGGTGAGTTCGTCCGCCGTCCTGGTGCGGGACGCGGCGACCCTGCGTCACGCCACCTACCACGCGGAGTACCTCAACCCGCGCCGCATGGTGCAGGAGCGCATCCCCAACCAGGTCGACAAGTCTCTGCAGACCACCCGCCGTTTCGACGCGCTCAAGCTGTGGATGACGCTGCGGGTGATGGGCGCCGACGGGATCGGCGAGCTCTTCGACGAGGTCTGCGACCTGGCGGCACAGGGCTGGGAGCTGCTCGCCGCCGACCCCCGGTTCGACGTCGTCGTGGCGCCCTCGCTCTCCACCCTCGTCTTCCGCTGCATCCCGGCCGCCGTCACCGACCCGGCCGCGATCGACCGCGCCAACCTCTACGCCCGCAAGGCCCTGTTCGCCTCCGGTGACGCCGTCGTCGCGGGCACCAAGGTGGGCGGCCGCCACTACCTGAAGTTCACCCTGCTCAACCCCGAGACGACCACGGCCGACATCGCCGCCGTCCTCGACCTGATCGCCGGCCACGCCGAGCAGTACCTGGGAGACTCCCTTGACCGCGCTTCCTGAAGCCCGCCGCATCCATGACTTCGTGGGGATCGGGCTCGGCCCCTTCAACCTCGGCCTGGCCTGTCTGACCGAGCCGATCGCCGAACTGGACGGCGTCTTCCTGGAGTCCAAGCCGGACTTCGAGTGGCACGCCGGGATGTTCCTGGACGGCGCCCACCTCCAGACGCCGTTCATGTCGGACCTGGTCACCCTCGCCGACCCGACCTCGCCGTACTCCTTCCTCAACTACCTGAAGGAGAAGGGCCGGCTGTACTCGTTCTACATCCGCGAGAACTTCTATCCCCTGCGGGTCGAGTACGACGACTACTGCCGCTGGGCGGCGGGGCGGCTGAGCAGCGTCCGGTTCGGCACGACGGTCACCGAGGTGACGTACGAGGACGAGCTGTACGTCGTCCGCACCGAGCGCGGGGAGACGTACCGCGGCCGGCACCTGGTCCTCGGCACGGGCACGGTCCCCTTCGTCCCCGAGGCCTGCCGGAACCTCGGCGGCGACTTCCTGCACACCTCCCGGTACATGCACCGCAAGGCGGAACTGCAGGCGAAGAGGTCCATCACGGTCGTCGGCAGCGGCCAGAGCGCGGCCGAGATCTACTACGAACTGCTCGCCGAGATCGACGTACACGGCTACGAGCTGAACTGGGTCACCCGCTCCCCGCGCTTCTTCCCGCTGGAGTACACCAAACTGACCCTGGAGATGACGTCCCCGGACTACATCGACTACTTCCGCGCCCTGCCCGAGGAGACCCGCTACCGGCTGGAGAAGCAGCAGAAGGGGCTGTTCAAGGGCATCAACTCGGACCTGATCGACTCGATCTTCGATCTGCTCTACCAGAAGAACGTGGAGAGCGGCGACCGTCCGGTCCCGACCCGGCTGCTCACCAACTCCTCGCTGCACAGCGCCCATTACACGGACGGCGCGTACACCCTCGGCTTCCGCCAGGACGAGCAGGGCAAGGACTTCGAGATCCGCTCCGAGGGCCTGGTGCTGGCCACCGGCTACCACTACACGCCGCCGGCCTTCCTCGCCCCCCTGCGCGACCGGCTCCGCTTCGACGGCCACGGCCGCTTCGACGTCGCCCGCAACTACGCCGTCGACACCACCGGCCGCGGCGTCTTCCTCCAGAACGCCGGCGTCCACACCCACAGCATCACCAGCCCCGACCTGGGCATGGGCGCGTACCGCAACAGCTGCATCATCCGCGAGCTGCTCGGCGCCGCCTACTACCCGGTCGAGAAGACCATCGCCTTCCAGGAGTTCGCCGTATGACCTTCGCCTTCCGTGACGTCGATCCCCTGCGGGACGCCGAGCTGCTGCACGCCTGGGTCACCCATCCCAAGGCGGCCTTCTGGATGATGCAGGACGCGAGGCTGGAGGACGTCGAACGCGCGTACATGGAGATCGCGGCGGACGAGCACCATCAGGCACTGCTCGGGCTGCGCGACGGGGAGCCCGTCTTCCTCATGGAGACGTACGACCCCGCCCACCGCGAGCTGGCCGGTCTGTACGAGGCGCGGCCCGGCGACATCGGCATGCACTTCCTGACCCCGCCGGCCGACACGCCCGTGCACGGGTTCACCAGGGCCGTCATCACCGCCGTGGTGGCCCGGCTCTTCGAGGACCCGGCCGTGGCGCGGGTCGTCGTCGAACCGGACGTGCGCAACACGGCCGTGCACGCCCTGAACGAGGCCGTCGGGTTCGTGCCCGAGCGGGAGATCGAGAAACCGGAGAAAAGGGCGTTGTTGAGCTTCTGCACGCGTGAGCGCTTCGAGCAGGCGGTGGCCGCATGAGCCTCACCGACGCCGTGGCCCACCTGTCCCCCGAACGCTGGGACACCGCCAACCGGCTGCTGATACGCAAGGCGCTCGCCGAGTTCGCGCACGAGCGCCTGATCACCCCCGAGGCCCTGGACGGCGGCCGGTACGCCGTCCGCAGCGACGACGGGCTCACCGCCTACCGCTTCCGCGCCGTCCGCCGCGCCCTCGACCACTGGCAGGTCGACGCCGCCTCCATCACCCGGCACCGCGGCGACGACGAACTCCCGCTCGCCGCCCTGGACTTCTTCATCGAGCTGAGGGAGTCCCTGGGCCTGTCCGACGAGATCCTGCCGGTCTACCTGGAGGAGATCTCCTCCACCCTCTCCGGCACCTGCTACAAGCTGACCAAGCCCCGCGTCACCTCCGCGGAGCTGGCCACGAGCGGTTTCCAGGCGATCGAGACCGGGATGACCGAGGGACACCCGTGCTTCGTCGCGAACAACGGGCGGCTCGGGTTCGGCGTCCACGAGTACCTGTCGTACGCCCCGGAGACCGCGAACCCGGTCCGGCTGGTGTGGCTGGCCGCGCACCGCTCGCGGGCCGCGTTCACGGCGGGCGTGGGCATCGAGTACGAGGAGTTCATCCGGCAGGAGCTGGGGGCGGACACCGTCGAGCGGTTCGCGAAGACCCTCGCCGGGCAGGGCCTCGACCCCGCCGACTACCTCCTCATCCCGGTCCACCCCTGGCAGTGGTGGAACAAGCTGTCCGTCACCTTCGCCGCCGAGGTGGCCCGGCGGCACCTGGTCTGCCTCGGGGAGGGCGACGACGAGTACCTGGCCCAGCAGTCCATCCGGACGTTCTTCAACAGCAGCGCCCCGCACAAGCACTATGTGAAGACGGCCCTGTCCGTCATCAACATGGGCTTCATGCGCGGTCTTTCGGCCGCCTACATGGAGGCCACCCCGGCGATCAACGACTGGCTGGCCCAGCTGATCGAGAACGACCCGGTGCTGAAGGCGACGGGCCTGAGCATCATCCGGGAGCGGGCGGCCGTCGGCTACCGGCACCAGGAGTACGAGCGGGCCACCGACCGCTACTCGCCGTACCGCAAGATGCTGGCCGCGCTGTGGCGGGAGAGCCCGGTGCCCTCCCTGCAAGGCGGCGAGTCCCTCGCGACCATGGCCTCGCTGCTGCACGTCGACCACGCTGGCGCCTCCTTCGCGGGCGCGCTGATCGAGCGGTCCGGCCTCGCGCCCACCGAGTGGCTGCGGCGGTACCTGCGGGCGTACTACACCCCGCTGCTGCACAGCTTCTACGCCTACGACCTGGTCTTCATGCCGCACGGCGAGAACGTCATCCTGGTGCTGGAGGACGGTGTCGTACGGCGGGCGGTCTACAAGGACATCGCCGAGGAGATCGCGGTGATGGACCCGGACGCCGTACTGCCGCCGGAGGTGCGGCGGATCGCGGTCGAGGTCCCCGAGGACAAGAAGCTGCTGTCGATCTTCACCGACGTCTTCGACTGCTTCTTCCGCTTCCTCGCCGCGCACCTGGCCGCCGAGGGGATCCTGGCGGAGGACGGCTTCTGGCGCACGGTCGCCGAGGTCACCCGCGAGTACCAGCACGCGAACCCCGAACTGGCCGACAGGTTCCGGCAGTACGACATGTTCGCCCCCGAGTTCGCGCGCTCCTGCCTGAACCGGCTCCAGCTGCGCGACAACCGGCAGATGGTGGACCTCGCCGACCCGTCCGGCGCGCTCCAGCTCGTCGGGACCCTGGAGAACCCCCTCGCGGGGCGCTGACCGCGGGATCCCGACAGTGGGACACGGGCACCCCGGAGTACGGTCCTCCGGGGTGCCCGGTCAGCTCAGCCGGCCGGCCACGGCACCTGCGGGGAGCGGTAGTAGCCGATCCCGAGCGCGTCCCAGCGCGGGGCCTGCGCGGCGAGGCGCACCTTGTACGCGTCCCAGTCGTGCGTGGCCGCCGGGGACCAGCCCAGCTCGGCCGCGCCCGGAAGCCTCGGGAACGCCATGTAGTCGAGGTCGGCGGACGTCTTCAGCGTCTCGGACCACAGGGGTGCCTCCACGCCCTTGACCGCGGAACTCGGGGCACCCGCGAGGTAGCTGCCCGGGTCCCAGTCGTACGACCGCCGCACCTCCACCAGGCCCGCCCAGTCGAGGCCCAGCTTGGTGTCCTTGGTGTACTTCATGTCGAGGTAGACCCGGTCGGCCGGGGAGAGGATCAGCCCGGTGCCGTTCCGGGCGGCCTGGGCGACCTGGTCCTTGTCTGCGGCGCTGGTGGTGTCCAGGCCCCAGTACTGGGCGACGGCGCCCTTGACCGGGTGGGCACCGGTGAGCTGGTGCCAGCCGATGACCGTCTTGCCGTACTTCCCGACGAGGGGCTGGACGCGGTCCATGATGGTCACGTAGTCGGCGTGGCTGGTGGAGTGCGCCTCGTCACCGCCGATGTGGAGGTAGCGGCCGGGGGTGAGCGCGGCCAGTTCGCGCAGGACGTCGTTCGCGAAGTCGTACGTCACCTGTTTGGCCGCGCACAGCGAGCTGAAGCCGACCTTGGTGCCGGTGTAGAGCGGGGGCGCCTGGCCGTTGCAGTTGAGGGCGGCGTAGGAGGCGAGGGCCGCGTTGGTGTGGCCGGGCATGTCGATCTCGGGGACGACCTCCAGATAGCGGGAGGCCGCGTACCGGACGATCTCGCGGTACTCCGCCTTGGTGTAGTAGCCGCCCTTGCCGCCGCCGACCTCGGTGGAGCCGCCGTACGTCGCGAGGCGCGGCCAGGAGTTTATGGCGATGCGCCAGCCCTGGTCGTCGCTGAGGTGCAGATGCAGCTCGTTGACCTTGTAGAGGGCGAGTTCGTCGATGTAGCGCTCGACCTGGGCCACGGTGAAGAAGTGCCGGGAGACGTCGAGCATGGCGCCGCGGTAGGCGTAGCGGGGGCGGTCGGTGACGGTGCCGCCGGCGATCTGCCAGGGGCCGGGCTGGACGGTCCGCTTCTCCACGGCGGCGGGCAGGAGCTGACGCAGCGTCTGCACGCCGTGGAAGAGGCCGGCGGGGGTGCTCGCGGTGAGGTTGAGGCCGTCGGCACCGCTGTGCAGCCGGTAGCCCTCGGCGCCGTAGTCGCCCTTCGCCAGGTGGAGCCGGATGCCTCCGGTGCCGGACTCGGTGAGCGGCAGCGGGTAGCCGGTGGAGGGCCGCAGGATGCCGGCGAGGTAGGCGCCGACACGGCGGACCTCGGGGGTGGCGTCGACCCGGACGGAGGTACCGCGGGCGAGGCGGTACGCGGTGCCGCCGGGCTGGACGGAGGCGGGGGCCGGGATCACCCGGTCGAGCGGGGTGGGGGGCACGGCCGCCCGTGCGGAGGGCGCGGCCCCCAGGGTGAAGACACCGGCCGCCGCCACGAGGACCAGGGACCCGAACACACGGGAGGACCTGGGCAGTCGGGGGGTTCGGGGAGTCGTGCTGTGGTTGCGTCTCACATGCGCTCCCTTCCAAATGTGGTCGAGACCACTCTCCCGCAGATCCGGTGAAACAATCCCTCCATGGCGGAAATCATCCAGAAGGACGGCACCTGGGCCTTCGACGGCGACGCCCTGCGGCTCACCCCGGGCCGGGACAAGAACGTGAGCCCGCTCCGCCGTGAGCTGGGCGAACTCGTCGTGCCGATCGGGGCGTTGGCCGGTGTCTCCTTCGAGCAGGGGCGCAGGTCGGGGCGGCTGAGGCTGCGGCTGCGCGACGGCGCCGACCCGTTGACGCAGGCGACCGGCGGACGGCTCGCCGAGGCGGACGACCCGTATCAGCTGGCGGTGCAGACCGACCGGTACGGCGTCGCCGAGTACGTCGCGGACGAGGTGCGCACCGCGCTGCTGTTGGAGCAGGTCCCGCCGGAGCCGGCCGACGGGTACCTGCTGCCGGGCCCGGCGCTGCCGGTGTCCGCCTCCGCCGGGGACGGCACGGCGAGCTTCGACGGGGACCAGGTGCGGCTGGAGTGGAACTGGAAGACGGAGGACGCCAAGGCCGCCGCCGGGCCCCGGACGCTTCCCCTGGCGGAGATCACGGGCGTGGAGTGGCAGCCGGCGGCCGGGCTGGAGAACGGGCATCTGCGGTTCCTGGTGCGCGGCGCGCCGATCACGGCCCCGCCCAAGTACGACCCGAACGCGGTCGAGTTGTGGGGCTTCAAGAAGGACCCGCTGATGGCACTGGTGGCCGCCGCCGTACAGGCCCGGCTGCCGCATCCCGCGGCCCCCGCCCCGGCCGCCGTACCGCCGCAGCGGCCGGCGCCCGCCGAGGAGCCGGCCGGGGGCGAGGACCACGACGCGCTGCTGCGGCGGCTGCGCGAGCTCGGCGAGCTGCGCCGGGACGGGGTGCTGACGGACGAGGAGTTCGCCCTGGCCAAGCAGGCGGTCCTGAAGCGCTTGTGAGGGCGCGTGCGCAGGACCGCCCGACGGCGGGCCCGGGGCGTTACTTCGCCCGGCGGGACACCGTGAAGCGGTCGATGCGCTCACCGGTCTCGGCGATGCCCGACACCGTCAGCGTGGTCTGCCGGCCGCGCGGTGCGGGGGTGACGTCGACGCGCAGGAAGGAGTAGTCGAGGTAGCGCACCCGGGACCAGGTGACGGTCTCGTTGACCTTGCCGTCCTTGGTGTTGACGAAGGACGCGACCGAGTCGACCTCGTGCTCGTGGCCCTCGTAGGAGTCGGGGGCGGTGAACGCGTACAGGCTGCGGCCCGCGGCGCCGGCGGTGACGTAGACGACGCCCTCGGTCTCGGGGTAGGCGGTGCCGCCGATCGGAAGCTTCTTGGTGACCTTGTTGTCCTTGATCACGTCGGTGCGCTCGTACTGGTGGTTGTGGCCGTTGATGACCAGGTCCACCTGGTACTTCTCGAACAGCGGCACCCACTCCTGGCGCACGCCCCCCTCCGAGGCGTGCGCCGTGGACGTGCAGTACGCGCAGTGGTGGAAGAAGACGACGACGAAGTCGATGTCGTCACGGGCCCGGAACCGCTTCAGCTGACTCTCGAACCACTTGGTCTGTGTACCTCCGGAAATGCCCAGGTTCGCCGGGATCTCGAAGGAGACGTCGTTGGGGTCCAGCGAGACGATCGCCGTGTTGCCGTGCACGAAGGAGTAGACGCCGGGCAGGTGCGCGGCGTCCGGTCCGTTGTCCGGCATGGTCCAGCGGGCCTCTTCGCCGCCGTAGCCGTTCGGCGAGTACCAGGCCTCCATGTCGTGGTTGCCGTACGAGACCATCCACGGGATCTGCTTGGCGACCGACTCGGTCTGGTGGAGGAACTGGTCCCAGGTGCGCGAGTCGAAGCCCGTGTCGGTGGACTTGCCCTGGCCGGCCGGGTCGCCGTAGGCGATGTCGCCCGCGTGCAGGTGGAAGGCCGGGTTCTGGCCGAGGATCAGGCTGTCGTTGGCGAGGGCGTGGTAGCTGACGCCCTGGTCGCCGAAGGCCGTGAAGGTGAACGGCTCCCGGCGGGCGGGGGCGGTGGTGAAGGTGCCCAGGGTGCCCAGCAGGTGCGGCTCGGCGGGGTCGAAGCCCTCGTGGCCGACGCCGTAGTAGTACGTCTTTCCGGGGCGCAGGTGGGTGAGCCGGGCGTGCAGGTAGTACTGCGTGTGGTCGCCGCTCGCGCCGACGCCGGCCGGGGTGTAGAGGGTGCGGACCTCGGCGTCGATCCGGCGGGAGAGGTCCCAGGGGCGGGCGCCGATGCGGATGAACGGCTTCTTCACGGCGACCGGGACCTGCCAGGAGACGGTCATCTCGGTGCGCGGGTCGGCGCCGTAGGCGAGGTGCCGGCCGAAGGGGGCGACGAGGGCGCCGTCGACGTGCTCGGTGGCCGGGGCGGTGCTCCCCCACTGCGTGGGAGGTACCCCCAGGGTCGGTACGGCGGCCTGGGCGGTGGCACCCGTCACGTACGCGCCACCCGTGACGGCGCCCAGCGTGACGGCGCCGCCTCTGATCAGGTTCCGGCGCGAGAATCTCGCGCGCAGGTACTCATGCTGCTCGGCCATGCTCATGCGCTCGGCGAGCCGGTCGGGTACTCCCATACGAGGAATGTCCATGGCGCCCGAAACTCGCCGGTCCGGGCAACGAGACGCACGACACGGGGTGGACGCCCGGGGAACAGAGATCCAACAGGGTCCGGAGGAGGGCCCTGCCCGAAATCGGGCACGTTTCTTGCGAAACCGCGCCCCGTACTCCAGGATCTACCGGGTGCACGACGAACTTGTTGATCATCTGACGCGTTCCACGACCCTGAACAGGGGCGAGGCGCTGCGGGTGGTCCAGGACGTGCTCGCCTACTTCGACGAGTCGACGGAGGACTACGTCCGTCGCCGCCACCGCGAGCTGCAGGCACAGGGCCTGGTGAACGCGGAGATCTTCGAACGGATCGCGGCGGACCTCAGGTATAGAGCGGTGGCACCGCCCGAGCTGACGCTCAGGCAGCTGCGCCGCATCGTCTACGGCTAGGAATACCCATACATGTGCGGAATTGTCGGATACATCGGAAAGCGTGACGTCGCCCCGCTGCTGCTCGAAGGGCTGCAGCGGCTGGAGTACCGCGGCTACGACTCCGCTGGCATCGTCGTCTCCTCTCCGAAGACGCCCGGTCTGAAGATGGTCAAGGCCAAGGGCCGGGTGCGCGACCTGGAGGCCAAGGTCCCGGCGCGCTTCAAGGGCACCACCGGCATCGCCCACACCCGCTGGGCCACCCACGGCGCCCCCTCCGACGTCAACGCCCACCCGCACATGTCGGCCGACGGCAAGGTCGCCGTCGTCCACAACGGCATCATCGACAACGCCGCCGACCTGCGCCGCAAGCTGGAGGCGGACGGCGTCGAGTTCCTCTCCGAGACCGACACCGAGGTCCTCACCCACCTCATCGCCCGCTCCGCCGCCGAGAAGCTGGAGGACAAGGTCCGCCAGGCGGTCCGGGCGATCGAGGGCACGTACGGCATCGCGGTCGTGCACGCCGACTTCCCCGACCGGATCGTGGTGGCCCGCAACGGCTCCCCGGTCGTGCTCGGCATCGGCGAGAAGGAGATGTTCGTCGCCTCCGACATCGCCGCCCTGGTCATGCACACGCGCCAGATAGTGACCCTCGACGACGGCGAGATGGCCACCCTGAAGGCCGACGACTTCCGCACCTACACCACCGAGGGCACGCGCACCACCGCCGAGCCCACGACCGTGGAGTGGGAGGCCGAGTCGTACGACATGGGCGGCCACGACACCTACATGCACAAGGAGATCTTCGAGCAGGCCGACGCCGTGGACCGCGTGCTGCGCGGCCGCATCGACGACCGCTTCTCCACCGTGCACCTCGGCGGCCTCAACCTGGACGCCCGCGAGGCCCGGCAGATCCGCCGTGTGAAGATCCTCGGCTGCGGCACCTCGTACCACGCGGGCATGATCGGCGCCCAGATGATCGAGGAGCTGGCCCGCATCCCCGCCGACGCCGAGCCGGCCTCCGAGTTCCGCTACCGCAACGCGGTCGTCGACCCCGACACCCTGTACGTCGCGGTCTCCCAGTCCGGTGAGACGTACGACGTCCTCGCCGCCGTGCAGGAGCTGAAGCGCAAGGGCGCCAGGGTCTTCGGCGTCGTCAACGTCGTCGGCTCGGCGATCGCGCGCGAGGCCGACGCCGGGATCTACGTCCACGCCGGCCCCGAGGTCTGCGTGGTCTCGACGAAGTGCTTCACGAACATGACCGTGGCCTTCGCCCTCCTCGCCCTGCACCTCGGCCGCACCCGTGACCTGTCGGTCCGTGACGGCAAGCGGATCATCGAGGGCCTGCGCAGGCTGCCGGACCAGATCACCGAGATCCTCAAGCAGGAGGAGCAGATCAAGGAGCTGGCCGAGCTGTACGCCGACGCCCGCTCGATGCTCTTCATCGGCCGCGTCCGGGGCTACCCGGTGGCCCGCGAGGCCTCCCTGAAGCTGAAGGAGGTCTCCTACATCCACGCCGAGGCCTACCCCGCCTCCGAGCTGAAGCACGGCCCGCTGGCCCTGATCGAGCCGGCCCTGCCGACGGTCGCGATCGTCCCCGACGACGACCTGCTGGAGAAGAACCGCGCCGCCCTGGAGGAGATCAAGGCCCGCAGCGGCAAGATCCTCGCGGTGGCCCACCAGCACCAGGAGAAGGCGGACCAGACGATCGTCGTCCCGAAGAACGAGGACGAACTGGACCCGATCCTGATGGGCATCCCCCTCCAGCTGCTGGCCTACCACACGGCCAAGGCGCTCGGCCGGGACATCGACAAGCCGCGGAACCTGGCGAAGTCGGTGACGGTGGAGTAGTTCCGCGACAGCAGAACGGACCCCCACGTGGCCACCTTCACGTGGGGGTCCGTTCAGTGCTGCTCGGATCAGCCGGCGGCCGTCACCCCCCGGCCCGCGGCACGACCGGGAAGAGCCGTCGGCCAGTGAGCCAGCGCGGCCGTCGCCGCGTACCAGGCCACCGCGCCGGACACAGCGGCGACCCAGCCCCCGACCTTGGCGAGAGAGGAACTGTCGGCGAAGGCCGCGACGGCCAGCACCAGCATCGCCAGGAACAGCAGCCCGTGCATGACCTGCCCCAGACTGTCCCCGCCCGCGAGGGTCAGGGTGAGCGCCACGAGGGCGAACAGGAGGAGGAAGAGCCCGGCCGCGTCGGCGGAGGAGTGACCGCCGACCGCCCAGGTGAACCACAGCGCGCCGAGGGCCGCGAAGCCCGTACCGGAAACGCCGTCGCCACCACGGAAGGCCAGCAGGCCGACGAGGAACAGGGCAACTCCGCCCACATAGTGGGCCACTGACACGGCGTCGGACGCGGCCACGCCGTGGATCACGCCTGTCGTACCGAGACCGAACGCCAACAGGGTGATTCCCAGGGCGAGTCGGCCGACCACCGTAGTACTTCCGTTGTCCACGGCGGGCTCCCTTCATGCTGTGCCGTTGCGGGGTGACCGATATATGCCCTTCACAAGGGCACAAACCACCTCTACGCGCGAGTAGTTTCGCGCTGCACAAAGGGAGTTGGCGTACTCAGGGAATGACGATCACGGGCCGCTGCGCCCGCTTGGCGAGCCGCCCGGCGACCGAGCCGAAGATGCGGCCGACGATGCCGTGCGTGGAGCCCACGACGATCGCGTCCGCCTCGTACTCCCGCCCGACCTCTTCGAGTTCGTGGCAGATGTCCCCGCCGCGCTCGACCAGGATCCAGGGCACCTCGGACAGATAGTCCGCACAGGCCAGTTCGAGCCCGAGGACCTCGGTGCGGTGGTCCGGCACGTCGACGAAGACCGGTGGCTCGCAGCCGGCCCACACGGTCGTCGGCAGCCGGTTGGCGACGTGCACGATGATCAGGCCGGCGTGGGAGCGGTGGGCCATGCCGATGGCGTAGGCGAGGGCACGCTCGCTGGAGGTGGAGCCGTCGAAGCCGACGACGACTCCGTGCCGGAAGGCTGGGTCGCAGGAGGGGCGTGGCTCTTCCGCCGCCAGGGGCTCGGACGCCGTGGGATCGGCGACGGGCCGCTTGCGGTCCGCTGGGTCGAAGAATTCGTGACCGGCCATGGCTGTCTCGGCGTCTTGATCCTTTACGGGCGGGGACGACAGTTGCGCGTCGGAGCAGGCACGGAGCTGTGTCCGGGAAACATCTTCCCAACCCCATACCCCCAAGGGTACGGCGGCACGCCTCCCGGGCCCAGATCCCGCGCACGCTCCGTAAGCGGTCCCCCGACGTCGGGGAGTGGGTTCACCGGAGCATGCACGAGCCGCGCCCGTAACGCAATGGTTGCTGCCCCGTACAGGCGGTTTGCACACGGTTAACACCCGCGCGAGTCGTGATCGACCGGTGACCGAGTGGCCGAACGGGCGTTGAACCGGGCGAGCCACCACCCCGGACGTACCCCCAAGGAGTACACCCGGGGAGTACGAAGGGGAGTACGAGATGCCCGGACCGCGATCCGCCGCACGGCCACGTCCGGCGCCGCCGGACGGCGCGGGCGAGGTGATCCGCTGGGCCGCCTTCAGCTGCGTCCTCGTCCCCGTCGTCCTGGTCTGGTACGGCACCTCGCTGGCCGGCGCCGTGGGGGCCGCGCTGGGGCTGGCCGCCGTCACGGCCGTGTGCCGGGTGCTGCTGCGGCGATCGGAGCGGTGCGCCGCGCGGTACGCCGACCGTTCCGGCCCGCAAAGCGGCAGACGTCGCCCCCGGGGACGGACACCGGTCAACTGACCTGTTTCCGTACCCCCGAAGGTTTCTTTTCAGCCAACTTCTCAATGTCGACCCAGGGGGGTCGCAACCACCCCCCAACCCCCGTTTGACCTGCACGGAAAGGGTCCATCGGCGGCTGCGCACCCTACGCGGTTCGGCCACCGCGACAAGGCGCACTTCCCTACACCCCCCGCGAGTGCAACGCTTCGTGATCGAATGCTTCACGCCAAGTTGTCATGTCGACAATGTCCGGCGTGTCGAACCGGCCACCGTGAGACCGCGGTAGCCAGTAGATTCGATCTTGACTGTCTTTACGGCGGGGGACTCGTGCAGGACCGAGGGGAAACGTGCAGGAGCGACACAACCGAGGAGCCGCGACCACCGAGGGGGGCTTAGCAGTATGAGCCACGACTCCACTGCCGCGCCGGAAGCCGCGGCCCGGAAACTCTCCGGGCGCCGCCGCAAGGAGATCGTCGCGGTGCTGCTGTTCAGCGGCGGCCCCATCTTCGAGAGTTCCATTCCGCTGTCGGTGTTCGGGATCGACCGCCAGGACGCCGGCGTGCCGCGCTACCGACTGCTGGTGTGCGCCGGCGAAGAAGGTCCACTGCGGACCACAGGGGGCCTGGAACTGACCGCACCGCATGGCCTGGAGGCGATCTCACGCGCCGGGACGGTCGTCGTACCGGCCTGGCGTTCGATCACCTCGCCGCCACCGGAGGAGGCGCTGGACGCCCTGCGCCGGGCACACGAGGAGGGCGCCCGCATCGTCGGGCTGTGCACCGGCGCCTTCGTCCTCGCGGCGGCGGGCCTGCTGGACGGCCGTCCCGCGACGACCCACTGGATGTACGCGCCGACGCTGGCCAAGCGCTATCCGTCGGTGCACGTCGATCCGCGAGAGCTCTTCGTGGACGACGGCGACGTGCTCACGTCGGCGGGTACGGCGGCCGGAATCGATCTCTGTCTCCACATCGTGCGGACGGACCACGGCAACGAGGCGGCCGGCGCGCTGGCCCGCCGCCTGGTCGTCCCACCGCGCCGGACAGGAGGCCAGGAGCGCTACCTGGACCGCTCTTTACCAGAGGAGATCGGCGCCGACCCGCTGGCCGAGGTCGTCGCCTGGGCGCTGGAACACCTCCACGAGCAGTTCGACGTGGAGACGCTGGCGGCACGCGCCTACATGAGCCGCCGTACGTTCGACCGCCGGTTCCGCTCGCTGACCGGGAGCGCGCCGCTGCAGTGGCTGATCACGCAGCGGGTGCTCCAGGCGCAGCGGCTGCTGGAGACGTCGGACTACAGCGTGGACGAGGTGGCGGGCCGCTGCGGCTTCCGCTCCCCCGTCGCGCTGCGCGGGCACTTCCGCCGTCAGCTCGGCTCGTCCCCCGCCGCCTACCGGGCCGCCTACCGCGCCCGTCGGCCGCAGGGCGACCGGCCGGGTGAGGCGGAGCCCGCGCTGCCCCAGCCCGGTGCCCCGACCGGCCTGCCCGGACCGGGCCCGGTGACCGGCCCGGTCCCCGCCCTCCTCCACCCGGAGAGCGGCGTCCCGATGCAGAGCCGCCGGCAGGCGGCGGGCGCGGTCGGTCTGCTGCCGGGGCCCAGGCACGGCAGCTGAGCGAGTCGAGTTCCCCGCGCCCCGACAGGGGCGCGGGGAACTGCGCGACCGGCCACGACGAAGCCGCGGACTCCCGACGGCCGTCCCCGGCGCTCCTGCGGAGCACTCGGCACGGGGGGACCGAAAATCACCAGCCCGATTTAGGGTGGTCGCATGAACGATCGCATGGTGTGGATCGACTGCGAGATGACCGGCCTCTCGCTGTCCGACGACGCTCTCATCGAGGTTGCCGCCCTCGTCACCGACTCCGAGCTGAACGTACTCGGCGAGGGGGTGGACATCGTCATCCGCCCGCCGGAGCGGGCGCTGGAGACGATGCCGGAGGTGGTGCGTCAGATGCACACCGCGTCCGGGCTGCTCGACGAGCTCCCGAACGGCACGACGCTGAAGGACGCCGAGGAGCAGGTCCTCGCGTATGTGCGGGAGCACGTGAAGGAGCCCGGCAAGGCCCCGCTGTGCGGCAACTCCGTCGGCACCGACCGCGGCTTCCTGCTGCGCGACATGCCGACCCTGGAGGACTACCTCCACTACCGGATCGTGGACGTGTCCTCCATCAAGGAGCTGGCCCGCCGCTGGTACCCGAGGGCGTACTTCAACAGCCCGGAGAAGAACGGCAACCACCGGGCCCTCGCCGACATCCGCGAGTCGATCGCCGAGCTGCGCTACTACCGCGAGGCCGTCTTCGTCCCGCAGCCCGGCCCGGACTCCGACACGGCGAAGTCGATCGCCGCCAAGTACGTCCTGCCCGCGCAGTAGCCCCGGGACCGGTGCTCGCGAAAACATGTGCGCGAGCACCCCTGCGGACCCTGTAGACTTCTTCTCGGCCGGTCGGGGAAACGACAAGTTCCACCACCGGTCGTGGTGGGTGTAGCTCAGCTGGTAGAGCACCTGGTTGTGGTCCAGGATGTCGCGGGTTCGAGTCCCGTCACTCACCCTCATCGATCAGCCGGTGACTCCGTCGCGAGACGGGTCACCGGCTGTTTTCGTTCGCCGGCAGCCGCAGCCGGAACAGGGCGCCGCCACCCGGAGCCTGGTGGGCCGTCAGCTCGGCGCCGTGGGTGTGGGCGATCTGCCGGGCCATGGCCAGGCCCAGCCCGGAGCCGGGCAGGGCGCGGGCGGTGCGGGAGCGGTAGAAGCGGTCGAAGACATGGGGCAGGTCGGCGGCGTCGATGCCGGGGCCGTGGTCGCGGACGGTGATCTCCAGCCGGCCGTCCCGCGGTGAGTGCAGCGCGGCCACCTCGACGCGGCCGCCCGCCGGGGAGAACTTCGCCGCGTTGTCCAAGAGGTTGGAGAACAGCCTGGTCAGACGGCTGGGGACGGCAGCCGTCAGGGTGGCGGCGGCCGAGGGGTCGGTCTCCAGGGCGAACCCGATGTGCGGCCAGTGGTCCCGGGCGGCGGCCACTGCATGCTCCAGCAGGGCCGTCGGCGGCACCACCTCCAGCGCCTGCTGCGGCTCCTCGTCGCGGGCCAGGTCGATCAGGTCGTTGACCAGGTTCGTGACCTCCCGCAGCTGGCGGGTGAGGGCGCCCGTCGCGCGCTCCCGCTGGCGCGGGGTCAGCCGGTCCGCCCGGAGCAGGATCTCCGCGTTGGCGCGCAGGGCGGTCAGCGGGGTGCGCAGCTCGTGCGAGGCGTCGGCGACCAGGCGCCGCTGGGCGGCCAGAGACTCCTCCAGGGCGTCGAGCATGGTGTTGAAGCTCACCGCGAGCCGGGTGATCTCGTCCTCCCGGCCGCGCGGACCGGACGGCCCGGGCGGCAGCTCGATGCGGTGCCCGGCGTCGCGCGTGGCGGTGATCCGCTCCGCCGTCGAGGTCAGCCGGGCCACCGGGGCCAGGCCCGAGCGGGACACCCAGTAGCCGAGCAGCGCGGCCACCGGCACCCCGGCCCCGCCGATCACCGCCAGCAGCCCGGCGACCTGCCGCTCGGCCCGCCGTACCCCGTCGGAGCGCAGCGCCACCTGCATGGCCAGGCCCTTGCCCGCGGGCGTGGTCAGCACCCGCACCGGGTGACCGGCCACCGAGGCGGTGCTGAAGTACGGCGCCCGGTCCCGGCCCGCGACCTGGCGCACGGCGCCGGTGACGGGCAGCAGATAGCTCTCCTTCGGGTCGTCGGCGGCCGACGCGGGCACGAGCTGGGCGCACGCGGGCGCGGCCAGATAGCGGCACTCGCCGGCCTGCACGCCGGGCCCGTTCTGCTGGTGCTGCTGGATCGCCAGCGTCGCCGCCTGGGTGAGCTGGAGGTCGAACTGCCGGTTCAGGGTGTAGACGGTGACGGCGTACGCGCCCGCGCACACCGCCAGCGCCACGCCGGCGACGGCGGCGGAGGCGGTGAGCGCCAGCCGGCGGCGCAGCGGGGGGCGGCGGTGCCGGCGGGGTCGGGGCCGAAGGCGGGGTCGGGTGCGGGTCATCGCTCGTCCAGGACGTAGCCGACGCCGTACACGGTGTGCACGAGACGCGGGGCGCCGCCCGCCTCCAGCTTGCGGCGCAGATAACCGACGTACACGGCAAGGGAGTTGGAGTCGGGGCCGAGGTCGCGGCCCCACACCCAGCGCATGATCGTCTCCCGCTCCAGGACCTGTCCCGGGTGGCGCAGCAGCAGGTCCAGCAGGGCCCACTCGGTGCGGGTGAACTCCAGCCGCCGGCCCGCGCGCACCGCCGAGCGGCTCTCGGGGTCCAGGAGCAGGTCGGCGAAGCGCGGCGCGTCCGGCTGCGGCAGCTCGCCGGGGCCGGCGCGGCGCAGCAGGGCGCGCAGCCGGGCCGCCAGCTCGTCCAGCGCGAACGGCTTGACCAGATAGTCGTCCGCGCCCGCGTCCAGACCGTCCACCCGGTCGCTGACCGCGTCGAGCGCGGTGAGCACCAGGATCGGGGTACGGTCGCCCAGCGCCCGCAGCTGCCGGCACACGGCCAGCCCGTCCACCACCGGCATCATCACGTCCAGCACCAGGGCGTCCGGCTCCCAGTCCACCACCGCCGCGAGCGCCGCGTGGCCGTCCGCCGCGCCGCGCACGGTGAAGCCCTCCAGCGTCAGTCCGTCCTCCAGGGCGGCCCGCACCTCCGGGTCGTCGTCCACCACCAGGACCCGCCCGAAGGCGCCGGGGGACGGGGCGTACGCTGCGTCGTTCATGGCCCCAGCGTGCCAAACCGCTCTCTTATAAGCCTCTTAGAACGGCTCGCGAGCGTGCCGGGCATGGACACTCCGCTCTCCGTCGTGATCGGTGCCGGGGGCACCGGCGGCCACATCTACCCCGGGCTCGCGCTGGCCGACGCGCTGCGCCGCCGGGTGCCCGACGCGGTGATCTCCTTCGTCGGCACCGAGCGCGGCCTGGAGACCCGGCTCATCCCCGAGGCCGGGTACCGGCTGCACACGGTCGACATGATTCCCTTCGACCGCTCCCTCGGCGCGAAACGCTTCACCCTGCCCGCCGCGCTGCTGAAGTCGGCCGGACAGTGCCGGGCCATCCTGCGGGAACAGGGCGCGCGGGTCGCCGTCGGCATGGGCGGCTATCCGAGCGCCCCCGTCATCCTCGGCGCCCGCCTCGCCTCGCTGCCGAGCGTCATCCACGAGTCCAACGCGGTGCCCGGCCGGGCCAACGCCTTCGCCGCCCGGCTCACCCCGCACATCGCGCTCGCCTTCGAGGCGGGCGGCGACCGGCTGCCCGCGTCCGGCCGGCCCGAGCTGGTCGGCATGCCGCTGTCCGGCCCGCTGGCCGCCCTCGACCGGGCGGGCGCGCGCGAGGCCGCCCGCCGGGAACTGGGCGTCGGCGCGCACACCCGGCTGCTCCTCGTCAACGGCGGCAGCCTGGGCGCGGCCCGGCTCACCGAGGCGGCCCTCGGGCTCGCCGAGCGCTGGCGGGAGCGCACCGACGTACGGCTGCTGATCAAGACCGGGCCCGCGGCGCTGGCGGAGGCCCGCGCCCGGCTGCGCGCCGCCGGAGCCGACCGGGTCGCCGAGGCCGTGGCCTACCTGGACCGCATCGACCGGACGTACGCCGCCGCCGATCTGCTGGTGTGCCGGGCGGGCTCGGCGACCGTCGCCGAGCTGGCCACCATCGGCCTGCCCGCCGTCCTCGTGCCGTACCCGCACGCCCCCGGTGACCACCAGACGCACAACGCCCGCACCCTCACCGGCATCGGCGCGGGGGTGCTGCTGCGGGACGAGGCGACCACGGCCGCGTCCCTCGACGCCCTCGCCGGCCCCCTGCTCGACGACCCGCGCCGGCTGGACGCCATGTCCCGTGCCGCGGCCGCGGCCGGCGTCGGCGCGCTGCACCGGGACGCGGCCGACCGGCTGGCCCGCAAGGTCCTCCGGCTCGCGGGTCACCCGCTGCCCGCCCCTGTTTCCCACTCCCGCTGAGAAAGGCCCCGCCATGAACGCGACCGCCCACCCCACGACCGGCTTCTTCCACGGCCGTACCGTCCTCGTCACCGGAGCCGAGGGCTTCATCGGCTCCACGCTGGTCGACCTGCTCGTCCGCGAGGGCGCCACCGTCCGCGCCCTCGTCCACTACAAGCCGTACGCCGAGAAGGGCAACCTCGCCCGTCTCCAGGACCACCCGCAGGTGGAGCTGATCGCGGGGGACGTGCGCGATCCGGGCCGGGTGACGGACGCCGTGGCCGGCTGCGACACCGTCTTCCACCTCGCCGCCCTCATCGGCATCCCCTACAGCTACGACTCCCCGGGCGCCTACGTCGCCGTCAACGTCACCGGCACCGAGCACATCGCCGAGGCCTGCCGCCGGCACCGGGTGCGCCGGCTGGTGCACACCTCCACCAGCGAGGTCTACGGCACCGCCCTGACCGTCCCGATCGGCGAGGACCACCCGCTGCAGCCGCAGTCGCCGTACTCGGCCTCGAAGATCGGCGCCGACATGATGGTCCTCTCCCACCACCACGCCTTCGACCTGCCCGTGACGGTCGTGCGGCCCTTCAACACCTACGGCCCCCGCCAGTCCGCCCGCGCCGTGATCCCCACGATCCTCGCCCAACTGCACGCCGGCGCCCACGAGATACGCCTCGGCTCGCTGACCCCGACCCGTGACTTCACCTACGTCACCGACACCGCGCGCGGCTTCCTCGCCGTCGCGCAGTGCGACCGGGCGCTCGGTGACGTCGTCAACCTCGGCACCGGCGAGGAGATCGCCATCGGCGACCTGGCCCGCAAGCTGATCGCCGTCTCCGGGCGGGACGCGGAGATCGTCGTGGACGAGGCGCGGCTGCGCCCGGCCGGCAGCGAGGTGCACCGCCTGCTGTCGGACAACTCCCGGGCCCGCGCCTGGGCTTCGTGGAAGCCGGAGGTCTCCCTCGACGAGGGCCTGCGCCGCACCTCGGACTGGATCCGCGGCAACCTCCACCTGTTCGCGCCCGGCCGCTACGCGGTCTGACCCCCGGTGGGTCGCGGTCCCGGCAGCAGCCCGATGCCGGACACCGGTCCGAGGTGAGCGAGCTTGTCGGGGTTGGACACGGCGTGGATCGCCCGGACCGCGCCGTCGGCGATGTCGAGCACGACCACGCTGGCCACGCGGCCCTCGGCGTCGTAAGTGACCCCACCCGGGCGGCCGTTGACCCAGGCCGGTTCGAGGACGGCACCGAGCTTCCGGACCCGGCGGAAGCCGCCGACGAGCAGGTGGACGATCCGCCGCGGCTCGGTCACCGACGCCCCGAGCGCCTGCGCCTTGCCGCCGCCGTCGCCCTGGAACACCACGTCGGGAGCGAGCATGCCGAGCAGGGCGTCTAGGTCACCGCTGTCGGCGGCCGCGAAGAACCGGTCGGCCAGCCGCGCGCCCTCCGCCCGCCGCACCGGGAGCGGCACGGGGCCAGCCGGCCGCGCGCCGGGGGCGACGCGTTTCCTGGCGCGGGCGAAGATCTGCCGGCAGTTCGCCTCGGACTTGCCGGTGATCCGCGCCACGTCCGGGTAGCCGTACCCGAAGACCTCGCGCAGCACGAACACCGCGCGTTCCACCGGCGAGAGGACCTCCAGCAGCACGAGGAACGCCATCGACAGCGCGTCGGACAGCTCGGCGTGCTCGGCCGGCCCGGACCCGTCGGCGGCGACCACGACCGGCTCGGGCAGCCAGTCGCCCACGTAGGTCTCGCGTCGTACCCGCGCCGACTTCAGGTGGTTGATGGCGAGCCGGGTCACCGCCGTGGTCAGGTACGCCTTCAGGTCGGCGATCACGGTGCCCGCCCGGCGCGCCCGGGTCAGCCCGAGGAAGGCGTCCTGCACGAGGTCCTCGGCGTCGCCCACGGAGCCCGTCATCCCGTAGGCGACGGAGAACAGCAGCGGCCGGTACGCGTACGCGTCCGTCCCTGCGGACGTCTCTGCGGAGACGCACATCACATCCTCCTCCTTCACAGCGTGCCCGGGTGTCCTGTCTCAGAGGGGCGACAGCACAGCACGCGCAACCACCCCGCGAGGAGAGAACCATGAACGTCGCCCTGTGGATCGTCGCCGGACTGCTGGCCGCCGCCTACCTGGCGGGCGGCGGCTACAAGGTGATCACCCCGAAGGAGAAGATCGCCGCCGCCGGGGCCAGTGGCCGCTGGGTCGACGACTTCGGCGCCGGCGCCGTGAAGGCCATCGGAGTCCTGGAGGTCCTGGCCGCGGCGGGCCTGGTCCTGCCCGCCGCCCTCGGCATCGCACCGGTGCTGGTCCCGCTGGCCGCCCTCGGTCTGGTGCTGCTGATGACCGGTGCCGCGCTCACCCGCGCCCGACGGCACGAGTACCGCCTGGTGGCGGTGGACCTGGCCTACATCGCGCTGGCCGCGTTCGTGGCCTGGGGCCGCTTCTGACGCCATGGCCTCGGAGTCCGTTACGACGACGCCCGCACCACCAGCTCCGTCGGCAGCACCGCATGCCGTCGCTCCAGCTCCCGGGAGGCGGCCGGGCGCCGGTCGGCGATCTCGGCGAGCAGCAGGTCGATCATCGCGCGGCCCATCTCCTCGATGGGCTGGCGGACGCTGGTCAGCGGCGGGTCCATGTGGCGGGCGATGGCGGAGTCGTCGTAGCCGATCAGCGCCACGTCGTCCGGGATACGGCGGCCCGCCTCGCGCAGCACCTGGCGGGCGCCCGCCGCCGTCACGTCCGAACCGGCGAAGACCGCGTCCAGGCCGGGGTGCCGCTCCAGCAGGACGGACATGGCCCGCCTGCCGCCCTCTTCCGTGAAGTCCCCCGGCTCGACGAGGAGTTCGTCCGTCTCGCGGCCCGCGTCGCGCAGGGCGTCGCGGTAGCCGTCGACGCGGCGCTGGGCGCCGTAGACGTCGAGGCGGCCGGTGATGTGCGCGATCTCGGTGCGCCCCCGGGCCAGCAGGTGCTCGACGGCCGAGCGGGCGCCGCCGTAGTTGTCGGAGTCCACCGAGGTGAGCGTCTCGCCGGCCGAGCGCGGGCCGCTGATCACGGCCGGGATCTCCAGCTGGGCCAGCAGATCGGGCAGCGGGTCGTCGGCGTGCACCGAGACCAGCAGGACGCCGTCCACGCGGTGCGCCGCGAGGTACTGGGCGAGGCGCCGGCGCCCCCGGGCGTTGCCCGCGAAGGTCAGCAGCAACTGCATCTCGGTGTCGGCGAGTTCGGCGCCGACACCGCGCAGCATGTCCGAGAAGTAGGGCTCGGCGAAGAAGCGGGTCTCGGGCTCGGGGACGACGAGGGCGATCGCGTCGGTGCGGTTGGCCGCGAGGGCGCGGGCCGCGGTGTTGGGGACGTAACCCAGTTCGGCGACGGCGGCCTCGACCGCGGCGCGGGTGGCGTCGCTGACCCGGGGCGAGCCGTTGATCACCCGCGAGACCGTGCCCCGGCCGACCCCGGCCCGTGCGGCGACCTCTTCGAGCGTGGGCCGCCCACCGCTCCGGCCCCGCGCTCCGTGGCTTGCCATGGGCTCCGCCTTTCCGCAGCATCGTCTGTGCTGGCCGAATGTAACAGGCACCCTTCACCGCGGCAGCTGCCCCTGGGAGCTGCCGACCCACCCCGGCTAACGCTCCGATAACCGAAGGCACTCCCGCGTGTCCGCTCCCTTGACACCCCGCCCCCGAGCGACGACTCTTCAACCCATCACGTGTGGGAGCGCTCCCACACCACCTGACACATACACATCCCGCACGTTCCCCGCCCGAGCCGCAGCGAGTGACAGACGGGCCCAACAGTGCAGTTGGCCGGGGGGTCGGCACGTCAGGCAACAGGAGGACGCAATGCGCACGAGCATCCGCCGGTCCCGCAGGCTGGGGGCCCTCGCGGCCGTGGCCGCGCTGACCACGGGACTGCTGGCCGGCTGCGCCAAGGACAGCGGCGGTTCGTCGGACACCTCGGGCGGTGGCGGCGGCAAGGGCAAGACCACGATCACCCTGGGCCTGTTCGGCGCCATGGGCTTCAAGGAGGCCGGGCTCTACACCGACTACGAGAAGCTCCACCCCGACATCTCGATCCAGGAGAACGTGATCGAGAAGAACGAGAACTACTACCCGGCCCTGGTCAACCACCTCACCACCAACAGCGGCCTCCAGGACGTCCAGGCGGTCGAAGTCGGCAACATCGCCGAGGTCGTGCAGACCCAGGCGGCCAAGCTGGAGGACCTCTCCAAGGTCGCGGGCGTGGACAAGGGCAACTGGCTGGACTGGAAGTGGCAGCAGGCCACCACCAAGGACGGGCAGACGGTCGGCCTCGGCACCGACATCGGCCCGATGGCGATCTGCTACCGCAAGGACATGTTCAAGGCGGCCGGCCTGCCCACCGACCGCGACCAGGTGTCCAAGCTGTGGGCCGGCGACTGGAGCAAGCTCGTCACCGCCGGCGAGCAGTACCAGAAGAAGGCCCCCAAGGGCAGCACCTTCATGGACTCCCCCGGCGGTCTGCTCAACGCGATCCTCAGCAGCGCGAGCCAGAAGTTCTACGACTCCTCCGGCAAGGTCGTCTACAAGACGAACCCGGCCGTGAAGAGCGCCTTCAACCTGACGGCACAGGCCGCAAAGGACGGACTGGTGCAGTCGCAGCCGCAGTTCCAGCCGGGCTGGGACCAGTTGATCTCCAACAGCAAGTTCGCCTCCGTGGCCTGCCCGCCGTGGATGCTCGGCTACATCAAGGGCAAGTCGAAGGCGGACGCCGCCGGTCAGTGGGACGTGGCCCAGGCGCCGCAGGCCGGCAACTGGGGCGGCACCTTCCTCGCCGTGCCCAAGTCCGGCAAGCACGTCACCGAGGCCGAGAAGTTCGTCGCCTGGCTGACCGCGCCCGCCCAGCAGGCCAAGCTCTTCGCCGTCCAGGGCAGCTTCCCGAGCGCGCCGCCCGCGTACGCCATGTCCCAGGTCACCGGCGCGAAGAACCAGATGACCGGGGACGCCCCGATCGGCGCGATCTTCGCGCAGGCCGCCAAGTCCATCCCGAACCAGCCGATCGGGCCGAAGGACCAGATCATCCAGCAGGGCCTGACGGACAACGGCGTCATCCTGGTGACGAAGGGCAAGTCCGCTGACGAGGCCTGGTCCACGGCCGTCAAGACCATCGACAACAACCTGGAGAAGTGACCGGCATGGCCACCCGGCACGACACCGCCGCGCCCCCCGCGAAGGGGGGCGCGGCCCCGGCCCGCCCCGAAGTGGTACGGACGACGGACGAGCGGCGGCGGGCGCGGCTGTCCCGGCGCTGGCAGCGCGACATCCGCTGGAGCCCGTACGCCTTCGTCTCCCCCTTCTTCCTCCTCTTCGTGGCGTTCGGCCTCTTCCCGCTGATCTACACGGGCTGGGCCTCGCTGCACACGGTGGAGCTGACCGCGCCGACCGACATGCAGTGGGCGGGGCTGCACAACTACACCCGGATCTTCGACGACGACTTCTTCTGGAACGCGGCGAAGAACACCCTGACCATCGGCATCATCTCGACCGTCCCGCAGCTGGCGATGGCGATGGGGCTCGCCCACATCCTCAACTACAAGCTGCGCGCGTCGACGTTCTTCCGCGTCGTGATGCTGGCGCCGTACGCGACGTCGATCGCCGCCGCCTCGCTGGTCTTCGTGCTGCTCTTCGGCCGCGACTACGGCATGATCAACTGGGCGCTGCACTTCGTCGGCGGCGGTCACGTCGACTGGCAGAACGACAAGTGGCCCTCGCAGATCGCGGTCTCCTCGATCGTCGTCTGGCGCTGGACCGGCTACAACGCGCTGATCTACCTGGCGGCGATGCAGGCCGTCCCGCAGGACCTGTACGAGTCGGCGGCGCTGGACGGCGCCAACCGCTGGCAGCAGTTCTTCCACGTCACGCTGCCGCAGCTGCGCCCGACGATCCTGTTCACCTGTGTCGTGTCGACCATCGGGGCCTCCCAGCTCTTCGGCGAGCCGCTGATGTTCGACGCCAACAAGGGCGCCTCCGGCGGCGCCGAGCACCAGTTCCAGACACTCGGCCTGTACCTGTACGAGCAGGGCTGGGTGAACCAGCACCTGGGCCGCGCCTCCGCGATCGCCTGGACGATGTTCCTGATCCTCATCGTGATCGGGATCGTCAACTACGTCATCTCGCGCCGCCTGCGCGAGAGTAGTTAGGAGTACGGCCGTGACGACGACCCTGACCCCGACCGACGCGACCGCGAAGGAGCCCCGGCGGACGCGGCGGCCGAAGTCGGCGCGGGCCGGCGGGACGCTGCACGCGGGCCCCCTCGCCTACGCGGTGCTGATCCTGTTCTCGCTCGGCTCGCTGTTCCCGCTGGTGTGGACGGCGATCGCCGCGTCGCGCGACAACAACCGGCTGGCCGAGACGCCGCCGCCGTTCTGGTTCGGCTCGAACCTGGCGCACAACCTGAACGTCGCCTGGAACGACGCCAATCTGGGCAAGGCCTTCCTCAACACCACGTTCGTGGCGGGCGTCTCGGCGGCGACCATCGTCTTCCTCTCGACGATCGCCGGGTTCGCCTTCGCCAAGCTGCGGTTCAAGGGCCGGAGTGCCCTGATGCTGATCGTGATCGGCACGATGATGGTGCCGCCGCAGCTGAGCGTCATCCCGCTGTACATGATGGTCGCCAGGCTCGACTGGACCGACCAGTTGCAGGCCGTGATCCTGCCGTCGCTGGTCAGCGCGTTCGGCGTGTTCTTCATGCGGCAGTACCTGATGCAGGCGCTGCCGGACGAGCTGATCGAGGCCGCCCGGGTGGACGGCGCGAGCAGCTGGCGGGTGGTGTGGCACATCGTGTTCCCGGCGGCCCGCCCGGCGATGGCGGTGCTGGGGATGCTGATGTTCGTGCAGACCTGGAACGACTTCCTGTGGCCGTTCCTGGTGCTCACCCAGAACGGCAACCCGACCGTGCAGGTCGCGGTCTCGGCGCTGGGCCGCGGCTACACCCCCGACCAGTCCCTGATCATGGCGGGCGCGCTGCTCGGCACGCTGCCGCTGCTGCTCGTGTTCGCGGTCTTCGGCAAGCAGATCGTGGGCGGGATCATGCAGGGCGCGGTCAAGGGCTGAGCGCCCGCGTCCGCCGAAGGGGGCCGGGGCACCGCCGCCCCGCCCCCTGCCCCCTCACTTCTTTGTTCCGTCGGTCTCCTACGACCCCATATGGGAGCGCTTCCATGCTTGAGTCTGTCTCCTCCGTCCCCTCCGTGACGTTCCCGCCGGCCTTCCTGTGGGGCGCGGCGACCTCGGCGTACCAGATCGAGGGGGCGGTGCGGGAGGACGGCCGTACCCCCTCGATCTGGGACACCTTCAGCCATACGCCGGGCCGGACGGCCGGCGGCGAGACCGGTGACATCGCGGTCGACCACTACCACCGCTACCGCGACGACGTGGCGCTGATGGCGGAGCTGGGCCTGAGCGCGTACCGCTTCTCGGTCTCCTGGCCCCGGGTGCAGCCGACCGGCCGGGGCCCGGCGGTGCAGCGGGGCCTGGACTTCTACCGCCGGCTGGTGGACGAGCTGCTGGCGCACGGCATCAAGCCGTCGCTCACCCTCTACCACTGGGATCTGCCGCAGGAGCTGGAGGACGCGGGCGGCTGGCCGGAGCGGGACACCGCGCTGCGCTTCGCCGAGTACGCGCGGCTGGTCGGCGAGGCGCTGGGCGACCGGGTGGAGCTGTGGACCACCCTCAACGAGCCCTGGTGCAGCGCCTTCCTGGGCTACGGCTCCGGGGTGCACGCGCCCGGCCGTACCGACCCGGAGGCCTCGCTGCGTGCCGCCCATCACCTCAACCTGGCGCACGGGCTGGCGGCTTCGGCGCTGCGCTCGGTGATGCCGGCCCGCAACCGGATCGCGGTCAGCCTCAACTCTTCTGTGGTCCGGCCGCGTTCGCAGGACCCGGCCGACCTGGCCGCGGCCCGCCGGATCGACGACCTCGCCAACGGGATCTTCCACGGCCCGATGCTGCACGGCGCCTACCCCGAGTCGCTGTTCGCCGCGACGGCGTCGGTCACCGACTGGTCGTACGTCCTCGACGGCGATGTGCGCACGGCGGGCGCGAAACTGGACGCGCTGGGCCTGAACTACTACACCCCGGCGCTGGTCTCGGCCATGTCCGGCGCGGTCGCGGGCCCCCGGGCGGACGGCCACGGCGCGAGCGAGCACTCCCCCTGGCCGGGCGCCGACGACGTGCTCTTCCACCAGACGCCGGGCGAGCGCACGGAGATGGGCTGGACCATCGACCCGACGGGCCTGTACGACCTGATCACGCGCTACGCGCACGAGGCCCCGGGCCTGCCGCTGTACATCACCGAGAACGGCGCGGCCTACGACGACAAGCCCGACCCCGAGGGCCGCGTCCACGACCCCGAGCGCATCGCCTATCTGCACGGCCACCTGTCGGCCGTGCGCCGCGCGATCACCGACGGCGCCGACGTGCGCGGCTACTACCTGTGGTCCCTGATGGACAACTTCGAGTGGGCGTACGGCTACGGCAAGCGGTTCGGCGCGGTGTACGTGGACTACTCGACGCTGGAGCGCACCCCGAAGTCGAGCGCCCGCTGGTACGGCGAGGTGGCACGGACGGGGACGCTGCCGCCGGTGGACTCCGCCGCCTGACGAGGCGGCGGGGGCGCGGCACCCTGGGGGTGCCGCGCCCGGTCCGCCGTGTCGCGGGGTTCAGTTGACGGCGCCGAAGGCCTTCGAGAAGGCGAACGGGGACTGGACGATCGAGCTGCACGTGGGGTCGGCGGAGTTCTTCGCGCCGCCGGGGCACTGCTTGTCGCGGGCCGCGGACCACATCGACAGGCCGCCGAGGCCCTTGGACCTGGCGAAGTTCACCAGCTGGGTGGCGTCGTCGACCTTGAAGGTCTCGGAGGAGACGTCGTTGACGCCGATCATCGGGGTGACGGCGACGGCCTTCCAGGCGGCGGCGTCCGACAGCCCGAGGACGCCCTTGATCTGGGCCTGGGTGGCGGTGGCGGCCTGCTGGGCGTAGTCGCCCATGTCGCCGCTGTAGGAGGAGCCGTAGTCCATCGCCATGATGTTGACGGTGCTGATCCTCGCGCCGTTGGACTTGGCGTCGGACAGGAGGTTCACGCCGTCCTGGGTGAGGCCCTCGGGCATCACCGGGAGGGTGAAGGAGACATCCAGGCCCGGGTGTTGCGCCTGGAGCTTCGCTATCGCCTTGGCCCGCAGGGTGTTGGCCGCCGTGTTCGGCAGCGCGCCGCCCTCGACGTCGAAGTCGACCTTGGTGAGCTTGAACGCGTCGATCGCCTTGCCGTACGCCGCCGCCAGCGCGTCGGCGGAGGAGCAGGTGGTGGCCAGCTCGGAGCCGGAGGCGCCGCCGAAGGAGACCCGGACGTCACCGCCCTTGGCGCGCAGCGCGCCGATCTGCTGGGCGACGGCGTCGCCGGTCAGGTCGGTCACGCCGCCCCACTTGGGGGTGCAGCCGCCGCCGTCGGTGATGAAGGCCAGGTTGTAGTTCTTCACCCCGGTCGCGTTCGCCACGCCGACCAGGTCGAAGGCCGGGTAGAGGGAGGTGTCGACGTACGGCGAGAAGCCGGCGGAGGCGGCGGTGCCGCTGCCCGTCGTCCCGGAGGCGGTCGGCGTCGGGGTCGGGGTCGCGCTCTGGGTGGGGGTGGAGGTCCTGGTGGCCGTCGGGGTCGGAGCCGGGGACGGGGTCCCGGTGGGGCGGCCGCTGGGCTCGGGGGTGGGGCCGCTGTCCGCCGAGCACGGGGAGTCGTCGATACGGCAGCCGGTCGGGGCGCCGGCGCCCTCGACCACGAAGCCGACGGTCACCGACCTGCCCGGGGCGAGGCCCTCGGTGTCCCACTTCGCCGGCTTCACGGTGACGTGCGAACCGCTCACACTCGACTCGCCGTTCCACAGCGAGCCCAGCCTGGCGCCCGCCGGGAGGTCGAACTCCAGCGTCCAGGTCTTCTCCGGTGCGCCGCTGGTGTTGGTGACGACGTACTGGGCGGTGTAGCCGGTCGACCAGTCGCTGGTCCTCGTGTACGCGGCGTTCACGCTCGCCGCGTTCGCGGTGCCGGTGAGCAGGACCGCGCCGCCGCCGACGGCGGCCGCGGCCACGAGGCCGCCGATCGCCTTGTTCCTGCCACTGATCCTGCGCCGGTGCGTGCTCATGCGCATGCCTGCCTTCGATGTTCACGGGGGTGGGGTGCGGCAGCACGCTAGCGATCCGGAATCGGACAAACCGAGTGATCGGGACGGTGGTTGAAGACCTTAGGGTGCGCTTAAGGAAGGGATCGGGGACGGTTAATGGTCGAGACCAGTCGCGACCGGTTTGCGCGTTCGGCGCCGGTGCACCCGCCCCCGCGCCGGCCGCCGTCCGTCCAGCTGGAACCAGATCCGCACCTCGGTGCCGCCCAGCACCGAGGAGCCGATGCGCACGTCGCCGCCCGTGGACTCGGCGAGCCGGCGCACGATGTCGAGGCCCAGTCCGGTCGAACCGGCGCTCCCGGAGCCGCTTCCCCGGGCCATGGCCGACTCCGGGTCGGATATGCCGGGACCCGCGTCCGAGACCAGCACGATCACCGCGTCCTCGCCGTTGTGCACGTCGACCGCGAAGGCGGTGCCCTCGGCGGTGTGCCGGAAGACGTTGCCGAGCAGGGCGTCGAGCGCCGCGGCCAGATCGGCGCGGGCCACGGGTATGCGCACCGGACCGTCGACGCCGGCCACCCGCCACTTGCGTCCCTCGTCCTCGGCGAGCGCGGACCAGAACTCCATGCGCTCACGGACCACCGAGGCCGCGTCGCACCCGGCGCCGGTCCCGGCCGTGGCCATGGCCGTCTGCGGCTTGGCCTCCCGGGCCGTACGGATGATGGTGTCGACCTCGCGCTCCAGCTGGGCGACGGCCGCCCGGGTCTGCTCGGCGGCCGGACCGGCGCCGAGGGAGGCCGCGTTGAGCCGGAGCACCGTGAGCGGCGTACGCAGCCGGTGGGAGAGGTCGGCCGCCAGTTCCCGCTCGTTGGCGAGGAGTTGGACGACCTGGTCGGCCATGGAGTTGAACGCGACGGCGGCGAGTCTGAGTTCGGTCGGGCCGTCCTCCGGCACCCGGGAGCCCAGCCTGCCCTCGCCCAGTTCGCGCGCGCCCCGCACCAGCCGCTGCGCGGGCCCCACCATGCGCACCCCGAGCCGGTCGGCGACGGCGACCGAGCCGACGATCAGCGCCAGGCCGACGCCCGCGAGCACCGCCCAGGCCGTGCCGACGCCATGGGTCACCTCGGACTCGGGGACGTAGACCTCGACGACCGCGATGGTGCCGGAGCCGAGCGCGACCGGCTGGAGCAGCGTGGAGCCGCCGGAGACGGTCGTCGTCGAGGCCCGGCCCATGCTGCGGACGGCCTCGATGTCGCGGTCGGCGGCGCGCTGTCTGCCCAGGTCGAGCGCGGAGCGGCCGTCGGCGGCGGGCAGGTGCACGGCCATCCCGGAGTCGGCGCCGGCCGAGGCCACCACCCGCTCCAGCTTGTCCCGGTCGGTGGTGATGGACAGCGCGGGCGCGACGGCGGCGGCCTCCCGCTCGGCGTTCGAGAACGCCCGGTCGCGGGCCATCTCCCGGACGACCAGCCCGAGCGGGACGGCGAAGGCGACCACGACCATCGTGGTGACCGCCAGGCAGACCCTGACCAGGGCCCACCTCATCGCGCCGGCCCCCCGCCGGGCCCGTCCGCCCCGCCCGCTCCGCCTTCGACGGGAGGTTCGATCTTCACGCCGACGCCGCGCAGGGTGTGCAGATAGCGGGGCCGAGCGGCTGTCTCCCCCAGTTTCCGGCGCAACCAGGACAGATGGACGTCGATGGTCTGGTCGTCGCCGTAGGACTGCTGCCAGACCTCGGCGAGGAGTTCCTTGCGCGGGACGACGACACCGGGCCGGCCGGCCAGGAAGGCGAGCAGGTCGAACTCGCGGCGGGTGAGGTCGAGGCGGACGCCGTCCAGCTCGGCCTGCCGGCGCAGCGGGTCGACGCTCAGCCCGCCGACCCGGAGCACCGGCGAGGGCGGGGCCTCCCCGCCCGCGGAGCGGGCCCGGCGCAGCACGGCCGCGATCCGGGCGGAGAGGTGGTCGACCGAGAACGGCTTGGTCAGATAGTCGTCCGCCCCGGCGTTCAGCAGCCGGACGACCTCCGTCTCGTCGTCCCGGGCGGTGGCGATGATGACCGGCACGTCCGTGATGCCGCGCAGCATCTTCAGGGCCTCGGAGCCGTCCAGGTCCGGCAGTCCGAGGTCCAGGATGACCACGTCGAAACGGAAATGGGCGACCTCGCGCAGCGCCTCCAGCGCCGTACCGACACTGCGCACGGTGTGCGCGGCGTCGGTCAGATGCCGGATGAGCGCCGAGCGTACGAACTGGTCGTCCTCGACCACGAGCACACTTGCCATGCGCCGCACCGTACGCCATGCGGTGGGACCCGGTCCGGGCCTGTGGACAACTCCAGCCCTGTGGACAACCCGTGCGGGTCCTGAGGCAGTATGGCCCGCGATGCGCAAAGGACTCGTACCGGTGATGGCGTGGCTGCTCGCGACGGGAGCGGCGGTCACGCTGTCGTGGTGGGGTGTGCACACGGTCATGGCGGGGACGGCCTACGACCCGCCGCGCGCCCTGCCGATCACGGCGGCCGACGCGCGGGACCGGTCCTCGACGCCCGCGCCCCCGCCGCCGTCCGCCTCCGCAGGCCCTGTGCGCACCCCCTCACCGAGCCCGACCCCGACCCCCGCCCGGACCCCGGTCCGCACTCCTGGCCCATCCGCCTCCGCGACCGCCTCCGGCCAGGTCAGGGCGTACGACACCGGCGGCGGCCGGGCGGTGTTCGACCTGGGCGCGGCGGACGCCACGCTCGTCTCGGCGACGCCGGGGACCGGCTGGTCGATGCAGGTGTGGAAGACCGACACCTGGATCCGGGTGGAGTTCAGCCGGGGCACGGACCGCGTGTCGGTGTTCTGCACCTGGCACGACGGGCCGCCACATGTCGAGGTCGGGAACTACTAGGGGGTGCCGTTTGGATCGGGCCGCCCGTGATGAGCAGTGCGGGCCGGCCGACCCGAGCGGGGTCGTGGGGCCCCTCCCGTTCGAGCAAAGCCGAGAGTGGGGGAGTCGGCGAGTGACGACGACGCCGCTGGGGGTGCCCCCTCTGGGGGAGCGCGTGCCAGACCCCGCGACGCCGGGATGATTCAAACGACACCCCCTAGCCCTCAGCGGAAGACGGAGGGCGGTGGCGCCGGGGAGGCCACGGCCGCCGCGTCCGTCACGGGTACGGCCCCGCCGGTGAAGTCGGTGAGCGGCTTGCCGTGTTCGACGCGGGCGGGGTGCGGGTCGGAGGCGGCGCGCCGGGTGAGTTCGGCGAGCGGGAGCGGGGCGTTCGAGGCCACGAGGATCGCGTTGCCGAAGCGCTTGCCGCGCAGGACGGCCGCGTCGGCGATCAGCGCGAGTTCGGCGAACCGGGCGGCGGCGGTGGCGATCTGGCCGCGCAGATGCGCGAGCGGCGGGCCGTCGGCGAGATTCGCGGCGTAGACCCCGAAGGGCCCCAGCGCCCGGCGAACCTCGTCCAGGAACTCGGTGGAGGTGAGGTGGGCCGGGGTGCGGGCGCCGCTGAACACGTCGGCGATGATCAAGTCCGCCCAGCCGTCGGGGACTTTGGCGAGTCCCACGCGCGCGTCCGCCGAACGGACCCTGATCCGGGCGCCCTGGTCCAGCGGCAGTTCCCGGCGCACCAGTTGCACCAGGCTCGCGTCCCGCTCGACGACCTGCTGGGTGGCGCGGGGCCGGGTGGCGGCGACGTACCGGGCGAGGGTGAACGCGCCGCCGCCGAGGTGCACCGCCTGTACGGGCTTGCCGGGCGGGGCGACGAGGTCGATGACATGGCCGAGGCGGCGCTGGTACTCGAAGGAGAGGTACGCGGGGTCGTCCAGGTCGACGTGCGACTGCGGGGCGCCGTCGATCAGCAGCGTCCAGGCCCGGCCGTGGTCGGGGTCCGGGACCAGCTCGGCGAGCCCGCCGTCGACCGCCTCCACCACGGGCTGTGCGGCGGCCGGCCTGCGCCGCCCGGTGTGCCCCGTGTCTCTCGTACTCCTCGACCTGCCCACCGACCCATTTTCGCAGGTGCCGGGGCCGGGTGCCTCACCGGCAGCTGTCGGCCGCCTCGATCAGCCGGGCGGCCTCGCCGAGCGCCTCGCGCAGCACCACCGGGTCGGTGGCGAGGTCGGCACCGCCGGGCGGCAGCAGCCAGTCGGAGCCCTCCACCGGCGGCTCGGGGGCCAGGCGCATACCGCGCCCGTCGGTCCCGGTGCAGGTGCTGCCCGGCACGTCCCAGCAGGCCGCGGTGCCGGCCGGGACCAGGAAGCCGAGAGTGTCGCAGCCGCCGTCGTGGAGCACGGGCCCCATCGCGTCGCCGGAGCCGCGCCGCAGGATGTCGACCGCCTCCAGCCCCTGCCGGGCGGGCACCGTCACGAGGTCGCACACCGCCTCGTCAGCCGCGCCCGACGGCGACGACGTACACGGTTCGTTGCTCTGGCTGGTCTCCATGCCGGCCTCCACCACACAGCACTGTTGCGGTCCAACCTTTCCAACGCGCGAGGGCGTCAACGGCTACGGCGCAAGTGCGCCGCAAAGGATGGCACTTCATGGCAGATCGTGGATGAGATATCCGGTTTGTAGCTAAACACCGCGTGGCGGGTCCGTCACAGCAGGTACGTTCATGCCCGGTTCGACGGTTCGCACGAGAGGACCCGGCCATGGCGTCGTCAACCGTGACCTCGTCACAGTCCGAACAGCCACCACGGCCCAACCTCGCCTTCCGGCAGTTGCGCGGCAGGCGCTCACCGGCCGAGTTCGCGGCGCTCGTACGGCGTGCCGCGCGCGAGATCGGTGAGCGGGTGAGCTGTGACGCGCGGTACATCGGCAGGGTCGAGGCGGGTGAGATCCGCTGCCCGAACTACGCGTACGAGCGGGTGTTCCTGCACATGTTCCCCGGCCGCACGCTCACCGACCTCGGCTTCGCGCCGCGTTCGTCCGTGCGCGGGCGGGCGGCGCGCCCCGCCGCGGACGGGCTCGGTGAGTCGCGGGCGGCCTCCGGGCCGTATGACACGCAGGACCCGCACGACGCGTGCGACCCGCAGGACCAGCACGACCGGCACGACCCGCACCACCCGTACGACCCGCACGAGCCGTATGCCCCGCGCGAGCCGTACGAGAACCACCACCTGAACCACGAGGAGAGCGACGTGCTGCGTCGCGCATTCATGACCGGCGGCGGCGCCACGATGGCCGCCGTCACGCTGGCCCCGCTGGGGCTCGCCCCGGACGCCGCGGCCGCCGTCAGACGCCCCGGGCGCGCCGGAACGACCGAGGCGACCGCCCTGGAGGAGGCCGTCCGCCGCATCCGGCTGCTCGACGACCGGCACGGCGCGGACGGCCTCTACCGGCGCGCGGCGGCTCCGCTGCGCGCCGCATACGCGCTGCTGGACGCCGGCGCGACCCGGCAGACGACCGCCGACCGGCTGCACTCGGGCGCCGGTGAACTCGCCATCTCCGTGGGCTGGTTGGCCCATGACTCGGGCCGCTTCGAGGATGCCCGCTCGCACTACGCGGAGGCGTTGGCCACGGCCCGGATGACCGGGGACCCGGCCCTGGAGGCGCACGCCTTCTGCAACACCGCGTTCCTCGCGCGGGACGCCGGCCGGCCCCGGGAGGCGGTCCGCGCGGCCCAGGCCGCCCAGCGCGCCGCCCGCCCGCTCGGCTCCGCCCGGCTGATGTCCCTGCTGGCCCTGCGCGAGGCGGGCGGCTGGGCGGGGCTCGCCGACCGCACCGGCTGCGAGCAGGCGCTCGTGCGGGCCCAGACCCTCTTCATCCGCGGCCGCTCGGACGCCGACCCCGAGTGGATGAGCTTCTACGGCGAGGCCGAGCTGGAGGGACTGGAGGCGCAGTGCTGGTCCACGCTGGGCGACTGGCGGCGCGCGTCACGGCACGCGTACCGCGCGACCGAGTTGCAGGATCCTCACTTCAGCCGGAACATCGCGCTCTACACCGCCGAACTGGCCGACGATCTCGCCCGTGAGGGGCGGCCGGACGAGGCCGCCGCCGCCGGGATGCGGGTGCTCTCCCTGCTGGACCAGGTCCAGTCCTCACGGATCCAGAGCATGCTGGCGGGTACGGCACGGGTGCTGCTGCCGCACCGGCGGGCGTCCGGGGTGTCCGAGTTCCTGGACCGGCACGCCTGCGTGCCGAGGCCGGGGCGGGTCTGACCGGGCTCGGGACGGACTCAGGGCGCCAGGTGGCCCACGTCGTTCCAGCTGTGGACGGCCGGCTCCCCGTACGCCCAGCCCAGGACCGACAGCGACGTCGGGTTCAGCCGCAGGCGGGCGCCGAAGGCCAGCGGAAGGCCCAGCCAGCGGGCGCCTATGGAGCGCAGGATGTGGCCGTGGGCGAAGATCAGGACGTCGCGGTCGGCCGAGCGCGCCCACGAGACCACCTCGTCCGCGCGCGCGGTGACCTCCGCGAGGGTCTCGCCCTCCGGAACGCCGTCCCGCCAGATCAGCCAGTCCGGCCGCCCGGCGTGGATCTCGGCGGGGGTCAGTCCCTCGTAGGCGCCGTAGTCCCACTCCATGAGCGTGTCCCAGTCGGTGGCGCGGTCGCCGAAGCCGGCCAGATCGCACGTCTCACGCGCGCGTACCAGCGGACTGGTGCGCACCTCCACGTCCGGCAGCCCGTCCAGCGGGGCGCTGTGCAGGCGCTCACCGAGCAGCTTGGCGCCGCGCCGGCCCTCCTCCAGCAGCGGTACGTCCGTCCGGCCCGTGTGTTTGCCGGACAGTGACCATGCGGTCTGTCCGTGCCGGGCCAGCAGGATGCGCGGTGCCATGGGAGACCTTTCCGGATGCGAAGGGGACCCCTCCATCATCGCTCACCCCGTGCCGGGGCAACCCCTCGGGCGATCTCGGCGTCTTCGAGGTCTGAGTGCCCGCGAGGGCGCGTCGCCCGGGCGAACGCTCGGGCCCCTCCTGAGCGGAGAGGGCGCGCCCGCGGGGGCGACGGACGAACACCGTAAAGTGGCACGGTCGCCCTGAGGGGCGCGGGCCGCACAGCACGACAAGGGGGAGGGCGATCCATGCCGACCGAGACACCGAGCACCGGGGCGGCCCCGCCCACCCGGCTGCGCTGGTGGACCGAGCTGCCGCTGATCCTCCTGGTCTACGGCTGCTACTCGGCGGGCCGCCTGCTCGTGCGCGGTGACGTCGCCTCCGCCGTGGACCACGGCCTGGCGATCCTGCGCATCGAGGACACCCTGCACCTCAACGCCGAGCACCCGCTCAACCGGCTCTTCACACGCGAGCCCTGGCTCGGCGTACCGGCGGACTTCTGGTACGCCTCGCTGCACTACCTGATCACACCCGCGATCCTGATCTGGCTGTTCAGGGCCCGCTCCGAGCACTACCGGCGGGCCCGCACCTGGCTGATGACGTCCACGTTCATCGGCTTGATCGGCTTCACGCTGCTGCCGACCTGCCCGCCCCGGCTGCTCGCCGCCGGGCACGGTTTCGTGGACACCATGGCGCACTACAGCTCCTACGGCTGGTGGGGCGGCGACGCCAGCGCGCCGCGCGGGCTGGGCGGGATGACCAACCAGTACGCGGCGATGCCGAGCCTGCACGTCGGCTGGGCGCTGTGGTGCGGGGTGATGCTGTGGCGGCACAGTGGCACGCGCGTGGCGAGGATCCTCGGTGTCGCCTACCCGCTGGGCACCGCGCTGGTGGTCATGGGCACCGCCAACCACTATCTGCTGGACGCGGTCGCGGGCGTCGCCGTGATGGGCGTCGGACACCTGCTGGCGCCGCGTGTGACGCGGGTCCTGGACCGGCTCCGGACCCGCCTGTTCCCGCGCCTCGCACCGGTCGCCGACGCCACGGTTTCCCCGATTGTCAGTGGCGAATGCCAGACTTCCGCGGGTGAGCGAATTCCACGGCAGCGCGAGTCTCGGCTCGACGCCGGGGCCGAACCCGACACGTCCCCCAGCGACGAGGGCGAAGGGGCTGCGGCATCGGCTCGCTGAGCTGCGCGGTCCCGACGTACCGGCCAAGGCCCTGGACGCCCGTGCCCTCGCGGCGCTCGCCGCGAACCCCGGGTGCCGCAGACGGGCGATCCTGGACGGCGCCGGGGTGGACAAGGCGCGGCTGGCGAGCGCGCTGGGTGCGCCGTCCGGTTTCGGCCAGTCGCAGTTCGCGCTGACGCGGGGCAACGCGTTCGAGGCGCGGGTGAAGGCGGACGGCGGCGCCGAGCTGCTGCGCCTGGCGCACGCCCGCCTCGACCCGGACGCCGCGCCGCCCGAGGGCGCCGCCGTGCCCGACCTGACCGCGCACGGCCCCGAGGGGCGTACGGCGCGTACGGCACTGGCGCTGCGGGAGGCCACACGCGCGGGTGGCTGGACGCTGCTGGACCATCCGATGCTGGCGCTGGACGTGGCGGGTTCGCTCGCCTTCCTGGAGCCGGACGCGGTGGTGGTGCACCCCGACGGCAGCTGGTCGGTGGTGGAGATCAAGTCCTTCCCGATGCTGGACGGCGCGGCGGACCCGGCGAAGGTCGGCGCGGCGGCCCGCCAGGCGGCGGTGTACGTGCTGGCCCTGGAGGAGGTGGCCGGGCGCCTCGGCGCGGAGCCGGAGGGGCGCGCCGCTGCCGGGGAGGCGAGCGCGCAGGACAGCGCTCCGGCCCCGCGCGTGCGGCACCGGGTGCTGCTGGTGTGCCCGAAGGACTTCTCCAACCTGGCGGCCGGATCGGCCGTGGACGTGCGCAGGCAGCGCGCCGTCACCGCGCGCCAGCTGGCCCGGCTCACCCGGATCGAGGAGATCGCCGACGCCCTGCCCGAGGGCGCGTGCTTCGCGCCCGACCGCAGTGCCGGGGAGCTGACGGCGGCCGTGGCGGCGGTCCCGGCGACGTACGCGCCGGAGTGCCTGTCCGCGTGCGAACTGGCCTTCCACTGCCGGGACCGCGCGCGTGCGGCGGGCGCCGTCACCCGCCTCGGCCGGCCGTTGCGCGCCGAACTGGGCGGTCTGGCCACGGTCGAGGACGTCCTCGCGGCGGCCCGGGGCGAGCGGGGCGACCCGGACGACCCGGCGGTCGCGGCCCTGCGCCGGGCCGCCGCTCTGCGCGCCGAGGCACTGGCCGGCGCGCCGGGTGTGCGCGCCGCGGCGCCGGAGGGGGTGGCGGGTGTGCCGGGCGGGCGCGTCGGCTCGCCGGAGGAGGTGACCGCGTGTCGCTGATCACGACCCTGGCCCGGTTCGAGGCCGTCGACAGCGGCCGGGCCCAGCCCGTCGCGACCGTCCGGCACCGGCATCTGTCCGCGCGCCCGCTGGTGTTCGTGCCGCTCACCACCGCCGGTGAGACCGGCGCCCCGCTGGGCGCGCTGGTCGGCACCGACCGGGACGCGCCCCGCCTGCTGGTCGTGCCGCAGCCCCGCGACCGCGACCTGCGCTTCGGCTTCCTCGCCGACCTGGCCGACGTCGTGCTGCCGTACATCGACGCCCACGCGGAGCCCGTGGAGGCGGCCGAGCGCACCGAGACCGACCCGGAGACCGGCAAGCGGGTCAAGGTCGAGGTGGAGCTGTGCGCGGACGCGCCCCAGCTGATCGTGCCGAGCCGCGCGGGACTGGACTTCGTCCGGCTGCTGGGCCGCTCGACGCGCTTTCGCCGCACGGCCGAGCAGGACCCTGAGGCGCCCCATCCGGCGCCGCCGCGCATTCCGTTGCTGGGCCGCTGGCTGACCCACTACGGCGAGCGGGCCCGCGTCCCCGGCTCCTCGCTGCTGCTCGCCCTCACCGACGTGCTCTCGCGGCACTGGGCCACCGGCCAGTCCAGCCTGGAGGACCAGCATCTGGGCGCGCTGCTCGCCTGGATCGACCCGCCCGAGGGCATCTCGGGCGCGCAGGCCGCGCGCGCGGCCGAGCTGGCCCGGGACGCCGACGGCCAGCTGCTCTGCCCGCCGGCCGGTCCGGCCACCGACCCGGCGTTCGACAACAAGCTGCTGGCCCCGGCGATCGAGCGCTACGACCGCGCGCGTGCCGCGCTCGCCACCGCCGAGGACGCCGTGACCGCCGACGACCGGCTGGCCGCGCTCACGGCGGCCGAGCGGGAGATCCGCGACCTGGTGGCCGGCCGTACCCGGCCGACCTGGGACGCGGTGTGGCGGGGCCTGGACCTGCTGCGGCAGCTGCCCCAGGGCGCGTACGCCGAGGAGCGCTGGACCCGGGACCGCTGGTCGTTCACGGGCCACCGGGACCGGGTGCTGGCGGGCGAGCCCCCGCAGCCGCGCCGGGACGACGCGGTGACGGCGGCGAACAAACTGGCCACGCGCGAGCGTGAGCAGGCCCGGCTGGAGGCGCAGGAGGCGCTGGACGACCCGCTGGTGATGGCGGGGCGGCGGCTGGCCGGGGAGGCGTTCGCGGGCGAGGTGATCGATGTCGTCATGGCGTACAGCGAGGGCAGACGGCCGAGCCCGCGCCCGCTGGTGACGGTCCGCACGGACGACCGGCCGCAGACGGCCGAGCGGGCGAAGGTGTACCGCTCGCTGGGCGGCAGGCCGCAGTCGGCGGAGGTGGTCGGGCAGGAGGCCGACGGAGTGCTGGTCCTGCGGGTGCTGGACAAGATGGGCCGCGGCAAGGAGCCGGAGCCCGGTTCGGTGCCGGAGAAGGGCGACCGGATCTGCTTCACGCTGTTCGAGCACGAGCAGCGCGGCGGCGCGAAGTTGCCCGACCCGGAGCAGACCCCGTGGACGCACGGCGGCCCGCCGGGCGAGCCCGCGCCGGAGGCCCCTGACGCCGTGACCGAGGAGGACGTCCTGTGAGTCCCGCGCATCCGCATCCCGCGTCGGCGGTCGGCTTCGACCCCGGAGCCGCTGCCGCCCGCGCCACCGACGCGATCCTGCGCGACACCCTGCACGGCACCGAGCGGGGCGTGGTCGTGGACTCCCCGCCGGGTGCCGGCAAGTCCACGCTGGTGGTCCGCGCGGCCCTCGAACTGGCCGACGCCGGGCGCCCGTTGATGGTGGTGGCCCAGACGAACGCCCAGGTGGACGACCTGGTCCTGCGGCTCGCCGAGAAGAACCCGGAGCTGCCCGTCGGCCGCCTCCACAGCAGCGACGCGGACGCGTACGACGCGGCGCTGGACGAGCTGCCCCAGGTCCGCACCTCGGCGAAGGCGGCCGACCTGAAGGACCTGCCCGTCGTCCTGTCCACGGCCGCGAAGTGGGCGCACGTCACGGTGGACGAGCCGTGGCGGCACGCGATCGTGGACGAGGCGTACCAGATGCGCTCGGACTCGCTGCTGGCCGTGGCCGGGCTGTTCGAGCGGGCGCTGTTCGTGGGCGACCCGGGCCAGCTGGACCCGTTCGCGATCGTCGGCAGCGAGCAGTGGGCGGGCCTGTCGTACGACCCCTCGGCCTCCGCCGTCAGCACGCTCCTGGCGCACAACCCGGCCCTGCCGCAGCACCGCCTGCCGGTGTCCTGGCGGCTCCCGGCCTCGGCGGCCCCGCTGGTCTCGGACGCGTTCTATCCGTACACCCCGTTCCGCAGCGGCACGGACCACGGCGACCGCGCCCTGGCCTTCGCCGTCCCGTCCGACGGCTCCGGCCCGGACCGGGTGATCGACGAGGCGGCGCGCTCCGGCTGGGGCCTGCTGGAGCTGCCCGCCCGGCACACTCCGCGCACGGATCCGGAGGCGGTCCGCGCGGTGGCGGCGGTGGTCCGCCGGCTGCTGGACCGCGGCGGCGAGGCCACCTCCGAGCGCTCCCCGGACCCTTCCCCCCTCACTCCCGACCGCGTCGCCGTCGGCACGGCCCACCGCGACCAGGCGGCGGCGGTCCGCGCGGCGCTCGCCGAGCTGGGTGCAGCGGACGTGACGGTCGACACGGCCAACCGGCTCCAGGGCCGCGAGTACGACGTCACGGTCGTCCTGCACCCGCTGTCCGGCCGCCCCGACGCCACGGCCTTCCACCTGGAGACCGGCCGCCTGTGCGTCCTCGCCTCCCGGCACCGCCACGCCTGCATCGTGGTCTGCCGCGCGGGCGTGGGCGACCTCCTCGACGACTACCCCTCCACGGAACCGGTCCAGCTGGGCACGCTGGTGAAGTTCCCGGACGGCTGGGAGGCGAACCACGCGATCCTGGCCCACCTCGCCGAACACCGGGTGAGCTGGCGCCCATGACCGAACCCTCCCCCGCACGAACC